>NZ_JAXSQZ010000008.1:0-236813 GCF_034659835.1 Paenibacillus campi
GACCGGGATGGACGCACCGCTGGTGTACCAGTTGTTCCGCCAGGAGCATCGCTGGGTAGCTACGTGCGGACGGGATAAGCGCTGAAAGCATCTAAGCGTGAAGCCCCCCTCAAGATGAGATTTCCCAGTATGTAAGACCCCTTGAAGACGACGAGGTAGATAGGTTGGAGGTGGAAGTGCAGCAATGCATGGAGCTGACCAATACTAATCGGTCGAGGGCTTATCCTATCTTCTATACGCGATGATTCGTTTCGGATTCAGTTTTCAGGTGATTGACACCTGTCAGGGGTAGCTTGTACCAAGGAATTCATTTTCTTGTACAAGGTACGACGAAGCCTAGGCTTCGACAACTAAGGTTTGGTGATGATGGCGGAGGGGTTCCACACGTACCCATCCCGAACACGACCGTTAAGCCCTCCAGCGCCAATGGTACTTGGACCGCAGGGTCCTGGGAGAGTAGGACGTCGCCAAGCCGACAAGCAAGACCTAAAAGCTTTACGCAGTAGAGCTGACTTCGAAAGCGTAAGCGACCGCTCGTAAGAGCGGACAATATTCCCTGATAGCTCAGTTGGTAGAGCACTCGACTGTTAATCGAGTTGTCACAGGTTCGAGTCCTGTTCGGGGAGCCATATGGAGAGGTGTCCGAGTTGGCCGAAGGAGCACGATTGGAAATCGTGTAGGCGTCACAAGCGTCTCGAGGGTTCGAATCCCTCTCTCTCCGCCATAATACTTCTTTATAATTGCTAGGCCCGTTGGTCAAGGGGTTAAGACACCTCCCTTTCACGGAGGTAACAGGGGTTCGAATCCCCTACGGGTCATATTCTTTCTGAAAGAATGGCAAGATACCATTGTACATACTAATCGATTTGACATCGACTTTAAAATAATGATACAATATATCTTGTGTCCTATGGAGACTTAGCTCAGCTGGGAGAGCATCTGCCTTACAAGCAGAGGGTCGGGGGTTCGATCCCCTCAGTCTCCACCATATGAATTTCTTTTGACGACGCGGGGTGGAGCAGTCCGGTAGCTCGTCGGGCTCATAACCCGAAGGTCACAGGTTCAAATCCTGTCCCCGCAATTAAAGTGGAACCGTGGTGTAGGGGTTAACATGCCTGCCTGTCACGCAGGAGATCGCGGGTTCAAATCCCGTCGGTTCCGCCATTTATAGTACAGGCTCATATACACATCCGTCATTATGGATCGAAATTAAGAGTCGACACATAGCAGTACATCAGTTACGGCTCGGTAGCTCAGTCGGTAGAGCAGAGGACTGAAAATCCTCGTGTCGGCGGTTCGATTCCGTCCCGAGCCATCTTTATAACAATATGCCGGTGTAGCTCAGTTGGTAGAGCAACTGACTTGTAATCAGTAGGTCGGGGGTTCAAATCCTCTCGCCGGCACCATTTTTTCTTTTCTTTCATATGGAGGCTTAGCGAAGTGGCCAAACGCAGCAGACTGTAAATCTGTTCTCTCTGAGTTCGGTGGTTCGAATCCATCAGCCTCCACCAGTTTTATAGGGGCATAGTTTAAAGGTAGAACAGCGGTCTCCAAAACCGTTAGTGTGGGTTCAATTCCTGCTGCCCCTGCCAATTTTTTTTGTCAATTTATATGGCGGTCGTGGCGAAGGGGTTAACGCATCGGACTGTGACTCCGACATTCGCGGGTTCAATTCCCGTCGATCGCCCTTTATTTTTTTAATACTGTAGGGGGTTAGCCAAGCGGTAAGGCAACGGACTTTGACTCCGTCACGCATAGGTTCAAATCCTATACCCCCTGCCATATTTTTCAAATTAGCGGACGTGGCTCAGCGGTAGAGCATCGCCTTGCCAAGGCGAGGGTCGCGGGTTCGATTCCCGTCGTCCGCTCCATTTTAATTTTATACGGCGCCATAGCCAAGTGGTAAGGCACAGCTCTGCAAAAGCTTTATCCCCAGTTCGAATCTGGGTGGCGCCTCCAGTATTATTTTGCGCCCTTAGCTCAGCTGGATAGAGCGTTTGACTACGAATCAAAAGGTCAGGAGTTCGAATCTCTTAGGGCGCGTATGTAAAATAAGACTCATCTTGTCTGAATACAATTCAGACAAGATGGGTCTTTTTGTTTTGATTTTATTTATGTAGTAGTTTTGATTTTATTCATTTAGTATCAATACAAAATTTCATGGTGTTATTGTATCCTCGAACTGAAAATGATCTTTGTTGTTTTGTTTTTGGATGGTCAACATCTATTTCGGTCAACATGTTATTAGGAAACGAATCGACTGCTGTTGCAGTCTAGTGCAGTCCCCGTCTAAGGTCTAGGTCAAAATACCATCCGCAGTCCATTTCGGGCATGCGGTTATTTGTATAAGATGTAAATATGAAAGACAGCAATGAGGCAACCCGGGATGTTGTTAGCATCAGGTGGACGTCAACTAGCGTTTTACCGATTCACTGCTCATCGATAACATGAACGATGTATCGCACAAGTTTCACCATAATCACATAAGTTACACGGCAAAACATACCGATAAGGGAGGTGAATTACAATGAATATTAACCGTAAAAGCGTAGCGGCTGTCGGATTGATTGTAATCGGGGTTTTGATGGTGTTTGGTAAGCTTTCTCCCATGTTACATAGTCTGATGAGCCATTTGATTGGACTGATTTTCCCACTTGCGCTCATCGTGCTCGGTTATTATGCACTTCAGAATGGTCGTAAAGTGCTGGGAACTATTTTGGCAGTCATCGGTACACTCGTGATTTTCTCCAAACTGTCGTTTTTGATCGGACCGATGATTGGAATCGCGTTAGTAGCTGGCGGATTTTATATGTTGAAAAATCGTCATCGTACTTATTAATAAAGCGATTGTGGCATCATCGTTGAGGCTTCAAAGCGATCGCACTTTCGTAAAATTTAATATGATGCTCGTAAGTTGGCAGGATATTGAATAGGTCTGGAAGAATAAGGATTTCATGACGATAATGAATAGTAGATTCATCTTTACCGATTCAAAATAGGCGTCAAAATATTAAATGAATGGTAGAGGCAAACGTATGCAATGGGTTGGAAATAGATGTTTTGAAAAGCGATTTGCACAATTACCGGCATCGCCGTTTTAACAACGGCTTTCATCTCCTACGTTTAATATCGTAAGCCTGACGACTGCTTTACCTAGTAGCTTGTATCAAATACATTTACGGTTTGTCCATCTAACGATCGCTTAAGTATGAATAGGTTAAGGCAGGTTCGAACACAATTTTCACTTGAGACAGCTTACTATGCTTTCAAATTTGTACTATCGTAAGGGAGGGAATATGTATCCATGAACATGTTCAAACGTATACGGGATATTACCGTAGCTACTTTAAATGAAAAGCTGGAGCAAAGTCAGGACCCGGTTAAGCTAATTGATCAGTTTTTGCTTGATACCCGTCATGAAATTGCGCAAGCAGAGCAGCTTCACCACAATATTTCGCAGCATACCCGTCAATTGCAGCATCATATCGATAAAGCTTCTGCCATGCGTCAAAAGCGTGAAGAACAGGCGTTGCTTGCTTTGAAGGCAGAGGAAGAAGAACTGGCTCGGATGGCATTGCAGGAAAAAGTGATGTATGAAGAAAAAGAGACACAATATAATGAGCTGCTGGACAAAAATCGCGAAGCGCTTAACGAAATCGAGTACCAACTCAATACACTGAAGTCGGAATACCAGATCGTATACAGCAAACGTGAATATTACCATGCACGTATGGAGACGTTACGTTTACAACAACAGATGAACCGTCGTTTTGGTAACGGTATGTCGAATATGCCTTCTTTTAACCGTTTGGAAGATCGTATCTCAGACTGGGAGATCGAAGCGAAAGCGATGCGTGATATTCGCCAGGGTGAAGACAGTTACACTACCGGTTCCGATCCAGCCAAAACGATCGCTCTAGATGCTGAACTGGAGCGTCTCAGACGTAAACTTGATCAGCAACGGAGGGAGGGCTGAATATGCGGCCGAAGTTATACCGATCGGCACAAGACCAAATTATTAGTGGTCTGACCGGCGGATTGGCGCAGTATTTTCAATTTAATGCGACCTTGCTGCGAATATTGTTTATTTTATCGATTCCATTTACAGGTGGCACGACGGTGTTGATCTATTTGATCTCCATTTTCATCGTGCCGAAGGAACCGCCAATGTACCATCCGCCTGAATTTGGCGCATATGATCCGCGTTTTAAAGAGGATCGTTATGGTGGGCCGCGTGATACGTATGGCGGTTACTGGGGCACTTCGCAAAATGCTTATGAGCCGAATATGTACGATGCGCCACATAAAAGCAACTCGCGTGATTTTGGCAAAAATCGTCCGCCTCATGAACAGCCAGAGCCGCTCAATCGCAAAACAGCGAATTTGGACGCTATGATGGAAAATATCGAAACGAAGGCACTTCGTAAGGAAGTTGAAGCACTTCGCCAAAAAATTGCTCAATATGAGAAGGGAGAACAATAACATGGGAGTATTTAAACGACTGAAAGATATGACTAAAGCATCGGTAAATGAAATGCTGGATAAGGTGGAAGACCCGATTGTAATGCTGAACCAGTATTTGCGCGATATGGAGGCTGAGATTCACCAGGCTGAGGTAACGGTGGCAAAACAAATGGCTAATGAGCGCCGGATGAAGCAGCGTCTGGAAGAAGCGGGCCGTATGGCTGTACAGCGTGAGAGCCAGGCAACCGCAGCGCTGAAAAGCGGTCAGGAAGAAGTCGCTCGTCGCTTGCTGGAAGAAAAGCTGTATTTTGATCAAAAGTATACCGAATATGGCGATATGCATGCTCAAGCGAAAGAGCAAGTTGCTGGTCTGATGCAGCAGTTGCATGAAATGAAAGACGAGTTTTACAAAATGCGCAATAAGCGTAATGAGCTTGTATCCCGTGCACAAATGGCAAAAGCGAAAAAGCAAATGTCCAAAATTAACTCGGTCGATTCACTGAACCGTGGCGGCGCATCGCTTGGCTTTAGCCGGATGGAAGAAAAAATTATGCAAATGGAAGCCGAAGCCGATGTGCTGCGTGTACCGTATAACGGTTCCGGCTACAACACACCGTATATTAGTGCAGAACAAGCGGAAAAGCAGCTGAAAGTCGATGAGCAGCTTAATTTGTTGAAAAGCAAGCTGGCTGGCCCTTCCACTCCCAAAACGATTGAATCAAGCGCAAGACGGGCTGACGAATCGACACATTAATGATTAATGTACAGCGTCAGCTTATAATATGATATGCTATGACGTGTATGTACACGTCATAGTGAAGGCTAAAGCCATACAGCGTGTGTCTCATGCATGCGGTATGGCTTTTCCAATAATAGTTAGAATCGGCGGTAAAGGAGGTGTGACATGAGTAGAAAGAAGGAAGCGCTCGCGGTTGTGTTGATTGGGCTCGGATTGCTTATTTTGCTGGAACCGTTTGTAGGATTTTTTACAATTGTCGCACTTGTTTTGCTGCTGATTGGTGTGCTTGGTTTGCGCCGTGGCACGATGCGGCAAGGGTATATTTTTCTGGCAAGCGGGATTGGCTTGCTGTTGCTTGATCATATTATGCTGCTGTTTGGGATTGTAATGATTTCGCTCGGCTGGTTTTACATTCGGGCGAACAAAGCGCATCGCGGGCACAAGCATCGTACCCAGCAAGGCTTTGTGCGAACATCACAGCATAATCGTGATCCGTGGATGTTGCAAAGCACAAGCTCATGGCATGTGATTGGGGATATCGATTATGATCTGTCGCTTGCGATGGCGGAGGAAGCGGAAACGGTGCTGTATTTTCACGGCATTATTGGTGATTTGGACTTTACGATTCCAGAGGAGTACGGGGTGGAGATTGAAGCGCATGTGCTGTTCGGTCAGATCGGTTTTGATTCGGATGAACGTTCAAGTGTGCAGCGCCGCCAGGGCATTTGGAATCGAGTCGAGTGGAAGTCGCCCAATTATCATAACAGTGTGCAGCAGGTGAAGCTGATTATATTTTATGTGGCAGGGGATTTAAATATTCGGTTGTCCGCTTAAGTGGTAGGGATGTATGTGTAAATCGTTAACTGTACGGGAATCATGACGGAATGGAGGGACGGACGAGTGAAAAAGCAGAAAACTGCCGACCTGATTGTCCGCAGTATGAGTGAGGGATTGCTGCTGGCAGTCCTTTTATTAGTTGTCATTGTGTATGCGCTCTATTCGTCCGGTCATCTCGTTATTGAGGAATCGTGGGAGGCATGGGTTCGTACCGGGATCGCGCTGCTCATACCGGTGCTCGTTGTTGGGGCGTTATTTGGTCTGTATCATGCATTGCGGCTAAAGATGCGGATCGATAAGTTGCGTGAAACATTGTTAATGTGGGAAAAGGGCAACTGGTCGCAGACAGCACCAACATGGGGAAGTGACGAATGGGCGAGATTAAGCGAGCAAATGGATCGAATTGGCAAAAAATGGGGCGATCAGATTACGAGTTTGCAACGTTTGTCTACCGATAATGCCCAGCTTGCCGAGCAAGCGCGTGTGTCTGCCATTATCGAGGAGCGTCAGCGCTTGGCGCGAGAATTGCATGATGCGGTATCCCAGCAACTGTTTGCAATTTCGATGACGGCGACGGCGGTTGGGCGTACGTTTGACAAAGACCCGGATCGTGCCAAGCGTCAAGTACAGTTAATTGAAGAAATGTCTTCAGTAGCGCAGTCTGAGATGAGGGCGTTATTATTGCATTTGCGCCCGGTCTATTTGGAAGGGAAGCAGTTGTATGAGGGCATTAGCGAGCTTGTCCACGAATTAAAAGCAAAAATCCCAATGGATATCGTGCTGGAAATGGATAAAGAAATTCGGCTCGTCAAAGGGGTGGAAAATCATCTGTTCCGCATCGTACAGGAGGCATTATCCAATACGCTTCGTCATGCCAAAGCAAGCCGGATGGAAATTCGAATCGTGCAACGTGGAGATGCGTTACGGGTAACGCTGCGTGATGATGGCGTAGGTTTTGAACTGGATGATACAAAGCAAACATCATACGGATTATCGACGATGCGTGAGCGCATTAACGAAGTTGGTGGCACGATCCAATATATTACCGCACCAGGCAAAGGCACACGCATCGAGATCGTAGTGCCAATCGTAACCTTAAATACAGAAGAAAGCAGGTGGGCATAATAAGATGGATAATAGTGAACTGATCAAAGTACTGTTAGTAGATGATCATGAAATGGTACGTATCGGTTTGGCGGCTGTGCTTGATACAGAGGACGGTATTGAAGTAGTTGGTGAAGCGAGCAACGGCGCGGACGGTATTCGGCTCGCAACTGAATACCATCCAGACGTAGTGCTGATGGACCTTGTAATGGACGGTATGGATGGGATCGAAGCGACACGCAAAGTGCTAGAGATCAATCCAAATTGCAAAGTGATCGTGTTGACTAGCTATCTGGATGATGAAAAGATGTATCCGGTCATCGAAGCGGGGGCGTTTAGTTATTTACTCAAAACATCGCGGGCAAGCGAAATTGCCGATGCGATTCGTGCAGCCGTGCGCGGACAATCGGTGCTGGAATCACAGGTCGCATCCAAAATGATGAGCCGTTTCCGCGAGCCGGTAGAACGTGCGCTGCATGAGCAATTAACCGAGCGTGAGATGGATGTGCTGCGTCTGCTTGCACAGGGCAAATCCAATCAGGAAATTGCGGACGAACTCATTATCGGTATTAAAACAGTCAAATTTCATGTGACCAATCTGCTTGCCAAGCTGGGCGTGGAAGATCGTACGCAGGCGGCAATTTATGCGTATAAAAACGGTTTAGCCGAGTAAAGATGCTGCAATAGTGGTAGGGGATGTTTATTAGCTTGAGTTTGAGCGCGTATAAGTACATTTGATATGTGGTCAGATGGTCGAAACGAGGGTAAATATGATAAAATACGTTTGCCGGATCAATATGAGCGACTTCATCCATTGGACGTGTAAAATAAAACTCGTAAGACGTCATATTTTGCGGGCTAGTAAGGCTGGAATCCAATAGCCGACCATAATATCGGTAAAACAGAGCTTGTGTTGACACGGTGCGTATAGCTGATCATTACATCATGAGCATCATATCTACAGACGTGATTTTTGTACACCAAAAATTTACATAGAAAGTGGAGGAGCCATGACAGATAATCCTATGTTAGATACAACGCAGGCGCCCAGCGCGGTGTTTTTTATTTTCGGAGCGACAGGTGATCTCGCCAGTCGGAAACTGTTTCCCGCCATTTATAGTTTGTATCGTGAAGGCAAGCTGGCGGAAGATTTTGCGGTAATCGGTGTAGCACGCCGTCCGCGTACGAATGAACAATTTCGCGTCAATGTGCGCGATTCCATCGATGAGTTTTGCCGGTATAAAGTGAAGCCTGATGAAGATTGGGATACATTTGCCGCTCATTTTGAGTATAAATCACTCGATATTAACAATGTGGACGGATTCCGCGAATTGAACGAGCAGACCGAAGCATTGGAGCAGAAGTTCGGTATTCCGGGTAATCGTCTCTTTTTCCTTGCGCTTGCGCCAGAGCTGTTTGGCAGTGTGTCGATCAATCTGCGTGCTGGCGGCATGCTCGATGCAGAAGGTTGGAACCGACTGGTGATTGAGAAGCCATTTGGTTATGATCTCGATTCGGCGCGTAAGCTGAATGCGGAAATTAATGAAGTGTTTAAAGAGGATGAGATTTTCCGGATCGACCATTATCTCGGTAAAGAAATGGTGCAAAATATCGAGGTCATTCGCTTCGGTAATGCCTTTTTTGAGCCGCTTTGGAACAACCAGCATATCGCTAACGTGCAAATTACGCTGAGCGAAACGGTCGGTGTAGAAGAACGTGGCGGGTATTACGATCATTCCGGTGCATTGCGCGATATGGGTCAAAATCATATGTTACAAATGTTGGCGATGATCGCGATGGAGCCGCCGAGCCGCCTGATGCCGGAAGATATCCATGATGAGAAAGTAAAGGTGCTGCGTTCGCTGCGTCCGTACGTTACGCCTGAAGAAGTCGATAAAAATGTTGTACGTGCCCAGTATACGGCAGGCAAGTCGCGTGACAAAGAACTGAAAGGCTATCGTGAAGAAGATAAAGTTGATCCGAACTCCGATACCGAGACGTATTTTGCCGCGCGTGTATTTGTGGACAGTTTCCGCTGGGCAGGTGTACCATTTTATATCCGTACGGGTAAACGATTGCCGGTCAAAACGACGGAAATTATCGTTGAATTCAAACGGATGCCGACCAATGTATATCTCGGTCAAAAACATCATCTGGAACCGAATTTGCTCGTTATTCGCGTCAATCCGATGGAAGGCATTTACGTGAAAATCAATGCCAAAAAGCCAGGCTCGGATTCTGAAATTCAGCCGCTGGCGATGGAGTTTTGCCAGAGCTGTATGATCGGCATCAACTCGCCGGAAGCGTACGAGCGTCTGCTTGAAGATGCGGCACAGGGCGATTCGACGTACTTTACCCGTTGGGATGAAGTGGCGGCGGCGTGGAGCTTTATCGATCATATCGACAATGCCTGGAAACAGCATCCACAAGATGTGAAGACGTATCCGGCTGGCTCGTGGGGTCCTGAAGAAACGCATAAGCTGCTGGAGCAAGATGGTTTCCACTGGTGGCCGGTTAACGGACAGGACGAGGATGATGTGGTGTGGACGGCAAATAGCCGCTAATTTGACGTAAACGATAGACATAGCAGCGTTCATTCACGTACAATAGAATCATCGATGAATGCAGGAAAACACTCTTATGTTTGCTATACATAAGGGTGTTTTTGTTGTGGATATGTTACAATAATAACAGTCTATTTAAGCGATGAAGGGAACATGATCATGAGTAAAACGATAGATACAGAATTGCAACGTGAAGTCGACAAACGCAGAACGTTTGCAATTATTTCTCACCCGGATGCGGGGAAAACAACATTGACGGAAAAGTTGCTCTTGTTCGGGGGTGCGATTCGTCTTGCCGGTACGGTCAAAGCGCGTAAAGCGAGCAAACACGCGACAAGTGACTGGATGGAGATCGAGAAGCAGCGTGGTATCTCGGTTACGTCGTCTGTAATGCAGTTTGATTATAACGGACATCGAATTAACATTTTGGATACACCGGGTCACCAAGATTTCAGTGAAGATACGTATCGTACACTGACGGCTGCCGACGCTGCGGTCATGCTGATCGACGTTGCGAAAGGGGTCGAGGCACAAACGATCAAGCTGTTCAAAGTATGTGCACAGCGCGGTATTCCAATCTTCACCTTTATTAATAAACTTGACCGCGAAGGTCGTAGCCCGTTTGACCTGATGGAAGAATTAGAGCAAGTACTCGGTATCCGTTCGGTACCGATGAACTGGCCGATTGGTATGGGACGCGAGCTGTGTGGCGTCTATGATCGTATGAAAAGCCAAGTGGAGCTATTTCAGGGCGACGATCACTCTAAGATCGAAGTGCGCAAAGTCGAAGACTACCGCGATCCGCTCATCAAACAAATGGCAGGTGATTTCCTGTATGAGCAATTGAGCCAAGATATCGAACTGCTGGACGTAGCTGGCGATCCATTTGACTATGAAAAAGTGTTGCGCGGCGAATTGACGCCAATTTTCTTCGGCAGTGCGATCAACAACTTCGGTCTGCAAACGTTCCTTGAGAACTTCCTTGAGCTAGCACCAAAACCGGAGCCACGCCGCAGTACGGAAGGTCTAATCGAGCCAACGAATGAGAAGTTTAGCGGCTATGTATTCAAAATTCAAGCGAACATGAACCCGGCTCACCGCGACCGGATCGCTTTTTTACGTATCGTCTCCGGTAAGTTTGAGCGTGGCATGAGCGTGAAACATGTGCGTGTCGGTAAAGATATCAAACTGGCACAGCCGCAGCAATTTTTAGCGCAGGATCGGGATATCGTAGAGGATGCGTATCCTGGCGATATTATCGGTCTGTTCGATCCAGGTATTTTCCGGATTGGCGATTCGCTTAGCCAAGGCAGCAGCATCGTATTCGACGAGTTGCCGACATTCTCGCCAGAAATTTTTGCCAAAGTTACGGCGAAAAATGCGCTCAAATACAAGCAATATCAAAAAGGACTGGATCAACTGACCGAGGAAGGTACGATCCAAATTTTCAATACCGTCAGCTTTGACGATACGATTCTCGGCGTTGTCGGTCAGTTGCAATTCGAAGTATTCGAATACCGGATGAAAAATGAGTACGGCGTCGATGTGCAATTGCAGCGTATGCCGTTCCAATTTGCCCGCTGGGTTGTTGCGGAGAACCTCGATCCATCCAAATTCCGTATTAACTCGACATTGGTGAAGGACAAAAAAGGCAATTTTGTTGTCCTGTTCGAAAACGAGTATGCGATGCGTACCGCAATGGAGAAAAATCCGGATGCCCAGTTCCTGCAAACTGCTCCGTAAACAATAACGATCCGAAATTAACCTATAATCGCAGATTGTCCGGCAGCCTACAACGGTATCACTGCCTGCCGGACAGTCTGTTTTTATTTGGCACAATATATGGAGGTACACTATGGCAAGAAAGCAGTACGCAATTATCGGGATTGGACGCTTCGGTTCTAGCATTGCCCGTACACTGAGCGAAATGGGCTTTGACGTGCTGGCAATCGATTCGGACGAGCAGCGTGTACAGGAAGTATCGCATATCGTAACCCAGGCGGTAGTCGCTGATTCGACCGACGAAGAAGCGCTGCGAGCGATCGGCTTGCGTAATTTTGACGTTGTAGTCGTCGCGATTGGCGAAGATATTCAATCAAGCATCCTGACGACATTGATCCTAAAAGAAATGGAAATTCCAACCGTACTCGTCAAAGCGCAAAACGATCTGCATGCCAAAGTCGTACAGCGTATCGGTGCAGATAAAGTTATTTTCCCAGAGCGGGATATGGGGGTTCGTGTTGCCCACCATCTGACGTCGCCCAATGTGCTCGACTATATCGAACTGTCCGACGATTACAGCATCGTCGAAATGAAAGCATCCGATTCAATGGTCGGCCGCAATCTGATCGAACTGAACATCCGCGCCCGCTATCGCTGTAATGTGATGGCGATTAAGCGCAACAACCATATGAACATCGCCCCTTCCCCGGAAGAACGACTAGAAGCCGACGATATCGTCGTCATCGTCGGGCAAAAACATGATCTGATCAAACTGGAAATGGACATGGAGGACTAATGGAAATATTATCGACACAAAACGCCCGCGTCAAAGAATGGGCAAGCCTACTGGACAAGAAGCACCGTGACAAACTGGATAAGTTTATTATTGAAGGCATTCATCTCGTGAGCGAAGCGCTGCGTAGTGACTGGGATATTCAATATATCGTATATGATACGGAGAAAGGGATTCCGGCGGAGCTGAAGGAAGATATCGCGGCATATTCAGGTGGTGCACAATATGTAGCGGTGTCACAGGCGATATTGGAAAAATGTACGGATACACGTACACCGCAGCCCATATTTGCGATTGTGCATAAGCGCAATGCACTGCTGTCCAGCTTGCTGAAGGAACAATCCGCGCTGGTGATGGTGCTGGACGGTGTGCAAGACCCTGGTAATGTGGGGACGATTATTCGCAGTGCAGATGCGTCAGGAGCGAAGGGGGTTGTGCTAGGGAAGGGCTGTGCGGATTTGTACAATCCGAAGACGATTCGTTCGACGATGGGTTCGCTGTTTCATGTGCCGGTGTTGGAGGCGGATTTGAGAGATGTGCTGCCTGCGGCGAAGGAGCAAGGGATACGGCTAGTGAGTACGTCGCTACAGGCGGAGAAGTCTTGTTATGAGTTTGATTTTCGCAGTGGGGGTTGGATTGTGATTGGGAATGAAGGGAAAGGAATTTCGGCGGAAACGGCGGAGTTGGTTGGAGAGCATGTGTTGATTCCGATGCAGGGGCAGGCAGAGTCGCTGAATGCAGCGATGGCGGCGACGGTGTTGTTGTTTGAGGGGATGCGGCAGCGGGGGGAGTAAATTCTTTTTGTTTATGTCTAGCTGTCTTTAGTTTAGTGTTATATCAAATTATATTAAAAAATTAATATATTTGTTTCTGGTATAATTGTGTCTGTAGTGATTATAAGCTAAATGAACATAAAATAACTTAATAGTAAAAAGTACGGAATAAAGTTTAGATTTTTGTGCATTTTTAGAATGCTTAACATGCTATACTATAGTTATATTTTAAATATTTCTATGTGGATTTACTCAAGCAGAGTATCGGAGCTTATCGATGCTCTGTTTTGTTTTCTCGTTATAAACCTTTAAAAGACGATTTAAACTTTTCCAGATGCATTGAATAATATTTACTACTCATGTAAAATGAAAAATGCAAAATCAAAAATTACGTACGTAATTAAGGAGGATGCTGATGAACTTTAGTTATACTTTTCCTGCCCTTAGAGGTCTTCAAGCTAGTAGAGAGTTTTATACTGTGATGTGTCCTTTGCGCTTAATCCCAAAAATATTTCTATTTGATGAGGAAGAAATTCCAGCAGAACATCGTGCCCAACGTTTAATGAATAAAGCCAGAATTCCAGAAATGACGAATTACATCCTAGAAAATCCGAAAGACTACATATTTTCTTCGCTAACTGCTTCAGTAGATGGCGAGATGGTCTTCAAAGAACATTCTGAGGATTTAAAAGATATTGGTTATCTTACCATATCTCTTGATTCGAAATTTCTAATCAATGACGGCCAACATCGTAGAGCGGCGATTGAAGAAGCGTTGAAAATATCGCCAGACCTTGGTGACGAGACGATATCGATAGTCTTTTTTCATGATCTAGGTCTTACTCGCTCGCAGCAGATGTTTTCAGATTTAAATAGACATGCGGTAAATACTACTTCATCGATCGGAATATTGTATGATCATCGGGATCAGTTATCTATTATTACAAAGGAGCTTTTAATAAAAATTCCTTTGCTCGAAAGATACGTAGATCGCGAAAAAGTGAATCTTTCTAAAAACTCTCCTAAGTTATTTGCATTAAATCATATTTTCAATACAAATTGCCGCTTAATAGGTAAGAAAAAAGGCGAAATTGTTTCTGAACAAGAAAAATTATTCATTATGCAATTTTGGGAAACGCTTTGTAAATCGATTCCGGAGTGGAATGATGTGTTGCAAAAGAAAGTTTCTCCAAGAGAGCTACGAGCAACTTCAGTAGTCGCTCATGGTATTATTTTAGAAGCTATTGGTAGTATAGGCCATTATTTATATTTATATCATCCTGATGAATGGAATCAATATATTGATAAACTCAAAACGGTTGATTGGCAGCGAGATAACAGAGCAGATTGGGAAGGGCGAGCTTATGGACAAACAGGTCGAATTAACAAAAATAACGAGACTATACAATTAACATCCAACAAAATTAAAGCAAAGATTGGACTTCCTCTTACAGAACAGGAACAGAAAATCGAAGACAAAATAAAGGGGGGTTCCTCTCTTGGAACTTAATATATTCAGCACAGGTACTAAATTTACAGAAGCTAAAGAGCTGGTCAAAGAAGTGTATTTATCCGATGCTCGTCCTTGGGTAGTAGGCTTTAGTGGTGGTAAAGATTCTACGGCTGTCGTACAGCTTGTTTTCCAAGCTTTGAGCGAATTGGAGCCGTCTAAATTGCATAAAAAAGTGTATGTAATATCTTCCGATACATTAGTGGAAACTCCACTTATTATTGATAAAATCACTAGAACATTGGGAAGAATTCAAGAAAAAGCTCTGAAATTAGGACTTCCTTTTGAAACGCAAAAAGTACGCCCGAAAGTAGAGCAGACTTTCTGGGCTTCAATTATTGGTAAAGGTTATCCAACACCACGTCAGAAGTTTAGATGGTGCACAGATCGTTTGAAAATAGAGCCTGCTAATCGCTTTATTTTAGATAAGGTAGATCAGTTTGGAGAAGTTGTAATGCTATTAGGTGTACGCGACTCTGAGAGTGCAACAAGAGCTGCTGTTATGCAATCTCATACTATTGAAGGCAAAACATTGATGCGTCATTCTACGCTGAGAAATGCGTTTGTATTTGCACCTATTCGTTCATTTGATGTAGATGATGTATGGGAATTTTTACTTCAGTACGAATCTCCTTGGGGTGACGATAATAATGAACTGCTGGAGTTATATCAAAGTTCCAATAGCGAATGTCCATTAGTTGTAGATAAAGAGGTTAAAGAGAGTGCTGGTTCATGCGGAAATAGCCGCTTTGGATGTTGGACTTGTACAGTAGTTAGTGAAGATAAAGCATTAAGCGGATTTATTAATAACGGGATAGACTGGCTTCGTCCATTATACGATTTTAGAAACTTCTTAGTGCAAATCCGTGAAGACCATTCCAAAAGACAAAAGCAACGTATGAACGGTGAAGTCTACTTACTGCCATATCATAGTGATGAGCCAGAATATGGAGAAGTAGTTATATTAAAGTCCGAAATCAAAAAATATTTAGATGGTAATAACATTAATTTAGCTACTGTAGAAGACTTGAATATATTAGTTAGAGACGAAGATGATTCTCTTAAACGATTTGGTGTCGGGCCATTTACTCTTAAAGCTCGTGAAGAAATTCTAAGACAACTATTGCGTACTCAGAAGCAGATACGTGAATTACATGATCCAAACGTAGAATTAATTACAGTTGAAGAATTAAAAGCTATTCGTAAATATTGGCATGATGATTTGCAATGGGAAGATCGATTGCCTTTGATTGTGGAAGAAGAAACTGGCGAAACTTATGATTGGAATCATAATGACCGTCCTGTATTTAAAGAGGATCAATTGACCGATTTGGAGACACTTTGCCAAGAAGAAGGCGTTAATTTAAGTGTTCTTAAACAGTTGATTTCGGTAGAAAAAGATTATTCCGGTGTTAAAGTAAGGCGTGGCCTCTTTCAGGCATTTGACAAAACTCTGAAGCAAGACTTCTTGCATCTTTAAAGGTGGATTAGTTTTTCATGCAAATTAATAAGTTATTACTCCGTAATATAGGAGCGTATCATGGACCGCATCATTTTGATTTTAATACGACACCAGAAAAGAACATTATTCTAATCGGTGGTAAAAATGGTGCTGGTAAAACGACCATTTTGGAATCTTTACGAATTGTATTATTTGGTTCTTTAGCTTATGGGTTTGTTAATGACAATGAGCCATATTTCCGTAAAATTCATTCTTTACTCAATCGTTTTGCTATTGAAAGTAATAATAATGAGTTTCAAATTAAGCTTGAGTATACAGCTACTGAAGAATTTGAAACTGTTCATTATGTTTTGATGCGCGAATGGCGCTTTAAAAATGAAAAGATTAGAGAGAGCTTTAGTGTCTTAAAAAACGGTCAATATTTGAAGGCTAACCAGCAGTCTGACTTTCAAAATCGTTTGCGTGAAGAAATGCCACCTCGTTTATTTGAACTTTGTCTTTTCGATGGGGAAGACATTTCTAGAATCGTATCCGATGAAAAAATTCCAGAGTATTTAAATGAATCCGGGAAAATTTTATTTAATTTGGATTTATTTATGAATTTGGAAAAAGATTTGCATTCCTACCGAATGCAATATGCTCAAAAGAATGCTGATGCTGCCAAAGAAATTGCAGAACAAGAAAAACTGATAAAGCAGATTAACGAGCTGCAAACATCAATTGAAGCAAAACAAGCTCTGATCCAGTTAAGCGAAAGAGAAGCAGTACAATTAAATGATGAGATAAAACAGCATAAACAGGATTTTGATAATCATGGTGGTTTATTACGTGATAAGAGACAGAAATTGCTTGGAGAAATCAATGCAATTGAAAGTAAAAGAAAAGCAAATAGCGAACAAATCCGCTCATTTATAACATCCTTATTACCCTTTTATATTACTAGAGATTTATTAGGTAAAGTAGTCAAACAGCTTAATCTAGAAAAGGAAAATGAATCTTTTGAATATGTTGCTTTAGCGTTAGACAAACAAAAGCTAACCGATTTGATTCATCAACTTCAACACAAGATAAATCAAACAGATGTAACCTATAATATTGATTTTCTGCATCAAGGTATTCTAAATATGATGCAGCCAGAAAATATTGATTTGATTCATCGCGCATCATTTGCACAACGTAGTGAAATTCAAAATCTGTTTAATCAAATTCAAAAAATTGATGCAAAACAATATATTCAAATGTTTGAGCAAAATGCACAGATGCTCTCCGAATCGCAAGGTTTACGTAAAACAATTGAAATTAATGACCAATCTAGCGAATTCAAAGAAATTTTAGAACAAATTGAAGTGAAAACAAAACGCATCGAGCAATTGCGTTTACTAGTTGAACAGTATAACAAAGATATTCAAGAAGCTGATGATCATATTCGTCTGTACACTATATCTTCTAATAAAATAACAGATAAAATCCGTGAATATCATAAAGCGGAAAATTCTTTTGCGATGACTGAAAAGCTGCTAGTCGTCAGTCAACGATTCAGAGAACGTCAATGGCGTAAGAAATTAGATGATGTAGCTAATGAAGCAACGAAAATGGTAAACATTCTTTTCCGTAAAAAAGAGTATATTGATCGCATTCATATTGATCATCTAACATTCGAGCTTCATCTATATAATCGTCAACAACAGCATATTACTAAAGAACGCCTCTCAGCAGGCGAAAAAGAAATGCTGATGTTGACTGTCATTTGGGCGATGTTTAAGGTGTCTGGTTGGAAGCTGCCCTTTGTTTTTGATACATTGATGGGGCGCCTCGATCAAGATCATAAACGAGCGCTCATTCAATATTTTATCCCTAAATGCGGTGAACAAGTGTTAATGTTTACAACTGACTCTGAAGTTGGCGTGGAACAATTTACTTGGCTGAAAGATGTTACAGCCAAATGTTATACGTTAGAACTTAATCCAATCACACATAGCGCCGAAATTGTGAAAGGTCGCTACTTTACGATTAGTGAGGAGAGCAACCAATCATGAATTTTACATTACGAACTTCTAAATATGCCAAAGACATTTTGACTCAATTGCATGGATCAACAGGAATTACACCAAATATTTTGATTCGTTATGCGGTCAGTCTTTCGTTACGAAATACTGTGTTGGATGGAGCAGTAGAGCCTATAACTAAAGAGTCTACAGATGGGCTGGTGCTTAATCGTAATACAGTGACTGGAGAGTACGATTATGTATTTAAAGCTTTGATTACACAAGCAGCAGGCAAGGAATTAACAGATACGGAATATTTTCCTGGATATTTTAACGCTCATTTGGAGCGTGGGATTCGGTTGCTCGCTTCAGAATATAAGGGTGCAGGGAATTATGAACGCTTTATTCGTGCCTTGTTACTCTAAAGAAAGTAGGGAATGGCGATGTTGTATTTAGACAATAGCGCAACAACTAAAATTCATCCAGAAGTATTAGAAGCGATGATGCCATATCTTCAAGAAGAATATGGTAATCCATCGAGCAAATTTTATTCATTAGCTGAGAATGCGAAAAAAGCTGTAGCTAAAGCAAGAGAACAAGTAGCTACTTTGTTAGGATGCGATCCAGATGAAGTTGTTTTTACTAGTGGTGCTACGGAAAGCAATAATATGATTATTAAAGGGATTGCAGACTATTATGGACGTGAAGAAGGAACTAATAAACGCTTATTAACGACTAAAGTTGAGCATCCATCTGTTATTGAAACGTTTAACTTTCTTGGGGAACGCGGCTATGATGTGTCTTTTTTAGATGTCGATCAATATGCACGCGTAAGAGTAGAACAAGTAAAAGAAGTGACTGCACAAATGCAGCCACTTCTCACTTCAATCATGTGGGGAAATAACGAGATTGGTTCGCTTAATCCGATTGCAGAGCTTTCTGAAGTATTTGAAGATAATGGGCAGTTCTTTCATACGGATGCGACGCAAGTGATTGGTAAAGTTCCCGTTGATTTGAATAAGTTGAAAGGTATTCGCTTCCTTTCTATGTCTGGTCATAAGATTGGCGGGCCTAAAGGTATTGGTGCAGCGATTATTCGTAAACAGTCGAAAGAGATTTATACTCGTTTGACACCGTTGATGCATGGTGGTGGGCAGGAGAATAACTATCGTAGTGGTACTTTGGCTGTGCATAATATTGTTGGACTGGGTAAGGCTGCTGAGATTGCTGGGAAGAATATTGAGAAGAATGTAGAGCGGCTGAATGAGCTTGAAAGTTACTTGATTAGTGTTTTTGAGTTTAATCTATCTGGGAAGATCAAGTTTAATAGTGATAATAAGGATAAGATTCCCGGATTAATTAGTGTACAATTCATTGGAGTTAATAATGAATTGTTAATTAAAAAGCTAGCTAATTATGCCGCACTTTCTTCTGGCTCGGCTTGTAGCTCTAGCAAACCTAGCCATGTACTAAAAGCAGTAGATAAACCATTGGAAGAAATCAGGCAAACAATAAGAGTAACGTTAGAACCGAACACTGATGAAAAAGCATTGGATTTGTTTGGGCAACTTAGATAAAAAATACAAGGCACAATCAGTTGTGCCTTGTATTTTTTAAATATTGAAAATTTGTATCGCCATATCACAATATAGATTCTGTCTATTTTTAAGGTTAGTTTCATTCCAATCTGAATAGCTTATTAAATCTCTGGTAAGGCAAACATTTGAACCTGAATAATTACTTTTTTTAGAGTTAAAATCTTTATTCGAAGCAGCTTTATTATCGCCTGGAGACCAAAAAACTAAATTTCCAAGTTCATTTTTATATCTTTCAAGAGTTTTATCAGGATTTTTAGGGTTTTGAGGATATACATGCTCTATTTCTGTTAAATCAAGATCATAATGTAAATTCATAATTGGTGTAGGGCAAACATTTTTTTTGTTTTGAAACCACGGATAATAAGCTTCTAAAGTGGTCAAAAAATATCTTATTTTTTTAATTGTTTTTGTATTCTTCTTGTAGGTAAGGCTAATTTGTAATTTTTCTGCAAAGAATTGATCTGCACATTGAGTTGAAATAATAGTTTTTAGTTCTTGTTTAAAGTCTAAAATATCAAATGGATTTCCTCGACGCATACTCGAAATATGCTTTTTATAAACATCTGATAATCTATTTGCTCGTAATCCTGAAATAGTTATATAACGAAATACAAATTTCTCCAATGATAACACTACTTCTTTAAATTCTTGTTCAGTTGCACATTCATAAATAGTCATCAAAAATGGAATACATAACTTATGTTCTAAATAATTTACTAATAAAGATAATCTTTTTTGTTCCCATTGAATCACTTGTGACCCTATATAAGGATAATCTCCTTTTGTCAATAACTCATATACTTCAAATCTCTCTTTTATATTAGATATTCTATTCTTAATTTGTGTGTCACTAAGGGAAGATAAAAAGAATGTTTTTTGAAATTGTCTATGCACATTGCTTTTTTTTATGACGGCTATATGAGATGTTAAATAAGCTTTAATATACTTTTCTGAATTTTTTTTAGATAAGATTTGATCCCAATCATCTGAAGCTTTTTCCTGCAAAATTGGATTGCTATCTAGTTGCTCTAATGTAGAAGACCTAAGATAATCACCTATTGCCAGTTCTTTACCACGATCATTAAGAACTTCGAACAGCTGATATGCTTCGTCTAAATCATCGCATGTTATGTGAATTACTACCGAATTTTCTAATAGCTTATCTTTTAATTTTTGCAATTCTTCAACTTTTTCTTCAATAGTTAGAGTAGCATGATTCAGTATAGGTTCTATAAGTTTTTTTGAAATCATTATTCTAGCTTGATTAAGTCGATAGTGAGATTCTGCCGTAGGGCTATTCATTTTTCCTATTAATAATTGTTCAAAGTGATTAGCATCAACCTTGGAAAGTGTGAGTCTATTTTTTCTTGGTGGTGGGGTTTTTCCAATATTACCTTTAGTACTTCTATAAGTAAGGTAGTTTTCATATAGATCATCGGCCAAAATTTTTGCTGTATCTTCAATACTTTTGTTTCCTGTTTTTTTAGCTTCTTCAGATAATGAAGCAAATGTTTCTTTTAATATTGATAGAAGAATGGTAAAGGTTGCTAATCTTTGTTGTCCATCTACGACTCTATATATTCTTCCAGCAGTATTACTAGCATGTTCATGTACACTGACAATACCACCAAAAAAGTATTCTTCTTTGACGTCCTTGATGTCTTCACAAAAAGATTCAATTTCTTCTTCTTCCCAACTATACGCTCTTTGATGTTTTGGAATTACAAATGGATTTCTGTTGTTAAAAAGATCTCCAATACAATGTTTATCATTATTTAAAATAGCCATTATAACCATCCTTTTTTATATAAAATAGTTTTTATTACAACTCCCAAAACGCCTTATCCCGCATCCAAATCGGCTGTCCTGCGCCAGCCTTCACAATACTATAATGCTTCTGTAACGACTTAATTCGATTCATAATACTTTCTTCCTCAGCCTTACTCTGCGTGCTGAATACCATTCGAATCTCTTTAGCCGACATCTCAGCTACATTATGCACGATCCAAGTGAGAATGTAATTTGCATAGTCATTGTCCGAAGTTGAAAAGTGATTCATAAACTGTGTAGACAGGATCGTACCGACGCCATACTCGCGACCTTCTTTTAAAATTTTCTTGATCGATGTAAAATCTTTGCTCAAGAAGTTATCCGCTTCATCAACTAGAATCATTTTAGTGATCTCGCGATAGGTGCCTTCAATCGCACTGTGTCCTTGCATCTGCATTTGGTTATAAAATACATCCAATGTAATCGATACAACCAAATTTTGAATGCTTTCATTAAAGCCAGATAGATTAATAACGGTGATTCCATCGATCATGTTAAACAAAGGAATTGTCTTGGTTGCATCAGGCTCAAATACTTCGGTTTCATATAAGTCTTGCAATGCAGCATACAGGCTATCTACCTTGGTATCCTCTTTACTGGCAAACAGTTCATATACATCACTTAAAGTAGGGGCGGGTTGGTTCCAAGTAGAAGCATCGTTTTTGATAATCCCTTTTTTGGCATATGCCTCCATAATAGTTCCTTTGAGAATGATCGATTGTACCTGCCCTAATCCAAACGATTTGGCAACTGTGTCTGTAAGAGAACTGCTCGTATGAACAGGCAATAATGGTTTGATCGGCTGTGTGACATATAAAGATAACGGATTGTAAGGAAGATGGTACAGGTCGTATACTTTAGCACCTGTAATTTCGGTGAAATCTGGTTTGATATAGTCCCCTTTATAGTCAAAGATCAAAATACCGATTGGTGTACCATGGACGTTATCCTGGCTATTACGGGATAACTGTGTAATGAGCGATTTGGTGAATTGGGTTTTTCCTGTGCCCATTGTGCCGATAATCCCTGTGTTCGTATGCATCACTTTATCTGTAGTTGTAGGAAACCATTTGATCTCCTCATTATTTTGAACATTATGACCGAATAAAACTTCCAAAGGTTTTTGATTTGACTGCTTTACATTAAATGTATTCTGAGAACTTTCTTCATCAGTTACTTGCTGTGGTTGAGAATTTTCTGTAGCAGCAGATATAATCATTTCTTTGGAAGACATTTCAGCATCGCTTTGATCCATTGATGAAGTTGAAAGATCGTTTGAGTACAAATTGCAAAGCAATTGATCTTTAGAAATATCACCATACGCACTTTGCAGATGATTTTTAATATCTTCGATACTATTCATAATGAAATTGTAGCCGCTCTTTTCTGGGTAATTAAAGATCATCACTTGAGCAGAAGATTCGATTTCATTAAATATCGTATCTTTTTTGAATGATATGACTGCTCCATCTCCAATAAAGCTCTGTAGATGTGTTGCGATCGCATAGTCATCATTGAGTAAACGGCCTCTAAGTTGGCTATTGGTAATGTTTCCCCAATATTGTTCAGGCCAAATGTCATACAGATTCATTTTTTCAGCGCTAGCGATCGCAAGTTGAATGAAGAAATTGCGATAAAGTTTCGCTGTAAAACCATCTTCGTCAGTTAAAAAATCTATCAACAGTTTTTTTGTTTCTTTGACTTGGTTGATTGCTTTCTCATATACTGCATTTGAATTATTTCCAATCTTTACTTCGATTGGATAGTAGTGAACATATACTTGATCATTTTGTTGTTCAATTCCAATTAACAAAAGATCATCACTATATGAACCGAATCTACCTAAATTTTTGGCTGAGAATAATCCATCGGATTGACGTAAACCTGTACCACCAGATATACGGAGAATTTCTTCCATAGAAATGGGAACCCATATAATATCGCGATGAGCAAAAGCGGCTAAAGCCAATTTGACTGCTGATAAAATACTGATCTTTTCTCTAGGAAATTGATTTTTTTGTGCCAATAGCCGAAGTAGCCAATTACCATTAATTGCATTAAAGAAATTAATGATTGGAGGCAGCAGATCAGCTTTAACATCAATTTGCTGAGAACGAAGAAACTCGTCTATTAAGCGTTGGTATTGATTAGATCGTCTAGTTACCGTAATGGCATCGAATCCACTGGATGATGTGTACTGATCACTGTAGTGAATAACGAGCAATTCTTTTTGCTGATCATTATTTTTGAAGAAACTCAAATCGACTTTAGGTTCAATAAAGGTGACCCAATGTGCAGAATCATATACAAGATCCAGTTTTTGTTTATGTGTAGCGGAGATCGCCGTCACAATATTAATATCTTCCTGGTAGTTATCCAAAGTGCGTGCAACACGCAAAAGTGAGTTTAACTTAGGTATCATTTTGGATAAGGTGTGATCAGATTGTTGACCGTATTTTGTACCAAATCCGGTTTTGTAGTCTTCATTAATAAAAACAGATGGAACGCCAGATACTAAACCAAACAAAGACATACCCGTAATAATCTCTGTTGCATTACTTGTAGCGATCTGCTCGATTTTATTCATTTGATAAAATGTGATATGACTGTATTCGTATTGATTGGAATGGATATCTTGAGAATAAAACTTAACTTGATCACGGAAAATATTAAGTAATTCTTCAGGATGATAGCCTTCTAACTCTAATTTGAGATTAAAGTTTTTGGCGATTTCTTCGGCATGGGAATATTGAGACATTTCTTCAAACACATTATTAATTCCTTTTTCTGCATATATATGAAGTTCGATAGGTAGAAGATTTGTCTTTTCAACATTTCTACGCAACTGTCGCTTGTAGTATTCGAATAAACCTTGCAGAATCTCTTGACAATCGCCCATGTTCATCGTATTGATTTTCAAAGGTGCTCTGTAATCAAGATCAAATAAATATGAAAAATGCTCTGTAAATTCTTCGATTTTCTCCTGTACTAACTTACTTACAAAAAATTTAGAAGTTTCAAAGCGTGGCAAACTTTGATCAATATAAGTTGTCCATTCAAAGGAGTCATTTTGCTCGATGGCTTTATATAGTTTCGAGTTGTTAAAAGACACATAAGGCAAAAGATTGGTCGAACGTAATGAACGAAGAAGTTCATCATTTATAGGTTCCGAACCAATCAACTCATTAAGTTGCAGTTGATAAGCTAGGTTGAGTGGATGTAGAGGTGTATATAGCCACTCTGGTTCTTGAAGACCTTTTCGAATTGTACCAATTAATACAAGATCGCGTTGCGTTTGATCAAGAGATTGACCGTTGCTTAGTTGCTCTAGTTCTTTCCAATATGCATCGACATAATTTTGAGCTAACGCTGTATATTCTTCATCGAAATAAGCTAAGCTTGGTAAAAGTTGATTTGTTCTAAAATAACGAAGCAAGTCGAAATACGCCTCACGCAAATGATCTTTTATCGCAATCGACTCGGGAGCGAGTTCTCCGGCTTCTTCTATAAAATAAAGTTGATTACCCTCAATTAATTTTAATTCCCGTTCTAGATTTCGTTTGAATTCTCCTTGAGCATACGTTTCACGGGTACCTTGAATAATTTTCATCTTGTCATTATCGATACGGTATATAAAATGGTCTTGTTTCTCACGTTTTAACTTCCATACTGTAAACCCGCCAATCGGGACTGGTCGTTCGATTACATCTTGAATAGCAAAGGGGATTTCGATATAAGGAAGTTTGACGACAAATGGAATCAAATCTTCTTCCCCTGTGTTTTCCTCGTTCTTACTGATAGCCAGTTCTTCAGAATCATTGATTTCAAATATATTATCTGATCGATCAACTTGCAGGGCTGCTTGTACAACTTCTTCAGCACCTTTATTGAATATCCACTGTTCATCATCCGAATTGATTAAAATATGTGAACTTTTGTTTTTTGACAAAGTGAGTGTGTAGGAAGTTTGAACAGCTTGAATAAGCTTTTCCGATGATTCAAGTACTACAATTTTAAATTCATAAGCTGGAGATACATCGGTTTTATATTTGACTCCATAAAAGCATGTTTGACCAGGCTCATAGGTTAACTGAATTCGCAACTTTTTCCCAGCAGGTTCAGCTACCATTTTATGTTTGATTTCATTTTTAGTAATAAATTCATTTTTTATAAAATCATTAAAAGGAAGCTCGATAGTAATCTTGTTTTGTCTTTCTGGGTTAAACACGATAAGATTTCGTTTACGTTGTTTACTTTTCGTTTCGCCGTCGGGGCGTTCCCAGTACAATAATCCTTCCAATGTAGCTTTTTTGGTTGGTTCTACATACTCTAGCCCTTTTCCTTCCAGTTTCTTTTCGTTGGAGCGACGTACCGTGCTAAAATCTGTATCTTGCCAATCTGAAGCAGCAAGTAATTTTGCACCTGTATCATCAAAATGTCGTTCCAAACTGATATCAACGGGGCCATATTGATGAGCCATTTCAACATCATTAAATAAAGATTGGTTATGCTTTAAACGCTCTGTAATTTGTTTATTCGTCATCGCTGTATTAAACAATTCAGAATCATAAAATAAACCTAAATCTTTATAATCTGAAGGAGCTAAATTTTGGTTGTTTAAGACAGTTAAGATTTTTTCATAGTCAAATAAAGTGACTTGTTCGTGTAGCCCTTGCTGCGCTTTATTCGAAGACATACTGAACTCTAAAATCTGCTTTTGTTCTTTAGAAAGAACAGAGTTTTCCATTGATTGATGTAAGTTGCTCTCAATTTCATCGATGTGGAAGGGCATACCTTCTTTTGTAAACGAAGTCATACCTTGAACTAAGCTATCCAAGTTTGAATTATGGATCAAGAGCATCGCTTTATCTTGAAAAGGGTCTTCCTTTGTCCCTACTTTGTTGCGCAATGTAGTCAAAAAATCAGGTGTAATATCGTCTATTGTGGAGGCAATGAGCACTTGTGCTGATTCATCGACCAATGAAATCGATTGAAAAAATCCATCCTCTGTCATCATGGAGAATGGTTCAATGTCAGACAGGGTTTTCACTTCGGCGACTAAAGCAGCTACTTGCTCAGCACGCTCAAATTGAATATGATACTTTTCTCCAGGTTGCACATTGATGCGATTGAAAAATTTCTCAATCTGTTGTGCCAGATAATTATAAAAATGCTTTGACATATATAGCATCCCCACTATCGCTTTTTTTCTCTAGCAAGTTTAATTTTTCGAAGTAATCTACGATTGCAGTCTGGGTATCACGATCAAAGATCATACCTCTAGTCTCAAATTCGGAGAACAAATTTTTAAGCCGAATTTTTGGTTCATCTTTAATCATAAGCTTAGTTAAAAATAACAAATAATCTGTATCCAAAATCAGCATTTTGCCTGATCTGCCGCGTGATTTTAAAAATGATTTTTGACAAAAGTGTACAAACCATTGTTTAAACTCGTTATATGGTTTAGCACGACTACTCTGATTAAACTGGTAATCAATTATATGGAAGAAGGAATCCAATTTTTTGAGAACCGGTATATTTGAAGACGCGTGAAATGTGCCAAGCAACTCCCATTTAATATCACCAGAAAGATTTTCTTTGTATTCTTCAATTAGCTGCTCAACTTGTTGTTCCAATTCCAATTGTTCTTCTGTTGACATGCTTTCAACTTGATTTGCAATTTGTTGATACGATAATAAATCGTTGTTTTTAGAATCACTTGAAGTCGATTCGGTGAAGTTGATCATTTTTAGAAAATTAACATGGGCAAATGTTTGGTTAATCGCCCGTTCTATACTTTTCCATCCAAACTCGTAACTGACTCTTGTTTTGGAAAGCCGTTCTTCACCTTCAAAGGTGAAATATACAGGTTGGATTTCTTGTTCAATCGGTTTAAATAATATTTCATTTCGGCGTGCAAACTGACTAACGTATAAAAAGTAATAATAAGATATGATTTTTTCGATTTGGTTTGTAAATAAATCGCTTTTAGTAGCTAGCCATTTGAAATCTTTAATAAATAAATCGGATATTGTTGGAATAATATTGCTATAGTTCTTGGGCCTTTTAGTAGAAGTACTTAATTGTGGTAAAGACTTGAATAGCAACGCACTCATCAAATCGGAATGAGTGACATCATTATCCATACTCCACGGTTCTTCATTCATCCAAAGTACATTAAACAAAAATGTAGCCAGTTTTTTGTTTTCGTTTTCCACCGTATTGATGTAGTACAGTGTTTGTGGATGAAAAAGATACAATTGGTTGTTTTCGTCGACAAATAACGTTTTTAACATTTGTTTGAATTCGCTACGTTGAGGTGGCTTTTCAAACTCAATAGCATCCAACACGTTGTTAATAAGCTCATCCGTATTAACTGTTTCCTTTTCGTTCAATTGCTTTTGCCCAATCAAACGAATAAATTCACCAGTAACTTCTCTAAAATCATACTGGTTATCTTTAAATTTAGTATTGTATGGAAGGAGTTCTAGCTCAGTTTTGGGATTATGGCGGATTGATGAAGTGAATTTAAATTTATCCCGAATTGCATCTAAGCTTAATTTATAACTCATAGTTTCACGTCTCCATAAATGAGTATTGATTGAATGTAGTATCATATTTCAAGCGGTATCGGGTTGATTTGCCGAATTGTTTGCTTTCAAACACAATTTCTTCGCTTTGGTTACCAGTGCTGCTGAGTTTATCGATAAATTCCACAAATTTAATGAATTGGAATTTATCTTTCTTGTTTGGACGATAGCCGTTTTTGATTTGAATTAGCAGGGAATATAGTGAAAAATCAATATCGATCGCTGGAATAGCGTTCTCATCTGTATAGTTAACATTTCGAACTTTGAATTGGATCGTCATCATAGTCAAAAACTTATATAATTCGTTTTCTGCTATAGGAGTAATAGGTAAAACATAAGGTTCGATTTCCAGCTTTTGCAGCGCATAGTATTGCGTTTGAGGTTGCCCAATTTGTACATAAATAAGTTCTGAATTACCTTCACCATTCCACTTATATAGAGCTTCACGAACATCTTCGCGATACAATTTTGCAAGTTTATTGAGTTCTTTTTTGTTCCAATAAAATAGATTGTGCATAAATTCTTCGTACACTCGATCTCGGAAAGAATGATGAGTAGCTTTCGGAATCAGATAATAAAGATAGACGAACAGCTTGGTAAGTGTTCTTTTAAAATTTGAGTTTTTATCTTCTGGATTACGCCAAGGAGAATTTGGAATAAGCCCCCTAGCAAAATAGGATAAATGATTGATATCGATATATTGAGCAAAAAGATAGGCGCCATCTTTTCTCGACTTAAAATCAATAAGATGTTGATCTAGAGCTTCTGTTCTTATTCTTGTCGGATTGATTCGATCAATCGCTTGATGGATTGCAGAAGCATCTACTTTTTCGAATAATTGAAATGCTAGTAGAGACTTAGTATAAGATTCGAAATCTTGTGTACGTATCATGTTTTGTATTTGCTGATGAGTTGCATTTTCCATATTGGAAGGAACCAATATATTATAAATAAAATCCAATAATGCTCGTGTTGATATGAGCAGTTTTTCTTTTACCATAGCTTGGATAAGTAAATCAATGATTCGTTGTTGTACAACGTGTTGCTGCAATAATTCATAGTTTTGGAAAACAGGATTTTTGGCAGCTAATTCTTTGTCTTCTGCTACATCTCTTAAGTAGGCTTGATAGAAAGGATTATCTTCTGTTTTTTGGGTGATCTTATTGAGAATGCCTTCGATATAGCTGGATTTAGGACCTTGATCTGTTAATTGATACATGTGATAATCACTAAAATTCACGTATTGGAAAATATGATCATCTGCACTGGATTCATTGGTAATGACGGATTCTAGAATTTTTTTCTGCTCTACATAAATACGAAGTCTTTTAAAAGATTCTCCATATTCGGAATCGATAAAATTGTTTAAAGCACCTAAGTTGATGGCTAAAATGATATTTCGAGTATTATTTTGTTGTAATCCTTCGTCTGAAAAACTTTGCAGTACAGAAGCAAGTGTCTCAATTGATGTTTTGTATGGAGAGAAGCTTTCAGTAGCATCATTGTGCAAATAAAAAAGAGTATCATCATTTAAAAATTCATATTTGTTTTTTAGATAAGATAGAATATGAGATTTGCCATCTCCGACACCACCACAAACCAATATTAGACGAGCATTTAAAGCGGTGTATGTCTCTTTAATATAATGTTCTAATTCAAGTTCTACCGGGCGTTCAATATGCATGTATGTTTTAAATGCGCTAAAGCTTTCTAGATTTTCCACTGCTTCTTTTGACGATTGTTTACATCGTTTCAGTATATCAATAAAATGTTCTGATACAGTATCAGTCATGATTAATCCTCCATCGCTTGAAATGAGCTATAGTTAATTAAAATAGAGTCATATTTATAAGGGAGTTATAGTAGGAAATGTATGTAAGTCTAAAGAACCTGACTTATAGTTCGAAAGTTGTTGTTAACTTACTTTATTGTATCTTCTTTTACTGAAAATGGGAATCGCGAATTGTATTATTTTGTTTGAACATTAAAATATTGATGGTTTTAATTGATTTTGATATGTATAAACTTTAAATTAGCATGCTTTTCATATTTCTTTAATTTCAAAGGAGAATATCGATGACTTTACCAATAGAACTCCAAAATATATTTTTACATCGTCAAAAATCATACAAAATGGTGTTCGTCCTCGTTCTTATTGATGAGATGCGAGCCAGCCGTGAGCGTGAAGTATCCATGACACGCATAAAAGAGCGCTTCCTTGATTACTTCCAAAAGCGCGAAGCTCGTAGCCTACCTGTCGATGCGCCGCCTTCGCGGATTGCATTTCGTTGGGCGGATGTTGTAGTGAGTCGGGTGCAGTACATTGTAGATTCGACGATTGAATCGCTGATGAGTATTCTCGACTACCCCAGCTCCGGCTACACCATCGGCTTCAAACCAGATATTTACAACCAACTCAACCCAGCCGTATTAGACGAACTGTACCACTTCACCTTGGACGAACTGGACGTTTACTACGCACCACCGCAATCGGACTTCTCCCTGCGGGAAGACTTGCTCAACATCATCCGCAACTATCTTCCCGCTAAACAGCAGCCGCTTACCGGGCATCCGCTTGCAGAGTATGTGCGAAAGGTCGTACCGGAGCATTTGCGGTCGTTGCCGTTTGTGCATAATCATTTTAAGGTGCGGGGATCGGTAGGGCGGGGGAGTAATTGGGCGACGATTCCGTGGATTGCGGTGATGTATCCACAGCTCACGGATACGATTCAGCGTGGGGTGTATGTGGCGTATTTGTTTTCGGCGGATATGAAGCGGCTCTATTTGACGCTGAATCAAGGGCTGGGCGAGGTGCGCAGCCATTTGGGGCGCAGTGATAGTCAGGCGTATTTGCAGGAGCGGGCACAGGCGATTCGTGAGAAATTGCCAGCTGGGCGGATGCGGATGGATGAGGAGATTGATCTGGGGGACGGGCGGCTTGGGGACGATTACCAGACGTCGACGATTGCTTATTTTGCTTATGATACGGCGCAGTTGCCGGACAATGAGCAATTGGTCACCGATCTGTGGGATGCGATGGACAGTTATATGTTTTACATTGAAAGTACGGCGATTACGCCAAATACGATGTGGGCTGAGCAGGTGCAGGAAGATGATGGCGGGGAAGTGTATGTTCCTCGTTTGCGTGACCGGGATATGGCGGATGTGTTGGAGCGGATTGGGGACTATATAACGAGTAGCGGCTTTTATTTTCCGCAGCAGCTTGCGCATAACTTCTATTTGTCGCTGAAAACGCGGCCTTTTGTTATTTTGGCGGGCATTTCGGGGACAGGTAAAACGCGGCTTGTGCGGCTGTTTGCGGAAGCGATTGGAGCGACGGCGGACAATGGGCAATTTACGTTGATTCCAGTGCGACCGGATTGGAGTGATCCAGCGGAATTGATCGGTTATCGTGATCTGTCGGGGATGTTTCAGCCTGGGCCGTTGACGCTTGTCATTCGGGAGGCATCGCGGCTGGAAAATCGGAAAAAGCCTTATTTTGTCTGTCTCGATGAGATGAATTTGGCACGGGTGGAGCATTATTTTAGCGATATGATGAGTTTGTTGGAAACGCAAAAATGGCGGGAAGAAATGGAACATCCGTATTCTTCGCCAGAGCGTCGGCAAGAGTACGTGTATACGGCAGGACAGGAGTCGGAGTATCGGCAGGAACAGGAATATGTGCATATGATGGAACAGCAGCCGAAGCGTCAGCAAGATCAGGAATATGTGCATATGATGGAACAGCAGCCGAAGCGTCAGCAAGAGCAGGATGATATGCATATGGTGGAACAGCAGTCGGAGCGTCGGCAAGAGCAAGGTGATATGCATATGACGGGACAGGAACCGAAGCGCCGACAGGATCAGGGCTATATGCATATGGCAGGGCAGGAATCGAAACGTCAGCAAGAACAGGAATATGCGCGTATGGAGGGACAGGAGTCGAAGCGTCAGCAAGAACAGGAATATACGCGCATGGCGGGGTATGAGCCGAAGCGTCAGCAGGATCAGGAGCATGTGCCTATGGCGAATCAGGAATCGGGACGTGTACAAGGGCAACAGCGTGATTTAGCGCAGGAGCAGTTCCATAATGATGCGAATGCTGCTGATGTTTACGATGATGAACGTGAGCGCGATGAGCAGCGTTATGTGAACCAGGACGATGAGAATATGGAGGATGGAAATAATAAGGAAAATCGAAATAATGGAAAACGTGATGCTACGAACGGTGTGGAGCAGTATGCTGTTGAACAGCATGGTGCTGAGCATATGAGCAATAGTGGCGCTCGTTCCGGTTCTCATTTGGAAAAACGTGATGTCGGGGAACGTTTGGTTCGTGCTCGTGGGAATATGAAAAGTCGGGCTGACGCTAGCGAGTATAGGGATAATGATGCTCCGGTTCATAATGGTGGTGAAGATGAACGGAATAAAGTTAGGGGAGATTATGCTGCTAGTCCTACAAGTAATCCTACCACAGGACAGGCTAGCGGTCGCAAAATGGAGCGGCGCATCGTGACTGATCCGCTCATCGCGGCGGGCATGTTGCAGTTGGAAGAAGATCGGATGATGTATGGACAACTGGGCATACCGGACAATGTGTACATTGTAGGTACGGTGAATATGGATGAAACGACGTATCCGTTTAGCAAACGTGTGCTAGATCGGGCGAATACGATTGAGTTTCATACGATTGATCTGATGCAGTTGCCGCGTAAGGGGGACCATGTGGCTGTTGCTGAAATGGTGCCGATGGAGCAGCCTTTTTTGCGCAGTGATTATTTGCAGTTGGTTGATGCGATGGAAGAACATGAGGAGCTAATCATTCGCACGACAGAGCGGCTTGTGCAAGTTAACCGTATTTTGGAAAGTATTCATGCACATGTAGGGTATCGGATTCGGGATACGATTTGTTTTTATTTAATTTATAATCAGCGGTTTGGTCTGATGGATGAAGATGAGGCATTTGATTTGCAGTTGCTGCAAAAGATTTTGCCGCGTATTCAGGGCAGTCAATCGGCGGTACGACGTGCGCTTGTACGTTTGTTGGAGCTTTGTTTGAAAGGGAATGTGCGGGTGCCTTCGCCGCTTGAGGATGATGATGATTTTTGGAGTCAGTGGGAGAATGGGCAGTTGGCACCAGATGCTTATTACCCTGAAAGTGCGCGCAAGCTCGCGTATATGATTCGGCGGTTGGATGAGGATGGGTTCACGTCGTATTGGGTGTCGTGATGTAGTGGTGAGTTGAATAAAAGAGCTTGTAATATATCCTGTGTATAATGCGAGTCATATGAATCTGTATTGCAACAGGAACGAAATGATGGCATATGGAGCAGTAAAATTCGTTTAGCGCTATACTCAACCTATATCCAATCGAAATCGCCTCTGAGTGGAGGTGTAAAGCGCCAAACCTAACGAATTACCTCTGAGCGGGAAGGTAAGCGCCAAACCTAACGAAATCACCTCTGGGTGGAGAGGTAAGCGCCAAACCTATCGGAATCGCCTCAGAATGAAGATGTTCAGCGCCAAAATTAGCATGGAAAAAAATTGCGAGGTAGCGGTTGAACGTGTGAAATATATTGATGAAAGCATCAATATATCAGATCGAGGTTGTATGGCTCAATACACAGATACTTCTGTTTTATACAAACGAAAACGCGTCTGTCCCATTTATTTGCGCAAATGTGAACAGATTGGAGGTGAGCAGATGAACCCGGAGCAGACGGTGCGTTTATTGCAAATTACGACGAATATTGGTGAAATTTATATCGAAGGCAAGCCGTATCATCCGACGGTTGAAGCGTTGGAGCTGCATCGGCAGCAGGGGGAATGGGTGGAGGCGCATTTAAAATGTGTCTCACTCACACCTGAAGTGACGGTGCAGTCGGTGTGTATCTTTTCGCCGGTGGCGGGTGAGTTGGTGGAATGGGATCGGCAGACGGCTGTGCTGCCGTGCTTTTATGAGCAGCAGACGTATGAGTGGATATATGAACGCCAAGATGATGTGGAGATGCCGATTCGATTTTATCATGTGAATCGGAATTTGCGTGAAGCGGTGACATGGAAAGGGACGCGTATTTTGTCCGGGTTGCTTAATTTCCGTAATGAGGTTGGTTTTAGCGAATTGGAACTTCGTTCGGGTGGGCAGCGGTTGTTGGCGATTGAATTGGAAGTTTTTCCATCCAAGCTAGACTATCGTGAAGATTATGTGCGTTTATTGCGGGAAGTGAACGGGCAAATTTACAATTTGAGCTTTGATTTTTTGAAGCGGACGTATCAATCGGCTGCGTTGCGCGAGACAGAGCAGCAGAGTTTGACGGAATTTTTCTCGATTATTGCGTATTTGTTTGATCATATGGAGCGGGCGATGGAGCGGATTGCAGTGCAGCCGCATCATCGGATGGAGCGGCATACGGAAGTGCGCAAGGCAGGGCAAGCGAGGAGACCAGCGCGGAAAAATAGTCAGTATTTGGCGCAGCATCCGCAATATTTGCAGAAATTGTATCGGGAGCGTGGAGGGAATTGGCAAGCGCATGGGTTACAGCCGAGTGCTCGGTTTGGCAAAAATTTGAGTCGAGGTCATTCGAGTGTTGAATCTAGCCGAGGATCAAATCGAGTTCATCCAAGTGCTGAGTTTGGCAGAGAGTCGAATCAAGGTTATGCAGATGATCGGTCTGGTAGAGAGTTGAATCAAGGGCATGCAAATGATCGGTCTGGCAGAGAGTCGAATCAAGGTTATGCAGATGATCGGTCTGGTAGAGAGTCGAATCAAGGGCATGCAAATGATCGGTCTGGCAGAGAGTCGAATCAAGGTTATGCAGATGATTGGTCTGGTAGAGAGTCGAATCAAGGGCATGCAAATGATCGGTCTGGCAGGGAATCGCATCGAGGTCATACAAATGCTCGGTCTGGCGGGAAGTCGAGTCGCAATCACGCGAATAGGGTTTCTGACCAGCAAGCGCTTGATGCTCGTTCAACACAACGGTTGTCTATATCGCATACGCATTTAGATCATGTTGATGCACACCAACACCGAGACGGACAATTATTTCCACCCGGCACCATCCCCATCGCTGGCGAAACCTACCGCCCAACCCGTCTGCTTGATACGGTCAAACGGCTCTCCTACGATACAGCGGAAAATCGTTTTTTACGTTGGATGTTGGAGCGTATTCTTGTGCGGTTGGAACAGTTGCGGGAGCAGTATGAACAGCTGAGTCGTCCGGCGAATTATCGCAGTCGTAGCTATGATGAGCAGTTTAGTTTGGCGGTGGGGCAGATGATTCGGCGGTTGGAGCGGATGCTGGGGGCGGAATGGTTGCGGGAGCTGACGCCGATGCGCAGTATGAGCATTAGTCTCGTGATGCAGATGGCGCCGGGGTATCGGGAGATGTATCGTTACTATCTTACTTTGCTGAAAGGGTTATCGATTCAGAGCGATGTGCTGCGGCTATCGATGAAGGAAATTTCAGAGCTGTATGAATACTGGTGTTTCCTTAAGTTGAACGAACTGATGGCGCGTAAGTATTCGCTCGTGCGGCAAAATGTAATTCGGCTTAATCATGCGGGTTTATTTGTGACATTGGATCGGGGGCGGCGGTCGCGGATGGAGTATCGTCACCCACGGACAGGTGAAATGTTTGTGCTTTATTATAACAGTGCGCCGGATCGCGGGTCTGCGCCTACACTTGCACAGCGACCGGACAATGTGTTGGCGCTGCGTAAGTTGGATGCAGGGCGAGAGAAAACGTACAATTTTATTTTTGATGCCAAATACCGGTTGCATGTGGCGGAGCAAGGGTCGGCGTATGAGGCGATGTATAAAGCGCCCGGTCCGCAAGAAGACGATATTAATACGATGCATCGCTACCGGGATGCGATGGTGCATCGTGCGGAGCAAGTCGAGGATGGACAGGAGCGTTACGAGCGTACGATGTATGGAGCGTATGTGTTGTTTCCGTATGGGGATGAGGAGCGGTATCGGCAGCATCATTTTTACCAAAGTATTCGGCGGATTAATGTCGGTGCATTGCCGTTTTTGCCCCATGCGACTGCACTGGTGGAGGAGTTTCTAGATGAATTGATCGCAGATAGCCCGGAAAAGGCGTATCAACGTGCAACAGTGCCGCAGCGTACGGCGGAATATTATGCCGATCAGTTGCAGCAGCGTAATATGTTGATCGGGTCGGTGCGTGGAGCAGAGCAGGTGGAGTTGGCGCTTACGCATCATTTTTATCATATGCCGCTGCGTAATTTAAACGATGTGCAAGTGGTAACCCAGCTTGAGTATGTGGCGATGTACCAGTCGAAAAAGCGTTTTGGTACAGAGCAAGCAGGTATACGATATTATGGGCGTATTACCGGCTGGCAAATTATGCGGCGCGGCGATATTAGCGAGCTAAAGCCGGATGAACGGCGGCAGGAGCAGTTGTATGTAAAACTGAGTGTGGAGCAATGGCACGAACGTACACCAGCAATTATGCCAGGTGGGCAAGGTATCTATACATTGCTAATTACGAGCAAATATATATTTGACCGTGCCGATGAACTTGCCGAGCTGCGATTGGAGACGGAGCAGCAGTTGGAGCAATGGCGAGAGAAACGCCGTAAGGGACGTGTGAAAGTAACGCTTGATCAACATTATGTTGATTTGGCGGAACAGGTGCTGGACATTACGGTGGAGCCGGAACGAGAATAGTTGGTATGAAGTATGAAGTATGAAGTATGAAGTATGAAGTATGAAGTATGAAGTATGAAGTATGAAGTATGAAGTATGAAGTATGAAGTATGAAGTATGAAGTATATGGGATTATAAATGAACTCGGGTAGCGTCTAGACTCTACTTTTATGGATAAGAACAAATGACGCATATGGCTGCATAGTTGCGTCTAAATATTGAACATCCCTTATAATCAACATCATTCCCTTCGATATCGTGTAACCGATACGCGTTGATAGCGTAATAGTGGTAACTGACGATAAACGCCGATGGGCGGTGGAGGGATAGGATGAAATATTTTATCGGTAAAGGGCGTTTAATGCGTTGGATTGAAGTGTTGGTCGTCTGGATCGTATTAGGACGGATTTTTGGTATGATGTCGCATATGGCATGGTTTGGCGTTGCATTAATGGTACAGTTGCTATGTTACCAATTGTATGAGCGGCAAAAGGAAGTAGAACCGGACGCGATCAAAAAGCGGTTTACCTTTGCCGCAGCGATCGGAGCGGTCGCGCTTGGCGCTATAGTGAATGCATTTTGGGCGGAATATGATGCGTGGTGGTTTAAGCTGTTTATGGTATTATTTTGGGGATTTTGCTTTTATGGTGCGGTTCGGATATATAGAGAGACAGGGAAAAGGCAGGCGGCGATCGGTGTGTCGACCAAAAGTTCGTTATAAGGCAATGGGCATGAAGTAGGTGTGGCGGCACAATCGTCTCGTTTGCACAATTACAATATGATATCCAACATGTACGCCTACGTTGTCGCTTGTTCGATTAAGATTGCGATTTGGCATGGCTTAAAGATTGGCAGTGTATAGTCGGCAGTAGGGATATGCTCCTGTTAGTTCGCAGTTCGTTTAGATAGGCTGAGACGGTGTATAGTGCCAACGGACACCGCCTTTCATATGCATATACTAAATAATGCGGTATGAAAATAGTTAACTCGATTTTGATTATATAGTAAAATATGGAATATGTAATCGTTATTGTTATGTTTTATAACCGAATTGTTATATTCGCTAGATGAGCTTCAACTTGCTAAAGTAGTGAAATGAGGAAGAAACATACTGCTAATCTGGATGTGTGCCCATCATTCATTTGCGACAATTGCGCTCTCGTTATGTGCATTTGCTAATTTGCACAAAATAAACATAAACCAAACAAGCAGAACTTAAATCAGACCAAAAGGAAACTTTTGGTCTTTTTGCATGTCCGAGCGTGTTTGTTTATGAATCGTTTGTTGGCAAATGAATTACACGAGCCAGTCGATTAGCCGGAAATTAAAATATATATAGAAAAATTTTCCATATAACAAAAATGTCTATTTTAAACGACAGAAATTAAAAATGGAAATTAAAATCCATATTTTGAAATATACACCTAAATATTGCTTTCGTATAATCGATGGTATAAGGAGGTGATTCAGAAGGGGAATCAGTAAGCTGTCAGACGAATCGAAAACGCTTACTTGAAGCGAACGGCTTACTTTAACAAAATTAAAACGAAAGAAAGGTGAATGGATTGAAGTCGAACAAAGGATTTTGGCAAGGATTTAAGTATACGATGGCTGTATCGTTATTGGCTGGAAGTTTGCTGCCTGCTATGACTGCTGCACCGGTTTATGCGGAATCGCATGTGGACAATCCGTTTGTCGGCGCTACTGCATATATTAATCCGGATTATGCCAAAGAAGTCGATGGCTCGATTGCCAAAGTGACAAATGCAACGCTCAAGGCGAAAATGGCAACCGTCAAATCCTATCCAACTGCCGTCTGGCTCGATCGGATCGATGCGCTCGCTGGCGGTACAGCTAATGCGGGACGACTGAGTTTGGAGCAGCATTTGGATACAGCATTGGCACAAAAGAAAGGCAATACGCCGATTACCGCCATGTTCGTCATTTATGATCTGCCTGGACGTGATTGTCATGCACTTGCATCTAACGGTGAATTGCCGTTGACGCAGGCGGCATTGCAGCGTTACAAAACCGAATATATCGATGCGATTGCAGCGGTATTTGCTAATCCGAAATATAAAGACATCCGTATCGTCAACGTAATCGAGCCGGACAGTTTGCCTAACCTGGTGACCAACTTGAACGATGCACGCTGTGCGGCAGCTAATTCGAGCGGCATCTATGTGTCTGGTATCCAATATGCGCTGGACAAGCTGCATGCTATTCCTAACACATACAACTATCTGGACATCGGTCACTCGGGCTGGATGGGCTGGGATAACAACCGTACCGCTGCGGTTAGCCTGTACAAAACAGTCGTTGGTGGCACTACCGCCGGTCTGGCAAGTGTGGACGGTTTTGTGACCAATACCGCCAATACGACACCGCTCAATGAGCCGAATTTGCCGAACCCGGATTTAAATGTCGGCGGACAGCCGATCAAGTCGGCAAAATATTACGAATGGAATCCGTATTTTGATGAAGCGGATTTTACGAGCGTGCTCTATTCCGACTTTGTGAATGCAGGCTTCCCAAGCAGTATCGGTATGCTGATCGATACGGGGCGTAATGGCTGGGGCGGACCGGATCGCCCGACGATGGCTGCAGGTAGTGATATCAATTCATACGTAAATTCGGGACGTGTAGATCGTCGTTCTCACCGTGGGAACTGGTGTAATGTGAGCGGTGCCGGTATCGGTACACCGCCAACCGCTGCGCCAGCCGCTCATCTGGACGCTTATGTATGGGTAAAACCTCCAGGTGAATCCGATGGTTCCAGCTCGCTAATCCCGAACAATGAAGGCAAAGGTTTTGACCGGATGTGTGATCCGACGTATACGACACCGGATGGCGTACTGACAGGCGCGTTGCCGAATGCGCCCATCTCTGGTGCATGGTTCCATGATCAATTCGTAATGCTCGTTAACAACTCATTCCCTGTGCTGACAACAAGCGGTACAACGACTCCGGAAACACCGCCGACCACTTCCGTTCCAAGTAAGCCAACAGATGTGCAAGCAACGGCTAGTGATGCACAGGTGAAATTGAACTGGACGGCTGTGACGGGTGCGACCAGTTATACGGTTAAGCGTGCTACAGATGCGAACGGTTCGTTTACAACGATCGGTAGCAATGTGACGACAACGCTGTATACGGATAACAATGTCGTCAATGGTACGACCTATTATTACAAAGTGAGTGCAACGAATGCTACCGGCAACAGCGGTGATTCCGCTGCCGTGAGCGCAAAGCCGACAGCGGTTGAGCTGCCGCCGCCAACGCCAACGACATCTGATCTGGTCGTACAGTATCGTGCTGCGGATATCAATGCTACTGATGCACAGATCAAGCCTTATTTTAACATTAAAAATAACGGTACAGCAGCGGTCGATTTGAGTAAGCTGAAGCTGCGCTATTATTTTAGCGTGGAAGGTGGACAGGCGATGAGTTCGTGGATCGATTGGGCACAGATCGGTCAAGATAACATTACCCGTACATTTGGCAATGGCTATGTAGAGCTTGGCTTTACAGCTTCTGCCGGAACACTTCAACCGGGTGCGAGCACCGGAGAAATTCAGCTGCGGATGGCAAAATCGGACTGGTCTCCATTGGATGAAAGCAATGACTATTCATTCGATCCGACCAAAACAACGTATGCAGACTGGAATAAAGTAACACTGTATCAGGATGGCAATCTGGTATGGGGGATTGCGCCGTAAGTTGCAATTGGTACTATATAGTAGTTGGTAAAATACAGGAGTTGATGGCAAAATAATTTAGGTACAGGTACAGGTACAGGTACAGGTACAGGTACAGGTACAGGTACAGGTACAGGTACAGGTACAGGTACAGGTACAGGTACAGGTACAGGTACAGGTACAGGTACAGGTACAGTAGCTAGATGGTGTGGGCTTTAAGTCGGCTGGGCATCATTAGCTACGAGTATGGTTGATATTGTGTTGTAATCGATGAATCGGGTCTTCCTTGGATTAATGTGCCAAAGGGAGACTCGGTTTGTTGGCGAAATAGGCAATTTCGTAAACAGCAGTTAGGTGAGGGATCGCGATGATCGTATCGCCATAGGACATATTAGTATGCATGATGATTTGCCAAGTTGCGAGCTAATTGCCAATGTACCGGAAAGCGAGCGATCATGATGCGGCAAAACAATATCTTTTTCCATATAAACTTGCAGGCTCTTTGTTCACCTGTTTATCGTAGCGCAGAAGCTTAGCAACCTAAATATGTGCTTACTAACTACGGGCAGTACGCCTCGGTTCAGCGGATCAACTATGCTATGATAGGGTGAATAATGCATGATCCAGACGGGGCGATGACGTTAAGGCGGAAGCCTGTTCAGCGACCGGATGTTGATCGCAAAGGAGCTTTTCGAGGATGGGAATTGTCTATTCAGTGCTGCAAGGATTAGGAATGATTTTCCTAGTGCTCGCTATATTTGTTACAGTGAGTCTTGTTCATTTATGGAAACGCAACAACCGCAGATAAGTAGCTGTATCGTCTGCGGTTGTTTGCAGTCTATGTTGAGAAGTTAACAAGTTTGGGATGATTATATTTATTTTATTACAAAAGTGTATTATTTTGGTTATAATATAGATGTATAGTCAATGCTTCGCCAAACAATGGATAGGGATATGAATAATATGCAATTATTTTGGTAACAGAATAATGTTCGATCATCATTTGCAATTCGCAAGCAACAATTCACAAGCACCAAGCCATTCAAGCTGAAAAGGAGTGTTCAGGATGTGGATCAAACAATGGAAAAGGTGGACTGCCGGTGCGTCGGCAACCGTGCTAGCATTATCGCTAGGCATGTCGGCAATGCCTGCACCGGCAGCGGCGGCAACGACACCGGTCGCAGCGCATGGACAATTGTCGGTCGCTAACGGTAAGTTAGTTGATGCGAATGGCAAACCGGTGCAGTTGCGCGGGATTAGCTCGCACGGTGTGCAGTGGTACGGCAATTATGTGAACCGGGATACGATGAAATGGTTGCGTGATGACTGGGGCATCTCTGTATTCCGGGTTGCGCTGTACACTGCTGAAAACGGATACATTTCGAATCCATCGTTAGCAAACAAAGTTAAAGAAGCGGTCGCAGCCGCTAAAGAGCTGGGCGTCTATATTATTATCGACTGGCATATTTTGTACGACAATGATCCAAATACGTATAAAGCACAGGCGAAAAGCTTTTTTAGCGAAATGGCGGGGCTGTATGGCAATCTGCCGAATGTGATCTATGAAATTGCTAATGAGCCGAATGGTAATGTGACATGGAATGGACAAATTCGTCCGTATGCGCTTGAAGTGACGCAAACGATCCGCGCCAAAGACCCGGACAACCCGATCATTGTCGGCACGGGCACATGGAGTCAAGATGTTCAGGATGCGGCGGACAATCAGCTACCGGATAAAAATACGCTGTATGCGCTGCATTTCTATGCTGGTACACATGGTCAATATTTGCGCGATCGGCTTGATTATGCGCTCGGGAAAAAAGCGGCTATTTTTGTTACAGAATGGGGCACTAGCGATGCTTCCGGTAATGGTGGGCCCTATTTGTCCGAATCCAAAACATGGCTTGATTTCCTAAATAGCCGTGGTGTTAGCTGGGTAAACTGGTCGCTGTCGGATAAAACGGAATCGTCGGCAGCATTGCTGCCAGGCGCAAGCTCAACCGGCGGTTGGAGCGCCAACAATTTGTCTGCTTCCGGCAAATTTGTGCGTGAACAGACTCGTGCCGGCAGCACAAATTTGGACTCCGGCACAACGCCAGACTCAGGCAATGGCGGTACGACTCCTGATCCGGGCACAGGCGGTACGACACCATCTACGCCAACAACCGGATCGCTCGTACTGCAATATCGCAGCGCAGACAATAATGCTGCCGACAATGCGATCCGTCCTATTTTTAATATTAAAAACAATGGCAGTACAGCGGTCAAATTAAGCGATCTGAAGGTGCGTTATTATTTTAACAATGACGGCAAAGCTGGCGATCAGACGTTTATCGATTGGGCGAATGTGGGCGGAACGAATGTGACGACGGCATCTGCGGCTGTAAATGGCAGCAATGCAGCGGCAAATCGCTACGTGGAATTTTCATTTGGCGATGCTGCTGGTTATATTCCGGCTGGCGGTCAGAGCGGTGAAGTGCATGCCCGAATTCATGCGACAGACTGGAGCAATTGGGATGAAAATAATGATTATTCGTATGGTGGCACTTCATTGACGGATTGGAGCAAAATGACGGTGTATGAGCAAGGCAAACTTGCCTGGGGAGTGGAGCCGAAGTAAGGAGTTGTAGACAAGGTATAAGGGATGGATAAATAAAGCACATGGAAACAAACGTACAAGCGGAACAGCAAAAGTAAACGTGAGACAACAGGAGTCAAAAGTACAGCAACAAGCACAACGCCAAAAGACATATACCTTTATACCGGTATATGTCTTTTTCGTATACTCACGCTGACTGCAAACGCAGGCACTTCTTTACTTATTGCCGCCTTGCTCGCTCTTGCTTCTATGACAACGAGGCATCACTAAAAACTTTGTGCCGAACTAAGCTTGCCGTTCCAAAAATACAAATAGTTATGCGCATAAATCCACTGCTCATATGTCAGGTTTGCCGATTGATACGTATTGTAATCAGACGGTACACCCCATGATAAAATAACCTGTTCGTGCGTCATGCCTACAAATACTTCATTTGCGGTAATCGCATCCCATACTTTATTGCTCCATTTGTATACAGAACGTGGATTGGTCGTAAACAGGCGCTCGTTAAGCATATCGACGACTTCATAATGCGGTTCCAGTTCGAACGCATACAGATTGCCGTTCGTTTTGCGTACGATCGCGCGGATCGTATTGTCATCTTCAATTTTAAAGCCGACAAAGACGAGCTTGTCCAGATGGTTGATCTTCTCGACTTGAATAGTGCGATTATCGTACCAAACCGTTTTGCCACGTAGTCGATCTTGAAACTGACTTAAAGCGGAGGCTAACACAAACTCAAATGCAGCATAGTTGCTGTTCAGATGAATTTCCTGCGCACCGGAATTGCGGGCGGTTACATAATAGATCGTACTGTCCGGATCGTAAGTTACATCGGTCACCCAATAAGAGCCGGATTCGTGAAATGGATATATTTTTTGTCCGATCAGTGTGCCTGCGCCAGCTGGAAGCTGACTAATATTGTCCAAAATTTTGGCGGAAGCGGCTTTGCCTTTGTCTGTCGTCCAGACGAACAGTGTTGACGCGCTGGCAGCGTATCTTCCGTCCAATTCGCTAATGGCGAGCAATGTTTTGTATTTGACATACGTAGTGCCAGCATATACAAATGAGTTCGTACTGTTGACGGTGGCATGGCTGCGGCTGCCGGTTAGACGGAGCGGGCTGCCATAATTGACGGTGATACCTGGAATGCGATCCAATTGTTTGACCGGAATATACAATGTATCGCCGTTCAGCAATTGGGCAAGTTGTGGCATAATTTGCAATTCGCCATTTACGTAAAGAGACACAGCAGTGTATGTATTGCTTTTGGCATCCGCATTGGCGGATGGGATGAAGCTGGCGTATGCGGTACAGAGCAGCAACATAACACCAACTATAGCTAACAACCGGGTAAAGCTTGCACAGCTAACCAAACGAAGTCGTTTGGTACTAGGATAAGTTGGTAGTGCTCCGTGTTGGTCATCGTGGATGTGTGGATGTGTCGACATGAAATGTTCCCCTTTTGTGTAGTGTGTCTTGTGATGATGGCAGAGCACCTATTTGTATTTATTGTATCTGCCTCTATTCGTCATATCGGAAAAAGTAGCCTGTTTATAAAGAGATTCAGATAAACAGCGCAGTCATCTTTTATTCAAAGGTAAGCTGGTTACATAGTTGCAAACGATCCCCACATCAAACAGGACAGCGATCGCTCACTAACTCGATCGCTGCCCTGTTTGATTAGTAGCCCGTCTGTTTATTGATCGTCCATCTTCGTTCTGTCCGCGCTGATCGATTTAGTCGAGCAACCCCACCATCTGCAAGCCGTACAAAATGCCGTCCTCGTTCACCGGCTTGGTCACATAACGCGCTACCGCTTTCGCTTCTGGCTCGGCATTGCCCATCGCTACACTATGATGAATCTGTTTTAACATCTCTACATCGTTCAGCCCGTCACCAAAAGCATACTGGCGTTCCGGTGCAAAACCGAGCTTTGCGGTAATTTTGGCGATGCCATGCGCTTTAGAACCGCCGGCAGGCAGTACATCGACCGACATCGGATGCCAGCGGATAAAATCGAAATCTTTAAATTCCGCTGCATAGCGCTGTTCGGCACCTTCCAGACAAAACAGCAAACATTGGTACATCTCACGCTGCTCATAATAAGCAGGATCATAAGTCGGGAATTTGTCCACCTGTAATGTGCTAATGCTCGTCGTAATGTATTCATGTTCTTCCGGTACATTAGCACGCATATCGTCGGCATCCATGTACACGATCGGATTGTCGTTCTCGATCGCTTTCTCGGTTAGTGGGATCAACGCATCGGCATGGAGCGGATTGCGGTAGATGACCTCACCGCGCAGTACGACGTATTGCCCGTTATAGCTCACATACGTATCGATATCGAGTTCCTTCCGAATGTGGTCAAACATAAACGGAGCGCGTCCAGTAGCGATCGCTACCTCATGACCTTGCGCACGCAAATCAGCAAGTGCCTGCTTCGTGGAAGCGGGGATTTGTTTGTTAAAATCCAGCAATGTGCCATCAATATCGAAAAAGATAATACTCTGTTCAGACATAAGCAGCTCCTATCGTTGTCTCTGTATTTGGCATACCTATTATGCGGATATGATCCGCAACCTTCTCCAGTATACCAATTCAACAGGGAGGTGTCCCGTAACCGATCGCATTTGTGATCGGTAAGCATTCATTTAAGCAACTATGTGTAACAATCGTTTTGCCATACACCATTTTAACTTTTAACGACCAGATCGAAACGTCCTGCCTCGATTAGAATTTCTTAAATGAGCTGAAATTCCCTGCTAATATGAAACGAAGGGTTCTTATTTAATAATTTATGAAAAATAAGATTTTTATTGCAAATATATCCAGAAAATGGTTCATTCTACCCAAAAATATATGAATTTTAAATGGAAATATTAAATAAGTACATAAATCTTAGAAATTCAAAGTTATAAAAACGCTTACACAAGTCTAAGATAAACATGAAATCATCCAATGTTGCTTTTGGAAATTGAGTATCCTGTCTAATGATCTATGCTTAAAGTCATGCTTTACACCGACATTCGGATGATCTGTTGATAGGAGTCAACGAGGAGGTGGAATTAGCAAGAAGCAACTCAACTGGATGACGATGGTAAAGAGATATGCTTGAATTTATGTCTTGAACGAATGTAATGATGCTCAGCTGTATTCGAAGTTGTGGAAACGATAACGAAGCAAGTAAATCATTATGATCGGAGGAGTTATTTTGAGAAGGCTTACATTTAGATCATCGCTGTCCATTATGGTGATCATGACATTGCTCGTGGCGATGTTGCCGGTACAGTCTGTATTTGCGGCTGCAACGAGAACACCGCAGCCACCATCTGATGCGACATCGAGTGCCGTATCGGTTGAAGGTGAAAGCGGAACATATGCCAACGGTGCGCGTACCGCTGATGATCATGCTTATTCAGGTACAGGGTTTGCGGTATTGGATGGTGGAAGTGCCGACGCTAAAGTTACCTATAATGTATCGGTAAATGATGCAGGCACGTATGATTTTGCATTTAATTATATTGCAGGCGCAGTTAATGGTTGGAATAACGATCGTTCTATCAATCTGTATGTGAACGGGCAAAAAGTGAAAACATTGACATTCCCAGGCACTAGCTCATGGGATGACTGGCAGTATTTCAAAACATCCGTTCAATTTGCAGCAGGCGACAATACGATCGCTCTGGAGACGAATGGTACGAAAAACGGAATTTGCATCGACTATTTATACTACTGGTTCAGCCAAAATCAAGCTGCTGTACAGTCGATTCAATTCCAGCCGGATCAAGTGAGTGTGGAGGCAGGTAGTACAGCGCCAACTACCGTTATCGCTAAATATGATAACGATGGCACTGGTAAACTGGACAAAGGTGTAACGTATGCTTCCAAAGATGACACTATTGCCAGCATCGATTCACAAGGTGTTGTTACAGGCGTTAAAGGAGGTACAACCGTAGTGTCGGCTACATACGGTTCGTATCAGGCAAGTGCAACAGTTGATGTTACAGACTCCAACACTGTACCTTCTAATGCGACTGTTTATCAAGCTGAAGATGCAAGCTTGTCCGGTGGGGCAAATGTAGCGACAAATCATACCGGTTATACAGGAACCGGATTCGTTGCCGGTTATGATGGTAGCAGTACCGCCAAAACGACATTTACGGTTAATGTTAAAAACGGCGGCAACTACCAAATCGCACTGCGTTATTCAGCCGGTGAAGTGAGCGGCTGGCCAACCGATCGTACGGTAGGTCTAATCGTGAATGACGGCAATACTACTAATGTTACGCTGAAAAGCACAGGCACATGGGAGGATTGGGCAGACAGCATTCAAACGGTTAGTCTGAAACCAGGCTCCAATACGATTGCATTCACGGCATTAACGAGCAACGATAATTCCGATGTGATCAATCTGGACAAACTGGCATTGTGGACGAATATTGACAATCCAACTGTGTACAATATCCGCTTTGGTGAACAAAACTATACGGTTAACGACAATGGTAATGTAGTGCAAACGAAATTGTATGATGTGAAAACGGATGAGAAATTGTATCCATCCGAAACGAAAGTAACGTACAGTTCGTCCGACACATCGATCGCTACTGTAGATGATGCCGGTAAAGTCACCGGCGTAAAAGCGGGCAAAGTGACGATTACCGCGAAAAGCGACGATTATTCCGCCACCACAACGGTACAAGTGCTCGAAACGCCAACCGTAACCGTCGATTTCTCCAAACCGACAACAAAGGTTGACCCGAGTATGTTTGGTTATATTTTGACACCGAACTATGATGTTCCTAACAGCCGTATGACATTGCTTGGACCGATCATTAACCGTGAAACGATTCCGGTGCAAAACTTCCAAGCAGTAGGCGATGGCAGCATGGATCAATACAAAAACGAATCGAGCGTCTTACCAAGAGCGCTGGAAGCGTATAAACGCGCCAAAGATAACGGTTTGAAATGGTATATGCTGCTCGGTATGCACCCATCTTGGACAGTGCCGAACAATAACCCGTGGGGCGGTGCACCGACAAATTTACCAGAGTTCAAACAGTACATCAAAGACGTACTGCAATATTTCCGCGATAACGGTGCAACACCTGATTTTGCCGATTTGACAAATGAAAGTTGGACAGGTAACCAGGCAACTTATGAAGCGGTTTGGCAAGCGGTACGGGAAGTATATCCTGAATTTGTACCCGCTGTTGGTCCTGGTGCAATCGGCATTAATGGTGCTCCTGATCTGTACATTCCATTTGCTAGCCAACACAACTTAACTGTCGAAGGCCCATCATGGCATGAATTTTGGACAGACAATACGTATGCACCATTAAGCCAGCAACAAAGCTGGGTCAATCAAGTGTCCGGCTATCAGCAAGACTATCCACAAGCGAACGGCAAATATATTATTTGGGAAGAAAATAATGCCGGTTCTACCAATCCAACCGATTGGACACGCAGCATGGCAAACGTCATCCGTGTCGGCATTACCCAAAATATTAAAGGCTGCTTGCAAAACTACAACTGGAACGGCATGAGCGATCTGCTCAAAATTAACAAAAAAGCGCAAAACTCCGCGCAAAGAACGAGCATGTGGTGGGTATATTACATGTTCTCGCAAATGTCGGGCAACTATGTGAACGTATCGACCAATATGGGCGAAGATTTCACAGCGACAGCAAGTACAGACGCGAACGAATCAAAAATTATTATTGCCAAAAACAATGCAGACGGCCCAATCTACCTGAATTTGCAAAATCAACCGTATAGCGGTCAAGACATCAAAGTCGATTTTTACAAAATTACGAATACTGAAAACAATGGACTTCAGTACCAATTCAGCACGACACCGGCGTCGACTAGCAATCTGAAACTGGAAATTCCAAATGCGACGGCAAATGACACATGGTTTGCAATCGTGAAAAAAGTATCCACGGATACGCCAAGCTTTTTGCATCAAATGACACCAGACGATGGCGAAGTAGCAGCAAGCACGCTTACATTTACATGGTCACCGTCACAAGGTGCTACAAGCTACACTGTCATCGTATCAGCGAACAAAGATTTGTCGAATCCAGTTATCGATGAAGCTGGAATTACCGATACAAAATATACCGTTGCGAGCGCACTGAATGATGGTGCAACATACTACTGGACGGTCAAAGCGGTAAATGCTAACGGCTCTACAGCAGCAAGTCACAATGCTGTATATCAATTTATCGTTGGCAATCCGAATGTACCGGGACAATTCGGTCCATACTTGCCATCGATCAATGCGCAAAATGTACCGACACAGCCGGAATTTGACTGGTCGCCAGCGTACAATGCTACATCGTACCGTTTGGTCGTATCCAAAAACAAAGACCTGAGCAATCCGGTACTGAACGTATCCGGCATTACGAACATCCGTGATACCGCACAGTTCGGACCAAATTCGCAAGCGTACTATCAACCGACAACTGCACTGGACAATGATACACCGTATTATTGGAAAGTGTTCGCTGTTAATGATAGTGGCGAAAGACCGATGAACGGGCCGCTGAATTATTTTACAACCAAAATTCCAGGTGACGCTCCAGCACAATTTAACTTGATTGGCCCAACAACAGGCTCATTGGATGTGTCCACTCGCGCTGTACTGGATTGGCAGACATCCAAAAATGCGTTCTTCTACAAACTGGAAGTGTCCCCGAATGCGGATATGTCTGATCCAGTTATCGTTAGAGATCGGATGATTTACACCAAATATACGGTCGAACCGAATTTGCTGAAATCCGGTACAACGTATTATTGGAGAGTGACCGCGTACAGTAAAGATTTGAGCAAATCACAAGCTGCCGGAAATGGGATTCATCTGTTCACAACTGAAGCTGTGCCAAGCTCACCGCTGCTGTATGCTGAATATGCGACAGGCAACAATGTGACATTGTGGTTTGACGAGTCTAACGGTGCGACATCGTACAAAATTAAATACGGTACACAACCTGGAAAGTTAGATCAAACGATTACCGGTGTAACTTCCAGCCCGTATGAAATTAAAAACTTGCCGAATGGCACGTACTATTTCAGCGTTGTCGCGACGAATGATTTTGGCGATAGCTCGATTTGGAATGAACGCAGTGTAACGGTGGGCGGACGATCATAAGCGCGTTTGTTATGTAGGCTATGCGATTTGCTAAAGCGATATCGTAACATGTGAATACTACGGTTTGAACAAGCTATATGCATCGCTTTAGCCGTAGTCTAGTGTAATTGAGAGCAAACGGCAGTACTTGGTAAACGTGATTTGAAAATAGCCAATCATGACGGCAACGCTTGACGTAACAGGGTGTTCCGAAGCGCGTAGCATACGCGACATTCGGAACACCCTGTTTGTATGATGTTTGTATGATGATAGTAGTCAAATAAACGATTCTCTCCTATGATGTAATAAAATCATGTCGGTGAGGAAAGGGGCACAACTATGAAACGGTTATTTAAACACCGACCCGGTTTTCGCAAAAAGCTGATTATCGCTTTTATTTATGTAAGTCTGCTCCCGGTGCTCATCGTACAAGCATTATCGTATTATTTCTCGTCCCAAGTGATGGAGACGAAGATCAATCATGTCGTGCAAAACAGCTTGATCCAAACGTCCAAAGGCTTGGACATTACGCTTGATTCCTACGAGGATATTTTGTTTCAAATCTTTTCCAGTGACCAAGTTGTGCAATTGGTACGTAACATTAATGCAGGCGTGAATGTGGAGCTAAACAAAAACCGTTTGATGAATGTATTGTCCGGCTATTCTTATGCCAAACAAGGCATTCGTAGTGTCAGTATTTTTACTAAAAGCGGTGTGCTTGTATGTTATGATCTGCAAACCGGTTCTCCTTACCAAAACCTGTGGTCAGGTGCAGGCAATATTTTGAAGTTGCCGATTTACGAACAAATTATGCAGCAAAAAAAAATCGTAACGATCACTTTGCCACAGTTGATGGATACGATCAATAGTAATGAGCACTATATGTTTCATATTGGACGCAAACTTAACGATTTCCAATTAAATGAAGATGGAATTGGCGCGGTGATCATTACATTGTATGAGTCGGTATTGTCCGAAGCGATTAATTCAACTGCCGGCACGACAGCGAACAACCAGCTTCATAGTGTAAACTATTTAGTTGATAAGCAAAACCAGATCGTTTCGGCACCGGATGAACAATTAATCGGCAAGCCGATCGCTACGATTATGAACAATGACACCATCAGCAATACGTATACCGACCCGAATACCGACTTTAGCATTACAAACATAACGATGAAACAAGACCTGTTCCGTGAACTGTATACGATGCAGCGTATTAGTCTTACGATTACATTGTTGGCGATTGCGCTCTCGATTATATTGATTATTTATTTTTCAGGCAATTTAACCAAATCGGTGCAAACTATTTTGCGGGCGATGAAAATGGCGCAGACCGGTACGTTAACCGTTCAAATTACCGAAGACTCCAAAGATGAAATGGCACTGATTGCAGCTGGTTTTAACCGGATGATGAATCAGATCAATGAGCTTGTTTCGGAAGTGAAAATGTCAGAATATAAGAAAAAAGAATCGGAAATTCGTGCATTGGAAGCACAAATCAACCCTCATTTTTTGTATAATACACTCGATTCGATCAATTGGCTGGCGATTGAAAAGGATGAACATGAAATTAGTGAAATGCTACAAGGTTTGGCACAGATTTTGCGTTATAGCATTAAAGACAGTAATAAAATGGTGACATTGGAACAGGAACTGAACTGGACTGAGCAGTATGTGTTTTTGCAGCAGCATCGGTTTTGCTCCTCGTTTACGTTTGAGCTAGATATTGAGCCGGATGTGTTGCAAATGCCGATTTACAAATTGTTGCTGCAACCGTTTATTGAAAACGCGATCATTCATGGATTTGCTGGCATATCGAGTGGCGGGGTATTGCGGCTAAGCGCGCGCAGCGATAGCGCAAACATAGTATGTATCGTAATTCGAGATAACGGCTGCGGCATGGAGCCGGAAGTGCTGCACAATATTTTGCAAGGTAAGCCTGTTCATGCTGTACCGTCGCAACGATCAGGGATGGGCGTTCGCAATGCGCTGGATCGTATTGGCATGTATTATGGAGAACGAGCGAGATATGAGTTAATCAGTACTGTTAACGAAGGAACGGAAGTCCGTTTGTGGCTGCCTTGTACGTAGCGTCTATATACCGTTTAAGTACGATACAGATCAACTGGGGAGGGTCAGCAATGAGAATCGTAGTCGTCGAGGACGAACCGCGGACGAGGAACGGAATTGTACAATTGATTCATAAAATAAGCAGCACGTATGAAGTAGTCGGTGAAGCGGAAAATGGCTTGGTTGGTTTGGAAATGATTGAACGGCTGCGACCTGATCTTGTGTTTATGGATATTAAAATGCCGCTAATGACGGGGATGGAAATGTTGGAACGGCTGAACGAGCAAGGCATCACGCCAAAAACGGTCATTTTGACAGGCTATTCGGAATTTGAGTATGCACGCAAAGCGATTCAGATGAAAGTGTACGAATATTTGGAAAAGCCGATTACGGCGAAAGATTTGAAAGTTATTTTGGAAAAAGTGGAGCAGGAACTGTTATATGATGGTTTGCTTGGTATACGTGGTAGCGATCGTGCGGAGAAAATGCAGCAGATGCTGCAACGTTTTATGACGAGTGAAAGTGAATCTGATGCACTGGGACTGATGGTGTCCAAGTTACAGCAGTTGATCGGGTTTGACATAGCGCCGATCCAGGTGTTTAACATCTATATGGGCGATTGCCGGGAAGGGGCTTCGGCACAGCAACGTGCATTTCTGAAGCGAACATTCGATCGGCAACCGGATGTCGTCTATACATTATGTGAATTGCCTGCTTATCAGGAAATGGTAGCGATGTTTCAGGTGCCGGATGAGCAACATTTGCAAGGTCATCTGTCTAGTTTGGCGGATGCGGTCAACCAATATGATGATCGAACGATCTGTTGTTATGCCGAGATCAATCATTTGGACGAGCTGAAAGTATGTCTCGCTGAGCTGAGGCAATTACGAAAATGGTCGATTGTACTCGGTAATCAGCAAGCGATGCACTGCCAGCTAATCGAGCAATTACAGCCTAAACCGTTTCATTATCCACTGCATTTAGAGCAAAAAGCAAAAGCGGCGATCATTGCTTCCAATGGGACAGAAGTTGTACAATATCTCGACGAATTTGTAGCGGAATGTCAAAAGGAAATCCATCAACCACAAGACTTGTTTGAGGCTTATATTCACTTTTTTGCAGCGCTTACGCATGCAGCCAAAGAGATGCATCATCACGAAGTAGCGATCCAGCAGCATGAACTGTTGTTGCGGCTACTGCAATCACAAACTTGTTTTGAATTGCAAGATGTGTTCGAAGCGATCAAAAGCTGGATTTTAAATATGCATAAACCGCATGTACAATCGCTTAATTTGACCGTTAATAGGGCGTTGCATCTGATCCATCAGCAGTACCAGCAGGGCATTACACTCGATGAGATTGCCGGTATGTTGCATATTACGCCAGAGTATTTAAGTTCCTTGTTTAATAAAGAAGTGAAGCGGTCTTTTTCATCGTATGTGAAAGAACTGCGCATTAACAAAGCAAAAGAGCTATTGATCGTAAGCGGGCTAAAAGCGTATGAGGTCGCCAATCAGATCGGCTATTCGGATTCGACGTACTTTTCACGTGTATTTAAAGATGTGACCGGCATGTCGCCAGTTGAATATCAAAAGCTACACAGATAAACAATCATATAGTAATAAGGGCGATTCTTTTCCAAACGAAACGAATCGCTTATTTGTATCGTTAGACAAAAATATGACGTAGACAGTTAGTTAGAATGATCTTAATTTTATACAATGTTCTTAGCTATTTAAAATTTTAAAAGCGCTTTCATTGCTATAAGATAAAGGTGTAGACAAACCGAGGGGGGCGAATGGTAGTGAAGAAATTAGGATTTTTGCTCAGTATGTTAATCGTATTAAGTTTACTTGCAGCAGGATGCGGTTCCGGCAATTCGAGTCAAAATGCAAGCGCAACCAATTCCAGCGATTCCACAGCGAAGAAACATTTAAAGCTTTGGTTTTACTGGGAAGGCAAAGATCGCTTTGATGAAGTGAAAAAATTGACAGACGGCTTTACAGCGAAAAATCCGAATATCGAAGTTGATCCGGTATATGTACCGTTCGCAGATTTTAAAAAGCGGCTGTCGATCGGTCTTGCCTCGTCTGATCTACCGGACATCGTCATTATCGATAACCCGGATCAAGCGGCTTACGCTAAACTCGGTCTGTTCGCTGACATTACCGACAAACTGGCGGACTGGAAAGACAAAGACGAATATTTCCCAGGCCCGTGGAAATCGGTAACTTACAATAACAAAATTTATGGTATTCCGCTCGGCAGTAATGACCTGGCGCTATTCTATAACGAAGCGATGCTGCAAAAAGCAGGCGTCAAACCACCGCAAACATGGGATGAGCTACGAGCTGCTGCCAAAAAATTGACTGGCAACGGTGTCACAGGTTTCGGTCAAAGCGCGACTGCTTCTGAAGAAGGTACATTCCAGTTCCTGCCGTGGCTGTTGTCCGCAGGTGGTAACTATAATACGATCGGCAATGGATCAGGCGCGAAAGCACTCGGCTTGCTGACCGATCTGATCCAAGACGGATCGATGAGCAAAGACGTAATTAACTGGACACAATCCGATGTCGAAAAACAATTTGCCGCAGGCAATATCGCGATGATGCTGAACGGCCCGTGGCAATTGCCAACGCTCGCCAGCGATGCACCTAATCTGAAATATGGTATCGCACTGATTCCAAAAGATCAGAAATACGCTTCCGTACTAGGCGGCGAAAACTTGGGCGTTGTGAATGGCCCGAATGTCGATGAAGCTGTTCAATTTATTAAATATGTCGCTTCCCCTGATGTGAATAAACAGTTCTTGATCAAGTTCGGTTATTTCCCAGCACGCAAAGACTTGGCACAAGACGCATACTGGCAAGATAATCCGAAGCTGAAAGTATTCGCGGAAAGTTTGCAAACGGCTGAACCGCGTGGACCAAGCCCACAATGGCCTGAAATTTCGCAAGTGATCTACAATGCAATGCAGTTGTCATTGACGGGAGAAAGCACACCACAAGCTGCTGCTACCGATGCGCAAACGAAAATTAATGCGATTATTAATCAAAAATAAATCAACCAGGGGGTGTACATGTTCAACACATGTACACTCTCTTTACAGGCGGTGAACATATGAATAATGCAAACAAACTTAAAACATGGTCGATCGGCTACGCGTTTGTGTTACCTGCGCTGATCTATATGCTACTGCTCGTCGGTTATCCGATTATCGACAATATTCGGCTCGGATTTCTGAATGTAGATATGTCTAATTTTATTCAGTCAGATCATCAATTTGTCGGTTTTCAAAATTATATTGAGCTGTTTCAGGATGGTACGATTATCCGGGCATTGTTCAATACAGTCGTATATACCGTGTTGTGTATCATTTTGCAGTTCGTGATTGGCATTTCGTTAGCGCTGTTTTTTAATCAGAAATTCGCGCTTGCTAGTCGGTTACGTGGACTCGTTATGATCAGTTGGCTCATTCCAGCAACGATTACAGCGATGGTGTTCAAGTATATGTTTGCACTTGATGGCGGTATCATTAACAATGCGCTGATGAGTTTGCATCTGATCGATGCTCCGATTGGCTGGCTCGTACAGTCGAATATGGCGATGTTGTCGCTTGTGATCGCCAATACGTGGATTGGGATTCCCTTTAATATGATTTTGCTGACGACCGGATTGACGACGATTCCGAAAGACATTTATGAGAGTGCTGCTATTGATGGGGCGAATGCGATTCAGCGCTTTTTCCGACTGACATTGCCATTGCTGCGCCCGGCGATCCTGTCGCTGCTTGTACTTGGATTTATTTATACGTTTAAAGTGTTCGAACTCGTCGTCATTATGACAAATGGTGGCCCGGTTAATGCAACGGAAATGATGTCGACATTTGCTTATAAAATGTCATTTAATCAGTTCCAGTTTAGCCAGGGCGCTGCCGTCGCCAACATTATGTTTATCGTGCTGTTAATCGTTGGTTTCTGGTATTTCCGAGTCGTGCACAAAGAGGAGGCAAACTAGATGGGCATTATCCAATCATCTGCCAAACGAACACAAAACACACATACAATGCAAGCATCTGCCAAGCAAAAGCCGCAATGGATGCTTAATATTATCGGGATTATTATTGTGGCGCTGTTTCTGTTTCCGCTCTATTGGCTTGTTATTACCTCTTTTAAAACGGAAAATGAAATTTTTGCGCATCATATTACATTGCTGCCACAGCAATGGACGTTTCAAGCGTATAGCGATCAGTTGGACGGGTCATCGTACAATATTTTACTAGGCTTCCGCAATAGTGCGATTATCGCATTTGGGACGCTGATCATTTCGACATTACTGGCGATTCCGGCTGCATATGGGGTGGCACGTTTTAAATTTCCAGGTGTGAATATTATTGTTTTGCTATTTCTCGTTACGCAAATGTTGCCGTCGTCGTTAATTTTGACACCGCTGTTTATTCAATTCAAACATTTGGGCTTGATCGGCAATACGTATTGGGGCGCGATTTTGGCGAATGCAACTGCTGGCATTCCGTTTTCGGTCGTCATCTTGCGCACGTATTTTGCGACATTGCCGAAGGAGCTGGAAGAATCAGCGAAAATAGACGGTTGTAGTGTGCTCATGACCTTTTTGCGTATTATGATTCCGATTGCGATTCCAGGTGTTGTAGTGGCGATGGTATTCTCATTCCTGTTTGCATGGGGTGATCTAATCTTCGGTATGACGTTTATCGGTTCGGAATCGATGCGTCCGATTACAGCTGGCATTTACAATTTCCTCGGCTTCCAGAGCACATCGTGGAACAATATTATGGCATTTGGTACGGTTAGCATTTTACCGGTTGTATTGATCTTTATTTTTATTCAGCGCTTTATCGTCAGCGGTCTGACCAACGGAGCGGTGAAAGGATAATGACAGTTCAATGATTTTGGCAAGGTCGATGAAGGCTGGTGCGCGTTGCACAATGCGGTGAACGGGTATACGATTGGATTATCGGTTCCGATTGAGCATGTCTCGTATGTATGGGGATGGAGCGGTGTGATTGGAGATCGCAATGTGACGGCATTAGAGCCATGCACAGGCGATCTCGATCGATTGGATACGACGATTCAATGCAACCGAGTCAGCTTCATCAGCAGCAATTCAACCTGTCAATGGTATTTGAATGTCACGATCGATTCTGTTGCCCATGTACGACATATGGATGCGCACGCAAATGTACACTCATGAAATAGCTGAGGAGGGATAGAAATGGAAGATGTGTTTTCGGTAGTCGGTCATCGGCTTGTTCGTCAATATGATTCGGAGCAATTATGGATTGAACCGTGGGGTGACAATAGCTTGCGGGTGAGATCGACACATATGGCGCAGATGCCAACAGAGGACTGGGCATTGTTACCGTCGACTACACATACGGCACATATTACGATCGATGAACAGATCGCTTCGATTCGTAATGGCAATATTCGTGCCGATGTGTCTGCTGCCGGTAAAATTACATTTTATAATCAGCATGGCGAAGTGCTGTTACAGGAATATGTGCGCAATCGCACAGTGCCAGGCGAATTTAACAGTGCGTTAAATATTGAAGCAAGGGAAATGAAACCGCATATTGGCGGTGATTATCAACTGACGGCACGGTTTGAGTCTGAGCCGCAGGAGAAATTGTTTGGCATGGGGCAATATCAACATCCGTATCTTGATCTGAAAAATTGTACATTGGAGCTGGCGCATCGTAATTCACAGGCAAGTGTGCCGTTTGCTGTGTCCAGTCTTGGATATGGCTTTTTGTGGAACAATCCGGCGATCGGTCAAGTTACATTCGGCAAAAACGTGACCGAATGGCTTGCTTATTCCACTAAAGTGCTCGATTACTGGGTTACGGCAGGTGATACACCAGCGAATATTGTGGAAGCGTATGGTGCTGCAACCGGTACGGTGCCGATGATGCCGGATTATGGGATGGGCTTTTGGCAATGTAAGCTGAGGTATCAGACACAGGAAGAACTGCTGTCGGTAGCACGGGAATATAAGCGCAGAGAGCTGCCGATTTCCGTCATCGTAATCGACTTTTTCCATTGGCCGAAACAAGGGGATTGGCGGTTTGATCCGGAATATTGGCCTGATCCAAAAGCGATGGTACAGGAATTACAGGAAATGGGCATCGAGCTGATGGTGTCGATTTGGCCAACTGTCGATAAAACGAGTGAAAACTACAATGAAATGTTGCGCAAAGGCTATTTGATCCGGACGGAGCGCGGTATTCGCACATCGATGGATTTTGTGGCGGATTCGGTTTTTTACGATGCGACTCATCCTAAAGCGCGTGAATTTGTGTGGAGCAAAGCGAAAGCTAATTATTATGATTACGGTATTAAAGTGTTTTGGCTGGATGAAGCAGAGCCGGAATATACGGTATATGATTTTGAAAATTACCGTTATCATCTGGGGCCGAATGTGCAGATTGGTAATATTTATCCAGTATATTATGCGCAGACATTTTATGAAGGCATGACGGCGGAAGGTCAGGAAAATGTCGTCAATTTGCTGCGTTGTGCTTGGGCAGGCAGTCAGCGTTATGGGGCGCTTGTCTGGTCAGGTGATATCGATTCCAGCTTTGCTTCGCTGCGCAATCAGTTTAAAGCAGGACTGAATATGGGATTGGCGGGCATTCCGTGGTGGACGACCGATATCGGTGGCTTCCACGGTGGTGATCCGACCGATCCGGCGTTTCAGGAGTGCGCGATTCGCTGGTTCCAATATGGCGCTTTTTGCCCGGTATTCCGTCTGCATGGTGATCGGGAGCCGCATTCCGAACCACTTGGTACAAGTGGCGGTGGATTGTTTGGCAGTGGGGCGGACAATGAAGTGTGGAGCTTTGGTGATGAAGCGTACGATATTTTCAAAAAGTATATGTTGCTGCGGGAACGGTTGCGTCCGTACATTACGGAATGTATGCGTGCTGCTCATGAAAAAGGCACACCACCGATGCGTCCGTTGTTTTACGATTTCTCACAAGATCGCGAAACATGGAATATCGAAGATCAGTTTATGTTTGGGCCTGATCTGCTCGTGGCACCTGTGCTATATGAAGGGCAACGACAGCGGAAAGTATATTTGCCTGCCGGTGCGACATGGAAGGCAGTCACTACGGGTGAGACGCATGCAGGCGGGCAATGGCTCGCATGTGATGCGCCGATCGATAGCATTCCGTTATTTGTGCGTGATGGTGTGGAGTTGCCGTTGTAATCGTCATAGGAATACTATAGTAATCGATCATTTGAACAAGCTGCTGGATCAACTCCGGCAGCTTGTTTGGTTTGTAGAACGTATCAGTATGCATGTAATGATGATCGGAATGTGTATGCATACTGCCAATATAATTCCTTTTATGCATGTGTATGAATGTGTATAACTGCGTTGGGCTATTTTGTATGATCATATGTTATATGACTTACACTCGACGTATTGGATTGGCATCGACCAGACCATAGCGGGACAGGCATAATCTGCCCAACCATTGCACGATCCGATCGGTCGTAAAGCCCATCATACCGAGGCAAATCAAGCCGACAAAAATCCAGTCTGTACGGAAGTACAGCCGTGCATTCCAGATGAGAAAGCCGATGCCTTCGTTGGCGGCGATCATTTCCGCTCCGATAATCGCCATATACGATGTGCCCATCGCTAGACGAATGCCGCTAAATATATAAGGCACTGCTGTCGGAATTAGCACATGCAGCAAAATTTGCCATTCCGATGCGCCCATACTGCGAGCGGCACGGATTTTATCTTCTTGCACCGCCAGCACACCGGTCAGTGTATTCATCACGACAATGAACACGGTCGCATAGGTGATCAAGGCGATTTTGGACTGTTCGCCAATCCCGAACCAGACGAGAAACAATGTAATAAAGGCAATCGGCGGAATAAAACGGATAAAATGCAGCACAGGTTCAGCGAACAGCCGAATGATCCGCACTTTGCCAATGATTAAGCCGAGCGGAACCGCAATCAGACTGCCGAGCAGCCAACCGCTAAGGACGCGGTAAAAGCTAATGCCGACATATTGCGCCAGTGAACCGTCTGCCGCCAATTCTACGGCACCTTGCCACGTTTCGATCGGGCCGGGCACAATGTCCGGGCCATATTGCCATGCCGCCACCTGCCAGACGAGCAGCACCAAGATTAGCAACAACGGCATGCGAACCCATTGATTGGACAAGATCGATAATAAACGATGGATCATCATAACACCTGCCTATTACTCATCAAAATGAGCCTGAATATGTTGCAAATGTGCATAAAATTCCGGTAACGACAAATCGCGTGGATAGGGCAGCGGAATATCGTGCAATTCCGCAATGCGGGCGGACGGGCCTTCTGACATAATACCGATCCGTTGCCCCAGCAGTACCGCTTCTTGAATGTCATGGGTTACAAACACAATCGTTTTGCCGGTTTGCCGCCAGATATTCACCAGTTCACGCTGCATCGTGCGTCGAGTCATCGCATCAAGTGCGCCAAACGGCTCATCCATCAGTAAAATATCCGCATCATTAGTCAGCACGCGTGCAAGTTGTACCCGTTGCTTCATACCACCGGATAGCTCGCCCGGATACTTGTCCGCATGTTGCGCCAGTCCGACCATGTGTAAATAATGGTCGGAATATGCACGGCGACGTGCGCGGGGTACTTTTTTCATTTTCAAACCAAACTCGACATTTTGGCGTACGCTTAGCCAAGGGAATAGCGCGGCATCTGCCTGCTGAAACACGACCGCACGATCGCTGCCTGGCTTGTGAATATCAACGCCGTTCGTTTGCAAAGTGCCGGATGATTTGCTTATAAAGCCGGCGATCATATTCAGCAATGTCGATTTGCCGCAACCGCTTGGACCAAGCAAAATGAAAAATTCGCCACTGCGCACCGTCAAATCGATATCTTTAAGTACATAATGCACATCGCCTGTGCGCGGCAGATAGCTTTTGTTCAACTGCCGAATCGTGATAGTGCTACCGCAAGCGACCGCTTTTGGCGCCACTGTAGCTGTAGAGGTCGGATAAGTGTTGGGCTGTGCTTGTTGAAAGGCGGGAGTCGTCATAGTTGCTGATTCTCCTTTGTTTGTAAAATAAAGCGAAGCGTTATGTTCAGCATTATCCGGTTGTAGATGTGTACTAGACCGTCTGCGTTCAAAACCGCTACCCGAGAATCGCCTCGGGCAGTCGGTTGAAGTCCATCTACACGTTTAGCTTGCTTCCGTTGCTTGTGTACGTTACGCGATCTGGAAATGCTTGTTGCAGCGGTTTTAAATTCAGTTTGTCATCGAGTTTAAAGTCATATTTAATGATGCCTGTGCGCACCATATATGCTTTTTGCCGGGTTAGACTTTGGTAAGCTGCCGGGGTAAAGCCTAGCTCCCAGGCATTCGTTTTTAAATCTTGCAGTGTCGCTGCACGTGGTTGTTTCACTTCGGAATACAAAATGTCCGCTGTTTTGTCCGGATTGTGGTCGATAAATTGCTGCGCTTCTTGCACGGCAATGAGAAAACCTTTTACCGCTTCAGGATGAGCTTGGATCAATTCATTCGGTGCAATCAAGCCGGAAGCAAGTCGCAAACTCGTTTTGGACATATCGCTTAGTTCATGTACGTCCGGCAGCTGTTCAAATTTGGCTAACATTGCGGCATTGGTTACCCAGGCGGCATCAATTTCGCCTTTTTGCAGCGCCACATAAGCTTCGTCAAAACCACCTTGACCGATCTGCTGCACATCGTTAGCCGTCAGCCCATGTTCAGTTAAATACAATTCCCATAAATAGGGCAGAAATGTTCCGCGCAGAAAACTTACCTTTTTGCCTTTGAGCTGGGACGGTTCGGTAATATCGGAGCGCACGAACAGTTTCCATTGCGCGGCATTAGCGTCTGTACCTGTACCGGTAGAGGCGATGATCGAATACGCGCCTTTGCTGACGGCGTTGAGCACCGGATAATCGGCACCAAACGCGATATCCGACTGTTTAATAAAGAGCGAATTAATACCTTCGGCTGGTGTGGCAAATGTAATAATGTTAGCATCAATACCTTGTTTGTCGAAGAATCCTTCTGTTTTGGCGATCCGGAATACCGGATTGGATAGCGTATCTGCAATATTCAGCTTTAACCTACCGTCTGCGCTCACTTGCTGTGAACCGCTATTGGCACAGCCAGCCAGTACCGGCAGGAGCAGCAGCAACGTCAGCGTCACAGACCAGCTGTTCAAGCTGTTCCAGCGACGTCGGTAGTTATCGATCAAAAATACGAATCGGCTCATGCGCTTGTCTCCTCTAAGCGTGGTCGCTCGTTAATGTCGGCTACGCAAAATGCGCCATCTCCATAAGCTTGTGTGCCTGCCACAGCAACGACAACTTCGTCCTGTCGCCCGGCAGGAGCGGCACCCGGTACGCGGAATGTAGCGACATCGAGCCGTTCAATCGGCTGTTCTGCAGGCGGCTGTAATTGTGGAATCCAGTGATATGGTACACGATATGCACGATAAACCATATTGGAGTTCCGTTTGTTTTTGTAAGGGGAAATGTATTCCCACACTAGCTCATGCTCGGCAGTCACTTCCAAAATTCGTCCGTCCGCACCTTCGGTAATGAGTGTATTTCCATTTTCCAGCCGTTGTGCCGAGCTAATATACGGGCTATAAAATTGATAAGAATCTAGTGGAGCAGTAAAGCCTGCCTCGGTTGGTGTAAACTGCCATACGATTTCCAGTGTAACCGGATTGATTTCCAGTACACGTGAATAATCACGTAACGCATGTTTGACCCCATCTGGTGAAGAAGGATTCGGCGCCCCATAACCGCCCCAGCCGCCATTATCAAAGACGAGCAAATGACCTTCACCCGGTAATCCTTTCGGAATAATATGCGCGTGATGTTGCCCGATAATCCAGCCGAGTTGCTGTAATTCCGGTGCGGAATAATCCGGGCCGAGCTGCCAGACAATGTTGCCAGTACGTTTGTCGATAATGGCGATAATATTCGTTTCCCGCGCATCCCAAATAATGTTATCGGGATGGAAACGCTCATCACCGGCATCATAAAATTTGTTCGGCCCGACCAATGACATGGAATTGATATGCATCCAATCCCCGGCACCGGAAGCCTCGCCAAAATAACGTGTATTTGGATCACGATACAATGTTTCACGCGCTGCCGGATCAAAGCCCAATTCCTCAAAATGTTCACTGCACACCCATTCCCAGACGATATTGCCGTCGGCATCGACTTCGATAATAGCATCGTCAAGCAGTTCTTTGTCCGAAATGTCCGGGTTGTGTACATTTTTATGGACAAGAATGAGTGTATTGCCGCCTTGCGTTTTCGGCTCCTGACCTGGTGCATAATAGCCGACTGGACTGCCTTCACGCTGATAATCATGATGGGCACGCGCCATCCACTGAGGCGTATTGTCCGGGTCTTCAATATACTCGTAACTGTTAAAACGCCAGACGATATTGCCTTCCCAGTCGACTTGCACCAGATCGGCTTCATCTTGAAATGAATACCGTGGATCACGCTCTGCCGTGCTGCCTAGCACATAGCCACCTGGCAATATTTTGTTCGGAAAACCGCGTAGCCCTTGCCATAGCCGGACTTCGCGCCCACTCATATCAATTAATAGTGCCCCTGTATCAGCCGCTTGATAAATCGTATATCCGCTAGCCGCTTTGCTTGGGTTATACAATGTCGTGCCTGTCGGATAAATGCTCGGATGTCCCATAATTCAATCGCTCCTCTAACGTGAATAATCTGCCAATCTTGTATTTACTTCATCTATACGCTAATGCAACTAGGCGAATGCAACGACACCGACCGATCAACCAATTTGCAAATTTCTAGCGGTCTTTAATAACTGAGAAAGCGCGGTTTCGTTTGTGTAGTTTGCTTGCGATCCGTTTGAGCGGTCACTACATTGTTTGCTATCGGTGTGCTCGATCGAGTATCCGTTGTCGCCATATCAGCTGCCTGTCCATTAACTGCTGCCAATTCCAAAATAGCCTGTGAAAATCCATCCAAACGTTCGGTCATCTTACGATACAGCGCACTTTGCTGTTCCAGCTCCTCCCGGCGCAAATCGCCAAAGAGAAGCGTCATACACGCGGCACCGATATTGCGATGCCGTTCATAAAAGGCGCGACCTTCGTCCGTAACCGTCAGCAATACGGTACGGCGATCCGCAGGCAATCGTTGCCGTATCGCTAGTCCGCGATGTTCTAACTTATCGCTAACTGCGGTCATCGCGCCGGAAGTGAAATCCAATGTCTCGGCAAGATCGCTTAGCCGCTGCTCGCCATGCTCGATAATTTTATGGAGAATAAACATGCCTGGTAGCGTAATGCCTTCGATCGTAATCCGATCACGTTCTTTGACAAACTTGCGTACCATTTTGCGAAAATACCAATCGGCTTCCGCCATCAACTCCAAATCAGATAAGCTCATCGTGTTGCCCCCCTATATCGCTATACATACAATTTAGCGTTAATTAAATGAACGTTAAAATAATGAGTGGTAAACGATTGGACTTATTCTATGATTAAGTATTCCAAGTTGTAAAGTGGGTTTAAACGCGTTGGAGCACAATCGGATGTGTGTATAAAAATAATCTATAGTACGCATAAATATGCACAATTACTGTACATACCGCGCTGAATCGACCATTGGCGCATCGTCTACATGTATAAATGATGCGTCCATAGCGATTCCTATCAAATATTTCAATAACAGCAATCGTGTAAAATAACGCCCTAATCTTCCGTATGCAAAACGAAAAAATATAGGCGCGATTAAAGGTAATACTAACGGTGATACGTCCGCATATTTGATTTATTATTAATAAAATACATGCGCAAAGAAGCTGCCGACATATGCCCGGCAGCTTCTGGAAAATGTTGTTTCAGATATCGTTTATCATTCCTTATTAGAATGAAGACTACAGCGCAAGTTCACGCTAAAGCCTATGACACTTGCTCTTTCACCAGCGCCGTATCTGCTGCATGCAGTGTGCTCTCGTTCACCGTCGGCTTGGATTTGCGAAACGATAAATGAAAAAACAAATTCAACACAATCGCAGTCAAGCTACCTGTAATTGTGCCATCGCTTACGATAATACGCAGTGCGGATGGCAAGCCAGCGAACAGCTCCGGTACAACTGTAGCGCCGATACCGAGCGAAATCGAGCAGGCGACGACGAGCAGATTACGCTGATCTTTAAAATCAACTTCGGTCAGCATCCGAATGCCGGAAGCGATCACCATGCCAAACAGGATGACGGTCGCTCCACCGAGTACGGCGGGCGGGATAATAGTAGCCAGTGCCGCGATTTTGGGTACGAAGCCAAGCACGATCAAAATGCCGGATGCCATAAAGATGACATTGCGGGTTTTAACACGGGATAGCTCGACCAGACCGACATTTTGCGCAAATGTATTGTACGGAAAGGCGTTAAACAGACCGCCTAACACAATCGCCAACCCTTCTGTACGATAGCCGCGCGTCATATCTTGCGGGGTCAGCTTCTGGTCGCAAATACGCCCCAGCGCCAGAAAAACGCCAGTTGACTCGACTACAATGACCATACAGACGATTATCATCGTAATGATCGGTGCAATCCGAAATTCCGGCATTCCAAACGCGAATAGCTGTGGCAAATGAAACCAGGACGCTGTGGCAACCGGTGCTATATTCACTTTGCCCAGCAGTGCCGCGACTAGCGTACCGGCGATAATGCCAAGCAGCACGGATAGGGAGCGCATAAAACCTTTAAAAAATCGATTAATGAGCAAAATGAACGCCAACACACCAAATGACAACAAAAAGTTTTGCAAGCTGCCAAAGTCAGCGCGCCCGACGCCGCCTGCCATATTTTTAATCCCGGTCGGCACGAGCGACAGTCCGATGACCGTTACGACTGTGCCGGTCACTACTGGCGGAAACAGACGAATGATTTTGCCGAGCCAGCTAGCGCAGATGACGATAAACAAACCTGCCGCAATAATCGCACCATATACCGCACCAAGTCCATACTGATTGCCAATGCCGATCATCGGTGTAATGGCGACAAACGAGCTGCCTAGCATCACCGGCAAGCCGATACCGAGATATTTCGTTTTCCACGCTTGTAGCAATGTGGCAATGCCACAGGTGAGCAGATCGATGCCAACCAAATAGGCAAGCTGTTCACTGGTCAAATTTAATGCGCGCCCGACGAGCAGCGGTACGAGAATCGCACCAGCATACATCGCCAACACATGCTGTAATCCGAGTGAAAATATTTTGCCGCCACTAATTTTGTTTTCCATGAACAACGCTCCTTTAATGATAGATCATTATTATATGTGAGTAAAAGTATCAAAATCCGAATGATTAACGTAATAGTAGCTTTATTTAGATGAATTTAAGAGATTTTTTACGAACATTTGTAAATAAATATAATTAAAAGTTCTGATATTATGCAAAATATATAATTTGATGTTACATAATATTACATATTAGAGGGTGAAAACGAACTGGAAGCAATGATGATCGATCATGATGCGATTCAATCGGTTATTTGAACAGTTCAACCGGATATTTGCACACGTGAATCGCAGAACAATTTTATAATAAAAATATCGGATCGATGCATCTGAGCTACAGCCGCCACGTAATATGGAACGGGTGTAGAGGGGGATGCTAGAAATGCGTCGAATCTATCCATTTTTGTAAGCGTTACCAAAATGAACAGGGAGCGTGAATAGGGTGAGCAATAAACAGCATCGTTTGACGACTCGGATTGTCGCTGCGGCATTAGGCATCGTACTCGTACTGCCGATTACGGAGCTTGCGACTGCGGCGGAAGGAGCGATTATGACGGAGCATGTTTCGTCCGCTACGAGTAAGCAAGCCGTACAGTTGGAGCGGCTGGATCGTGGACTGGTGGCGGCACATACGGGTGACGGCAATTTTTTAAGCTGGCGTCTGCTCGGTGATGAAGTGACCGGTTATTCGGATACAGGGCTGACGGGAACCGATTTTGCCGTTTATCGTAATGGCACATTTGTGACGGTTGTGCGTGACAGTACGAACTATTTGGATCGTTCAGGTAAGCTAAGCGATCGTTATCGCCTGTTGCCAATCATCGCTTCCCCACTGGCAAACGCTCGGAAGCTGAATGATCCGACAATGAACGATCAGGCAACCGAATCGGTGTATGCATCTGTTACGGAACCGATGCCTACCGTAGCCACTGCTACATACGGAACCGACAACGGTAGTAACGATTCGGCTGCTGAAGCTGCCCGGCAATACGGCATACCGCTCAATACTTTGCTGAAGCCGGATAAAAGCAAGCTGACCGCGCCGGTGTCCGTCTGGAATGACACCTATTATGATCTGCCGCTGCAAAAGCCGGCTGATGGCGTAACCCCTGCGGGAGAAAGCTACACCTATTCCGCTAACGATATGAGTGTCGGTGATGTAGATGGGGATGGCGAATATGAATATTTTGTTAAATGGTACCCATCCAACGCCAAAGACGTTTCGCAAAAAGGGTATACCGGCAATACGTATATCGATGCTTATCGCTTGGACGGATCATTGCTGTACCGGATCGATCTAGGCGTAAATATTCGCTCCGGAGCGCATTATACCCAGTTTCTCGTATACGATTTTGATGGGGATGGCAAAGCCGAGCTGATGATGAAAACAGCACCAGGCACCAAAATTACGCGTTACGGCGCACGCGGCAATGTCGTATCCGAGCAATACATTTCGTTGCCAAAGGCGGATCGGCAAGCAGGGTACGCCAATACCGACGATTACCGTATGAGCAGTGCGGATTATTACGACCATCTTGTACAGATGTTCCAAGGCTGGGATCAGCATCCTGAAGTGAAAAATGGTCATTGGCCTGCGACGCTGGAGCAAGCGTTTGGCATTGCCCCGAAATATAGTTATCCGTTATCATTGACCGACGCAAAAGCGCTAGCCGATTATTTTATCGATGTGTATGCACCCGCGCGCAGCACACGCAACAAACTGCGCGATTTTGAAGGTTTTATCGTGAGCGGGCCTGAGTATTTAACCGTATTTGACGGACGCAGCGGTAAAGAGCAGCAGACGGTAAATTATGAGCCGCAGCGTTATGATGATGGCTTAATGTGGGGCGATTATGCGATGAGCCGGATCGAGCCGGGCAATCGGGTCGACCGTTTCCTAGCGACTGTCGCTTATGTAAATGGGACAACACCGTCAGCCGTATTTGCACGCGGTTATTATACGCGCGCAGCGCTCGTATCGTACAGCTGGGACGGCAAAAAGCTAAGCAAAGATTGGACGGCAGATACCGGCTGGACGATTATGAGCAATCCGTTTAACGATGGCCCGCACGGGCGTGATGGCACCGATCCGAATCTGGGCGCACTCGCCGGACAAGGAGCGCATTCACTGACCGCCGCCGATGTGGATGGAGATGGCAAAGATGAGATTGTGTACGGCTCCGGTACGGTCGATCATGACGGTACATTGCTGTATAGCTCTAGCGATATCATGCCTGCTGGAAGCGCTATTCCAGGGCAAATCGCCAAGCTCGGACATGGTGATGCACTGCATGTTGCCGACATCGATCCGAATCGCCCAGGACAGGAAATTTATATGGTGCATGAAGGTGGGCCCTATGCGCCATATGGATATGCACTACGCGATGCCGCAACTGGCAAAGTGATCTATGGCGCATATACCGGTAAAGATACCGGGCGCGGCATGATCGGTGATATCGATCCAACTCGTCCTGGTATCGAGACATGGGCAACCGATCTGCGCACCGCGACTGGCACACTGATCGGTAAAAGCTATCCAGGCACCAATATGAATATTAAATGGAGCCCAAGTTTGACGACGCAAATTATCGACGGCTCGCTAGAATCGACACCAGCGATCAAAGACTGGCAAAAAGGCGTTGTGCTCGTTGCCAACGGTACGTTAAGCAATAACGGAACAAAAGGCAATCCATCGCTCGTCGCTGACATTTTCGGGGATTGGAGAGAGGAATTGCTGCTGCGCACCGCCGACAGTTCAGCGATCCGTATCTATCTCAGCTCGGAAGTGACCCAGCACAAGTTGTATACATTAATGCATGATACACAATACCGCACCGGCATTGCACGTCAAAATACGACGTATAATCAACCGAGCTACCCAAGCTTTTATTTTGCCTCGGATATGGATTGGTCGAAGGTACCTGTGCCGCAATTGAATTTTAATAAGCAACAAAAATAAAAGATTATTGCTGTTTTCATTTCATGAACCAAGTAAGATCGGAACGAGATGCGATTCCGATTTTACTTGGTTCTTTGTACCTAGTATCATATGTGTTTGAACTGTTTTTTGTAGACAAATATCCCTAAAACCGTATGAATAGTCGCTCTGATATCTAAAATAAGAAATATAAAACTTAAGTCCCATTTTAAATTTTGAATTTACGATTTAAGATTTAAATACAAAAATAAGGAAAAATTGATCTTCGGAACATTTATTCCTTTTTTTTGTAATCATGAACTGGAGGTGGAGAAAATGAAGAAAAAAGTGCGTCGTATCGTTCTGTCGAAAAAGTAATCAGTCATTAGCTTAGTGTACTTAATTAGATTTCTAAGATCGGGTATAACGTTCTGATTGGTTTAACATTCAGAACGTTATGCTCTAACAGCGAATGGAGGACATTAGCGTATGGTAAGTCGTATTAACCGCATGTCTTATAATCAATATGAAAACGTTATCTTAGCAGGCGATACGAATGGGCAAGTACATAAATATGATTTAGATTTGAATCTAATCATGTCTTCTCCTGCTACTGGCTACTCAGCGAAAATTATTTGCATGACCACAAATGACAAATACGTAATTACTAAAAATAAATATGGTGGCTTAGCAAAATGGGACTTGAAGACATTGCATCCATTGGATGTATTGGACGAATTTTACCTTAGGGATGAAGATGATCTTATGGAAGATGAAGAACCGTCTCCTTCTAATGCACGCGGGATCAATATTTATAACGGTCATATTTATTGTAGTAATGGTTACGGTCAAAATTTGGTAGTAGATATCGAAACATTTCGTGTAGTGGAATTTAGAAAAACGCTGACTGAAGGGGCATTTATTGATTGTGTAAATGTGGAGTTGCCTGATTTACATGCAATCGGTACGACAGAAGGTACAGTATTTTTAGGAGATATTGAAAAGAACTCATTTCCTGTTCAGATTAAAGCGGATGGAGGAAATATCCACGTGATCAAACACGATCAACGACATGATCGTTTTGTAGCGACACAGGATTACGGATTGGGCGAAAATGCAAATATACAATGTGGGATCGTAACTTTCGACAAACAAGGAGAAAACGTCAAAAATCACTCTTTTACTTTTGATGATGTTGAAGACCTGGCATTTGATCATGATTACAAAACGCTATATGCGGGCGGGTTTGATTGTTATCTGTATGTTTTTGATAATACGTATGCAGAACCTTCTCTGAAGCATGTGTACGGCCCTTTTGCTCATCAAATTAAAAATATTGTGTACTTGAGTGAAGAACAGATTTACTGTTTGTTGCAGTCAGGAGAAATCGTACAAATTAATGCCAAAGGTGAAATTCAAACGAAAAACGCATTCGTTACGAAATGCATTTGGGATATGAAGCCACATCCAATTAAAAAGGATACTTTTTATTGTGGAAAAGACGACGGAGTGCAAATATTCTCTGTAAAGTCGGATAAACATGGTGTCATTTCGATGCAGAGCGCACCAGCCATTTATCATGGCTTCGGATTGATTAATGCGATTCGCCCATTACCTGATGATTCGTATATTGCTATATCGAGAACAGGCAAAAAAGTGTTTAGAGCTAGACCTGACGGTACGCTCATATGGAATAGAGACGTACTAGGTATGCCGCGTGAAGTGAATCTTAATCAGGAGTATTCAAAGTTGTTGCTTTGCACAGATAAAGGTTATGTGTATGAGCTGGATGTGGAAAATGGTAATGAACAGGCTCAATTTAATTTTAACAGTAATCCGGTATTTTCCACCGGTTATACGTCAGATGGTCGCCGCATTGTAGGTTTCAAAAATGGTGTGATGCATATTTATGATGCGCAAAAACAACAGTTGCTAGCAACGATGGAATTGACCGACGATATGGAATACCCGAAAAGATGGCTGGGAGAAAAAGATGGTTTCCATTATATTGTCGGTGCTTTTGGTCTGCTGCAACTCGATCTGGATGCTTACGAAATCAAAAAGCAGTGGCTTGAACTGATTTATAATACGAAGGAAAATGCAGTGATCGTTGATGATTATGTGTATGTGTTAGGGTATGGAGAACAGATGGGCGTATACCATTTTGAAACAGGAGAAATGGTCGATCTATTGGAGCATTTTCTAGATTATCCTAAAGCGATTTCCACTTACCGAACAGAAGATGGTAGTGATGTGCTGTTTGTAGGCGGACGAGGCAATTACGTAAACGTTTATAAACTTGAAGGTAGTCAAACATTGAAAATTAGAGAATATTATTTGAACTAATTTATTTGCATAAACCACTTAATTATAGAGAAAGTGAGTTTGCGTGTGTTAAACAATTTTAAAGATATCCGTTTCTGTCTGTTACTGTTAGCCACTTTAACGTCTTCGATTGGTACCGGAATTTCATCGATTGCCATTCCGTGGTTTATTATACGAACAACGGGACAAGCTGCGTTAGGATTTGCGATGATTGGGATTACGGCGGTGATGTTTTTACTATCGCCTTATTTAGGTGGAATTATTGATCGTTTTTCACGTAAAAAAGTGCTGTTAATTACGCATAGCTTATGTGGAGGAGTTTTATTAACGATGGCAACGATCAATTTGTTTCGAGATGGGGTGCCATTATGGACATTGATTACAACGAGCTTTATCGGACAATTGTATTTCGCATTACATTTAACCGCTTTTCAAGCATTTATCCAAGAAATATTTAGTGAGACGCAATTTCGCTCGATTAATTCGATTTTTGAAATTGTGAACCAAACGGATACGATTATTGCAGGCGCAGTGGCAAGTGTGCTGATTGAGAAACTGCCGATTGCTTATTTATTGTTCATCAATGCCGGTTGTTATTTACTGGCATTGATGTTGATTTCGATGATTCCGTATTCGTTTCAAGCTGCTCATACCGATCAAACAGGAACGAAAAAAAGCCGTTTTTTTTATATGGCGGAAGGATTTCGTTATATTCAGCAAAGACCGGTTATGTTCATATTTTTGCTAAGTATTTATATTCCATTTATTCTCGTGATGGTTGATAATTTTGTGCTGCCTGTACACGTAGCTACAAATTTAAAACAATCCGCTAGTGTGTATAGTTATTACAATATTGTTTATTCGGCTGGTGCGATCGCATCTGGATTTGTGATTTCATATTTCACTTCAAAGTGGAAAGATACGAATATTATTTTGCTTTGTATGGTTTTATTTTGGCTTAGTTTGCTCGGATTGTTTCTTTTCAGATACACGCCATTGTTTTTGCTATGTGGTTTGTTTGCTGGTATCGGCAACTCTGGCACCAAAATTACAAGAAATACATTAATGATGAAAAATGTAGCGCCTGACTATTTTGGACGGGTAAGCAGTTTTTATAGTGGTTTAGGATTGTTAATCCGCACATTGTTGCTGCTTTTTTTTACGATCTTATCAACAAGTGTATCTACGACGGTTATTTATGGGATTATGGTTATTGTGATGGGCGTTGCGATTGCGGTGATGCTGTTATTCAGAACGAGACTTCAAGCCAGTTTGGACGATAGCCACAATCTACAAACTGAAAAGGAGTTGTAATCGTATGGAGGTAAAACGATGAATAGCTTTGCCGAGCAAGTAATCGAACAATTAAATTTTGTGCAAATTCCTGGTGGGGAATTTGTGATGGGCACTTTATGGGATGAAGATCATTTTAATTATTTGATGCATAACTATACGGTGTTTGTAGATTGGTTTATTAAAGAAGTACCGCAACGTTTGCTTCATTTACCGACATATGATATTTCGGAAATCCCGGTTACGTTTGCGATGTTAACGTCTTTTTTGCATGAGACGGAATATAATGTGGATCATTTGCCTGCCATATTACGACAAAACCTGATGAAAGAACCGGGGGATTTCCCGGCTTATCCAGTTACCGCGCCATTAGCAGAAGCATTCTGCGCTTGGCTAAATGAGCATAACAGCGAGTATAGATTTAGTTTGCCGACGGAACCGGAGTGGGAGAAAGCAGCTCGAGGCACAGACGGACGAGAGTTTCCGTGGGGCAACGAACAACAGCCGCCTTTTATTAATATTCGTGGTGTAGGCGACGGAAAAGTCATCGCTGTAAGGCATACTGCCAAACATGAATCACCTTACGGTCTATATGATCTGGCTGGAAATGTTGAAGAAATGACGTCTTCTTTCAATGCAGTCTATGAAGGGCTGCCTATTCAAGTACCGGATTATTTGCGTTACCGCATATTACGAGGCGGAACGGCAGAACATGATCTTGATCTGACAAGATGCGCACGGCGTCATGGGAAGCATCCTAGTACGTTCACAGGCTTTCGAGTTGTACGTAAACAAGCGGTTCCTTTACTTGCTTTGGAGCCGCAGCCTTTTTTATTACAACAGCATGATTGGGTGTTTGCGTCTATTAATAAAGTGACAGAGCATGATGTGTATATGGATTTGGATCGATATGGTGAAGGGATCGTGCCGATTCATCAATTTAGTGAACATGATCTGAAAGTGTTCAAGCGGTTGCATAGTCGTTCTGAAATTATAGTGCAAGTGGTGAGCATGAACGATGAGCAGATCATTTGTAGACGACCGGATATGACAGAAATTTGCAATATGATGTGTACACTCGGTTTTGAGCATATTCAAATGGGAGGTTTTAACGATGACAACGAGCAAATTTTGGGTTAGTGATAAGCATCAGTCTGTTATTCGAGCAGTAGCTTGGTCGCCAGATGGTCGGTGGATCGCAACAGGTTCTTATGATAAAAAAGTAAAGCTATGGGATGCCGTATCACTTGAAGTCGTGAACACATGGGAAATACATACAGATTTGATCGAAGGGTTAGACTTTTCGCCAGACAGTCGATATTTGGCATCGGCAGCGGCGGACTTTTCATGTGCGATTGTAGATTTGGAGACAGGGCTTTTATATCGTCGTTTATGGGGACATACGGACGATTTGATGTGGTGTTCTTTCTCACCAGCGAACGATCGCTTAGTGACGGCTTCTCTTGACCATACAGCCAAAGTATGGGATTTTCATTCAGGCACATTACTGTTCACACTAGGTGGACATGATAATTATCTGAATTCTGCTGCATGGTCACCGGATGGCAAGTATATTGCGACATCTGGTGATGATTCGCTCGTGATGATCTGGGATGCTGCTACAGGCGAAAAAACGTGTGAGCTTTCCGGTCATAAAGGACATATTAATTCCGTTGTGTGGTCTTCGGTAGATTTAAATCTAATTGTAACGGGCGCACACGATGGCAGAATCGTACTTTGGAATCCATTCCGTTCTGAAGTTGTTGGCGAATGTGTAGGGCATAAAAGTGCAATTAAGCGTTTAGCGTTAAGTCCAGATGGCAAATATATTTTAAGTGGTTCGTACGATCGTACGATCAAATTGTGGGATATTGCTACCGGACAGGAACTCAATACAATTGTAGGTGCGCATAAATGGGAAAATTCATTAGCTTGGAATAAAGATAGCAATGCATTTATTTGTGGTTCTTTTGGCGAATCGTTCCGTATATTTGATCCGTTCACAGGCAACGAAAAGAAGACTTCCATGCGAAAAACACATGGTGTTAATATTGTTAAGTATTCTCCAGACGATACAAAAGTATTTGCTGGAGGGGACGATTTTGTGTTGCGCGTATTTGACAAACAAAAAGGTAATGTTTTAGTTGAAAAATTAGCGCATGATAGCATTATTCAGGGCTTGGCGATTTCTCCAGATCAAAAATGGGTGGCAACTAGTTCTTATGATGGAACAATGCGTATTTTTGATGTTAACCATTTGGAAATGGTGATGAAAATCGATGCGCATGATGGCATTATTAATAGCATTACGTGGAGCCCTGATTCGACTAAAGTGATCACCGCTGGCTATGATGGCGATATGAAAATATGGAATGCTACAAATGGTAAACAACTGTTGACTTTAGTTGATGGCACAGGGTTTAAATGTAAAGCGGTCGTATGGGTTAACAATGAAATATTTTCAGGCTATAACTCCGGCTACATTCGTATTTGGGATGCGACTACTGGTGAGAAAAAAGAAGAAGTTAAAATGCATGATGCCTTAATCAATTCGATTGATGTTACATTAGACGGTAAATATGTCGTTTCCGTTTCACGCGACCTTTCGGTTCGAGTTTTTAATGTGGATACAAGGCAAGTGACTATTTTCCAAGAAAATGCTCATCGCAAATCGATCAAGTCAGTCGCTTTCTCGCCAGACAGCAAATTTATTTTAACCGGTTCTTATGATCATACGGCTACGCTTTGGGATTTTGAAACACGAGCGCCGCTACACGTCATCAGACATCATCATAGCGGTATCGCCTATGTAGCTTGGTCTCATGATAGTAAGGAGTTTCTCACAGCCTCCTGGGATACTCAAATCGGACGTTGGAATCTTCAAGGCAATATGATAGGGGTGTATCATAATTCGATCTGCTTGAATGATGCTTCTCAATATTTTGTAGAACAAGTGGAGATCAATAGCTAACGTATTGAATAGGGCAAGCTAACGATTGTGTAACCCGATCAAGTCGAAATAAGCTGGGCGCTGCTTACTGTAATAGTGGCGTCTAGCTTATTTGAGTTTGGGGAAGTGAAATGAGTCGTTGTTAATTTCTTTGAGCGCTAAATGATAGTTAGTTATATGTACAGTTTTTCATCGTTCATTTTCATTGAAGTGATATGAATACGCTATCAAATGCTACGGATCAATCTTTATTTTGAGATTGTATGTTGTAGGAAGCTAACATCTTGAAAATCGGGAAAGTTGTTGCAAGCTTTTTCAATTATGAACTTTCGCGAAAGGTTGTAATTTTCATTTGCTTTTTTGGTGCGAAAGCAGTAAAGTTTTATACTTGAGTGTCCACATTGTGGAGTGGTAAAGCTTCGGATTTTGAAGGCAAAAATGGAAGTTTGAGTAAAAAGCGATCATACAATATATAGTGCGTCAAGCGAAATATTTTTTCGTTCGTACCGATCCGGGGGAAGGGTGGGGACGGATGGCGTAGCTATGCCATTTCAAGGAAAATCGGTGCTGGAACGCTCCTTTTTCGACCGTTTAGGTAGCAGGCAATCGACCTTGACAACACAATATATAGAGGGTAAAATCAATTCCACTCCCTATATATTGAGTCACGGTGTTTGAATGTGCAGTATATGGGTAATTGCTACGTAAGAGCGCTACGGCAGCGGGTTAGCAGCGGTTTGGATCGTGCGGAACGCTTGAAAGTCCTGCAACATGGCACTACATACAGGCACTATATATTGAGTTGAGAAGGAGATGTCACCTATGCTGATTGCGTATGATTCCAAAACAGGTAATGTGAGACGGTTTATCGGAAAATTGAAACATTCATCCGTACAGGCGGTGCAGATTGACGAAGCGCTGCAACTTGATGAGCCGTTCGTATTGATTACCTATACGACCGGGTTTGGGCAGGTGCCTGAAAAGGTGAATCATTTTCTGGAACAAAATCACTCGCGTCTGCTTGGAGTTGCCGCCAGCGGTAACCGTAACTGGGGTGACAATTTCGGCAAAAGTGCAGACTTAATTTCGGAGCGCTATGGCGTTCCGGTTGTGTATAAATTTGAACTGTCGGGCACTACAGGGGATGCCCAACGATTCGTACAGGAGGTAGAAAAAATTGCGACACATTGAATTGAACAATCTATTGATGCAACGCGACGCGAACGGTTTTTTCCGATTGGATAAAGATAAAGAAGCGGTTCAGGAATATATGAAGGAAGTTGACGAGAAAAGTATGCATTTCACGGACACTGCGTCCAAAGTGCGCTATATGATCGACAACGACTACTATGAGGACATGTATGAGCATTACAGCCCGGATGCGGTTGAAGCGGTGTACGAGATTACACATAGCTATGGCTTCCAATTTCCTTCCTATATGGCAGCTTCGAAGTTTTACAAAGATTATGCGGTCAAAACGAATGATCGTGCCCAATATTTGGAGCATTACCCGGATCGCGTAGCGGTGGTCGCTTTGCATCTCGGTCGCGGTAACGCCGACAATGCCAAGACGCTGGCACGTTCGATGATGGAGCAGCGTCTGCAACCGGCAACACCAACATTTCTGAACGCAGGCAAAAGTCGTCGCGGTGAGATGGTATCGTGTTTTCTGCTGGAAATGGACGATTCGCTCAATTCGATCAACTATGTGTTAAACACTTGTATGCAGCTGTCCAAAATCGGTGGCGGTGTAGCGGTTAATCTGTCCAAGCTGCGCGGGCGCGGCGAACCGATTAAAGGAGTAGAAGGCGCAGCGAAAGGCATTATGCCGGTGCTGAAGCTGATGGAAGATGCATTCTCATATGCCGATCAAATGGGTCAGCGTAAAGGTTCCGGTGCAGCGTACTACAATATTTTTGGCTGGGACATTTTGGAGTTTCTTGATAGCAAAAAGATCAATGCCGATGAGCGTACACGTCTTAAAACATTGTCGATCGGTCTGATTGTGCCGAACCGCTTTTACAAACTGGCAGCGGACAATGAAATGTTGCACGTCTTTGCTCCGTACAGCGTATTTAAAGCATACGGCAAACATTTGGACGATATGAATATCGATGATATGTACGATACATTGCTCGCTGACGAGCGTGTGAAGAAAAAAGCGATTATGAGCGCACGTGATATGCTGACCAAAATTGCCAGCATTCAGCTTGAATCCGGTTATCCTTACATTATGAACAAAAGTAATGCCAATAAATTTCATGCTTTGAACGGAATCGGCTCGGTTAAGATGTCCAATCTGTGTACAGAAATATTCCAGTTACAAGAGACAACCGAAATTACCGATTACGGTATGGACGATATGATCCGCCGCGATATTAGCTGTAACCTCGGTTCCTTGAACATCGTTAATGTGATGGAGCTGGGCAAAATTCGTGAGTCGGTGCATGAAGGCATTATGGGACTGACCGCTGTGAGCGATATGACGAACATCGCTAACGCGCCAGGCGTCGCCAAAGCGAACCGTGAAATGCGTTCCGTCGGTCTTGGTGTAATGAACTTGCACGGCTATCTGGCGAAAAACAAAATCGCTTACGAGAGCAATGAGGCAAAAGAGTTCGTACGTACGTTTTTTATGATGATGAACTATTATTCATTGGAAAAAAGTATGGAAATCGCTCGCGAGCAACAGGCAACATTTATAGACTTTGACAAATCCGATTATGCGAGTGGTGTATATTTTGACCGTTATCTCGCTACGGATTATCGTCCGGGCAGTGGACGTGTACAGGAGCTGTTTGGCAGCATGTACATTCCAGGCCCTGCCGACTGGCAAAACTTGAAAGCGGACGTGATGAAACACGGTCTATACCATGCGTACCGGCTGGCGATCGCCCCAACGGCAAGCATTTCTTATATTCAAAATGCAACATCAAGCGTCATGCCAATCGTAGAACAGATCGAGACACGCACGTATGCGAACTCGACCACATATTATCCGATGCCTTATATGCAGCAGGATAATTTCTTCTATTACAAATCCGCTTACCAGATGGATCAATTTAAAGTGCTTGATCTGATCGCTGAAATTCAGCAGCATGTCGATCAAGGCATTTCGACCGTATTGCACGTTAGCAGTGATGTGACAACACGTCAATTGGCTCGTTATTATTTGTATGCGGCGCATAAAGGCTTGAAATCATTGTATTACACACGTACAAAGCGTCTGACTGTGGAAGAATGTATTAGTTGCTCGATTTAAGCTTAAGCTAGAGCTGCCAACGTAAATCGAATGCAGGCACAAGTGATGCTATTACATGAATAGCCAAAAAATATGCCTGTACGATGGCGTTATAGATCGGATGATGATAGGGACTATGCGGTAGGTCATGCTCCGCTAGCGTCGTCAGTATCGTCATACGTTATAAATATGTGATGACAGCATAGCCAGCAACTTGCTGACGGAAAGTGTGCAGATGATGATTCAAGGTATTTTTGAAACGCATATTAATGTTAGCGATGTGGAAGTGTCCGCCCGGTTTTATGAACGATTGCCGGGCGTTACGCTTTTGCATCATGATCTAGAGCGCAAAAGTCGTTTTTACTGGATCGGAGCGCCTGGCACATCGATGTTGGGCATTCGTGAGAACTATCCGTCTGCGCTCGTACAGCGTCAGCATTTTGCATTTGCGACAACTGTGGAGCATTTGCATACGGCTGCCGATGAGCTTGCCAGACTGGGCATTATCGCTCAAAATTTTCATGGCGAGCCAGTACAACATCCCGGTAAGCTGATCGTTTTTCCGTTTATGCCGGCGGTTTCGATTTATTTTGATGATCCTGACGGGCATTCGCTGGAATGGATTGCGATGTTGCCGCATCCGGCAAGACCGGAGCAGCCGCTGATGACTTGGGACGAATGGGAACAATTGCCGCGTTCAACATGAACGGAATAGCCCCTATTTATTTTATACAGCTTGCACAAGAATGATCGTAAGCGCGAAGCGTTACTGACTTCTTTTGCATGCTGTTCTTATGTTGCGCTTATAACGCTTTTATGCGAGTTAACATAAAGTTTTATCGTTGCTGGACATAATCATTTACGATTCAAGATTTGGCTGGTTTTAAGAACCGGTCTATAGGAAAGGGGCAACTTGCTAATGAGTGAGCCAATTAAGGCAGTCAACTGGAACCGTCCGGATGACGATTTTACGATGATGTTCTGGAACCAAAACATTATGCAGTTTTGGACGGATGATGAAATTCCGCTGTCCGATGATAAAATGTCCTGGATTCAGCTAAGCGATACTGAGCGTGAGACGTATATGAAAGTGCTAGGCGGTCTCACATTGCTTGATACGATTCAAGGCGGGATCGGTATGCCGCAAATTTTGGAGCATGTGGACGGCTTGCAGCGTAAAGCTGTACTTGGCTTTATGGCGATGATGGAGCAAATTCATGCCAAATCGTACAGCAGCATTTTCACCACATTGTCATCGACTGAAGAAATCGACAATATTTTCAAATGGGTGGAGGAGCATCCGCGTCTGCAACGTAAAGCGGAGACGGTGCGTCAATATTACAACAATATCAACACACCGAAAGAGCTGTTTCTAGCGATGTCGGCTTCCGTATTGTTGGAAAGCTATTTGTTTTATAGCGGCTTTTTCTATCCGCTCTATCTGGCAGGTCAAGGCAAAATGACGTGCAGCGGCGAGATTATCGACCTTATTTTGCGTGACGAAAGTATCCACGGTGTATATGTAGGTGTATTGGCACAAGAAATCTACAATGATCTGGACGAGCATGAGCAAAAAGATGCTTATGAGACGCTGGAAGGGCTGTTCCGTTACCTGCATGAAAATGAGGAAGGTTATACCGCCGAAGTATACGATCCGATCGGTTTGACCGCTGAGGTGAATGTATTTCTGCGCTACAATGCGAACAAGGCATTTATGAATTTGGGCTTTGATCCATTGTTTCCGGAAGAAGAAGTGAATCCGATCGTATTTAACGGCATTAGCACCCATACGAAACAACATGACTTTTTCTCCAAAAAAGGAAATGGTTATGTGCGTGCGATCAATGTCGAGCGTTTAACCGACGATGATTTCAAATTCGATCTGTAAGTTTGTTTTATAAACAAGCTTGATCCCGCTGTGGATCGATGCTCCGCGGCGTTTGATCCTAAACGATTGCGATGCAAACGAATAAAAATGAATGAATAAACGACAAAAACACTAAACAACAGGCAGCCAGTGGCCGATAAAAATAAAAGCCGATCACATAAATAAACAGGCGCCTTTAGAGATAAAAGGTTAGGTAGAGGTAGACAAAAGGGGATAAGAGAAGGCTGTTTTGCCGCGTTATAAGCGCTGGTGAAGCAGCCTTCTTACGTATGGGCAATAATAATACGTACAATTCCAGATTGTGGCATGATAGGATGATTATCCATAATGAGCTGCCTGATTAACGATGACGATGCTGTACCTGAGCGGAGAGGAGAATTGCGGAGCGATCGCTGTAATAGCAAGCGCTCTTGTCGTTTGCGATAGAATCAAATGAGCGCCAATAGCGTAGTTGCCGCAGGGATTGCAAGCACGACAAACGGTGTGAGGCAGTGCGCTATTCCAATATAAGTAAATTATGTATTGTTGGATACGGGGAGTTATGCCATACTAAATCGTGTACACTATCATCTATGCACATCATGATTCATGTATATCATGGCTGCTCAATGAGCGCAAATAACGGCAATGGTGAACGAACATAGGCGATCATAGGAAGTCGACTGGATCGGAAAAAGCGATTTCACTCGAACATAGACTGCACACATACAATAGAAACCAAACAGATACACTAAACGAACTCAATCAAAATCGGACAGGCGGTGATCAGACATGTACAGCGTAATAGTAGTCGATGATGAACCGATGATGCTGGAAGGCTGGCAGACGATGGTGGATTGGGAGGCATACGGATTTAAGCTGTGCGGCATGGCAACCGATGGGCAAGAAGGGCTGGAGCTGGCAAGACGGCTGCGTCCTGAACTGTTGATTACCGATATTTCCATGCCTGTACTGGATGGAATCGGCTTGATCAAAGCGTTGCGTGAGGAACCGGATTTATCGATGCGAACGATTATTGTAAGCGGTTACTCTGAATTTGATTATGTGCGTCAGGCGCTGCAATGCGAGGTCGATCATTATTTGCTCAAACCGGTGCTTGGCGAAGAAATGCATGAGCTGCTTGCCGAGCTAAAGCTGGTGCTCGATCAAAGTTATGCCGAGCAGCAGCGTATGCGACGACAGACGGAAGCGGCTGCTGCTGCGGCTATTTTGCGGCTGCTGCGCGCTGAGGAAGCGGTCGTACCGGAATATATTGTTCGTCTGTTAAATATGTCACCGACAGCGCAAGTACGCATCGTTGTCGGTGCAGCAGTGGAGGAGCAAGAGACGGCACAAGCGGAAGCATCATCCGTACCGACACATCAAGCTGGAAAAGAATCAATCGTACCGTTAGCGGGTGAAGCGATTCCTGCGCTAACGATACGGTCTGATGAGCATCATACACATTACGGCGACAATGAGCATGAAGCGGCTATGCTATCGTCTAGCTTGCATGTGCGACGCAGCCAGCGACAGCGTGAAGCAACGCCTGCAATCATTGCTGCTGCCAAACGTTCTAGTCAGCGATTGTCAGACGGTACGACAGCGATTGTGGATGTACATTATAAGGCTGGCGAGCACGCCCGCATCATTACCGCTAGTGTAAAGCCGAAGCCGCTTGCCCAGCATACAGCCGAAATTCGGCGCTATCAGTTGGATGAGGTCGAAGTGAAGTCGGCTGCCAATCGCTCCATCGGCATCGGGCATCATCTGGACGGAACGAAGCTAGAGCCAATCGGTTATCGTAGCGGACATATACTACATGATATGGAAGATGACAAATCTTCCGATCAGCCGCTGCGCACTATGGTGGATGATTTACCGTATGTCGCACCGATGGTAAAGCTTGCCGCCGCTTGCCGTGCCGCCGGGTATACGGCATGGACATTTGCCGATCGTCCAGGGCATACCGGATTGCTACTCATTACGGAGCCGTGCGGTCATACGCAGATGGCGTCTATGTTGGAAACGTGCAGACAGGCTGCGATATCGTCCGCTGAAGATGGTGAACAGCTGGCAACGTTGCGGCTGTATTGCAGTCATAGTGCCAGCCGATTAGACGAATTGCCCGGTTTATATGCACGTGCGATGGAACTGCGTCGCTGCTGCGGTTCTACACGCAGCATCGTAATCGATGAGGAAGTTGCTGGCAAGCGTGCGGGTATGGCAGCAGACTGCCGTCTGGATGAAGTGCAGCAGTGCGCGCTTCATTTGCTGCAAGCGGTGCAGCATGGCACTCCGGAGGAAATACGGACGGCGATCGAGCAGCTTCCGCAGCGTTGGGACGGGCAAGCCGTGCCGGACAGTATGTTGCGTGTGCTCATTCGTCACGTATTAGGTGAGCTGCTGCGCTATGCGCAGCGGCATGAGCCGAACATAGTGCTGGACAGTGCCGATTGGCTGTATCGATTGCTCGGCTCGCAAGCCGATGATCCGGCTAGTTGGAGTCTGGATACACTTAAGCAGCTTTGTTTACGTGCCGCCGAACAATGTCCTGCTAAACCTCGCTCCGCCAGAGGCACCGCCGTCAGCATCATTTCGGAGGCGAAGCGGTATATGCAGGAGCATTATCGGGAGAAATTACAACTGCAGGAGCTGGCACAGCGCTTTAATTTGAATGCGGTCTATTTTGGACAGCAATTTAAACGGGAGCTTGGTTGCAGTTTTAACGATTATGTCCACCGCCTGCGCATTGAGGAGGCGCAAAAGTTGTTGCGGCGTACCGATATGAAAGTGGCGGAAATTGCCGCTTGGCTCGGCTATCATGACAGCGACTATTTTACAAATAAATATAAAGCGCTTACAGGTGAGCTTCCATCCGTTTACAAATCGAGAAAGCAAGGATGATGCACAATGTGGTCAAGCCACAAGCCGAATCCACGGCGACAAGGAGGACGAAAACAGAGGCGGCGCTGGACGGAATCACGTACGACCGAAGTCGATAGTAGTGCGGACAAACCGGTGCGCGGATGGCGGCGATTTCTGTTTCACCGAGTGAATGATATTCCGTTAAAATACAAATTTTTGCTTATTTATTTGCTCTGTGTGCTGTTGCCGATTATCGCGATTAACAGCTTTTTTTACCAGCGCAATTCCGCGGACATTCAGGCGCGTGAAGTGGAAAATTTGCGTAAGTCGATCGATCGCGCTTCCGGCGAATTGCTAGGCATGATCAATGAAGGAATCGCGCTCAATCATTCGATCGGTATGGATAACTCGATCTATGAAGCGCTAGATCGTTCTTATGCTTCACCATCGGCTTATTATGACGAATATTATGGCTTTTTGCGCGATAAGTTAACTCGGTATATGTCGGCTAACATTACCGAAGTGCGTGTGTATACAGATAATGGGACGATTCAGACCGGGGCAAATTATTATATGCTAAGCGGCAGCACGCTCGGCAATGAGCCGTGGCTGAAGCAGCTTGCGCAATCCGGCAGTAAGATTACGGTCGCTGCCTATGATGAAACGTCCGGTTTGAATCCGGGTAAACGCATTAGCATCGTCAGTAAAATGAACACTTATGTTTCGCATGCCCGGTATGATAAATATTCTAGAGTCGATCTGGCAGTGAGCAAAGTGTATGATATTTTGAACCGGGAGCGGGACAGTTTGCAATTGCGGCTGGTCGATAACCAGAATCGTGTTGTTGCTGCTAGCGGGGAAGACAGTGTGCAAAATACAGCAATTGTGCCCAATCCGCCGTTACCTGAGCATGAAGATCATACCGGTTATGTAGTGGAGCGTAGTTTGGGCGAATTTAATTATGTAAAAGGCTGGAAATTGATCGGAATTGCTGATACGCGGCGCATTGACAATTTGTTGAATGAAGCGCATCGGTCGATTTTGCTGTTGGCGATTTTCAGTACGGTCATTCCGTCGCTGCTTATTTTTGTTATTTTGCGTTCATATCATGATCGGGTGAAACGTCTGTCTGATCATATGGAAAATATACGGCATGAGCGTTTTGACCGCATCGATATGCCGGAAGGCAGCGATGAGATCGGTGAGCTCATTCGTACATTTAATGTGATGACGATGCGGATTACGACATTGATCAATGATGTGTACAAACTGGAAATTCGGCAAAAGAGCTTTGAACTGGAACGTGTGCGCACCGAGCTGTCGATGCTACAAAGTCAGGTGAACCCGCATTTTCTGTTCAATACATTAAACGCATTGCTAGTGGTGTGTACGAAAAATGGGTATACCGATGTGACCGGCATCATTAAAAATCTGTCGCTCATGATGCGGCAGCTTCTTAGTCGTGCGGACGGATTGGTGCTGCTGGAAGAAGAATTGCAATTTACGTCGATGTATTTGCAAATTGAAAAGTTTCGCTTTGGCGATCTGTTTGATTATACATTTGATATTGATCCGGCAGCGATGCAACAGCGCATTCCGCGTATGAGCATTCAGCCGTTAGTGGAAAATGCGTGCAAACACGGTTTGCAGGCGCGCAAAAACGACCGTAGCATTCGCATTACCGCCCAGATGGACAAATACGGTCTTCATGTGATGGTGAGCGATAACGGGATCGGTATGCCGCCAGAACGATTAGAGCAGCTATTGCAAAATATGAAGTCTGACGAAGCGATGGAAGGGCATATCGGCATTCGTAATGTGTACCGTCGGTTAGAGCTATTTTATGAAGGAGAAGCGGATTTTATGCTGCATAGTGAAGCAGGCGTAGGGACAGAAGCAGGTTTTCGTATTGCCCGTGCGGAGCTGGACGGGGAAGGACATTTCCGGCGCAGACAGTCAGGATAAAGGTTACAGGAGGTGCGCTATGCACGATGTGTTACTAGTAGACGATGAACCATTTGCACTCGAAGGGTTAGAGCTAATGATCGATTGGCATAAATACGGTTTTCGCATCGATGGCGTTTGTTCCAATGGGGAGGAAGCGATCGCTTATTTGCGGGATCATACACCGGCACTGATCGTAACCGATATTTGTATGCCGGTCATGGATGGACTTGATTTGATTCGTACGGCGCGGCGGCTTGGCAATACGACGAGCACATTTGTAATCGCAAGCGGATACCATGATTTTGAATATGCGCGTCAGGCGATGCGGCTTGGGGTATCGCATTATTTGCTGAAGCCGGTAATCGGGCCGGAAGTGGATGGTGTGTTGACACGTGTGCAGCAGCAACTAGCAGAACAAAGTCGCCGCGAGCTGATTTGCCGTACGGCAGACGAATATACGATCCGTCAGCATCTTGCTACCTTGATCGCTGCGCCGGACGCGGGAGTATATGCCTACACCGAACAGGAGCTGACACAGTTGTTCGGTGCAGCGCGATGTTGGTGGAGTTATGTGTATTTGCAAAGTGGCGCGGGAAGTGGCAGTGCAGCTTATACTGAAGCGCTGCGACTCGCTGCCGAGCAAACCGATTGTTATGTACTGTCCGACCGATCCGGCTCATTCGGTATCGTCAAAGGCTGGCATGTTGATGAGGCGGCTACAGCCAGTGAGCAGACAGGGCAACTATGTCAACAGCTCAAACGATGTCTGCCTGACGACACGCGGATTGCGGCAGGGATTCCAGTGGATGATCTGCGGCAACTGCATGAATCGTATGGAGATGCACGCGCGCATAGCCGCTTGCTATTTTTTGACGAGCATAATGATAAAGCTGCTGAGACGAAGCAAGTCACAGCGGCGGAGCCACCTACCGTATCGTCGTCTTTGCTTGCCAAAGCGGAGGCGATTAGTGAAGCGGTAGAAAATGGCGATGCGACGCAGCTATGTCAGCAACTGCAACAGCAATTTGAACATTTTCGCACCGACCGCACAGCACCGGAATGGATTAGCATTTTTAGCAATGAAGTTGTGCTGCGCTGTGTATCACTGTATGCGGAACTAGGCGGAGCAAGCAGTGAACTGCTAGTACCGTCCGAGCTGGAACAAATTACGTGCGTATATAGCGGATTAAAGCTGTTGGAAGAACGGCTAACCGAATTTTGCTTGCGCTGTCAGCAAGCTGTAGCGATGCAGCAAGATACACAAACCGGTGGCGTACAAGCACAAGTAGCCGATTTTTTGCGGCAACATTATACCGAGACATGGACGATTCGCGAGCTGGCGGAGAAGTTTTATATTCATCCGGTCTATTTGGGGCAGTCTTTTGCGCGCCGTTATGGGATGAGCATTCTTGATTTCGTACATGAGCTGCGGATCGAGGAAGCGAAGCGACTGCTGACCAGTACGGAGCTTGCTTTTTGTACGGTCGCTGAGCAAACAGGTTATCGCGGGTATCAGCATTTTTTGAAGCAATTTGAGAAGCGGACAGGGTATCGACCGAGTGATTATCGGCAGCGGTATGAAGGGGTGGAGTGAGTGTTAGTGTTATAGTGTTGGTGTTATTTAATAGCTGAGCGATGTACAGACGCCATCTTTTACTGCGATATGTGTAGCGATAACGGGCATAATAGGTAGGCAATGCGCTTTGTACATCGTCAAAAGCTAAAGTGGCTATACTCGATCCGTGTAAACGGAAGGGATAGCCTTTTTGCGATGGCTATATAAAATGCGAACTTGAAAGTACATTCATCTCGTGTTTGCGTTCTTCAAACACAAGGTGCAATAAAAAGAGGTTTTTGCGCAGCAAAATACCGTACCTCTTTTGAGCACAGGAATCTACAAATTTCAACTCATCGGTAGCTTCCTGTGCGAAACGGGAGTCCGCCCCCTTATTCCTTCCCACAGTGGTGTCCATCCCACATCTCCTGCTAACACCTTAAATTTCAGGTGCACACTTCTTAAATCTGATTATTCTGAAAGCGTATACATTTAGGCATAATAAATCTAAGCAATATGCAATGCGATTCCATATCAAGGGGGAGCAAATGAATGAAAAAGATGAAACGACGGGCCTTCTTTGGTTCCATGTCGCTCGTGTTGGCACTGGGCATGGTGCTGGCAGGCTGTAACGGTGATAAAGACAATGCCGCTTCGGATGACTCCGGGCCGTTCACGATTACCGCTTTTATTAGTACGCCGAACCAGGCACCTGCACAGGATAACCGGATTTACAAAAAGATTCAGGATGACCTGGGCGTGAAGCTCGATATGGAATTTCTGGTCGGTGATTTGCAGCAAAAATTGGGCGTTATGATCGCTGGTGGTGAATATCCTGATCTGATTACAGCTGATCCGAAGCTGGTCACTGCCGGAGCAGTCATTCCGCTGGAAGACTTGATCGACAAATACGGACCAAACTTGAAAAAGCATTACGCTAAATACTGGAACCGTATGAAAGATTCCAGTGATGGACATATTTATTGGTTGCCGAACTATGGCGCCTATTCCGGTGAATTCCATGCCAACTCCTACTCGGGTCCGGCATTTTGGGTTCAAAAGGATGTACTTAAAGATGCAGGTTATCCAACTCCGAAAACATTGGACGATTATATGACGCTCATTCGCAATTATGCGAAAAAGCACCCGACGACAGATGGACAGCCGACGATCGGTTTTACGACACTCGCTTCCGATTGGCGCGTCTTCCCGCTGTTGAATGCACCGGAGCATCTGACCGGGCATCCGAATGATGGCGGCGTCATCGTCGACAACAATGTGGCAAGCGTATTTGCGGACAAAGACATCGCTAAACGATATTACAAAGAGCTGAACGGCTTGTACAACGAAGGCTTGATGGATAAAGAAGCATTTGTGCAAAACTATGACCAGTACTTGTCCAAACTGGCGAGCGGACGCGTACTCGGTATGTTCGATCAGCACTGGAACTTCTCCCAGGCGGAAGACACATTGATCACACAAAAGAAAATCGGCAAAACGTATGTTGGCTTCCCGCTCGTCTACGATACAACGATTAAAGATCATTATCTCGATCGCCCGGTTATTAACCTGAACAACGGCTTTGGCATTAGCGTCAACGCCAAAGACCCTGAACGTATTATCAAATTCCTCGACGCACTGATGGCTGAAAAATATCAAAAGCTGCTGTCTTGGGGTGAAGAAGGCGTCGATTACAAAGTCGATGACAAAGGCAAATTTTATCGCACCGCCGAGCAGCGTCAACAACAAGAAGACCCGGCATGGAAACTTGCTAACCGTGCGGACGCTTTCTACGGCGCAGCACCTAAAATGCAAGGTACGTATAGCGATGGCAATGCAACCGATGCCGGCAGTCAGCCAGAGGAGTTCTACGCTTCATTGAAGCCGGAAGATCGCGCTTTGCTGGATGCATACGGCCACAAAACATGGACGGATTTCTTCTCACCAGCACCGGAAAATCCGGTCTATTACCCGGCATGGCAAATCGATCTGATCGACGGCTCCGAAGCATCGATCGCCAACAAACAGATGAACGATGCTTCACTGAAATTTCTGCCGCAAGCGATTATGGCTGGAACATCACAGTTTGATGGTGTATGGGATCAATATGTAAACGCCTACAAAGCGATTAATGTTAAAGCTTATGAAGATCGCATTAACGAACAAATACAATGGCGTCTGAAAAACTGGGCGGAGAGCAAGTAAGCAAGGCGACACGCTGATCTGCCATCATGGCAGATCGGCTGTCCGCCGTTGCCGGCTCGTCCATCATAATACAGTCGCATGTGCCTAACTGGAAAGGGAGTGGAGTATGACTGATTATCCAAAAAGCATCCGCGCCAAGGGAGAGAAGGCGAGATCGCTTAACGTACCGAAGGAAAGTTTGTGGCGGCGCATGAAAGGGCAACAGCAGCTAATGTGGATGTCGCTGCCAATCGTACTGTATGTGCTTGTATTTTCGTATTATCCGATCTGGGGCTGGACGATGGCGTTTCAGAACTTCAAGCCTGCTCGTAGTTTTATGGATCAGGAATGGGTCGGCTTTAAGCATTTTAAATTTTTGTTTACCGACCCGACCTTTTTGAATGTGTTACGCAATACGCTGGCGATGAGCTTGATCAATATGGTGCTCGGCTTTGCAACCGCGATTGTGTTTGCGATTTTGCTGAACGAGGTTAAAACGCGCTTTTTCAAGCGTACGATTCAGACCGTTTCGTATTTGCCACACTTTTTGTCATGGATTATCGTGACCGGGATCGTCGCCAGTTCGCTGTCGGTCGATGACGGGATCGTGAACATCGTGCTGATGAAGCTGGGGCTGATCAATCAGCCGATTATGTGGCTTAGTATTCCGGAATATTTCTGGGGCATTGTCGGTGCCTCTCATGTATGGAAAGAAGTCGGCTGGAACGCGATTATTTATCTGGCGGCGATTACCTCGATCGATCCGTCACAATATGAAGCCGCCGAGATCGATGGTGCCAATCGTTATCAGAAAATGCTGTATATTACGCTGCCAGGCATCAAGTCGATTGTGATCATTTTGATGATTATGAATGTGGGCTGGATTTTGGAAGCCGGGTTTGAAGTACAATATTTGCTCGGTAATGGTGTCGTTGTCGATTGGTCGCAAACGATTGATATTTTTGTACTCAAATACGGTTTGCAGATCGGTAACTATTCACTTGCGACCGCAGCCGGTATTTTCAAAACGATTGTCAGCATTACACTCATCTTCGCCGCCAATACGATCGCCAAGCGCTTCGGCGACGAGCGGCTGATCTAAGGGGGGATACAGATGAAAAAGAAACCGTTACAGCTAGAGCCGATTGTTTTTAATACGTTTAATGCGATCTTCATGCTGTTAATCGCTGTGGTGACGCTGTATCCATTTCTGAACACATTGGCGGTGTCGCTTAATGCCGGGAATGATACGATTCGGGGCGGTATTTATTTATGGCCGCGTGTATGGACAGAGCAAAATTACAAGGCAGTATTTGCTGGAGGAACGATCTTTAATGCGTTTCTGATCTCGGTGGCACGGACGGTAATCGCTACCGTTGTCAGTCTGTTTCTGACATCGATGCTCGCCTATACGATCAGCCGCAAAGAGTATGTATTTCGCAAACCGATTACGATTATCGTTGTATTGACGATGTATTTTAGCGCCGGTCTAATTCCGTATTACTTCCTCATTCGTGATCTGCATTTGCTGAACAATTTCCTCGTCTACATTATTCCGGGGCTGGTCAGCGCTTTTAATATGATCGTTATTCGTACGTACATTCAGACGTTGCCGGAAGGTTTGATCGAATCTGCCAAAATTGACGGAGCCGGTGATTTCCGGACGTTTATCTCGATTATTTTGCCGCTTTGTCAGCCGGTGCTGGCGACGGTGGCGCTGTTTATCGCGGTCGGACAATGGAACTCATGGTTTGATACATTCCTGTTTGCTTCGTCCAAGCAAAGCTTGAGCACATTGCAGTTTGAGCTGATGAAGCTGTTGTCGTCATCGATGAATACGAATAGCAGCGCATCGGTCGCGAATGGTGCCGATCTGAACGCCGTGCAAAATATGGTCACCCCGGTATCGATCCGGGCGGCGATTACGATTGTCGCTTCCTTGCCGATTTTGATCGTGTATCCGTTTTTGCAAAAGTATTTTGTACACGGTTTGCAGCTTGGCAGTGTGAAAGAATAAGTGGATGTTGGCGCGGACAGCAAATGCAGTGTCGCGCTGCTGCGCTAGGTTTGCCTAGCGGCGTATCGCCTTATGAACGCTGATATGAAATGATTTGGGATGTACATTATATCAAGGCAACTGTAAGGATGCCGCTGTATCGGAGCGTGGCAACACGGCAAAGAAACGCGGTATCCTTTTTGATTGCATATTTCAGAACGAGAAAGGTGAGGGATTGTATTGGTACATATACATTGGCGTAAAGTTTGGATGGCAACATTCGCAATCTTGTTATTGCTGCCGTTGCTCATTCCTGCCGCACCATCTGTGTCCGCAGCGGATGCCGATCAGGCGGTGCTACAGGCAAATTTTGAAGATGGCACGACGATGGGCTGGTACGGACGCGGTGGTGTGGAGCAGCTGGCGGCAATTCCGGCGGCGGCACATGACGGTCAATATGGATTGGAGATCAAAGGTCGCACCCAAAGCTGGCACGGCCCACAGCTTGAACTGACCCCAATATTGGAAAAAGGACGTTCGTATACGATCTCGGCATGGCTGCGTTTGCCTGAAGGTACACCAGCGACAAGCATTTCGATGTCGGTGCAGCAAAGCACATACGGTAAGGACAATGAATACAAAACGTTGACCAGTCAAACGATCAGCGCGGATCGCTGGACAGAACTGAAAGCCGATTATGTATTGACCGATACGCTAAATGGAGCAGCGCTTTATTTTGAAGCCGGATCATCTGCAAGCGCTTCCTTTTATCTAGATGATGTGGTCATCAAACTAGCGGCGGTGAAAGAGCCGACGTCGATTCAACGCGATATCCCTTCGCTCAAAGATGTGTATGCCAACGATTTTAAAATCGGTTCCGCACTGCTCGTCTCCGAAATTGCCGATCCGAACGGCGCGGATGCACAATTGCTGGAAAAGCATTTTAATATGCTGACTGCTGGCAATGAGCTGAAATGGGATGCGACTGAGCCAAAGGACGGGCAATTTGACTTTACCCGTGCTGACAAAATCGTCAAGTTTGCAATGGATCATAGGATGGATTTTCGTGGACATACACTTGCTTGGCATAACCAGACACCAGACTGGGTATTCCGTGACGATCAAGGCAAGCTTGTCAGCAAAGAAGTGCTGTTGCAGCGTCTGAAACGCCATATCGACACGGTTGTAGGACGTTACAAAGGCAAGATTGGCACATGGGACGTAGTGAATGAAGTGATCGATCCGTCAGGACCAAACGGGTTGCGCAACAGTCTCTGGTATCAGATTGCCGGTGAGGAATTTATCGAAAAAGCGTTTATTTATGCACATGCAGCCGATCCGAGTGCAAAGCTGTTCATTAACGATTACAACACCGAAGAACCTGCTAAACGGGACGCATTGTACGCATTGATTAAACGTCTGCAAGCTAAAGGCATTCCGATCGATGGTGTCGGTCATCAAATGCATATTAGTACCGCTTATCCGTCAACAGCCGCCGTCGATGCGATGTTTAGCAAATTCGCTGATCTGGGCATCCAGCAGGAAGTTACCGAGCTGGATATGAGCGTATATAGCAATGATACCGATTCATGGCAGACATTCCCTGAAGATCAACAAATTCGGCAGGCGTATCGTTATCGTGACATGATGAATGTGTTTTTGAAACATAAGGATCAGATTACAGCGGTAATTTTCTGGGGCAAAGATGATGGCAATACATGGTTAACTACATTCCCGACTGTACGCAACAATTGGCCGTTATTGTTCGATGCACAGTTACAGGCGAAATACGCGTACTGGGCACTGGTCGATCCATCCAAAGTGCCAATCGAACCGAAACAGGCACAAGCTTCACAAGGCACCGCACGGATTGATGCTCGTATGGAACAGGCATGGAACCGTTCGGCACGCCTACCGATAACACGAGCAGATGGAAGCGAAGCAGGTAACTTTCGCTTAATGTGGGATAACAAATTTGTATACGTATGGGCAGATGTGAACGATACAACGGTAAACGGTAAAGACGGCATCACACTGTATATAAACAACGGCAATGCCGCCAAGCCGGACAGCTATGTGATGCAGCGCAGCGGTGCGCAAAATAATGCTAAATGGGCATATCGCTCCGCACGTACAACGAATGGCTATACGATTGAAGCGAAGCTGCCAGTCACCGGCAATGCGCTTGGACGTGAACTTGGACTTGATCTCGTCTTGTCCGACTACAAAGGCAATGTTGCTACACGCACATTTTGGAGCGATACGACAGGTGCCCAAGCAAACAGTACGGCGAATTACGGCAAAATTAAACTGGAGCAAGGCCCACAGATCGCCGCTGCTGTGAAAGGGACACCGACGATCGATGGAGACGTAGACGCGATCTGGCAAAAAGCAACCGCGATCACCACTTCCCGTCAAGTTGTTGGCACTGGCGGATCGGTAGCTGAAGTGCGTACGCTATGGGATGCTAATCGTCTGTACATTTTGGCAGAAGTGAAAGATAAGTTATTGTCAGCAAGCAGCCCGAATGCATATGAACAGGATTCAATCGAAATTTTCGTTGATCCGAATTTGGGCCGTACACCATATTTTGAACCGGGGGATGACGGGCAGTATCGCATTAATTACAAAGGTAACGAAACCGTCAATCCAGCGGATCAGAAAAGCCGCTTAACATCCGCTACTACAATCATTCCGGGCGGTTATCGGATCGAAGCAGCAATCGATTGGCCGCAAGGCGTTACGCCACCGGTAGCTGGACAATGGATTGGCTTTGATATTCAGGTGAACAATGACGATACCGGCAATGGCAAACGCGATACGGTGACGGTCTGGAATGATACTTCCGGTCAATCGTATCAGAACACCGCCGGTTATGGGCTGCTGCAATTGCAATAATCGATCGTTTGAGCTGGAACTATCTTTTGGATGCACAATCAAATTTTACCGAAAAGAGGGAATTCTATGAGCAATCAGCCGCATTCCGCTTCACAGGCGCAACGGCAATCCGCTGCATCGATTTCATCAACAGCCGTATCCCAGCCGCAACAGACGACCGATATTCGCCTGGCACAAACGTTCCGCAATGACTTTCCGATCGGCGCAGCGGTCAGTGCGCAGACGATTCATAGTCAGCGTGATTTGCTGCTGCAACAATACAGCAGTCTGACCGCCGAAAATGAGATGAAATTTATTAGCGTGCATCCGCATGAGCATCAGTATACGTTCGAACAAGCGGATAAGATCGCTAACTTTGCCCGGCAGCATGAATTGGAGCTGCGTGGTCATACGTTTGTATGGCATAATCAGACACCGGACTGGGTGTTCCACAATGAGCAGGGTGGCAAAGCGGATCGTGCTACATTGCTTGCCCGTTTGCACCAGCATATGGAGACGGTTATGGGGCGATACGGCGATGTGATTCGCTGCTGGGATGTCGTCAACGAGGCGATTAGCGATGAGGATGGCACATATTTGCGTCCGACGCCGTGGCTGGAAGGTGTAGGGGAAGATTATATCGCCCGTGCGTTTGAAATGGCACATGCGATCGATCCGCAAGCATTGTTATTTTACAATGATTATAATGAATCTCATCCAGGTAAATGTGAGCGTATTTGTCGTCTGATGAGGGAGTTGCTTGATCAAGGGGTGCCTGTGCATGGTATCGGTTTGCAGGCACATTGGAATATTTATGATCCAAGCCTGGATTGGATTCGCGCGGCGATTGAACGCTATGCGGCACTCGGTTTACAGCTGCAAATTACCGAAATGGATGTATCGATGTTTGCATTTGAAGATCGGCGTACTGATCTGAAGGTGCCGACAGCGGAGATGCTGCGGCTGCAAGAGCAGCGGTATCGCGACTATTTCCGCCTGTTCCATGAGTATCGTGACGTGCTGACCAGCGTTACGTTTTGGGGAGCGGCGGATGATTATACATGGCTGGACGGCTTCCCGGTACGCGGACGCAAAAATTGGCCGCTATTGTTCGACGAACAGCAGCAGCCCAAGCCGGTTTGTTACGAGATTGTGCGTGAACGTCAAAGTATGGAGAACTAATAAGCGTAAACGATCGTAGCGGGAAGCGCATAGCTAGTAAGACAAACAGCGACATTATCGATGATGATCGATCGGAGTCAATCGCATCGCAACAGTGTGTTCATAGTGCTTCGACAAAGTTGCTGCTGTGCTGTTTAAACGATATCGTCCCATTTTCGCTCCATAATGACATAATCTTTGCCGCCTTTACGAAAAGATTCGCCTGTAACATGCATGCCGAATCGTTCGTAAAAGGCGGCTTTTTCCGTGCGTGCATTGCAATACAGGCGGCGCAATGCATGCCGCTCCGCTTCGGCAATAATAAACGCCATTAGCTTGCTGCCATGCCCTTGTCTTTGCCATGCCATACGCGTAGCGAATTTACGAAACTGCCCTTCGTTATGATGGACAAATAAAGAGATGACCGATAGAAGCTCATCCGCTGCAAATAAGCCGTAATGTCGCCCGACATCATCGTCTGCAAGCTGCACATATTCTAGCTCGCGCTCAGGCCACATCACTTCATGCCTGATTTGCCATGCCTGTTGTTTCGTAATTTCACGAATCATACGTTTACCACCTTTCTGAACCGAATAGATTGCGGACATACAGTAGTCGTGTGGATGTTCGTTTGCTAGTGTGCTGCCGCCTGTTTTTCATTATTGCGGCTAGCTGTAATCCTGTCTACCGTTACAGCATAGCATATTCGTTACTTTTGCTACTCATTCTTCGTACCACTTTCTGATTACTGCCTGACGATCCGGTACAATATTGCGGAAGACGCGTAGTATAATTCGGCAACTTTTATACATAACACTGAATTTTAAACAATGGACACGGTTTTATAGCTTTTCTTATTTGACGGGAAGTCGATATGATCAATATGTAAGCGCTTCAATTATGAGGAGGAAGGGATGGGATAGAAGATGAGTCGGAATGTACGTATCGTATCGAATGGATGGATAGCGCTATTGTTGCTAGTCGGCATATGGTGCAGCAGTGGGACAGTAGCAGGCATGCAAACCGCTACCGCTAACAACGATACAGCAGCGAATGAAGGGGCGTCAACAGATGGAGCGCGTATTCCGGTCGTTTATTTGGCAGGCGATTCAACAGTACAGACGTATCGATCTGCCCAACGTCCGCAGGCAGGTTGGGGGCAAATGATCGCCGGTTATTTTGATGATGGGGTACAGTTTAGCAATCGCGCGATCGGCGGACGCAGCTCGCGTTCTTTTATTGAACAAGGCAGATTGGATACGATTGTATCGCTGTTACAGCCTGGTGATTATTTGATGGTACAGTTTGGACATAATGATGCCGATTTTTCCAAGCCGGAGCGTTACACACCGGTTAATGATTACCGCCAATATTTGAAAACGTATATCGACCGTGCGCATAGCAAAGGCGCAACCCCGATTTTGGTGACGCCGGTATCGCGTCGTGATTATAATGCGTCAACCGGGCAATTCAATCCAAGCTTTCCCGACTATGTACAGGCGATGAAACAAGTAGCAGCGGAAACGAATACGCTGTTGATCGATCTGAATGCTCGTAGTGTAGCGTTGTACAATGAAACTGGAGTTGAAGGCACCAAATCGATCTTCCTGCACGTTGCCCCAGGCGAATATTCCGCCTTCCCGAACGGTGTGCAAGACAATACGCATTTTCAAGAGCAAGGTGCTGTCAAAATTGCCGGGCTAATTGCAGCAGGCATTCAGGAGCTGAATATCCCACTATCCGGACATATGATCCATCCATAAGCAGCACATACAAGGACAGTTTTCCATTTTAAATTACTTATGCAAACACGAAGCAAAGACCACTTGAGCAATGGGAGGTGGTCTTTTGCTGTTGGTTACGGTACAGAGTGAACGGCTGATTTTGGGTAAAGGAAATAAGTTGTGTCTGTATATGAAATTGCTGCTATTCATACATCGTTGCAAACAAAGCGTAGTGTCAGCACATTTTGTAAGCGTATCAGTGCTAGTTGTATTTAATAAAAAAACTGACTTTATAGTAACTATTTTTGCTGAATTGTTTAAATTTGAACAATGAAGTCATAAATATTAGCGTCATTTTACCGATATATAAAGAGGCGCTAAATAAGTAACCGAGGTAATTGTAGACGTGGATAACATGAACGAATGGGTACATAACAACCGGCTGTTCATAAAAGATCGTTGTCGCTCGGGCAGACGTAATAATGATACTTTGCAAGCACTGTTCAACGTATTTGTATTGAGCAAACAGTTATCTCGTTTTTCGAGGAACAACGTACATATGAAGCATGCTGCTGTGTATATGTTATATGGCTTTACCATGCACTCATCAATGTTACGCCAATGGTCTCAGTATCTGCGCTCATTATCGTATAGCCTATGAAATTTATTACCAGGAGGATGTACTATGAAATTGCTTAATATGAACAACTGGAGCCTTACTATCAAAATGTTAGTCCCGGTCATCGTACTGATGAGTGCGCTGATCATTTTGTCCATCCTGTCCGTACGCAATCTGAATATGATGGAAAATCAACTCGTTTCTTCGATTTATGGCAATGCCTATCGCATCGATTATCTTGTGCTTAATGCGGATCGTGATTATTATCAAGCTATGATCGCCCAGATGAAGCTGTTAAGCACATCCAATGAACAGGAAATCCAAGAACAAACGACGTACTATACTGAAAATACCAAGCAAGTACAAGATCGGATGCAAACTGTCAAAGCGATTATCATAGCACAACAGCATGTGCTGTCCGATTACAAAGACCCCAAAAGCGGCAAAACGCTGCTTGAACTGATCGATGCTTTTATAAGCAACTATACCGCCTGGCAACAAGAGTTTAATATCAATGAGCGCAAACTGAACAGCAACACAAATGCAGATGCGCAATTTAATGCTGCCCGGGCAGATATGGCAGGCATTGAAGCGATTGTAGAGCAGTATACAAACAACGTGCTGGACGATAGCACCGCTTTAAAAAGTCGCATGTATGTACTTACACTGGTGCAACTAATATCGGCAGCGATCATATCGGCAGTTATCATTTGGTTCGTCATGCTGAATGTGCGCAGACGCACCAAAGATACACTCGATCTAATCGAACGCACGTCCAGATTTGATCTCGTATATGTGGACAAATTCACCCCGTATTTATCGCAAAACGATGAATTTGCGACCATTTTCAAAGCGCTTGGCGAAGCGCGCAAACAGTTCCGCTTAACATTTAGCGAAGTGATTGAAAAGAGCGCCAATTTGCAAACGAAAATTCAACTAGTCGAATATGAAATGAACACATTGAGCACAGCGATGCACGATATTTCGTCAACGACCGAGCAATTGTCTGCCGGTATGGAAGAAACGGCAGCATCAACACAGGAAATGAATGCGACTTCCAATGAGATGGAAGCTGCTGTCGATTCGGTTGCTTCCAAAGCGCAGCAAGGTGCAGTGGCGGCTGATCAATTGACCGGTCGTGCCGCCGAGCTGGCGCTTCAATTCAAAGCATCCTACGCCGACAGTGAGCAAACATTTAAAGTAGCTAGCGAGAATTTGCTGCAAGCGTTGGAAGATTCTAAGTCGGTGGAACAGATTCGTTTGCTCGTATCTTCCATTATTGATATTGCTGCCCAAACGAATCTATTGTCGCTAAATGCCAGTATTGAAGCGGCACGTGCTGGCGATGCAGGACGAGGTTTTGCTGTTGTGGCAAGTGAGATTAGCAAGCTGGCGTACGATTCCAAACAAGCTGCTGACCGCATTAACGAAATTACCGGTATCGTTACTAGCTCGGTGAACAATTTGTCATCGCATTCAAACCATTTGTTGCAGTTGTTTGATACGAATATTTGGAAAGATTATCGGATGATGCTCGCTTCTGCCGAGCATTATGCAACGAGTGCACAGGAAATTGATTCGATTGCTGGTGACTTGAGTACAACGTCAGAGCAGCTGCTTGCTTCAGTAGGTGATGTTGTCAAAACGATTCATGAAATCTCCGTCGCAGCCGATCAAGGCGCACAAGGAACCGGTCTGATCGCAGCCAAAACGGATGATATCGTACAGCAAACGAATCGTGTAAGCGAGCAACTCGACCTGTCCAAACAAGATATCGAAGGTCTGGCACAATCCGTATCCAAATTTAAGCTTAGCTAAGCCAATCGAAGTATAGGTATTGCATTTTATGTACAATCATCTACAGACTTTAATTAGCTTCAAGACATAAAATCCTCCTAATATATGCAGAGCCGGACTTCTTAGATTTAAAGATGTCCGGCTCTTTTGTTAAATCATTCAATAGAAAGTCATCCAGCAGCGTCTGTACTTCAGCGCTCGATCGCGCAATCATGCGTACAGATTTAGCGGTATCATTGCCCATCAAGTCAGCTGACGCTGCATATACAAAACATAAGGAATCAATACAATTAAAAAAAAGACAGAAATGATCAAGACCGCTAGCAGACTTGTGTAAAATAACGACCAGGCTCCTAGCGCTGCACCTATTACAAACGCAAACCAGGATAAAGCGAGTATGAACGACTCTGCTGCTGCTGCTTTCCTCCGCAAACACTTCGCCAATGCTTGCCCAACGCCAAAAAGTACGCCAGAAACAAATCCTTTCCCTACGTCCACATGCGATACCATCTGATGCAATGTGTTTTGCATCCCCATAGCGATTGCAATCGGGAAAAGAACTTCCTGCTGCTGATGAAGTAGTTCCAGTATAATCGCGCTAATAAATAGCAAAACTTCCACGCCGAGTATGACAGCCACCTTGTTTTTAACAAATTGATCCGTAATGAGTGTCCCCAAAAATGCACCTGTGACAAACAGCAAAATGACAAGACCGATATGAATGATCGTGGCATACTCTCCTTGAAACAAAGCAATACCAAGCTTGGTACTGTTCCCGCTCATAAACGAAAGATACACTTTCCCCATCTGCAAATAGCCAATGGAATCAATATAGCCCGAGAATAGCACCAACATGCAGGATAAGAAAAGCCGGGAAAGCCCCGGCTCTAATCGTTCAATCGTATATTGTTCTTGTTTTCGCTCACTCACGGAATGCGGAGTTGAAGTCATCGCCTAACCTCTTTTCCATTGTGAGGATTAGTCTGCATAGTATAGGCTTATTCACAACGTTGTTTGTTGTAGATGTAATCTGTTCGTTTCTCAATCTCCCTATTCCTGCTTGTGCGTGTCAGGTACCATAAATAGGCTGTGTTTGGGAAGCTGCTGTACTTCTTCTCTTGATATATGCAGATTCGTGGACAATACATCGTCTGGATTGCCGCCCAACCATTCACTCATATCAATCGCTTCATAGTGTCCGCTATTAAATCCGATCAGAATGCGGCATACGTCATCACCGGTATTTTTGATATAGTGACCTGCACCCATTGGTACATAACCTACATCCCCCGTTTCAAATTGCTCGGTGACCGCATTGCCTTCAGCCAAAAACACCATCACTTCAGCTTGTCCACTAATGTAATATTGCCATTCATCGGCATTGGGATGCCAGTGCAGCTCACGCATCGCGCCAGGTTGTATTTCGAGCAGCGAACCCGCCATTGTTGTCGAGATTGGGAAATCTTCCACAGTTACCGTACGCTGTGTGCCTCCACCTGGTGCACGTTTAGGTTGCTTGGCGAGAAGTGGGTAACGGTGCTTAGTTATCAATTCTGAATGCTGCCGATACGTAGCATCCATTGAACTGTCATCTGGAACTGGTCCTTTGACAAAATAAGCTTCACCTTGATATAAATTTGCCGCTTGTTCTTCTGTAATACCGAGATTTTGTGCAACAATATTGTTCGGTGTCTGCGTCAAAAAGTCGGTAATACTGAAAGTATGATCCTCGGAGAAATCGCCATTATCAAAAATCAAAATAAAGTGACATTCATCCGGTCCAAGCCCTTGAATAGAGTGACCGAATCCACGTGGAAAGTACCACACATCACCCGGTCCAAATGTATCCGTATACGCCTGACCATCCGGATGAATGACTGTAGTACGGCAGGAGCCACTGATGACATATGCCCACTCTGCCGCATTCGCATGCCAGTGAAGTTCACGCATCCCACCTGGTTCCAAGCGCATGGATACACCTGCGATACCGATCGAAGCCGGAAAGTCACGAACGGATGCACCTCGTGTAATGCCGCCTGGGCCTGTACGAGGCTCTTTTTTCTCAAGTTGATACTTAAATGATGTCATGTTTTTTCTCCTCTTTTCCAATGATTTATAAGTAAATAATTCAATATGGTTCTTTATATATTTTACCCAAATTATAATAATGATATACAATTTTATTAAACATATCGTAATTTTTATATATTAAAAAATTACATATTGAATTAATTGATGCTAATAAATATTCAAAACGTAAGTTTTAAAGCTTATTTATAACTATTTGTGTATAGGAGATTGATTGTATCCATCCCTATTTATAGTATTGTAAGTAGCAAACATACAAAACAGCTATAAGAAGCACAAAGCATCAAGCTCCTTATTGTTATAGCCGTCTTAACATGCTAGGAGAATACGAATAGCTTGACGATGATTCTCAATAAACAGCAAGGACAGCCGCAATTTTCGCAGGCTGTCCTTATTTTTATAAAGTATAATGATCGAGTAGACATGTATATGTACGCATACAACGCTGCTATGACGGGAGTTTTAAATATTCTCAATCTTTTCTCAACAATTTTGCAAAACCTCTTGATAATAATAATCATTGTTGATAGAATATAAAAAGAAAGAAGGAACTCGGCAAAGTCCCTTCTCTCAATCAAGCTTATTTCTTTTCGAATGTTTGACAATCTGTTTCTTGTGCTTCAGTCGCTTCTTGTTTAGCGTGGCTAACAACAAAGATCGTTTCAGCAGTGCATTTGTTTTGCTCTGCCCAGTGAGTGCAGGAGTTAACTTCACAAAGTACGCCTTGTGCCATGAGGATTCACCTCCTAATAAGAGAATACAGATGCAACGTTACAGTCCCTTCGGCAAAAGGGGCTATTTGTGTTGCGCCCAAAGTGTATACTTACATTGCCAGTATACAGGATCATTACCCACTTTGGCAAACTATTTCACCTTATTAAACGAGAAAAAGAAAAATGATCCATCTATAATGAATGGAATTATCCCTATACGTATGATCCTCCCTGTTTTGCTCGTTGTAACGTTACCGATCGGCAGGATAGGAAACATCAGTGTCGGATAGAGGAAAATCTGCTCCTCAACATTGTAAACGATAACAGCGATTCGCCATTTACAGTGCGGTAATGCAGACAGCCTTCCCATCAGAAGTTAAAGCTTCGTGGGAAGGCTGTTTGCGTATAACATAGTCGCTGAATGCGTACACTCATTATTTACGCAGCAAGCTGAGATCGAATTTTGGCACAAGCCCTGCACTCGCGGCACGACCGAGCAGCGCTTCGATCGCATGATAACCGTCCTCGCCTAACTCGCGTGTAAATTCGTTGACATACAGTTCAATATGCGAGTCGGCAACATCAGTGTCCATCTCCTGCGCATGTTCCAGCACATAGTCGCGTGATGCTTGCGGATGTTGCCAAGCGTATTCGACCGAAGCACGCGCCCAATTCGCAATCTGTTCACGATCAAGCGAACGGCGGGCGATAATCGCACCGAGTGGAATGGGCAGCCCGGTATCTTGCTCCCACCAACTGCCCATATCTTGCAGCAATGTGAGCCCATAGTTTGGATACGTAAACCTGGCTTCATGAATCACAAGCCCGGCATCGATCTGTCCGTCACGTACAGCCGGCATAATTTGGTCAAATGGCATAACGACCACTTCACCAATCCCGCCGGGTACATTTTGCGCTGCCCATAGTCGGAACAGCAAGTAGGCGGTAGAGCGCTCGCTCGGTACAGCAACACGCTTGCCGGACAGTGCGGAAGCGTCGCGCGCTTCCGGATTAGCGGTAAGCACGAGTGGGCCGCAACCGCGACCTAGTGCGCCACCGCACGGGATCAGTGCGTAATCTTCCAACACCCACGGCAGCGCGGCATAGGAAATTTTGAGCACTTCCGGCCCTGCGCCGGATGCCGCCCAGTTATTAGTAATATCGATATCCGCATACGTGACTTCCAGCTCGGGCGCACCGTCGATCAGACCGTGTACCCAAGCGTGAAATACAAACGTATCGTTTGGACATGGAGAAAAAGCGATTTTCATTTAGAGCACCTCCGTTAACATACGGGTTGCTTGCCCAAGTGATTGTAGCGCATCAGCGATTTGCCAGCGATCACGATCACGCGGCCCTACAAGGTTGGAGATTGCACGCAGCTCCATAATCGGTATATGAAATAGCTGCGCAGCACTGGCAACGCCGAAGCCTTCCATCCCTTCTGCTGCCGCATCCGGAATCCGTCGTAACAGCGCCGCTGTTGTAGATGCCGAACCCGTTGTAGTGGATACGGTCAGCACAGCACCGACATGTATCGGTATATTCGATGCTTGCAGTACGGCGGCAGCGCGCTCGGTATACCCGCGATTCGCCTGGATCACCGAGCGACCAAAGCCTAGCTCATCTACCGATATAAAGCCCTGTTCCGGTGTTTCAGAGCCGAGATCGGCGGCGATGATGCGGTCGGCAAGCACGATGCTGCCAATCGGCGCATGGGGTGCAAAACCACCGCCAATGCCTGCACTAATGATGAGCCGATAACGATCGCTTCGTGTCGCCAGATAAGCGGCAGTACTGGCTGCTGCTGTTGCCGGCCCGACGCCGGCGATATGCAGATCGACACGATCTGCTGTATGTGAAGACATGACGCGGCGTATCGCCTCATATTCGGCAAGTACCGCAGTTACGATCAAAATGCGTGAGCTAGAATGGCTGTAATGTGAAGCTTCCATCGAATCAAACCTCCTTGTCGGTCACTGCCTGGCAGCAAGCCCATCCTTTAACGTTACTCCGAAAAAGGAATGATGTAAAGCACTTGACTCGAAGGGGCGAACGAATGGAGATCGCTGTCTGCTTATTCTGTTCGAAGCTGATGAATTACTCTTTTCAAACCATCTGAAGCTGCGGTAAGCGAGTGTGCGACCCGAATCGCTTCTTGGTTGCAATCATGCTGATTTTGAGCGGTTCCTTGCGCTTCAAGCGAATTTTGCGAAAACACCGTCGCGATATTGGATATTTGTGCAACCGAACTGGAAATATGACGGGAGGAGTCCGAAACAAGCTGGCTAGACTGTAAAATATGCTGCACCCCTTGCTTCACATCTGCACTATGCTTCCAAATATGCTCCAATGTTTGGCGCGTTTGTTCGGTCGCTTCTACGCCAGCATCCAGCCGTGTATTCACTTCTTCCATTGAATCGGCAGAGCGAATCGTCTCCGCTGTCATTTCGGACAGGAAGGAGGTGATTTGTGCAGCGGAATTAGCGGACAGATGAGCGAGCTTTTGAATTTCTTGCGCAACAACAGCGAAGCCGCGTCCTGCATCCCCTGCGCGCGCGGATTCAATCGATGCATTCAGGGCAAGCAATTGCGTCTGCGCGGCAATTTCCTGAATAAAACCAGTAATTTGCGAAATATGTAACGAATGCTGCTGCAAAGCGCGAATATGCGCTCGCGATTGCTGAACCGCTGTTAACAACAATTCCATTTCCCGATTCAATTGCTGCAAAATCGTATTGCTTTTTTCGGTAAAGTGATCGGTTTCGTCTGACCGTTTTAACACGAGATCGATCGCTTCCGTAATGTGTGCAAGCTGCTGATTGTTGTGCGCTACCGCTTCCATCGCCTGACTTGCCTGATCTTGTTGCAGAACGGAACCTTTGGCAACATTGCTAATGCGCGTATTCATATCGTCTCCGTACAAGGCGGCTGAAGATGCGATATGCATCAACTCCGATGAGCCTTTTACAATGCCGCTCACCACTTCATTGAGGCGCTGTGTTAACGAATCGATAATGCGCTGTCGTTCTTGGCGCTGTTGTTGCTGAATATTATGTTTGTAACGTTGATTTGTAATGATTTGGATACTGACTGCGGTCGATGTACATACAAGAAAAAACGCATGCACAACCAACATACCAAGCAAATATGTATCCGTGCCAAATACAAGATGTGGAAGCCAAAAAAAGCCTACCAGATGCTGCACCGTAAATAACAATGTCGCCAGCGTAATCAGACGTACATTTTCATAAAAGCATAAAATAGCGATGACCATAAAAATAGAAAAGTGGAATACGACATCCCCATTTCCACCGGCAACCATCGACATGCTGCTAAATACCATCGATAACGTGTTAAAAATAGCGACCTTTGGATCAGCAGGGCGTCGTGCATACATCCAGTACGCGATAATTAGCATGACGACTGGAAGCAATAACATAAAGTTAAGTGCCTGCGGACTCGTTTGCATCATCATGCTAGCATCATTATGTCCGTGCATGTCACCAAAAAGATGCACTTGTCGAGCCAAAAAATGTATCAACAGCGAAATGACCAAAATTGCTGCCGAAATGTACAGCATGATGTAATTCTTTTGTTTGCTCATCTTCATTTCCCCCTGATACATAATGAACAATAGCAAAGCATGATTCTATGAAGTTGTGTATATACCTGAATGAGCTCGCATTCATGCTGCTTTTATTTAATATTATATCGGTGAAATAATGCTCAATTGATTATAGTTAAAATTTAAATTGCCCCATTTTTTTAAAAAAAGTATGGACGCATGCAAATGGATACGAAAATGTACGTTCAAACGATAACAAATGAAGCGCCAAAGCAGTTTTTACTGGTAGGACTATACCGAAATAGCGATACATGTAACGATAAGCATAATTGAAGTATAAAGATAAGCATAGCTAAAGCAAACGACATAGCAAGCTTGAATATGTAACTACATAAATAATAATTGTTACCGGTAAACTGCTTACTTTTAAACAAACGGGGTAATAAATTTCAAAAAGCCGTTCTTGTAAAAGTGTATCCCTACCCGTATCGATATACGTATCTATGAGCAATGCTGCTATATATTCGCTTGTCATTCGCTTGTAGTAGTCTGTCTCAAGTGGAAATTGTGTTTGAATGTACCTTAACCTATTCATCATCAAGCAATGGTTAGATCGACAAACCGTCAATGTATTTGAGACAAGCTAGTAGTACCTTGCCCGAGATTAATTTAAGTTTTAAAGCGAGTTCAAGTTGTTATTGATCACGATGGCAGTACACAATCAAAATTAAAATAAAGTTGAAATGGAACTTGGTTTGCGTAATAGGGTGGGGCGCTTGTTCAATAACGGCAAGTAGGTAGCGGTAACATAGACGTTGTTAGTTACAAAAACCGCAAACTGAATGAAGCGAAACACTCGCTTCAGGTGAATAGCGGTTAGCTTGCCGATGACCGTATAGGCGGAATCGTATAACATCGCTATGAAGCAAATGAAGCAAATGAAGCAAATGAAGCAAATGAAGCAAATGAAGCGTTATTCCGCTACACAGATCGATTGCAAACGATGAACTTATTTTGCAGAGCAGAGGTGAACCGACATGACAAAAATGGATTCCAATGAAACGTGGACGATTGAAGTAGATGGACGTTCGGTTGTCGCTCATCCGGGCATGATGATCGTGCAAGCGGTCAATCAAGTGCCAGAGCTGTACATCCCGCAAATTTGTTATAATGAGCAGCTTGGTCCGATCAATACGTGCGATACGTGTATGGTTGAAGTGGATGGCGAGCTTGTGCGCGGTTGCAGCACTGAAGTAAGGCAAGGGATGCGCATATCAACACAGACCGATCAGGTGAAAGCGGCACAGCAGGAGTCCATGTCCCGTATTTTGCGTAATCATGAGCTGTATTGTACGGTCTGTGACAACAATAACGGAAACTGTGTCGTACACAATACGACCGAGCGGCTCGGGATCGAGCATCAAAGTTATCCGTTTCGTAAAAAGCCATATGAGATCGACAATACGAATCCATTTTATCGTTATGACCCGGATCAATGCATTTTGTGTGGACGTTGTGTGGAAGCATGCCAGGATTTGCAAGTGAATGAAACGCTGTCGATCGATTGGAGCCGTGAGCAACCGCGTGTCGTTTGGGATGATGATGTGCCGATCGACGAATCGTCATGTGTCTCTTGCGGGCATTGCGTGACAGTCTGTCCGTGTAATGCGCTCATGGAAACGTCGATGCTAGGCGAAGCAGGCTTTATGACCGATATTGACAGCCGTTTGATGGAGCCGCTCATTGAGCTGACCAAAGCGGTCGAACCAGGTTACTCCAGCATTTTTCAAGTGTCCGAGATGGAAGCATCGATGCGTAAATCGCGTATTCAGAAAACGAAAACCGTCTGCACGTATTGCGGCGTAGGCTGTAGCTTTGAAGTGTGGACAAAAGGGCGCGATATTTTGAAAATCGAGCCGTCTGTCGATGCGCCGGTCAATGGCGTGTCCACCTGTATTAAAGGCAAATGGGGCTGGGATTTTGTCAACAGTGAACAACGTCTGACCACTCCGCTTATTCGGCAAGGAGATCGTTTTGTAGAAGCTTCATGGGGGGAGGCGTTAGCGCTCATCGCTAACAAGCTGGGCGGCATTCGCGATCAACATGGAGCCGATGCGCTCGCTTATATCGCATCGTCCAAATGCTCGAATGAAGAAAATTACATTTTCCAAAAGTTTGCCCGTTCGATTATGGGCACGAACAATGTAGATAACTGTTCGCGCTATTGTCAGTCACCAGCGACATCTGGTCTGATGCGTACTGTCGGTATGGGCGGTGACTCCGGCACGATTCACGATATCGAGCAAGCCGAACTCGTACTGATCGTTGGCGCGAATCCGGCAGAATCACATCCCGTACTGGCAACACGTGTAAAACGTGCCCATAAGCTGCACGGACAAAAGCTGATCGTATCGGATATTCGTAAAAATGAAATGGCAGAACGTGCTGATCTGCATTTGCATCCGCATCCTGGTTCTGATCTCGTCTGGCTGTCAGCCGTTACCAAATATATTATCGATCAAGGCTGGGAACAGCGCGAGTTTCTAGATCAACATGTGGAAGGTTTTGACGCTTATCGCGCATCGCTCGCTCCGTATACGCTGGAATATGCTGCGGAGAAATCAGGACTGTCACGCGCCGAACTCATTCGCACCGCCGAAATGATTCATCAATCTGGCAGTACATGTATTTTGTGGGCGATGGGTGTGACTCAGCATCGCGGCGGTACGGACACATCGACCGCGATTTGTAATTTGCTGCTGACGACAGGCAATTTTATGCGTCCGGGTACAGGCGCTTATCCGCTGCGTGGTCATAACAATGTGCAAGGGGCATGTGATTTTGGCACGATGCCGAATTTCTTCCCAGGTTATGAAAAGGTAAGCGATGAGGCTGTGCGCAGCCGTTATGAACAAGCATGGGGCGTGAAGCTGCCGGATCAGCCAGGGCTGGATAATCATCAGATGGTTGATGCGATTCAAGATGGTCGAGTTAAAGGGATGTATCTGTTTGGTGAGGAGATGGCATTTGTCGATTCCAATTCTAATTTTGTGGAGGAGATGTTTGGTAAGCTGGACTTTTTTGTCGTACAGGACATTTTCTTCTCGCGTACAGCACAATTTGCCGATGTGATCTTGCCAGCTTCACCAAGTTTGGAAAAAGAAGGCACATTTACGAATACCGAGCGCCGGATTCAGCGTTTTCATCAAGTGTTCGAACCGCTTGCCGATTCGCGTCCAGACTGGCGCATTATTCAAGATGTGGCGAATGCACTGGGTGCAGGCTGGAATTATCGTCATCCATCTGAAATTATGGCGGAAGCGGCAAGTCTTGCGCCAATGTTCGCCGGTGTAAGTTACGAGCGGTTGGAAGGCTGGAACAGTCAACTATGGCCGGTAAAACCGGACGGTAGCAGTACCGAGCTATTGTATACTGATGGTTTTGCGTTCCCGAATGGTAAAGCACGTTTGTATCCAGTCGACTGGACATTGCCGTATGAGCCAGCAGCCGAATATGATCTGCATTTAAACAATGGACGTTTGTTAGAGCATTTCCATGAAGGCAATATGACTTATCAATCGGAGTCTATCCGTCATAAAGTGCCATCGACTTGGTTGGAAGTGTCGCCAGAATTGGCTGCCGAGCGTGGGATCGAAACAGGTGCAAAAGTGCGCCTCATATCGCCGTTTGGAGCGGTCAAATTGTCGGTCGTCGTCACGGATCGAGTGAGAGGCAAAGAGCTGTACTTACCGATGAATACGCAACAGGCGAGCGAAGCGGTCAATCGACTGACAAGTAGCGAGACCGATAAAGTTACCCATACGCCAAGCTATAAGGAAATTTCGGTACGGATGGAAGTGCTGGAAGATCGCGGTATATCGCCATTGCCACAGGTAAATCATCGTTTTGCCCAGCGCCGTCCACAGCTAAGCGTCCGGGTAGATGACAAATGGAAGCGTGAAGATTACGAGCCGATTGCCGATACGATACGGAAGGAGCGTGCCCAGTATGGCCAGAGCCATTAACCGCATTGAACGCCATGAACCGACCGCAGCAGAGCTGCAAGCCGAATCGCTTGGTCAAATTATCGATGCGCTTGCTAGCAACAAAGAAGCGATTTTGAAAACGATCGGAATTGTGAAGGAATTAAACGATGCCGGGATGCTCGATATCGCCAGCGCTGCCCTAGAAAACCGCACCGAGCTAGGTATGCATGGCGTGAAGCTGATCAATACGCTGAATATCCCGCCACTTGTGCGCAATCTGTTAACGATGGTGGAGATGTTTGGCAGTATCGATCCGCTCGAAATGAACCGTCTCATTCATGCACTCGGCAACAGCCTCGGTCAGATTAGCGAGATCGATCCGACCAATCGCCAATACGGTGATCATATCGATAAAGAGCCGCCTGGCATGCTGGCATTGCTAAAAATGATGCGTGATCCTGATGTGCGTACGACGATGACATTTGGGTTGCATTTTCTAAAAGCGATGGGTGGCGAGTTGAACAAGCCAAAACCGGAGGAAGAAGATGTGTATTCCGATCCACGCGGCAAACAGAACGGGAATTACCCCGAAGTTTAAACCGATTAAAGTTGTGTAATTATACGCTAGTATAAAACAAAAAAAGGGTACTGCTTGAATGAGCAGTACCCTTTTTTGCTATGATGATCGAACATTAACCAGTGCATGAATTAGTATACTTTTACTGCTTTGTAGTCGCTAGCGTTTGCTGCCAGTGTTGTTTTTTTGCCGCTTTGTTTCACTGTTGCATCAACCGTAGTGTCAACAACAACCCATTTGCCGTTCAGCAATACTTCGTTCCAAGCATGGTATTCTTTAACTTTTGTCGAAGTTCCCATATCCAGCTTGGTTGGGATGCCTACGCTGCGCAGCATAGCTGCATTCAGGGAGGAGTAGTCATAGCAGATACCTTTGTTCGAAGTCAATGTTTGAGCAGGATTTGGAACATATACCGCTGGCAGTGCTGCAGCCAGATTGTAGTCGTATTTTACTTTGGACGTGATGTAATCGTAGATCGCTTGTGCTTTTTCAGTGTCTGTTGTTGCATTCGCAGTCAGCTCACGCGCTTTAGCGATGACAGCCGAGCTATTTTCCCAGTTGATGTTTTGAGTGGAAGCGAGGTAGACGCTGTTTGGGTTGCTCAGTGTTACATTCAGCGAATCCGAGCTTACTTTGCGATAGCTGTTACCGGATGTGTTCTCAAGCAGGGTAACTTCATAAGTACCGTTACCAAGTTGCAATGGGAAAGTCGATGCTGCACTAACAGCGTTCAAATCGTAAGTGTAAGTTGTGCCGCTTTTAGCGATCATTACTTTAGTGCGTGCCGATGAAGCAGGAGTATATTTAACAGCGATATAGCCGCTAGTCATATTCGAAGTGTCGAGCCATTCGGAGCTGGAGTTAGTTTCAGCTGCAAATACAGAAGTTGTTGCGCCGAACAAGAAGGATACAGCAAGGGAGCAAGCAAGTACGAGTTTTTTCATGGGTAAAACTCCTTTCGGTAGCTGGCTGCCAACTTGTGAGAAGCAAGTAAGGCCCTTTAGCTTTGCGTCACTATCTTTCAATAGTTTTGCCATTATCGTCTAAGTTTTATAAAAATTGGTAATTATAGCGTACAAAAAAAGCTTATCCATTCGGTAGCTGGCTGCCAACTCATTCATTAATGAGTAAGGCCCTTTAGCTTTGCGTCCCTGCTTTTCAACAGGTTTGCCATTATCGTGCAAAAGCTTTGACTATTCATTCAAGCGATGCGATGTGTACGGGTGTATACGATGTCAACAATATATACATTCATGTTTATTGAAATTGGCGATTTAATAATACTAAAGTCACTGAGTTACTATATTAACTATAATAGCACTTTTGAACGAAATAACAAGCCCTATTTATCAAAATACGCGAAATGAATAATACTTTAGTCCTGATTGACGAAATTAACTTTGATGATCGGTACGATGAGCATGCACAATGAGGCGATGGGTCGGATTGATGAGCGGATCACACGTAACGAGCGTCAGCTCCTGCTCTTTGCCATTTGCATTCAGTACCGCTACATCGGTCGGCTCTACAATCTGAATATGATCAACCGTATACGTGTACATACGTCCTTGCGCTTCGATCTGGATCACATCGCCAAGTTTCACTTCTCCCAGACGATTGAACAATCGTCCGTATTTGTGTGCGCGATGGGCAGCAACTGCAAAATTGCCGATCGTGCCAAGCGGACTCGTCTCGGAAATGTGCACGGCAGCGCTACGCATATTGTCGCGTGTCGCTCCTTCGATAATCGGCAGCTTCACATCGATAACCGGAATCGTAATGATGCCGATAATATCGCCCTGAGTAGCGGTGTCATCGCCGCTATCTTTATTATCGGCAGCCGCCCCCTCATTAAGTAGAGCATTTACACGTGAATATTCATTATTTAAATTATTTTTGGCGACCGGATGTACCGATTGCTCACTTTGCTCGGCTTGGGCAAGCAATCGTTCCTGCTGCCAATCGGCATACCACTCGGAAGCTTGCGGATAAATCAGCACAACGATGCCGAGCAAAATAAGCAGGTAAGACCATTTTTTCACAGATTTTTCAGCCTCCTTGCGGGCAAAATCATATCGATAATATGTTTTCTGGCATTGATCAGGGAAATATTAAGCTTCTTATATACTATTAAAGCGCTTTTTGATGGATGATTCAAATTATATCGATGAAATGGAAAATAATATAAATTATACTTATCATATTAGGCTGTTCTTTCATCAACTTATTTTGCAGATTTTTCTGTATAAGCAGGAATAGCTAAGTAAATTGCCGAATTATCCGTTGTAGGAAAATTTTATATTACATGGTATGTCATTACTTATAAGTGATTTTTATGGATGATTTACATTGTTTAAAATTCCAGAAAATTTTAAAAGGGGTGAGCTGATATGGTTTTTCCAGAAAACGTGAAGACGATTTTTGAGCAAATGGTTCAGGGACGAAACAATATCGATTTATACTTAAATGAGCTGACAATGCTTGTAAAATCCGGTCAACTATTATCCGTTGAGAATAGCAATAGCCTTATCGACGCGATGAAAATTGTTCTAAACTTGCAGGATGAGTGTCTGGCAATACTATCACCAATCAAAAACCAACCTTCCACAATAATGGAGATTACGTCATTAATAAACGAACTAGAGCGCTCTCATTCGCTTGCTACTCGACTGGAAGCAGCCAAGGAATCTATACGATTGTTTAACCTTCTTAAATGTAAAAATGAAGAGATAGCAGAAGATTTTATAGTGCAGCAAGATAGAGTACGAAAGTTCCTACAGGAGTTTGATGGTGAGGAGCTAATTAACACTACAGAGATTTATTCAATTGTAGTTAGTTTGGTACGCGAACCTAATGAATTAGAGGATAAGCAAGAAACCTATCGGAGGATTACGCGTGAAATTAGTTATGGAACTCGTGAAGCACTTGCAAATAAATGGTTATTTTGGCCGGATGATTTAACAAAATCGATTGCTGATGAATTACTACAGAGTAAACAAAATAATCACTTAAACAGTAGCAAGATTATAGTGAATGATTTGAAGTTTGACACTACAAATCTATCGAGTATTCCTCAAGGAATATGTATGGATTTTAGTCAAGCGAAATATACTGTACAAGAAAAGCGGATTAATAAAAACTACTTCTCCGCAAAGCAATTTGAAGGAGATATTAGAAACATGGGAGTTAGTCCAATAATCCCTGCATTTTTGATGGGTTATACGTGTCATTTTGGAATGATTTCACTTCAATTGCTTAAGAAGTCAGAACCAAAGTGGTGGAACGATCAGATAGAAGCGACAAATGAACAATATCAATTAGTACTCCAAAAGTTGGTTCAAAAAGGATATTTTGCAGAATATCACATTACTATAGATGAAGATTCTGATATTTATTATGCACTTACTGAGTATGGTACTGGGGCTTTTCGCAAGGAAACTAGTAGGAAACTAATACAATCTAGCTTTAAATTAAAATTTCGTATGTCGGAAGACTTGATTCGATTGGAATCCGACATTGTTATAACCACAATAACTAGATTGAAGTTTCTTGATCAGGTTTTTGATAACCTTGAAAAGGCAGTAGAAGAAATCAGTATTACTTCAACAAGTGCTACTCCTTTCCCACATCGAATTATTAAATCTCAACAAGGAAAAACGGTTGTTTTTATTCCAGGCATATTGGAGTTGTTATACTATGAGCAAGATTTGGCGCGTATTTCAGAAACTTTAGTTCAATCTAACAGTCCTATAGCTTTGATTGCTGTTTCTTCTGAAGCGTCAGGTCAATTTTTGGCGAGCAAATTTTCTAGGCGCGATTTTTTAGTTTATTACATATTTATCGATGAAGAACTATTATTTATCGGTGATAGTGAGGGGAATGATGTACTAACTTTTTTATTTCAATTAAAATCATTTGCACTTAATGAAGAAACTCAAAAATCAAAGAATGAGCAAAAGGCTTTGGAATTTAACATTGAGGATGAGGCTTCTAATGAATCAATTGAGCGTAAAGATGTCAAAGAAGTTCAAATCTTTCCGTCAATTGATAATATTATTTTTCAGGAGAATAATCGCATTTTAGTATTAGAAACAAATGAGACAACTACTGAATTGGACGAAAGAATACAAGAAGGAATACATTCTATCATTTCGGAAACAAAAATCGATGAACCCGAACCTCCACAGCCAATTAAACCAGAAGTGTTACTTCAAGTTATAAATACTTCTCTTACCATGTTCACTGAGAATAAAAAAGCTGAAGCAATGTTATTATTGCATTCGGTTGCTGATTATTCGGAAGATATCGATGTATTGCGCAGAAAAGCATCTTTTGTGTTAGAGGATCCATTAAAATCGAATGAAGATTGGTTTTCGTTGGTAGATACTGCTGCAAGCTTGCCATTTAATGAAGGAGAAGGATCGTTAAATGACTATTTGAATACAGCCATGTGGCTCAGGATTTTCTTTGATCCGGACAATGTTAATGATCATCGCTTAAATAACCGTTGGCGCCAGATTAATGATGACCTTTCCAGTCAGGTACTTAAAAATCATCCTGCGATCAAACAGCTAATTAGCTATTTCTGGAATTTTATTGATCGTCATCATGTTGGAATAAAATATTGTACATCCGGAGCAGTCACCCGACAGATCGAAGTGGTTAATGCTCAGGAACAGTGCAAGTTGCAAAATGAGCAAATAGTGCAAACTGTTTTTCAACGCAATATTCGATCTGAAATTAACCATGCAAAAATCCATACTATGGTAACTGAATTGTACGGAAACAATGGTGTATTGACCTATAAGCTACAAAATGCATTTAGCATACCGCTTGATGAGTTGCGTACTTTTGCGCAACAGTTTACTGATACTGATTTGGATGTTGATTTTGAACTTCTTAACCTTCGTGCTCATGATGTAAGGTTAGAAGCTTTCCTTGATCAGTATTGGCAAGATATGAGTTTTAAGTCTGTTACTATGAAAAATGATACATTGACTGGTCGGCTAAGAAATCGCATGCGAAGCCGCCTTCGCGAAGCGGTAGAGCCTTTACTGCAAAGCTATATTTGTCGTTGTCAATCAGAAGTAAAGCAGGCAGCAACTAATATATCACCAGAAATAGTCAATAAAACATGTGATAAAGTAATGGAACTATTAAATAATGCACTTGATAAGCTTGAAGATCCAACAAGTTTAGAGGAGCGAGCGGGAACAAGCTGTCTTCAGATGCTTATTTGTCAGCTTCGAGATTTTTTTAGTGATGGAACGGAAGAACAAGCAAGTCCTTTTTATGAATCATTATTGCTTACTGGTTTGATTGAACTGGATATGAAATATTTACCTGTATTGCACGAACCTTGGCTTAAAGACTTGCCTCCAATTGAAGGTTATCGAATGTGGGAACGTATACTTTGTCATTGCTCACAAGAGCGAAATAATTGGGAAAGTGCAGCTGAGCGCTATTTACGTTTTTATAATATAGGGATGTACGATCTAGTTGTAAAGCGTCACGCTGATCAATTGCCATTGCATTTGCACAGTAACGATTCGAAGGTTGAAGAAACACGTAAGAAAAAAAATATGCAGTTTACTAAATATAAAGAAGAATTTATGACTGCGGTAGAAAGCGCACAAAATTATGGTCAGATGGCAAGCAAAGATGAATTGTATGCTTATATCCGGCTGTCAGAAGCGGCAGAAAAGCATGCACAGACAACGGAAAATGCTGGTTTCTATAAATTGTTATTAGATGAATGCATGCATCAAATTCATAGAGATGCTAATAGTCGTATGGAGGCAATGCAAAATCGGTTGGAGAAACTTAGGCAAGATATTTTATCAGATCCAGACCGTGACGAAGCTGATAGTGACGATGATGTTTTACGACAGTGGCCAATTATCGGAAAAATTGAACGTATGTTGCAAAAGCGTAATATGACTGTAGCAGAGGATTATGTTCAGTTGGCTACTAATGGGCAAAAAGATACTCCATCAATTGATTACTATGATCGGGACATTCATGCTCTATTTTTGGAAAAATATCAAACGTTGTACAACATGTGTAACATTCATAAACGAGATGATTTATATCGAATTTATGAACAGTCTGTACGCAAATGGTTGTTTCCGAATCAAACCAATCGCAATACAATAAGTGCTGATAAATTTATCCGCTCATGGTACAAAACTCAACAGCAGAAGCTGGAAGATTTTATGGAACAACTTTTATTCGTTAAGATCAATAAAATTGAAAAGCAGCTTGGACGAGATAATAATGAATATTATGTATTTCCAGCAGCTAGAGATGCGAAGCTTGGGCAATACCCTCATCCATTTGAAGCGTTCGGTACTCGAGCGGTGAAAAAGGGATTACGTGTACTTATGATGGCAGGTACGCGAACAGCCAAGAATATTTTGGACGAAATCGCACAAAAGGGCGCCAATGATGGTTCGGCAACCATTGTTATTTTAGATTATGCTTTGGCGCTGGCACAACGACAAGCTTTTGCTAAGGAAATTAAACTTCGTGCAATTCCGGACATAATTGTGGTTATCGATCGTGTTATGGCATTATTTTTGGCAGCCTACAATCAGATTGAACGTGGACATGCCTTTTTGATGACAGCATTGCCTTCTAGCAAAATCCAGCCATATATCCCAGAAGGTGTTATCCCTTCAGAGATGTTTATTGGACGGACAGAAGAACTTGCGAAAATCCAAAATCCAAATGGTCCAGTATTTGTTTACGGTGGGCGGCAATTGGGGAAGACCGCTTTGTTGAGAGAGATAAAGCACAGGGATCATGATCCGGATAATGGGAAGTATGCAATTTTTATCGATCTGAAAAAGAGAAGTGTTGAGCAGACACTTCAAAGAATTAACGAAGAACTTAGTGGGAATATGCTTTTGGATCAGTACTATGAGACATGGGAAGAATTGATCTCAGCCTTGCGAAAGCGACTCGCCAACCAAGAACGACCTATTCGTAAGTTGATGTTACTGCTTGATGAAGCAGATTCTTTTATTTCCGATTGTGAAACTGTTGATTATCGACCTCTTGAAATGCTTAAAGAGTTAAAAGATGCCTATAATGATCAGTTTAAATTCGTGCTAGCTGGACTTCGCGACGTCGTGCGGTTTAATAAGCAACGGTTGAGTGAAAATAGTGTGCTCGCTCATTTGGGGCATATTACAATTAGGCCTTTAAAATATCTTGATGCCCGTGATTTGTTGTTGCGTCCTTTACAGTATCTTGGATTCCGTATTGCTGCAAATGGAGAAGATATAGTTAGTTTGATATTAGCTAAGACGAACTATTATCCAGGACTTATTCATTTTTATTGTCAGAAATTGATTGAAGCGATTGCTGAAAGTTATCGAAACAGTAATTATAATGAGGCACATTGTCCGCCGTATGTTTTGGACGAGAAGCATATCAAGACATTGCTAGGACAATCGGAATTTTTGGCTGAAATTGATGAAAAATTCCAGATTACTTTGCAATTGGACAGCGACAATTTATACGATATTTTGGCTAATGTACTAGCGGTTCATTATTATGAAAATGGAATCGGAAAAGGTGCTGCTGTTATTGAATTTATGAATATTTGTAAAGAATTTAGTATTGAGAAAATCAATCAGATGTCTATTCAAAACGTAACGGCTTTGCTTGATGAAATGGAGGAATTAAACATTTTTAGCAAAGAGACTCCTGATACTGACCAGTATGTATTTAATCGATTCAGTTTCTTCCAAATGCTCGGTAATGAAGAACAAGTGTGGAATCATTTGTTTGAATATGGTGAAGTGGGAGCGGATTGACTATGGACATTGCCTCTCTATGGTGGCATTATATTTCCGGTGCTGCTCGCTACTTGCATAATACGATCGCTGCTCATACGAGTCATCGTGTTTTGCTTGTAGAGGAGCCACCCTACACGGAATCTTACTTCCAAATGTATGAGGAAGCATTGATGCAATCCGATAGTAGCTTATTGGTCGAAAAAAGTTTTGCAAATGATTGGATCACACAACATGAGATGAGCGCTGCCGTCATAGAACGATACGCACCGCATGTAGATTATCATCCAATGGATAGTTCAGAAGCTATGTTCATTGCCAAGAATAAGCTTTTGACAGGTAGAGTGCTTATTATACGCCAAATCGAAAAGAAAAAAGATTGGTTGGATTTTGCGGTTGAATACGCCAGACATTCTCCATTGTCTGGCGGCTTGATCATTTTGACATATCGAGGAGACGTTCCATTGAACTCTACTCGTAAAGGCATAGCTATATTCAAGTGGAAAGAATACATTTCCACTTACGATATGCAATTATTTGCTTCAAATTGTGTAGCTAATCAATCCACATTATCTGATGCAGAACGCCATTATATTACGCAAATTGCTTCGCGTCTTACAGGAGATGATCCAGAATTTTGCGAAGCACTCGCAACACGTGAGTTATTTGTTTATCCTCATGCTTTATGCCAGCGTTTGTCCGCCAGCAATGAAACTGCACAGAAATGGGTTGAAGCACCTGATCTTCTCGACTCTATTATTTGGGAGGCTCAAATCCAAGTTGTTTTTCCAATTATTGAAAGAATGAGAAAAAAATATATTGATATTTATTATAATAATTTGATTGCCATTCTTCCACAGATAGACGAATTTAGCAAAAAAATAAACGAACCAAAAGATATGGAATTACGTCATATGCATTATTATTTTTTTAAAACACAAGGTTTTCGAAATAAGGAAGATCAACAAACATTTGATCTATTATATAGGGCTCGAAATAGATTGGCACATTTAGATCGGCTCAGCTACGAAGATGTTTTGAGCATTTTAAAATTGGGTTCATAATATTTATTGTATATTATTACATTAAATGTAATAATGGCGTTCATTAGTAAGTTTATAAAATGAAGTTATCGTAAATATTCTCTTAGATATGGTAATTAAGTGGTTTTACAAATTTTATGAACGAAAAAGAATAACAATTGTTTGGAATGGGGGTTTAACTAACGTCGCTAGTAAAAGAGAAAGCGATGACGCGATATAGAAAGACATTATAAAAAGTTGGGTTCATGATTAGTTTGATAGGTAAGAGCGTTTTTATTGTAAAAGCTGTTTTTGATATAACGAACCGTACGCAACAAGGAGGGCTAGCATATGGCTGGTGTAATGATGCATGCCTTAGTGCTAGCGTTAGGGCTGATCCTGCCGCTCGGTGTGCAAAATGTGTTTATTTTTCAGCAAGGAATCGTTCAACGCAGGTGGCGAGCGGTATTGCCTGTTGTCATTACGGCTGGATTATGCGATACATTGCTCATTAGCGTTGCAGTTGGTGGGGTGTCGGTGCTTGTGCTGGGGCTGCCCGCTGTAAAGCTGGTGTTGATGGGAGCGGGAGTCGTATTTTTGTTATATATGGGCACTGTGACGTGGAAAAGTGCGACTGTACGAGCGTCTGCTGAAGCGGTAATTGAGCATAAGCAAAATGATGGAGCAGAACATGCAGCCACCGCCCGCATGCCGATGAATGCTAAACGGCAAATTGGCTTTACTTTGTCGGTGTCACTGCTTAATCCACATGCTTTGCTTGATACGATTGGGGTGATCGGTACGAGTTCATTGCGTTATGAAGCGGCAGAGCGATGGGCATTTACTTGTACGTGTATCGTCGTCTCCTGGTTATGGTTCACCATGTTGGCTGCTGCGGGGATGACGATCGGTCGCTTGGACACGACAGGGCGCTGGCTCCGCTGGTTGAATCGCAGCTCTGCGGTGTTGATTTGGGGCATTGCCTTGTATTTATTAGTCGGGTTGTATGGTGAAATTCGGCTTTGGCTGTAAGAGTGGTCGAGAGTAGGAACAGTAGGACATTTTCAACCGCTTATAGTTATACTCGCCATTTTATCGGTCGAAACAATTACGTTTTAAATGAAATGAGCTGTATGTATAGCGTAGTCTGATGTAAACAAACGGTATCAAGCAGTCTATTAAGCAGTTCATTATCGTTTATTTGCTTAGACAATGCTGTACGTCGTGCTCATTTTACGTCAAATGTCACAGATTCGACCGCTGAAATGACACGATAATATTTTATTCATTGTTTTGGATTCGCCAATTTGGAATTCGTCAATGTTGAACTGCAATATAGCTATTGACCAGCGCTTTTAAAATGACGAATAAACTCTACCGCTTGCCGAATATCGTGTTCAGGCTGCTTGCCAACTTCGCGCTCAATCGTTAAATAGCCGGTGTAGCCAATCTGCTGTAATGCGGCAAAATAAGCGGGGAAATCGACCGATCCTTCACCGAGTGCAACTTCGCGAAAGCCGATACTGCCGTCTTCAAAGGCGGCAATTTGCGCATGGCTCAGATCGCCGTACACATCATACGGATTCACTGCGGCTGTACGAATACCGTCTTTGACATGGGTATGCACGATATAGTCGCGCAGTGTGTGCACACCTTGCACTGGATCATCACCGGTGACCATGACCATATTGGCGGGATCAAAATTAACAGCAACCCCTTTGTTATCGAGCGAATCGAGAAAAATTTTTAGCCGTTCCGCCGGTTCGGGCCCAGTCTCGATTGCAAAATAACCGCCCAGGTTGGAGGCAAAAGAGGCGAGTTCATTGCATGCTTTTTGCATAATCGCATATTCAGGATCACTCGGCTGCTCCGGTATGATGCCGATATGAGTCGTCACAATCGGGCTGCCCAGTTCTAGCGCTAGCGTCATAATTTGTTTGGACTGTTCGATTTTGCGAGCATTATCCATTTCTTGGCGAAAACCGTGCCCGCCAAAATCCGCACACAGTGCAGACACTTCCAAACCAAGTTCCTGTATAAACGTTTTCAATGTACGCCGCTGTTCGCGGTTGAGATTGTCGGGCTGCATCATCCCTTCGGTTGCCCAAATTTGCACACCGTCTGCGCCAACGTCGCGCGCTTTGCGCAAATTTCCCCAAATATCGAGCTTGAATGCATCGGCAATCACGCCGATTTTGCCAAGTGTTGTCATGATGTCGCATCCTTTCGGGAGTGTAGTGATGATGGATTGCTAGTAGGCTGACCGTTTTAAATATATCGTTTAAAAAGGTGTAGATTACTGCTACAAATAAGGACATATAGTGGATTCAAAGCCAATATTGAAAGCAGTCAAGGTGCTAGTAGCTTGTATCAAATGAAAATTGCGTTTAAACTTCCCTAAATCGATTCAGCACCAAGCGATTGTTGGATCGACAAACTGTAAATGTATTTAAGACAAGCTACTAGTTTGTGTCGACATGTACAGTACGGATGTGCTCCGCTTTTTTGATGAGCCAAAGCTGCCCGTACATCGACAGGTTTACATGAACACTGGTACGCCAAGCATTGTGATTGGATCGTTACAGCCGCTGCAAACCTTTTGGATCGATGGATATCATCAAGCTAGCGCAGACCGTATTTGAAGCTGCAACGGTATGAGCAAAGATCGTATTGTAATTTAACTATTATAATTTCATTGGCATCATTCGAACTGCCGTGTACATGACCAATTACACCGCATCCCAGATGCGCCGCACATTGTCCAATCCGATCGCTGCTCCGCTTAGGCAATCTTCCATGCCTTCAAACTCCACTGAAATATAACCATCATAGCCGGACGATTTGATCAGGCGTAATATTTCCCATATGTCCAGATCGCCATGACCGATAACCGCGCCGCGCAAATACATACCGCTTGTGCTCGTAAACCAGCCTGTACCCGGATTGCGATGGGCAGGACGGATATAAAAATCCTTAATATGCACCATAGAGGCGAACGGCAGATTTTTGGATACCGCTGCCAGTGGTTGCTCATCTGCGCAGACGAAGTTGCCCACATCGAGTGTCGTTTTGTAATTGGGACGATTCACCGCCTCGATTAGCATCTGTACCCGATCGGCATGCTGAATGAAATAGCCGTGATTTTCCACACTAGTTGTGATGCCATAGCTTGCCGCATAATCGGCAATACGCCGACAAGCGGTCGCTAGTACGTCCAAGTGACGGTTAAAATTCGCAATCGACACATCTGGGCACGAAGCGACATCATGCCGCATCAGCTTTACGCCTAGCTTGGCGGCAATGTCGACTTCGCCCAGTACGCGCTGAATTTCCTGCTCAATCTGTTGCGGATTATGCTGTAGAAAATCGGCTCCGATCGCATAATTGGACAGTTCGATCCCGCGCTGTTTGGCATGCTCCACCAGTTGCTCCAGCAGCTCCGGTTGTTCGGTCAAACTGTAGCTGAGCGGTACGATCTCCACATGCTCGGCGCCATGTTCTACCGCATAGTCGATCACATCCAGCACGGTCATTGCGCCGGAAACAAGCTTGCTGTGCAGGCTATAAGTGCTTAGTCCAAGCTTCACAAAATTACCTCCCGGCGCAATCGTGCCGATTCATAAATGCCGGTTAACATGCGCATCATTTGCACACCGTCTTCAACCGGGCTAATCGGCTGGCTACCTGTACGTACACATTCGATAAAATGACCGATCTCGTTTGCAAATGCGGTCGCAAACTGAAAGTTTGGTTGATCGACCTGTGGTTGGATGTTAAGTACAGTGTTATATTTTTCGGTTGTGATCGATAGCGTCGGATCGATTTCAAAACCGCCTTTGCTGCCGTATAGTTTGATCATGCCTTCATTTTCACGGGCATGCAGGCTAAAGCTAACATCGACGAGTAAGGAGGCACCGTTTTTGAAGCGGATCATGACGTTTGCCATGTCTTCGACGTCATTTTTGGTCGCATCGTAATCGGCTGCTTTGTAATGGGATAAATGTTGGATATGTGCGCGGTTGCCCAGTTCATAATACGTATTGCCGCTGACGGACAACGGGTCCGGTCTGCCCATCAAATACCAGCATAGATCGATCACATGTACACCGATATCGATTAGCGGCCCACCGCCAGAGCGCTCGATATCACTAAACCAGCCGCCTGGATTGCCAAAACGGCGAATATAGGACGCTTTGGCATAATAAATATCGCCAAAATCGCCCTGATCGCTAAAATGTTTGAGTAATTGCGCATTGTTATCATAACGGCGCACAAAGCCGACCATCAGCAACTTGCCTGTTTCGCGCACAGCGGCGGCAATTTGCTCCGCTTCCGCCATCGTGCGGCACAGCGGCTTTTCGACCAGTACATGTTTGCCGGCGCGCAGTGCGGCGATGCTAATCTCGGCATGTGTATTGTTCCATGTACAAATGCTGACCGCATCGATCTCCGGGTCAGCCAGCAACTCGTGATAGTCGCTATAGGCGCGTGCATGTCCATAGCTAGCGGCTACCGTCTGGGCGCGCTCCACATTTTGATCGCATACACCGCGAATCGTTACGCCTTCATGTCTTGCATACGGACCAAGATGAAATTCCGAAATGCTGCCAGTGCCGATTACACCAATGCCAATCGTTTTGTTCATCGTATATCCTCTCCTGTTCTGGTGGGCTGAATATGTAACTGGGTGATTACCCGGATTATATAATCGTTTACCCGCAATAGGCATGAATGGACGTGCGGTTTATTTGTACAATTGTGCTATTTTGGCAGTGATTTTTGACGATGAGAGTGTATCGTATTCGTAAATCCGGTATAGTAAAAGAAAGCTGGCGTTTCTGCTGCACAGTAGTGATTTGGCATAATGTTGGAGGGCACAAGCTATTGGTTAGTATCGCTGTCCACTCGATAGCTTAGTCGGCTAGCACTCTGACCGTTTTAAATATATAGTTTAAAACGGTATAGATTACTGCTACAAATAAGGACATATAGTGGATTCAAAGCCAATATTGAAAGCAGTCAAGCTACTAGTAGGCTGTCTCAAATGAAAATTTTGTTTAAACGTCCCTAAATCGATTCAGTACCAAGCCATTGTTAGATCGACAAACTGTAAATGTATTTGATACAAACTACTAGTTTCAATCAGAATTGGGTTTGAATGTAGTTAAGAGGCAAGCTACTAGGTCAGCTATGTGCACGTACACTGAACTATTCGTGCAGACATGATTGTGGTACAGGATAAATGAAAACGGGACGGATTTTCATCTCGCACCGAAAGGTATGGAATAGGAGGAATAGCGATGAATTGGCCGGTTGATTTGCAGGAAGCGATGAGTATGCCTGACCCTTCGTTTCCGATCAAAGTTAACTTTTGCAGTTCGCGTGAGTATGGGCAGGTGTTGTTTCCGCATCATTGGCATCGGCATATAGAGTTTCTGTATGTGGAGAGTGGGGAGGCGATTATCGAATGCAATGCTAAGCCGATTCATGTGCGCAGCGGCGATCTGATCGTGCTGAACAGCAATGATCTGCATCAAGGCATCAGCCTATCGAATCAGCTCGTCTATTATGCGCTGATCGCTGATTTGCAGTCATTGCAAAGCCCGTTACAGGATGCGGTAGAGAAGCGCTTTATTACGCCGATGACGCAAAATCGATTGTTGTTTTGTAGCCATATTGAAGGCGATGCTGAGCTGCAACACTGTATGGAAAATATTATCACTGAGTTTCGAGATCGCCGGATCGGACATGAATTGGCGGTGAAATCGCTAATGTATCGGCTGCTCGCTTTGCTTGTGCGCGGTTATGTGGCAGATTTGTCGGATTGGCGGCATACGGAAAATCGGATGCGTAATGTGGAGCGATTTACGCCGATTTTGCAATATATTGAGCAGCATTATGCCGAGGAGATGACGATCGAACAACTTGCCGAGTTGGCAGGATTGAGCCGGTTTCATTTTAGTCGTCTGTTTCGGGAGCTGACCGGACGCACGGTAACGGAATATGTAAATCAGGTACGTATTAATCGCGCGGAATATTTGCTGTTAAATACAAGTATGACCGTGTCGGAAGTGGCGATGGCAGCAGGGTATAACGATATTTCGTATTTTAGCCGTACTTTTAAAAAGTATCGGAATATTGCTCCTTCGGAGGCGAGGGTGGAGCGTAGCTGAGTTGGCGCTAAGATCGATTTGTCCATATTCATCATACATACAATACGTCTACCAGCGACTTAATAGCGGGTAATGTTGCTGCTTAATAGCAGGATGAGTTAGGAATTGGTTACGTATAGCAAGCAGGCGAAATGATAATAAGAAGCGAATGAGCGCCTTGTATGTATTTGTATAGCATTTGTATAATTGTGCTCTGAGCAGGTCGCTAGCTAGAGTTGAAATGCGGCGTTAGCCGACGATAAGCGCAGCTACGGCAGTGTTTTACAGAGCGCTAGCATACCGGTGTTAAAAATGACGATAAACAGGCATATAGTTGAATAGCTGAAAGGAATGGAACGATATGTTAAATGGATTAATCTGGGTCGGATTGGCAGCGCTGGCGGGAGCTGTGCTGTTGAGCAGTTCGTGGCTAGGTGGCGGTTATGTGAGTGAGGCAGATGAAGCGGTTGCGCAAGAGCGGCTTACCCGCAAAAAACAGCGTATGCGCTGGGCGATGCGTTGTCTAATGCTGTCGCTCGTTATGTTTGCATTTGCCTTGATTGTGTATAATTTGCGATAGAAGCAGAAGCAGAAGCAGAAGCAGAAGCAGAAGCAGAAGCAGAAGCAGAAGCAGAAGCAGAAGCAGAAGCAGAAGCAGAAGCAGAAGCAGAAGCAGAAGCAGAAGCAGAAGCAGAAGCAGAAGCAGAAGTTGCCCAATATGGCTCAGATTAGACTGCATTAGCCCATATATATTGTAGTTGACAGTGCTTGGAAAGCCAGTATATGATGTCATGTTTACTGATTCCCGTTTCTGTCCGTATCGTAGCATGCTGTAAGCACGGCTGCGTAAGTTCGCCCATAGAGTAAAAAGCTCGGCAATCAATTAATACTAACAGAAGGAGGAACAAGGCGATGGCTTTTCAAGTAATTGAAGGTGTAAAAGTGTGGGGGGAGCCGGACGCTGGTGCCGTCAGTCAGGCGATCACTTGTTCACAGCATGGCAATGTGGTGCAGGCGCTGTTGATGGCAGATCATCACAAAGGGTACAGCCAACCGATCGGTGGTGTGGTCGCTTACAGCGGGCAAATTTCGCCATCCGGTGTCGGTTATGATATCGGTTGTGGCAATAAGGCGGTACGTACGAATTTGCTCGCGTCAGATGTAATGCCGCATATTGCCGATATGATGGATCAGATTGCGAGTACGATCGCATTTGGTGTAGGACGTGGCAATCGGTATAGGGTCGATCATGAGCTGTTTGATGACCCGGACTGGAACGTATACAAGCAGGTAGCCGGGGAAAAAGGGCATAATGAGCTGAAGCAGCTTGCCCGCCAACAGCTTGGTACGGTGGGCAGTGGCAACCATTATGTCGATCTGTTTGTCGAGCCTACTACAGATCGGCTCTGGATTGGAAATCATTTTGGCAGTCGTGGTTTTGGACATAAGACGGCGAGCGGCTTTCTGAATTTGGCAGCAGGTCGTGAATTTGGTGGCAAAGCACCAGGCGAGCATATGGATCAGCCGCCGGTGCTGCTGAATTTGGACGATGAGCTAGGCGAACTGTACTACCGCGCGATGAAGCTGGCAGGGCGTTACGCTTATGCCGGACGGGATACGGTCATTGACGAAGTGCTGAAAATGATCGGTGGCGAGGCGGATTTGGCGGTGCATAATCATCATAATTTTGCCTGGAAGGAGCAGCATAACGGGCAGGAGACGATCGTTGTACGCAAAGGGGCAACACCGTCTGCACCTGGACAGCTTGGCTTTATCGGCGGCAGTATGGCGGATATTTCGGTCATTGTACGCGGTAAAGACAGTGCGGAAAATACTGAATCCTTTTACAGCACTGTACATGGAGCCGGGCGGGTGATGAGCCGTACCCAAGCAGCAGGCAAAATGAACTGGAAAACGCGTACCCGTGCTGGCGGACAAATTACGCGCGAACAGATGCGGCAGGCAATCGCTGAATTTGGCGTTGAGCTGCGCGGTGCGGATACGGATGAAAGCCCATTTGTGTATCGCCATCTGCAAACGGTGCTGGATGCGCATCATGACACATTGGATGTGCTGCATGTGCTGCGTCCGATCGGCGTCTGCATGGCAGGGGCGGATGAGTTTGATCCGTATAAAGATTGAGTGGGCAGATAGCTCGCATGCGATAAATACAGTTTACCGCTTTCCTAACAGATCACAATGAATCAAATTGGAACGGCATACATTTGCGTCCAGATCGTTGGCAAATGCCTTAACGAAAAGACGAATAAAGCAAAAGACCGCGCGGATATCCGGCGGTCTTTTGGTGCTACCGGTATCGTCGATAGCGGATAGCTGATCCGTATATCCATCCATCTCCCCCTCTGTATAGCCACAATATAGCATGCGTTTCGTCCGCTAAACATACCAAAAAACTATCGCTCCACTATGATCGATAATCAATATGGCAAATACAGCAACATGATTGAATATGAAAACAAATGCAATAAAAGGAATAATAGGGATTTTTGTGCGTTTTGTTATGATATCGATATTATCTATTAGACGTTATTGGATAATTTCGCTAATCTAATCTATACATTCATTAATTTAATAAACCCGATAGGAATTATAAGTTTTAGAGAAAGGGAATGTGTATGTTCAATTATGTGATAAAACGATTGCTGATCGCCTGTTGCACATTGCTCGTCATTTTGTTTATGTTGTTCGCCATGATGGAATGGATGCCAGGTACACCGTTTAATGACGATAAATTAACTGCCCAGCAGTTGGCACAATTGAATAGTGCCTACGGATTGGATCAACCGGTACCGCTTAAATTTGCGCATTATGTTGCGCATGTGCTGCAAGGCGATCTTGGTGTATCGTATGTCATTCAGAAAAATATGCCGATCGTCAGCCTCATTCAAGAACGATTGCTGATCTCCGTTCAAATTGGATTGCAGGCGATTGTGCTCGGTGTGATCGTCGGCTTTGGACTAGGGATGCTCTCGGCGCTGCGCCATTCGACGATGTGGGATACGATTTGTTCGCTTATCTCCATGTTAGGCGCGAGTATTCCATCGTATGTGTTTGCACTTGGCATGATGTACTTTTTTGCCTTTAAATTAGGCTGGTTCCCGGTATTGTTCTCGCAGCGGATGCAGGATGCGTCCACGATTTTGCCGAGTATCGCCTTGGCGCTACTGCCGATCGCCAAAGTAGCACGATTTACGCGTAACGAAATGATCGAAGCGCTGCAATCGGATTATGTCCAGCTTGCACAAGCGAAAGGGATCAATAGCTTTGGCATTATCGTATTCCATGTGCTGCGCAATACACTTATTCCATTATTGACTGTAATCGCGCCGATGGTAGTGGGCATGATGATGGGCAGTATGGTCATTGAAAATATTTTCGCCATACCAGGCATCGGTAATCTGTTTATTACTTCTATTCAAGTCAATGACTATAATGTTGCGATTTCGATTGCCTTAATCTACAGTGTGCTGTTTATCGGGATGATGCTGCTGGTCGATGTGTTATATGGCTGGATTGATCCACGTATCCGGCTGGTGGGAGGAGAAAAAGGATGAAAAAAGGCATTGAAATGTACGCCCATTATGCTGAGCTGGAAAATAGCAAAGCGCGCTTTTCCGATCATGCCGTCAACGATGATTCCACTGTACATACGGATCAAAAAGCGCTGGCAGCGAGCATAGGTGAAGCGGAACAGGCAGCGGGACAGATTGCTGCTGCCGACCCGTTTGCGCTGGCGCATCGTCCAGTTGCAGTCGATACGGTCAACGAACAAGACGATCACATTCGTTATGAAAGCATCCGCCGTGTCGTGCACAGCACAAGCGGACTGCTCGGCACAATCATCTTAACGCTAATCGTTCTGTTTGCGCTGCTCGGCCCGCTTGTGAGCGATTATGCACCGAATACGGTAAATATGAATATGCAAAATTTGCCGCCACGCTTGCCGATGGTAGAGCGACTCGGCTTTTGGAACGGGGAAACGCGCGGTGAGCATGTTTATGTGGAACGGGGGGTACAGCAGGTATATCACTATTTTGGCACCGATACGTTAGGACGGGATTTGTGGACACGAGTAGCTACCGGCACGCGCATTTCGCTGTTTGTCGCTATGGTGGCGGTTTGTATCGATATTGTGATCGGCATTACATATGGGATGATCTCCGGTTATTTTGGTGGGCGAGTCGATCTGATTATGCAGCGAATGATCGAAGTGATCGCTAGTATTCCGAGTCTGGTCGTAATTACGCTATTTATGATTATTTTGAAGCCAGGGTTAATGACGATCATTATCGCATTGATGATCACCAACTGGATCGGCATGAGCCGGATTGTACGTGCACAAGTGCTGCGGTTGAAACGACAGGATTATGTGCTGGCGGCACGCACGCTGGGCGCTTCGGATATCGGCATTTTGCTGCGTGAGATTTTGCCAAATCTATACGGTACGATCATCATGATGGCGATGATGTCGATTCCGGAAGCGATCTTTATCGAATCGTTTCTGTCTTTTATCGGGTTAGGCATTCCTGAACCGACCGCTTCGCTTGGTACGCTGATTAGTACCGGTTTTAAATCGATGATGATTCATCCGTATATGGTGGCGATTCCGGTCGTTGTGTTTGCATCGTTGATGATCAGTTTTAATCTGCTGTCTGACAGTTTGCGTGATGCGCTGGATTCCAAATTGAAACTATAAAGCAATGGAGGCGAGCAGCATGATGATTACAGATTCGGATCGACTATCGATTCGGCAACCAGACATCATCGTAGCAGACGATGTACCGCCCCTGTTATCGGTCAGCGGGTTAAAGCATTCCTTTCGTTCAGGCGGACATCATGTGCAGGCGATTAATGGTATTCATCTGCATATTCATCAAGGCGAAACATACAGTCTGGTCGGTGAATCCGGCAGTGGAAAGTCAACGATCGGGCGTTGTTTGATGCGCATTTACGATCCGGACGAAGGGGACATTATACTGGACGGTAACGAGATTAGCGGCAAACTGACCCGTGAACGCAAGCGATATATTGCCAGTCGGATGCAGATGATTTTCCAGGACCCGCTTGCCAGCTTGAATCCGAAAAAAAGGGTGCTGGACATTATCGCACAAGGTTTGGATATTCACCGTACGTATCGTTCGGCGGCGGAGCGGCAGCAGCGCGTATATGAAATGATGGAGCAGGTCGGTCTGGCACGCAGTGCTGCCGATCGCTATCCACATCAGTTTTCCGGTGGTCAGCGGCAACGGATCGGTATTGCGCGTGCGCTCATTATGAACCCGAAGCTGCTCATTGCAGATGAAGCGATTAGCGCACTGGATGTGTCGATTCAAGCGCAGATCGTCAATCTGTTACAACAATTGCAACAGGAGCTACATACGGCATATTTGTTTATCGCTCATGATTTGGCGATGGTCAAACATGTATCCAATCGGATCGGTGTGCTGCATCACGGTTATCTAGTTGAAACGGGAACGGTCGATGATATTTTCGAGCATGCCGTACATCCGTATACACGCTCCCTGCTATCCGCTATTCCATTGCCCGATCCGGTGCTGGGAAAAAATCGGCACAGTTTTCACTATGAAGCACCGGCGCAACGGTATGCGGATGCCGTGGAGCATCATCTGGGCGGACAGCATACCGTGCTGGCAACACCGGCTCAGTTAAAACAGTGGCTGGCTACGATGACTGTAACAGCAGCAGCAAACGAGCGGAATCGATATGGTGGAGACAGCGTTACATAAGGAGGGGACAGCAATGGATCAGCAGATGTCTGTTCAACCGCAACTAGCGTTAGTGGTCGATCAGCTTGCGGTCAGTTTCCACACTTCACGCGGTTTGTTACGCGCGGTGCGTGGGGTGAGTTTTGAGCTACATCGCGGTAGTACGCTGGCGATTGTCGGTGAATCCGGCAGTGGCAAGTCGGCAACGGTCAGAACGATTATGGGACTGATCGATGCGCAGCAGCAAATCGACAGTGGGCATATTTATTTTCACGATCACGAGGGCGATGCTGGACAAGCGCTTGATTTACTTACATTAAGCAAGAAACAACGCATTTCCGACATTAATGGGCAAAAGATTGCGATGATTTTTCAGGACCCGATGAGTGCGCTCAATCCGACGATGAGCATCGGACGCCAAATTGTGGAGGCGATTCGCCAACATCAGCGCTTAGGGCGCAAACAAAGCCGTGAACAGGCGATCGTTTTGCTGGAAGAAGTGGGCATTCGGGAAGCACGTCATTGTTATAAGCAGTATCCGCATCAGCTGTCCGGCGGCATGCGGCAACGGGTCGTCATTGCGATTGCACTTGCCTGCAAGCCGCAAATTCTAATTTGCGATGAACCGACGACTGCGCTTGATGTGACGATGCAAGCACGCATTTTGGAATTGATCACCGCTATTCAGCGTAAGCACAAATTGTCTATTCTTTATATTACGCATGATTTTGGCGTGGTGGCACGGGTGGCGGATCACGTGGCGGTAATGTATGCCGGACAACTGGTGGAAAAGGGGACAGTGGAAGATATATTTTATCGCCCATTGCATCCGTATACATGTGCGCTGTTATCGTGCGTACCGGATGCCAGCGTATCGTCACAACAATTGTATTCGATACCTGGCATACCGCCTGATTTGGTGCAGCCGATTCAGGGCGATGCGTTTGCTCCGCGCAATGAATATGCGTTACAGATCGATTTTGCGCAGCAACCGCCGGAATATCGGATTAGCGCTACGCATACGGTATGTTCATGGCTATTGCACGAGCAAGCACCGACGCTCGCTATGAACCCAATCCTAAGCGAACGGTTACGACAAATTGAAGCGCGTACTGCTGACCAGTTGGCGTAAGTTTGATAAGCACGACTATACTTTACAAGAACGGGAGACGGAATAATGAGCAAACAACGAACCGCATTGCTGTTCATACTAATTTTATTGACAGGTGTGCTAAGCGCTTGTGGCAGCGGCTCGCCACGTTCGGATGCTGCAACTTCCGCTGACGTTGGTAATCAGGATTTAATTATCGCCAATACCGCCGACGTATCCACACTCGATTCCAGTCTAGCCACATCGGCAGAAGATTTAGCAATTATCGATAAGCTGGGTGAAGGATTATACCGTCCGAGTGAGACAGGCGTGGAATTGGCTGCTGCTAGCGCTGTAAAAGTTAGCGCTGATCAGAAGACGTACACATTTACGATTCGCGATGAAAAGTGGTCAGATGGTTCACCGGTAACGGCACATGATTTTGAATATGCGTGGAAACGACTGGCGAATCCGGCAACAAAGGCGGAATATTCCTACATGTTGTTCGTAGCAGGGGTCAAAAATGCCGAAAATGTACTTTATCACGGTGCAGCTCTAGATACGCTCGGCGTGAAAGCAACGGATGATAAAACGCTAGTTGTGCAGTTGGATCGGGTAGTGCCGTATTTTGACTCTTTGATCGCCGGTACTTATTTTGCGCCGATTAACGAGCAGTTTGCTGTTGCGCAAGGGGATCAATATGGTCTGTCCAAACAAAATGTGCTGTCTAATGGCCCTTTTGTAATCTCCAACTGGACGGTCGGCGGCGACTCAGTCGTATTAACCAAAAACAGTCATTATTGGGATCAAGAGCATATTAATGTGCATTCATTGACCTACAAAACGGTCAAAGATTCCCAATCTGGCATACTTGCCTATCAATCGCAGCAACTGGATTATGTGGAGATTAACGGTGATGAAGGGGCAGCGTATAAAGATGCTCAAGATTATCATACCCGTTCGGCACGTATGCTGTATTATTTTCAGCCTAATTTAAAAGTGAAAGCATTGAACAATGTAAATTTGCGACTGGCGCTCGCACTTGCGTATGATAAAAATGCGATCGTTAACCGTATTTTGAAAGACGGCTCGGTGCCTGCGAATTTCTTGATCGTTAATTCACTCGCTTCCGGTGTAAAAGGGGAAACGTTCCGTGATGCTGCCAAAGCGACGTATTTGGAGCCGGACAAAGCCAAAGCGGTCGCCTATTTCAACAAAGCGAAAAGCGAGCTAAAACAAGACAAATTCACGTTTGAGCTGCTGTATGATGATAATGATACAACGAAGCAGATCGCTCAATTTTACCAATCTGAAATTCAAACTACATTGCCTGGGATTACGATCAATCTGAAATCCCAACCGAAGAAAAATCGAGTAGCCCTGGCAAGTAAAGGGGATTTCCAAATTATGATTACCCGCTGGGGCGCGGACTATGATGATCCTTCGACTTATTTCGATCTGTTCACCGAGCGTTCCGGCTATAATTACGGACATTGGGTCAATCCGCAATACAATCAGCTTGTCAAAGGCGCGTCCGAACAATGGATCGCTTCGCCGCAAAAACGGCTGGATGCTTACATTAAAGCAGAGCAAGTATTGCTCGATGACGCCGCTATTTTCCCTATTTATCAGGCTGGACGTTCGTATTTGCTGCAGCCGCGCGTCCATGTGGCGTTTAGCCCGGAAGGGTGGGCATTGTGGAGAACGGCAACGATTAGCAATTGACGCATCGGTAAGTGCAAACAAGTAGCAATCGTGATGTTTTGTCGGTACATTGGTTGTAGTCAACCAGGGGCGTTCGGTCGCTTGGTGGATCAAGTGGCGCGATTTGGCGGCATATTGGGTTATGACTAAGCTTCATAAACATATAAAAAGCATCTGTCTATAGGGCGGATGCTTTTATATGTTGTATGCAGAATTATACGTATAAAAGTAATTAAATTCGCAATAAAGTTATTTTTGTATAGCTAAATATTGTTTGGCAAGCTAGAATAAATTAGTAGGTTATTCTATTTTTTGTTGGGAAAGGGTATACAAGATTTAAATATCGTGTGATACTTAAAATCATTAAGTGAAAGAAAGAAATCACGGCGTGTTGAGCAGATTACAACACCATAGACTTGCCTAATCGACTGGACGGGTTTCGTTTATTTTAAATCGCGGAAAGGGATGAACATTTTGATCAAAAAATCGTTTTACATGTTATGGGGAACGCAAACGGTGTCCAATATCGCGGATATTGTCTACCAGCTTAGCTTGATCACACTCGTGTTTACAACGAGCGGCTCGCTGGTGACGACGATCTTTATTCCGCTGCTGCGTTTGTTGTCCAAAACGGTCAGCGGGCTAGTCGCGCCTGTAGTGATGGCGCGTTATCCGCTCACTGCTATTTTGTTCGGTTCACAGCTTGGGCAATTTGTGCTGTTTACCGGGTTGATCGGTTATTTATGGATGACGCCATCGCCATCGTTTCCGCTCATATTTGTGATCGTGTTTGGGATGTCGTTTTTGGATGGCTGGACTGATCCGGCGCGCAATGCGCTCATTCCGCGACTGGCGAACGATAAAGGACTCATTAAAGCAAACGGTCTGATGTCGGTGAGCGATCAGGTGGTGCGCTGCTCTGGCTGGGCGCTCGGTGGTATTATCGTGGCGGTTATCGGTGCGTTGCCGACGATGTGGATCGCTTCGGCGAGTTATTTTGTGGCGATGTTTTTTACCGCTTTTATTCGTGATCCGTATGCACGTGCCGGGCTTGCTGTAGCGACTGAAGCGGAAGCTGCTGTTGACACTACGAATGAGTCAGCTGCCAAATCGTCTTATCGTGCGCAATTGTCCAGCGGCTGGAAGGCATTGCTGTCCAATCGTCGTGTGCGTTTGCTGGCGATTGTCGATAATATCGATACATTGGGTGGGGCGGCATGGATTGGAGCTTTTGTGCTCGCGTTTGTTATTCAGGTGCTGCATCAAGATGTGCGCTGGCTTGGTTTTATGAATGCCGGCTTTTTTATCGGTTCGATTGTTGGCGGTTTGCTGATGGTTACGATCGGTCAAAAATTATGGAAAAACGCGTACGGCTATATGCTGATGAGCTTGATGGTGTATGTGGCGATCGTCATTGTATTTGCGCTGAACGTCCAGCCGCTGCCAGCGCTAATTTTGCTTATGTTGACCGGTTTGCCTGTACAGGTAGCAGGCGTCATTCGTTCGACTTTAATTCAGCAAAATTTAACCCCGGCTGAAGCGCCGAGCGTCATGTCAGCACTAAGTGCGCTAAGCAATCTGACATTTGCGGTAGCGATGCTGTTCCTAAGCTGGTTTGCCGACCGCTTCGGGATGCGGGATATGTATTTGCTGGCAGGACTGTTGACGACGGTAGCGGTAGTGGTAGGGATTGTGTATCGCTCGGTGTTCCGCCAAGAGCTGGCAGTGGAGTATGAAGCGGAGGAGCTGACGGTAGCGAACAAAGCGTAAACGGATGACGATTTGAATGGAAATCGTAAACGCAATCGCTGTATGGAACCGGATCAACCGCATACTTGGAAATGATACGGTATAGTTCGGTTGCCATAACCAATTACAGGCAGGCACGTCTATGCGCATTTGTTTTAAATTTTAGAGTACGATAGGTTTCGTTATTAGTATGTTGTAAAAGAGGTAGATTTGGAGAAGCTTTGCTAAAGTAGAGCTGTATGTTTGGCAAAAATCTGCGCTTATTTTAGTTTATGTAAAACGACAGATCGCTCTATGATTCATCTGACTATCTGAAAATCGACTTTATAAAAAAGCCTTCCAGCACGCATCGGAAACGGTTTTCCCGCACAGACGATCAAGGTTGTGCGCTTACAGACAATTGTATTGCCTGTATCAGGGAAAGACGATTCAGTAGCTGGAAGGCTGTTTACGTTTACTGGCATTGAGCATGTACGTTAACTCGTATGCAGGGAAATACTGCTCTTTGCTGCGCAAAGATCGTAAAGGCAATAAAGACAAAGCTTGCCCTCTGCGCAGCATGTACACTCGCTTAATGCACGGTATTTTTATACGCCTGAATACGCCATAAATCCGCCATCAACCGGTACGGTAATGCCGGTTACAAATCCCGACGTATCCGCATCACATAGCCATAACAATGTGCCGAGCAGGTCGTTTGGCACACCGAAACGGCGCATGGGGGTGTGGGCGATAATTTTTTGTGAACGTTCGGTCAATGAGCCGTCTTCATGTTTGAGCAGCCGTCGATTTTGCTCGGTTAGGAAAAAGCCCGGTGCGATCGCATTCACGCGAATGCCGGTCTCGGCAAAATGCACAGCCAGCCACTGCGTGAAATTGTTAATCGCCGCTTTGGCTGCCGAGTAGGCGGGCACTTTGGTCATCGGATTATACGCGCTCATCGACGAGATGTTAATCACATTGACGCCAGGACGACCGATCATATGGCGGGTGAACACCTGTGTCGGAATGAGCGTGCCGATCATATTCAGATCAAGCACCTGACGAAAGCCATCGATCCCGATATCGTAAAACGTTTGCATATGCTCTACATTCAAATCTTGCTCACTAAATGTCTCGCCTGTCGTATTGGCATCCGGGCGATTGCCGCCTGCGCCATTAATCAAAATGTCGCACCGCCCAAGCTGCTCGGTGACCGCTGTCTCGGCAACGATCACGCTGTCTTCTTTTGTCACATCACAGGCGAAAGCGATCGCTTCGCCACCTTGTGCCCGAATATCCGCGACGACGGCTTCGCCTTTTTCCAGCGTCCGGTTCAAAATGGCAACCCGGCAGCCTTGCCGCGCCAGCTCTAGCGCCATCGCACGACATAACACACCAGCACCGCCGGTAATGACGACGACTTTGCCGCGCAATGAATCATGCAGCGGCAGTGGCGTAGCCTCCGTCTCGGCAGGCGGTTGTTCGCCTTCCACATGACGGATCACCTCACGCAGCGTCTGGTCAACGAGCTTGTTGCCGGTCGTTGGCTCTGCTGGGGAAGAAGGAGGGGCGGCATCGGAAGCTGTCGTTTGCGCTTGTGCAGTCGTTTGCTTCTGTTCGCTCATCGCGTTTCCTCCTCACCTGCACGCTGTGCGGATGGCAGCGGCTTCGTGTTAGCGAGTGCATGAGCGTCCCATAACCCCCATAAATACATAATGCCGAGCGCGCGGTCGTACAGCCCGTAACCCGGACGGCATTGCTCATCCCACAGATGACGTCCATGATCCGGACGACAGTAGCCAGTAAAGCCTTGTTCGTAATACGCTTCCACAATGCCGGCGATATCGACGCTGCCATCTTCTGTGCGGTGCGATGTTTCCTGAAAGTCGCCGTTTGGCTCTACTTTGACATTACGAATATGTGTAAATGGAATCCGATCCGCAAACTCATGAATCATGCCGACAATATCGTTGTCCGGGTTAGCGCCAAGCGAGCCGCTGCATAGCGTAATACCATGCGCCGGGCTATCCGACAAACTAAGGAAACGACGAATATTGTCCTGACTGCGAATAATACGTGGCAAGCCAAAAATCGACCACGGCGGATCATCCGGGTGAATCGCCATTTGAATGCCATGCGCTTCAGCGACCGGGATAATCTCAGCGAGGAAATAGTGCACATTACGCCATAAATCTTCCTCGGTAAAGCCTTGATATGCTTCAAACAGCTCGGTCAAATGCGCCAATCGCTCCGGCTCCCAGCCCGGCATCGTTAACGCCGAATTGGACTGAATTTGCATCACCAGTTCGAACGGGTCGATATTGTCGATCCGGCTATTTTCATAAAATAACGAGTTGGAACCGTCAGGCAGTGGATGATGCAAATCGGTGCGCAGCCAATCAAAGATCGGCATAAAATTATAGCAGATCACCTTGACTCCAGCTTCACCTAGATGTTCAATCGTCTGCTTGTAGTTGGCGATATAACGGTCGCGCGACGGCAGACCGAGCTTAATGTCTTCGTGAATGTTGACGCTTTCGACCACTTCGATATGTAATCCGTGACGCTGGGCGAGCGTTTGCAGCTCCCGTATGCGTTCGCGCGGCCATACTTCACCTGCCGGAATATCATGTAATGCCCATACGATGCCTTCCACACCTGGAATCTGCCGAATCTGATCCAGAGTGACCGTATCATTTTGCTCACCAAACCAGCGAAATACCATACGCATAAAGCGATCATCCTCCATGTTGGAATCGGTAATGGTGCCTAGATTGCCATGACAATAAACCGTTATCCGAAACAAAAAAACCGGGCAATTATGCCATGTCTGCCCGGCTGCATGCGATATAAGATGTAACCGTTAGCCAATATCGGACAGCCGCTCAGACGATAGTGCATATGACGTTTTCGGTTGCGCTGCTCCTGCTCCCAAAACCGGTCTGCCGTATAGGCTGCTCACCTTCATTACACACCTGTTTCAAGCGGCTGACTCATATGCAACTGTGTTTTGCGGTAATGACTTGGGGAAATGCCTGACCAACGTTTAAATTGACGGCTGAAATGTGCAATATCCCGGTAGCCGAGCGTCGTCGCAATATCCTGAATCGACATATGCGGGTCAGCAAGCAATAGCTTGGATTTGTGCAAAACGAGATTGGATAAATAGCTGCGCGGTGAAATCGCAAATACCTGATGAAAAATCCGGTTGCAATGCGATGGGCTAATGCCTAGCTCAGCGGCGATATCATCGATGCCATAATGCGATTCCGGGCGATCTTCTTCGGTCAAATTGCGACTGACGATCGCTTGCAGTCTGGCGGCAATCTGGTGCGCCAGCTCCATATGCGCATATGTCGACGGAGACGCTTGCGCCGCTTCGTTCAGCAAAATTTCCCACAACACGCTAAACAGCTCAAACGATGCTGCCTGCAAACGAATACGGCGGGTAATCATATGTTGTCCGCCATGTTCTGCCGCCTGCACGAGCTTCATAATGCACGGTTCGATCTGCCGGGCAGCAAGGCTATTTTTACGGAAAATCAATTGATTCGTCCGCTCTAGCAAGGACAGAAATACGCGATCATTCATTTCAAAATGAATGCACACATAGACCAGTGTTTGCTCGCTAATGCTGCGACTCATGTGATTGACCCCTGGAGGCAAAATGACAAGATCGCCAGCTTGTTGCACATAGCTGTAATCACCGATCTTCATTTGCTGTGTCCCCTGAAGCACATAATTGATCTCATACTGATGATGCGCATGGCTCGGACATTCCCAGTCGCGGCTTACCTCGCGCATATGAATCCCTAACAGATTGACCGATGTCTGTACATCCGGGCATACGGTTTCCGATACACTGAGACCCCATTCCGGAGAAATAAAGGAAGTGGACATAGATAACCTCCAATCTCACATTTATAGTTGCGTGAAATTCGACTGCAACATACTGGATCAGTCCAAACAGCGTGACGAAGATGAATGAAGATGGATAAGGGTAATTTTGCTGGCACCATTAACTTCAGCATACATGGATACGAGCAAAAATGAAAGGGTTTTCACAGAGGTGGAAAAAAATAAAAAAATAACGCTAAAAAAGTTTGGGATTTTTCCGATTAATAGTAGTAAGGATTAACATATACTTATAATCCAATTATATAGAAGCTATTTTTTGAAATGATTAGAGAGGGAGGCTGCGATGAAAGAGTGGACGAATGAGCACATAATAAAAACGAACTTTCCGCATTTACAAAGCTTGCTGGAAGGGAGAAGAACGAAGCAAGCAGACATGATTTCTATACAACATGTCCAGATCGAGCAATCTAGCAATTTGTATGTCCATTATGGCAACCTGGAAGCCACCATACATAATGAAGTACCGCTGCAAGAAGCATCTGAGCTATTTATGCAATTGAATAATGCATCGATCGATCATATGATCTTTTTCGGCATTGGATTGGGGCATCATATTTTGCAATTTCAGCGGCAATTTCCGCATATCCCCTTTTCGGTGTATGAGCCGAATGTAGTTGTTTTTGAGCATTTTGTGGAGCTGGCTGTACTGGATGAATGGCATATGGATCATTGGCGCAATTTGTTTGTAGGCGGTACGGAGCAGGAATTGTCCGCACAGTTGAAAGGATTTGTTGATCGTACACCAGGTACGGTTTCCAGTTGTGCGTTACCGGCGTATACGTATTTGTTTGAGCAAGAGTATCAACTATTTAACGCTATCCTTTCCAATACGCTAAAAGGTAAGCAGGGCAATTTGCAAATTAGTAATAAATTCAGCGTGTACTGGCTTAGCAATAGCCTGCGTAATTTTCAGCATGTATTAAATACGCCGAATATTTTGCAAAAACAGCCGCATTTCCACAATCAACCTGTTATTATCGTGTCAGCAGGACCTTCGTTGAACGAAGAAATTGAGCAGCTAAAATTGATTAAGCAGGAACGGTCGGCATATATTTTGGCTGTAGGCTCTGCGTTATCAACAATGATTCATCACGGTGTATATCCGGATGCGATATGCAGTTATGATCCTAATCCAGGCAACGGCGTTGTCGTTAAGCAGGTGATGGAGCAACAAATCAAACATATTCCACTTATTTTTGGTTCATCGGTAGGTGGGATTGATTTGGAGAATTATCCGGGACCAAAGTGGCATATGATCACGAGTCAGGACACGATCGCATCGTACTTTTTGCCAGCCTCGCAAACCGGATTACCTGTCGTTCATGACGCATCTTCAATTGCGATTGTTACGTTGCAGCTGCTTTGTATGATGGGAGCAGGCTCGATCATTCTAGTCGGTCAAAACTTTGCTTATAAAGGTGCGCTGCGGTATGCGAGTGGAATCGATCATATCGATCCGGTTCGTTATTTTGAAGGAGCGCCGGTTGTGCAGACGCTTGGTGTGCATGGAGAGATGGTAGAGAGCAATCCCGCTTTTCTTAATATGAAAAAAGAAATGGAAGTTTACATTCGTTTGTTCGGCAAAGCCCGGATTTTTAACACTACACAGGGCGGCGCTCATATTGAAGGAACTATATTCAAAGCATTACAAGATATACGAGCCAATGATCTACAACCGAATACGATTGATGCTGAGTGGCTGTTGCAAACTGAAACGAATGTGTCTATGACTATTTTGCCGGAGCGAATGCAAGAGCTGCAAGTCGAGCGTCAAAAGCTAAATAAGTCGGTTGAGGAATTACAGCATATTTTTAAGGATATGCACTGGTATGCGAGCCATGAGCAGCAGGAGCCGTTACAGCAATTGTTTGTTATTTTTGATCGTGCATTTGATCGCTGGCTCGGTAACCTGTATTCCAAGTTATTACTCATTCCCGCCAGTCGAGCACAATATGAACTTTTATATAGCCAGGTTGAAAATGTGTTAAAAGAGCGTAATCCGGTGCGCAAAGCTGGATTGATCATGCATTATTATGCACATTTTCTAAACCATGCGGGACAGGTCGAGCAACAAATACAACCGATATATAACGAGATGATAACAACGCTACATAGCTAAACCATAATGAGCCAAAATATAAAATATAAAGGGGTAAAACAATGGCTAAGAGGAAGAAAGTACGGTTGGCAAAATGGGAAAAGGCGACCAAAGCGATCAGCGTTAGCTTGACGATTATGCAGCTAGGTAATATGTCGATTCCAACGGTGATGAACTATGCACATGCGGCAGAAGTATTGATGGATGAACAGCAAAATGAGGAACGCCGCGATTTGAATACCGTTAGCGATAGTGTATATGCGATGGCAGTTCAGGATACGACTGCACCTACAGCTACATTTGAAAAATTCCAAGTGATGGATACCCGTCTCCCAAGCATCGTGGATCATGCCCCATCGATGTGGGGCGCGTCGACCCGTCCAACTCTAGCACTAAGCTTCAACAAAAAGATGAAGCTAGGGGAGCAGGGAGAAGTGCGGATTTATCAGTTTGGAAATTGGGAGCCGGAGGAACGCCTAGTCATTCATAACGGACAATTGTCGGGAGCGAGTTATGTGTGGAGCAGCGGGCTGCTGACCGGAGCGATGAGCGGTGCATCAACGATTCAGATGATGCCGACGTCTACATTGGATGAAAATAAGGGCTATTATGTGACCGTCACGTCCGGCGCCTTTGTAGATAGTGAAGGTAGAGGTGTGGATGATTTCATCTATCCATCGAAGTGGAACTTCCGCACACAAGACCGGACTGCGCCAACGATGAGGTTTGCTTACAACGAGTATAGCGGAGGCGTGCTGAGATTTAATGAAGCGGTGGAATTGAAAACCGGCACGTTGGAAGTCTGGGATGAGACGACCGGAGCGAAGGTGACGACTCATATTGAGTCCGTGAGTGGACGGATGGTAACGAACAATGGAGAATTACGTTTTCTCAGTGGGCAAACGAATTGGGATGAGCAGCGAGGCAGTCGGGTGTACCAGTTGGTAATACCGAATTTGCAAGCGGATCATACGTATTCGGTGCATATTTCGTCGGGGATGTTCGCGGATATATCGGGCAATCTGTATGGAGGAACGTCGGGCAAAGAGTGGAGTTTCCAAGTGGTGGATACCCGCCTCCCAAGGATTGTAGATCGAGCGCCAATGATATGGAGTGCGCCGACCCCGACCCGCTCAACTTTAGCGCTGAGCTTTAACAAGAAGGTAACGCTGGGACAACAAGGGGAAGTACAGATTTACCGTTTTGGAGAGTGGAGACCTCAAAAACGCTTGATTATTCATGATGGACAACTGTCGGGGGCGAGCTATGCGTGGACGAGTGGGCTGCTGAGCGGGCCGATGAGCGGTGCATCAACGATTCAGATGATGCCGTATGCTACATTGGATGAAAATAGGGGCTATTATGTGCTCGTGACGTCCGGAGCGTTTGTGGACAGTGCAGGTAGAAGTGTAGAAGCATCTATGAATCCATCCAATTGGATGTTTCATACGCAAGACCACACTGCGCCAACGATGAGGTTTGATTACAACAATGACAGCAAAGCTGTGCTGAGGTTCAATGAAACGGTGGAATTGAAGACCGGCACATTGGAAGTCTGGGATGAGACGACTGGAGCGAAGGTAACGACCCATATCGAAGCAGTGAGTGGACGGATAGTAACGAGCAATGGGGAATTGTATAGTCTAAGTGGAAAATGGGATTGGGACGACCGAGGAAATCGTCTATACCAATTAGTGATGCCGAATTTGCAAGCGAATCATACGTACTCGGTGCATATTTCGTCGGGGATGTTCGCGGATATATCGGGCAATCTGTATGGGGGAACGTCAGGCAAAGAGTGGAGTTTCCGAGTGATGGATACCCGCCTCCCAAGCATCGTGGATCATGCCCCAGTAAATTGGGGAGCGGTCCTACAGCCAACTCTAGCGTTAAGCTTTAACAAAAAGATGAAGCTAGGGGAGCAGGGAGAAGTGCGGATTTATCGTTTTGGATACGGGGAGCCGCAAGAGCGCTTGATCATTCATGAAGGACAATTGTCGGGGGCGAGCTATGCGTGGACAAGTGGGCTGCTGACCGGAGCGATGAGCGGTGCATCAACGATTCAGATGATGCCGTATCATGCATTGGATCAAGATACGAGCTATTATGTGACCGTCACGTCCGGCGCCTTTGTAGATAGTGCAGGTAGAGGCGTGAACGAGTTTATGGAGCCGTATCGTTGGATGTTCCGTACGCAAGATATTACTGCTCCCACGATGACGTTTGATTACAGCAATTACAGTGGAGGCGTGCTAAGCTTCAACGAACCGGTGGAATTAAAGACCGGCACGTTGGAAGTCTGGGACGAGACGACCGGAGCGAAGGTAACGACCCATATCGAAGCAGTGAGTGGGCGAATCGTAACAAGCAATGGGGAATTGCATAGTGTGAATAGACCGTGGGAGTTGAATGAGCGAGGACGGTATCTGTATCAATTAACGATGCCGAATTTGCAGGCAGATCATACGTATTCGGTGCATATTTCGTCGGGGATGTTCGCGGATATATCGGGCAATCTGTATGGAGGAACGTCGGGCAAGGACTGGAGCTTCCATATTACCGATACAGGAAAAGTGAGTCGATACTGGGTGTCAGCTGAACCAAGCCGAACGTCGATTCGACCGACATTACAGTTTAAGTTTGATAAAAAGATGAAGCTAAGTCAGCAGGGAGAAATTCAAATTTATGAACGTGGGCAGTTTGTTCCGACTCAGCGACTCGTTATTCATGATGGTCAGTTATCGGGAGCCAGTTATACATGGTTAAACCCAGAAGCAGTGGCAGCGATGAGTGGTATGGCATCAGTAGTGGAAGTAGTGCCACAACAAGCATTGAAGTATGATACGGCATATTATGTTACATTTACCTCGGGAGCGTTTGTGGATAATGTAGGACGAGGAACGGCAGGCTTGCAAGTTTCTGATCCATATAACTGGCTGTTCTACACGACATTTGATATGTTCGCGCCAACGATGACGTTTGATTACAGTAATTACAGTGGCGGCTTTTTACGATTCAGCGAAAAGGTAGGTTTAAATAAAGGTACATTAGAAGTATGGGATGAAACGAATCATTCGAAGGTGACGACTCATATCGAAGCTTCCAGTGGACAGATTGTGGCAGGCAATGCACAATTACGCGAAATTGGCCCGCTGGAGAGCGGAGCGCTATGGAGTAATCTGTATCAATTATCGATTCCGAATTTGGAAGCAGGGCATACGTATTCGGTGCACATTTCTTCCGGGATGTTTGTAGACGAAGCGGGAAATCGGTATGAAGGAACAGCAGAAGCAGGCTGGAGCTTCCACACAGCACAATCGTCAACAACCGAAACGAAGACGAATAACGACAAAAAGACGTCATCATCGACTATTGTGTCCGGTGGCGGTGGCAGTACGACAGTGCCTGCTGTGACGCCAACACCAACAACGACAAGCAATTCGAACCTACCATCCACTTCAGAGCCGGAAACGACATCAGGCAAGAACTCATCGTCTTCAACGGCTGTTACCGATAAAACACAGCCGCCTGTAAACGATGCAGCCGTAATCGTTGCGCCGCAGCTTGCACCATCGGGTACGGTAAGCTTGCCAGCGCCAGCGGTTCCAACTGACAATATGTTTGTCCACTATTATGATGAAAAATGGGGCAAATGGATCGCTGTGCCTACGTCCAATGATGGTGTGACTGTAAAAGCGAACGTTCCGGCTGGTGCGTGGGCTTCTGTGATCAATAGCGACCGGGTCGTGCAGCCGAGCGATGTGGTAAAAAGCTGGGCGGTTGCGCCGGTCATGAAATTGATGAGCTTGGGCATTGTACAAGGGGATACACAAGGCAATTACAATCCGAAGCAGGCGATCAATCGTTTTGAAATGGCGGTTATTTTGGCAAAAGCATTGCGTTTGAATGTGGAGGCACCGCCGTCAGAAACAGTGTCAACGTCTTCTACCAATGCTCCGGATTGGGCACAGCCTTACGTGCAGGCGATATTGAACCAGGGCATTATGAGCGGTAACACTAGCGGCTTTAACGGCAATGATGGTGTAACAAGGGAGCAACTAGCTACGATGATCGGACGGATGCTGCCCGATTCCGCTACTGCGGATGCATCTGCCACAGATGCCAAGTTCAAAGATACCGCCAAAATGTCAGACTGGGCAGTTAAAGGTATCAACAAAGTGCAATCGCTCGGTTTGATGAAAGGTTATGCTGATCAAAGTTTCCGTCCTAAACAAGCCGTTACACGCGAGGAAATGGCTGCGGTAATTGCTAAAGTTGTAGATATGCTGTAATTCGATCGTAATCAATCGATCGTAAAAAAAGCGTCAACACCGTGTAAATCAAGGTGTTGACGCTTTTTTGTTATGTTATTCGTTTATGCAATTGAATGGATACGGTGCACTCAATCCGCCCAACCATCTTCCAACACAATCGGCATCATTTCCAGCTCATACTGAAACCGCTTTTCCTGCAATCGATACGCTTCCGCTAATTCCGGCCCACAGGAGTTGGAACCTACACCGCTCATTTTGTAATCCAGATGCAAATACGTCTCTGCACGGGGTTGCAATTGATGCGTATGCGTCGCTGCCGTCAGATCGGCTGCTGTATAGTGTGCTGCATTAAAAGAAAAACGTTGCGGCGCGCTTACGTACAGACCGATGCCGAGCGGATTCGTTATCGTCAGCCAGCTTGTGTCGGCACGCGAACCATTTTCCTGTGGCACGATATAGTTGTAAAATAGTTCATCGACCGTACAACGATAGCGACCAAAGCGTGTGCTATGATGTTTATCGATATAGCTTTCATGCGGCCCACGTCCCCAATAAGTGATATGATCCATGCCCGCCTTCAGCGGTAACAGCAGTCCGAAGCGTGGTAGGAATGGAGCCGTTTCCAGCACCTGTGCGTTTAGCTTCAGCCCGATTCGTCCGTTGCGCTGAACCGTCCATTCCGCTTCGCCGCGCACGAGCGGATAGTGGGAGATTGCACCGAGTGAGAAAGAAGTAACGATACAGATCGTATCATCGTCCCGTTCGATCCAGGTGGAACCGTACGTTTTGGTGTGCAGTCGATCCATACCGATATCACGCCATTTTTCCTCAATATTCATATCATTGCTGATCGGTGCGCGCCAGACAGCGAAGGAAGATGGAGCATGCAGCAGCAATGTATGTTGACGTTCCAGTTGCTGCCATGCCCCTTCGGTCAGATCGTATTCATACCGGAAGCGATCGCCACTAATGTGCAGCACGCCATGTTGCTCTGTTGCAACTAGCGATTCCGAATGGGCAAATGGCGCAGACGGTATAGCTGTCGCCACATTTTCGGTAACACTAGCTACGGTCATCCCGTTCAGCGAAAATTGGAAAAAGGCAATTTCATAGCCAGCCTCCGCCCAAGCTGTGTTGCCGCGTTGTCGCAGCCGGAACGTGACATAGCTGTTTGGTCCAAGCGTTGTAGTCGGTGTGTTCGAGCTTATCGATAGGTTTGAGCTTGTCGAGGCAGTCCGTATTAACGATCCAAGCGACGGCAATGTCCATTCCAGCAGTGCAGAGTCATGTGCAGCAATCGTCGGTAGCTCCATCTGCCCTTGTGCCAACAATACGCCTTCATCTTCGGCAATCCAGTCTAACGTCAAATGATCGAGATGGATAAAATCATACCGATTGTGCACACGCAGCAATAACGTGTTGCCCATGTGCTTAGCAGTTGGAAGGGGGAGTGTATTGCTCATTGGAGCGGTTTCCAGTTGCTCCGCTTCTATGAAGGTGCGAGCCGGTTGGTCGTCTGCTTGCTCATCTGCACTACATTCTGCTCCACGCTCCGCCGCAATCGATACTGTCTCCATCCATACCGGCGCGATAATCTGCTTTAATTCCAGCAAACCCGGATGCGGCTTACGATCCGGTGATACTAATCCGTCGATACAAAAGGAACCGTCATGGGGCGTATCGCCAAAGTCGCCGCCATAGGCGTAATAGCTGCGCCCTTGTGCATCTTGTTGCTGAATGCCATGATCTGCCCATTCCCACACACAGCCGCCCATCAACAATGGCTGTGCATAGATCGCATCCCAGTACGCTTTCAGATCGCCAGGACCATTGCCCATCGCATGACTGTATTCGCATAGAAATAACGGTTTGCGGCTGTCCGCGTCGGTTGCATAAGCGGTAATGTCGGCGGGCGACGAGTACATCCGACTTTCTACATCAAGCACCGATACGTCGGTATGACCTTTATAAATAGGTGCTGCACCTTCGTAATGTACCGGACGCGACGAATCACGCTCCCGTGTCCAGCGTGCCATCGCGATATGATTGCGATCATAACCGGACTCGTTGCCCATCGACCACATAATGACCGAGCTAAAGTTTTTGTCGCGCTCTACGAGCCGTACGGCACGGTCGACAAAGGCGTGTTCCCACTCCGCATTCGCGGATAATTGATGAAATGAACCGGGAGCAAAGTCCTCCGGAATCCCGATCCCATGACATTCCAAATCGGCTTCATCGATCACATAAAAGCCATACCGATCGCATAGTTCCAAAAAGCGTGGATCATTCGGATAATGAGCAGTACGTACAGTGTTTATATTGTGACGTTTCATGAGCAGTAAGTCATCGATCATATGCTCGATCGGTACCGTATGTCCGAGTACGGGATGCGTATCATGCCGATTGACGCCTTTAAGTTTGAGCGGCTGTCGGTTAATCGTAAATACGCCGTGCTCATTGATCGCCACCTCACGCAAACCGATCGCAAAATGCAGCACTTCACCGGCTGCCTCGATGTACAAACTGTACAGCAGCGGCGTTTCCGCATTCCATAACACCGGATGATGCCAGTTTAGCTCAATTACTATCAACGCTCCCGCCGCAGTGGAAACGCCTGCTTGCCCACTTGCTACTATCGTGCCATCCGGTGCCATTACCGTCGCAACAATCGGCAGCGCTGAACCGGTGCGCTCGCCGGGAGCAGGTGCAGCCAGATGAGCGGAGGCAGAGGCGGCATTAGCGTTAATTGGGGGGAACGCGTCAGTTCCGGCGCCAGTCGCATTGGCGTGTTCGTCCGCTACACTTACAGCTTCGATCGTCTGCTGCTCCAGCTCAATCCGCAGCGCCGCAGCGCTATATTCGCCCTGCTCATCATATGTCAGCGTTTGCCGTACAAACACATCGCGCACATGATTCGTAGACCGACTGAGCAAATATACATCGCGGAAAATGCCGTTATACCGCCACATATCTTGATCTTCCAAATACGAGCCATCACACCATTTCAGCACGAGCACAGCCATCTTATTCGTACCAGGTTTCAAATAAGGAGTAAGTCGAAATTCCGCAGGCACACGGCTGCCCTGGCTATAACCGACAAAGATACCGTTCACCCACACATACGCACAGGACAGCACCCCTTCAAATACAATATACGTTTCCCTAGCTTGCCAATTGTCCGGCACTGCAAATTCACGTACATAAGCGCCTGCCGGATTGCGGGTCGGAATATGCGGTGGATCACATGGAAAAGGATAACTTAGATTCGTATAATGCTGCTGATCGTAACCGTTTCGCTGCCAGCAGGAAGGAACGGTTAACTGATCCCACTTTTCCGTCGCAGCAGCTTGCCAAAATTCCGGCTCTACTTGACGAACCGAATCATAATAACGAAATTGCCATGCACCATTTAATGAACGGTAAAAAGGGGACAGGCTGCGTTTGCCGATCCGTGCTGCTTGTCGATCCGCATACGGAACATAATAGGCGCGCGCACGTTCACGCTGCATATGCAGCACATCAAGCTGTTGATGATAATTGGGAATGAAAAGGGTCATAAGTCGTTCTATTCCTCCTTGGTACATCGTTCAACGAAGCGAATGACAAATTCGGCAAATAAGCTGTTTGACCAGGCAAACCAAGGTCGTGTATACTGCGCCGGATCATCTTTATGAAAGCCTTCATGCATACATCCGGTACCATCATGTGTCGTAGATAACCAGGTTAACAATTGCTGCATTTCCGCCGGATCGGTGGACGTTAAGCCTTGCATCGAAAGCGCGATATGCCATATATACGATGCAGGCGTATGCGGACTACCGATACCGCTTGCCGCTGTACCTGCAAAATAATACGGATTGTCCTCACTCAAAATAAAGCGGCGTGTGTTCACATAGACCGGATCATCCGCACCGCGATAGCCAACATATGGAATCGACAGCAGGCTCGGTACGTTAGCATCATCCATCAGATGATGATTACCTTGACCATCGGTTTCGTATGCGTATATTTTACCGTATTTGGGATGGATTACGGTACCGTAATGCTCGATCCCGAATTCGATTTCTTCACGCAGCTTGTTGGCACGCTGGAGCAGACGTTCATCGTTATATATGTCACGCGCAATTTCCGCCATATAACCGAGCACAACGACCGCAAACATATTCGACGGAATCAAATAGCCGAATGTGCACGCATCATCACTCGGACGAAAACCTGACCATGTCATGCCTGTATATGAGGTGGGCATACCGCGTCCATCATTGCGTAGCGTGTCGGAAGGTGGACAATGTTCACGCATAAAACGATACGGTGAGCGCTCATCATGCCGTTGCTCGCATATCCACAGATCGATAATGCGCTGCATCGTATTGTAAAAGCCGCTATCAAACAAATCCGTCCGCCCGGTTTGCTGCCAAAACAAATAGCTGAGCTGGATCGGATAACAGAGCGAATCGATCTCATATTTGCGCTCCCAAATCCACGGTGTCAGCTCGGTCAGATCGTCGTCATAACGGGCATCATTTGGCTCATGATTAAACGCGTTCGCATACGGATCGAGCTGGATACAAAAAAGCTGTCTGCGAATTAGACCAGCGATTCGTTCGCCAAGCTCGGCATCGTCGGCAGCGAGCGGCAAATAATGCCGCACCTGTGCCGCCGAGTCACGCAACCACATCGCTGGAATGTCGCCGGTAATGACAAACGAACTTCCGTCCTCCATTACCCGGATCGTCGTTTCATACGTGCTAGCATAACAGCCGCGAAACATCGACTGTACATGGGGAAACGCTGCCAGCTTATGTTCGATTTGTTTAACATAGCGCTCCATCGTCGGTGTGAGCGTAAGCGGGGTGTTCAGTAATGTCATCGCATTAGCCCTCCTTTACCGTAATCAAGAAGGTGCGCAGCTCATACGGTGTAATTGTCAGTTCGATGTTGCCATACTCGGTTTCACCGATCGGTTGTTCCATCAGATTGCATTCTTGCCACGATTCGATCGCCAGATCGCTTGCGATCGTCAAATGCGTTCTCATGCCGCCATATTCGTGAATACGTAGTACGATCCGGTTGGAGTCTTCGGCTTTTTTGATCGCATCCGCCAGCACATGATCCGCCGAGAAACGGAACAAGGAGAAGGAAGCTAGTGTCGCTGCATGTGTGCTCGGATCGGCGGTCGCTTTGTCAACACGATCCGCGATATGGAAAGGATGCTCCAGTTTAAAAGCCGAATTTGCCGTCGTTTCAGCAGTATGATCTGGCATTTGTACATAGGCATTAGCAACTGTTTCTGCGGTTGCCTGGTTTGCTGCCCGCATGGCATGATCGGTTGTAGCGCTTGCTGCATTAACACCGGAATTTTGCCCATCAGCAGCTGGATTGACTACAGTAACACCGTACCCGTCCAGACTGGAATCGGTTACCATTTGCGTACTGGCAGCAAGCGCTGTATGAGCAAGTGTGCCTGCTGGAATTGTCGTGCACGGCGCATTTAGCTGCCATGCTTCTTGTACCGTACCGCCGTCAAGCCAGTCTCCGCTATGCGGATACAGTGAATACGTAAACTGATGCTGTCCATAATCCGCCATCGGATCAGGATGAATTGCCGATTTGAGTAGGGACAGGCGCAGCGTATGATCTTTAATATCATAGCCGTATTTGCAATCATTCAGCAGACTAACACCATAGCTGCGTTCAGACAAATCTGCCCACTGATGTCCAACACTTTCAAAACGTGCCCAATCCCAGCTCGTATTCCAGTGCGTCGGACGCTTTACATTGCCAAATTGAATATCATACGTCGCTTCGGTTGCGCGAATTTGCACCGGGAAAGCAACTTTCAGCAGTTTCTGACGTTCCTTCCAGTCCACATCAGTTACAAAATCGATGCGGCGGCTGGCGGTATATACGATCAATTGCTGCACGATCTGTGTCTCATCGTAATTCCATACAAATTCGACCACTGCACGCAGCGAACCGGATTCGGCAAGCCGCACACTGCTCAGCGTCGTAATTTCATCCATGCGATCCTGATAAAAAATATCGATATCCCATGCATCAAAATTCATCGGCTTATCTTCAAACAATTGCAGCACATTACCGCGTTCACCTGCCGCTAGCACCTCGCGCTCGTATTGCAGATCGGTCACACGTGTCAACTGTCCGCTAGCATTCCATTCCAGTTCATAATGCGGTGTGATCAGCTTGCCATCTTCATAACGGAAAAAGGCATCAGCCGCTGCCAAGTCGATTGTCGCATCGGCATCATTTAGCGTCTTGACAGTTTCGGCAGACGTATAACAAATCGTACCGAAACCAAGCGATGGTACAGCATTGGCTTGCACGAGCCAGCCGTCAGTCGTTTGCTGTGCCGACAACCGCTCACCGGCACGATCGCTCCAAACGTAGTCACCTTGTCCGCATTGTGCAAACGGGATATGCAGCAGCGGATGAAGCGACCAAGAGGAACTGTTCAGCACAGTTAATTCGCCAGATGAGGATGGGACAACAGCGGCTGGCGCATTTTGATCAACATGTCTATCAATTAGAGCAGCAACAGGCAGATGATCATCATGGGTAGTCTGTCCATTTTTTGCTGGCTCATTCATTGGCGCTTCTGCCGCTAGTGCGTCCGCGTTTGAGCGAAGGGAGGCGGATAGCGCTGCAATCGGCAATGTCGCCGCAGTTGCCGTTTCCCAAGCATTCCGTCCAATCGCTTCCGCTTCCGCATATTCAAGCGTACTGTCCTCATACACTTCGGCGATCGAGGAACCGGGAATAATATCATGGAACTGGTTACGTAAAATAATTTTCCAGCCATCTTCCAGCCTGCTTGCTGGATAGCCAGCCCAATCGCCGGTCGCCGCGGCGCGTAATATGTGCAGCCATTCGGTTTCGCGATATAGCAATTCCAGGCGGCGATTCAGCAGTTTGTTGTACGCCTGACTCGTATACGTACCGCGATGATATTCCAAATACAGCTCGCCATCCCATGTGTGCACATAGCTGTCGGTTTGCTGGAACGTCTGTTGCAAACGGACAAAATAATCGTCCGCACGTCCGCTTTTTACCGCCGGAATGCCGGGAATACGATCTAATTGACGGCGCAGTTCTAGCATTTCCCGTGTGACCCCACCGCCGCCATCGCCATAACCGTAGGAGATGAGCAAATTTTGATTCGTTTCTTTGTCTTGATAGCTGCTCCATACGCCTTGTACCGTATCTGCTTTCACATGACCGTTGTACGTATAATAAAACGCATTGCCACCTTCCCAGTCGTCCGGTGTCGTAATAAAATGAGTCAGCACTTCAGAGCCGTCCATCCCGCGCCAACGGAACGTATCGCGCGGCATCCGGTTAAACTGATTCCAGCTAATTTTGGTCGTCATAAACGTATCAAAGCCGGACTTGCGCAAAATTTGCGGCAATGCCCAGCTATAACCGAACACATCTGGCAGCCATAAATAACGGCTATTCACCCCAAACTCGGTTTGAAAAAAGCGTGTACCCAGCAGAAATTGACGCACCAGCGATTCGCCGGACGTCAAATTGCAATCCGCTTCTACCCACATACCGCCGCCCGCTTCCCAGCGCCCTTCCGCGATACGCTGTTTAATGCGCTCGTATAGTTCAGGATAGTCCTGTTTAATATAATCGTACAATTGCGGCTGTGTTTGCAGGAAAATATAGTCCGGATCATGCTCCATTAGGCGCAGCACAGTCGAGAAAGAGCGTGCCGCTTTTTCACGTGTATGTTTTAGCCGCCACAGCCAGGCGACATCGATATGGGTATGCCCAACCGTCGTTACGAGTACTGGATGCTCCGTTTTCACTTTATCCAATTCATCATTCAAATACATATCCGCTACTTGTGCTGAAGCATAAAAAGCGTCTGCGCCGGGCAGCGCCCAATCCAGCTTTAGCAGCGCTTGATTGAGCAGCTTGGTCAGCAATGTTTTTTCATAAGCAGATGCAGGCAAAATGGCGATCGTTTGCAAGATCGCCTTCGACGTATAATAGAGCCGATCGACCGCATGATCGAGCCAACCTACACGTGAATCTCGAATCGTATGGCTTGCTGCACGCGGCGCACCGCCACCTTCAAGACCTGACCAGAGCCGGAAATCCAATCTTGCTTCACCGGTATAAGCAGCAGGCAACATCATTTCGATATGATTGCTGTCCACGCCTTGAAACGGATGACCGTTCACATACGCAAGCGCCTCAAAGCCGACATTGTTCCCTTCCTCGGTATGCCCAAAATCAAACAGACCGATAACCGTACGATCCGCCCATTCTGCTGGAATGGAGATACAGGCAGAAAGCCACAAATAGCGGTCTCTGCCTGTCCAGGTATCTCCCTTTTTCATTGTATAAGCCGTGCTAGCATCTGCTTGCTGCGGATAAACGCCGTTGTTGCCGGCTGCATCTTCCCGTGCTTCGTATTCCGCTACCGGGAATGTATCCCGGTAACGTAGCGGTTCGAGTTGGGCGAGCCGCTTGTTTAGCTTTTCCTCTGTAAAAAACATGAAGCTCCTCCTCTGTCGTCAGGCAATAACTTCCCAGTCGTCAACTACTTGTGTGGAATGGCTATGAATAAATGCTGCTACGCCTGCTTGATCGGGAATACCGGTATTGCCGCCATAAGCGGATACGGACAGAGCGCCGCATGCATTGCCATATTGCAAACATTCGCCTGTCGATTTGCCGGTCAATACGCCGTACATATAACCGGCATTAAAGCTGTCACCTGCACCGGTCGTATCGACTGCGGTAACGCTATACGCGGAACGATACGTTTGCTGTCCGCCCTGGATCGATACGGCACCACGCGAGCCCATTTTCACGACCAGATGGTCAGCGTGCTGCGACATTAGCGTAATCGCTTGCCGGATATCGGCGCAGCGGGAGTAATGCAATGCTTCCAGCTCATTTAGGAAAAATACATCGACCGCACGCATAATTTCAAAAATGCCGCTATACCATTCACCGCTATCATCCCAACCTACATCGAATGAGATCGTTGCGCCAAAGCTTTTAATTTTGTGGATCATCGCCACATAGGCATCATGGTTACGGCTTCCCTGGTAACCGGTCATATGCACATGGCGACCGTGCTTCATACTGTTTTCGTGCAAATCTTCCATCCGCACTTCGGCATTGGAGCCCATATACGTAATAAAGGAACGGTCTTGCTCGGGATTGATCGCAATCGAAATTCCCGTATTGTTATGTTTGCTTTGCCGGATATACGTCGTGTCGATATTGAGCCCGCTAAACTCGTCCAAAATAAACTGACCGTAATAATCCTGCCCCAGTACGCCGTTAAAGGCAACTTTTAAGCCGAGCTTGGCGACTGCCATCGAGAACAGCGCTGCGCCGCCACCGATGTGTACGAGCATATTGCTAACGAATACTTCTTGTCCCGGTTCTGGTAATTGGTCGCTTCCAGCCACGATCAGATCGATATTGGCATCACCGATGGAGACGACATCATAGTGTTTGTTATCCAATGAACATCCCCCACTTCAGTTAAAGGCATGGCGTGCTTAATTTCGGACGAAGATCAGCCTTTTACCGAACCGACCATAATGCCCTGTACAAAATATTTTTGAATAAATGGATATACGCTAGCGATCGGTACGATCGAGATAATGACCATCGCCATTTTTAACGATTCACTTGTGACGCTGCTGGATGCGCTCATCATCGCGTTCATCGACAAGTTTTTGCGCATCGCTTCGGCAGCCGTCAACATTTGTTGCAGCACCGTTTGCAATGGACGCAGCTTTTCATTGGTAACATAAAAGGCGCCGGAGAACCAGTCATTCCAGTGCATCACCCCATTAAACAAACAGATGACCGACAATACCGGCAAACTGAGCGGGAAATAAATGCGGAACAAAATTTGGAAATCATGTGCACCGTCGATTTTGGCGGATTCTTCCATACTGCCATCGATCGATTGGAAAAACGTACGGACGAGAATTAAGTTCCAAGCGCTATACAGCGTCGGCACGATATACACCCAGATCGTATTGTTCAGATGGAACATTTTCAGCACCATGAAAAAAGGAATGATACCACCGCTGAACAGCATCGTGAACACGATAAACATACTTGCAATGCCAACGCCTGGCAGATTGCGGTTTTTTAGCGCAAAAGCAGCCATTGCCGTCAATATCATACTAACTGCTGTACCGATAATCGTACGGAACAATGTCACTTCAAGACCGTTGACGACCGCCGGATTTTTGAACACTTCGACATAGTTGGAAACTGTAAAAATGCGCGGTACAAAGCTGATTCCGCCAAGCGAGGCATCTTTGCCATCATTGAGTGACAGCGCCAAAATGTTAACGAGCGGCAGCAAAATGACGAGCGACAATAACGCAAGCAATGCATAATTGACGATTGTAGCGATGCGTTCATTAAGAGGCGTTTTACCTACAGCGTGTTGATCCATTCCTATAACCTCCGCTTCCAGTCCGCCTCCCGGGGCAGCCTCACCCCGGTTACGGAAAGGATAAAAATGTAAATCCAAGCTTGGATCAAAAACATACATCTGTCTACTTAGCGATCCGATCAGAAGAATGCGTCGACATAGAACACGACCGAACTAGGGTCTTTGTCATACTTTTGTTGCAAAAATTGTTCGTATTGGTCGACACCGGCAGCTTTCAGTTGTGCACGGTAATCGTCCAAAATTTTGGTCGCTTCTGTCATATCTTTGGCAAAAAACGCTTGTACGAGCACATCTTTGTACGAATCGAGTACCGGTTTCAGCGAAGCTTCGATATCCGGCACTTCGGACAGGTAGGAAGCGGCTGTATAACCATCCCAATATTTGTACTTCGGATTGCCATAGTTCATCAGTTCAAAATACAGTTTGTAACGATCCGGCTGGGAATTGGCACCACGGATCAATTCGCCAAAGTCTTTGTTGTTGTTCATATCGGTTTTGCCGAGCAATGTGCCCCAGAAGTAAGGGATCGTATTGCGCTCATCTTGCGGGCTATTGTTCAAGATCGACAATACTTTATCGGTGAAAATGTATTGACCTTTTTTGTTGATCGTATAATCTTCGCCTTCAATTCCGTAGTTCCAAAGCGCTTTGCCTTCTTTGCTGGCGAGATAGTCAGCGAATTGTACGATTTGCTCCGGATTTTTGGTCGTGGCTGGAATCGCCCATACTTGGCTACCGGATTTGGCTTTTTCGTAGATCGCATCTTCACCTTTGTAGTTGTACATTTGATCCATTGGCAAATATTTAGTTTTCTCAAACATCGTCAGTGCGTCCGGTGCGATGTTCATATACGGAGAAATCGCATACGAGCCGTTGTTGTACGCTTCTTCCGAACGTACGCCGTCCATATTGAACGCTTCTTTATCAATTAGACCGGCTTTGAGCAGCTTTTGCACAAAATCGATACTTTTCAGTGCATAATCGGTTTCAGCCACATGTTTGACTTTGCCATCCAGTACGTCGAATTGTGTACCGTTACCGAAGTCATAGTTTTTGAACAAACTGCTAACGACTTGACCGCCCCATTTACGTGGGCCGATGACCGTAATCGGTTTGCCGTTATTGTCTTTGAAGTCGCCGGCTTTAATTTTCAGCGCCAGATTGTACAGATCGTCTTGTGTTTTGATCGAGCTTGGGTCGACATTGAGCGCTTTGGCGATGTCGGCGCGAATCCACATGCCGCCGCGATAGTGGATGCGGTCAGCGTCGGTTGTATTTTCCGCTGGAATATTCATGTGGATGAAATATACTTTGCCATCGAAGTCAGGACGGAACATAATGTTCTCGCGTGTATCGCGTGGCAGGAAGTTAGTGTCGAGATAGTTTTTCAACACTTTTGTATTGGCGAGATACGGGCGTAGATCAGTGAACATGCCTTCACGTGCCGCTTTGAGCAGAACCGGCATTTCCGGACGACCGCCATGATCGAGATAAGCTTCAATCACGTCGGGCAGATCACCGGTGGAGAGCGCTACGGTCAGCTCTTGCAGACCATCCGCCGCACCGCTAGATTGCCAGTTCATCGTCATACCGGTTTTTTCTTTGATTTTTTGTGCAACCGGATTGTTGATCTGATCGTCTGGCAATTGTGCACCGTCGCCTTCGAGGAAAATACGCCCGGTCAAATCGCGATTGGCGATAAAGCCGTTTTCACCAGGTTTGCGTCCGTCGGCGGCTACGGTGCTGGTAGCATCATCCGTATCGGAAGAACAAGCGGACAAAATAGTGACCATCATTAACAGCAGTGCAAGCGTAAAGGACAAACGATGTGTAATCTTTTTCAATGAAATCACCCCAAATGAATTATTGAAAGCTGGTGGATGAATCGATTGCCTTCATCCGGGTTGAATATGGCAGTTGTATGTTTTGCAGGCAGTTGTATGCTTGTGTCTACTACCAGAGACTGGATTCATTTTTGCTAAACCGTTTGACAAGTGTGTTGGTGACGACAACGAGGATCAGACCGACTAGACCTTGCAGCAGACCGACAGCCGCACCGTAGCCGTACTGTCCTTGCATCATACCGACACGCAACACATACGTATCAAGAATATCGGAGAAATCAGAGTTGCCTGCCGTACGCAGCAGCCAGTTTTGCTCATACCCTGTCGTCAGCAAGCTACCGATATCGAGGATAAACAAAATTGCAATCGTCGGACGGATCGAAGGTAGTGTAATATGCCAAATTTTGCGCCATTTACTGGCACCGTCCATTTCGGCAGCTTCATACAATGTGGGATCGATACTCGCCATCGAAGCGAGATAAATGATCGAGCCCCAGCCGATATTTTTCCACACATACGTCAGAAACATAATCGTGTAAAAATAATGACCGTCCATCATATAAAATGTACTGCCATCACCGCCCAATGCGGCAACAAACTGGTTGAAAATACCGTCATCCGGTGCCAGCACCTTCGTCGTAAAAGCGGCAACGACAACCCAAGACAGGAAGTAGGGCAAATACGAAATCGTCTGTGTCATCGATTTGAACCATTTGGTACGCAGCTCATTTAGCATCAGTGCGAGCAGGATTGGGAACGGGAAGTAGACGATAATTTTAAGAAAGCCGACGATAAATGTGTTGGCGATCAATTGTGCCGCATCCGGGTAGGAGAAGAACAATTTGAAATAACGCAGACCGACCCACGGCCCGCCAAACATCCCACCGTTAAAACGGAACTCTTTAAATGCCATCACCAGTCCAGCCATCGGCAAATACGAGAAGATGGCGAAGAAAAGCAAACACGGCAGCAACATCGCATACAGGTAGCGGTTAGCAACAATCGTCTTCCATAAACCCGCTGAGGCGGCCTTTTTGGCCTTGGTCGTTTTTTTGGACATCGAATCCATTTCGGCTTGCATAGCACGACTCCTTTCGTTCGTTCAAAGATGCGGGAATTGGATGTTACCCGACTATCGGATAGCTGTATACGTTAGAGCGGAAAGTAACTCCCGTATCGCCGTCCATTAACGCTGAGCAGTATACAACCGCAATTCAAGCGGCTAGCTGCTTCCTATAGCTTCCTGTAGGTGGAGTATAAGTACATACAGGATTAACAATGGTGAGCGTCATTCGCTATTTGCCGCACGGTGTCCGAGAAGACAGCGCTCCAGCTATCTTGTCGGAGCGTGCAGCTTGTAATGAGTAAGCTTAACGCCGCTGTGCAACAGGTCAGGAGCAACAGGCTGAACAAGTTTACGCCGATGGAATGTGCTTAACTGCGCTGGGCAACGAGCCCTTGCAAATAGCGTAAGCTTTGTTCCAAACTGTCCATTGGCGAACCTGGACAGTAATCTTGTTCCACCGCGTAAAATTCAACGCCGTTCGCTTCACCCCATTGCAGGATCGGCATAAAGTCGATCGTGCCACTGCCGACTTCAGCGAAATATTCGCGTCCATCATCGGTCATATCTTTAAAATGCAAAATCGGCATCCGTCCAGCATACTGACTAATGACCGATAACGGATCATAACCGGCCTTTTTTACCCAGTAGGTGTCAATCTCGGCGTAGACGGGTGTCTGTTCATCATAATGGAGCAAATATTGCAGTGCATATTGCTCGCCCATCATCGTTTGAAACTCCCAATCATGATTGTGGAAGCCAACGCGATAGCCGCGCGGAGAGACGATGGCGGATACTTTGCGCAGCTCCTGTCTTACAAATTCATAACCAGCCGCATTTTTGTGCTCATCCGGCAGTGAGTGGCAAATGATATCCGGTGTGCCGAACAGATCGGCTTCACGCAATACATTGTCCAAATCGTTACGCATGCGCTCCAAACCGACATGCATACCGGCGGTTTTCATGCCGAGTTCCTTGACGACACCGGCAATTTCGACCGGATCATTGCCGTGCAGACCGTCGATCTGCACCGCTTGCCAGCCCATTTTGCCGAGCTCGCGTAAAGTGTAAATATAATCTTTTTTCAGTTCATTGCGCACGGTGAATAGCTGTGCAGCAAGTTTATGTTGAATCATGCTCGTACCTCCTGTTCCAAATTGAGCCATTGCAGTTCCTGTTCGGAAATGTCCAGCTCCAGTACGGCAAAAGACTGAGCCAGCTCATCGCTTGTACGCGGGCCGATAATCGCCGCAGTCGGGAACGGGCGGTGAAGCACAAAATAAAGCGCAATTTGAGTAGGGGAAACGCCTTTTTCCGCGGCAAGTTGAACAGCGCGACGGTAACGCTCCCAGTTCGGTTCGCTGTAATATACACGAACCATTTCTTCATTCGAGCGATCTTCCGGTGTAAAGGCGCCGGAGAAAAATCCGCCCGCTTGTGCTGACCATGACAATAGCGGCAGCCCATTTGTTTCATGCCATTTTACAGTCGCTGTATCAGCCGATACACAGCCAGGCCAACGCGCTTCCAATGCGACCGCGAGCGATAAATTCGGGCTGTTAAAGCTAAACCCTTGCAATCCGTTCGCTGCCGCATAATCGTTCGCTTCCTGAATCCGTTGCCAGCTCCAGTTCGAAGCACCTAATGCACGAATGCGTCCTGCTTGCAAATGCTCATTCAGCGTATCGATAATGGGCTCCACTGGAACAGCTTCATTGTCACGATGCAGTGCGTACAGATCGATATAGTCCGTGCCAAGACGTTCCAGACTAATCAACAGATCATGGGTGATCGCTTCCGGTGTAACGCGTGGAGTCGGATCGCCTTTAAGTGGATGGGCGCATTTGCTAAGCAATACAAGCTCGCTACGGTTGCCATTGTCCTTCATCCAGCGACCGATAATTTCCTCGCTGTTGGTGTACTGATACGCCATATCAATCGTCGTTCCGCCTGCTGCTACAAATTCATCCAATGCCCATGTGCCATTCATACGGGACAAGTCCCCTGTACCGATAATTAATGGCGATAATGTGATTCCTGCTACAGATACGTGAGTCAAGCAAACATTCCCCCTTGTTATCTGGTATCGATACCAGACGTAGTTTCATGCGGATTGTTGAGATAAAGTTTCATGTGTTACAGATACAAATCATCATGTATGACAGCGATCAAGCAGATGATGAAGAACAGAAGCTCCAATAATGGAGCGAGTAGCTTGCAGACGATGTAAAGCGATAAAAGATCGTTTTGTCATGTATCTGGAATCGATACCAGATCGATACGATGACCGCGAATGCTACCTGTAAAGTGCAATTACATGTAAAACTAAAATATAATTTCGTGTAAGACTAAAGTGTGGCTTCGTGTATAGTATTGACGTTATAGTGAGCAACATCGACCATAGTTGAGAATCGACCAAACGCTGGCAGGCGAGGCGGAACATAAACTAGGCGTATGCGCGTGAACCCTTGTACGGTGACAATAAGCACGATCTGCTTGCAACGTATAGCTGTGCAGCGGATAGAAGCTCATTGTAGCTACAAATGGAAATTTCATAGATTTGATTACAATGTAAAGTATTCTTACATATTAAAGCTTGAAATAGAATCGAATAATCATATTTAGATAGGGAAAACGATAAGATGTGATAATTACTGTCTTTTATCGTAGGAAAATAGGAAGGATGATTCGACAAAATGTTTTCTTATGAGACATTATATTACGTATATTTTATAAAAAACAAGTACAATTTTTAAAAAAATAATTTGCTGTTAACATTGAGCAAGCAGCTTTAGTAGCCGCCTGCTGGATTGCAGTAATGCCAACTACGTTTGTATGGTAACGATACCATATTTTTATGAAAGCGTAAACATTAAAACAGATCATCAGAACGAAATTTATTTTTGGCGCCTATATATTGCATTGTAATGCGTTTGTGCAGGTGCAAAAGACGGTATAGCTTACCTGATCCGATCGGTATTTATTCAGTGCATATCGACGATTGCCTATATTGGCGAATGAATCTGATTTGTGCTGTGCCGGTTGGCGATTAAATATACGCTTAAATCACTTCGTTTATGCTTTGCCGCAGTTGTGTAGCAGTCGTGTGTTTGGAGGAGTGGCATCTACCGTCGTATACAATAGTTCCCATACTGTTGCAGCCAGCGGCTTTTGTTATTTGGCTGTAGACGAACGCATCGTTTTGCAGCTTTCACGGACGACGAGTTGGTGTTGCAGCATAATATCGGCTTGCGGGCGATTTTTGGCGTGAATAATTAATCGATGTAAATTTTCGAGCGATACTTGTCCCATTTCATAAATCGGCTGCTGCATGGAAGTGATGGAAGGACGCACAATATCGGTAATCGTACTGCCATCAAAGCCCATAATCGATACGTCTTCCGGCACGCGAAATCCTTGATCAAGCACACAGTTGAGCGCACCTACCGCCATATCGTCACTCGCGGCGAATACAACGGTTGGCGGTTCGGGCAATGATAGCAGCTCACCCATAAGCCGGTGTCCGCTCGGCAATTTGTAATCGCCAAATTTAACATACTCGTCCGGAATCGTAATACCGTGCTTGCTTAGCGCATCGCGAAATCCATTGTAACGATTTTGACCGGAAGTTACATCTTCCAAATCGCCACCCAAATACGAAATCGCCGTGTGACCGGACTGGATTAAATATTCGGTCGCATCATAAGCGGCTTGATAGTCATTAATGAGCACCGATACAAAATCAGCATCCGGCGATTGCACGCTGGAAAATAAAATCGGCATCGTCGCATTGCGGATAAAGCTGACGATTTCATCATTCGTTTTTTCGTGCATAATAATAATGCCTTCGACCCGCATCTCCTGAAAAATATGCAAATATTTTAGCTCTTTACCTAGATTTTCAGCGATATTGCAGACGATTAGATTGTAGCCATATTTGCTCGCCGTTTCTTCAATACTGCTTAAAATGGTCGAGTAAAAGTTGGAAGTCAGATCAGGTACGATCACGCCGATCGTATTCGTTTTTTGCTTTTTCAGACTACGTGCAATATAGCTTGGTGAATAGTTTAGTTCTTCAATCGCCTGATTGACACGACTTTGAATGTCTTCGCTTACATATTTCTCACCGTTCAGCACGCGGGACACACTTGTTACCGATACACCCGCTCGGCGGGCAACATCTTTAATTTTAACCGTCATGCCGTTAGCTCCCTTTATAGCAAATGACACAGATGGAAGTGTATTTGCAGTTGTATATGTTATGACTGCTTGGTGATCGCGTATACGCAAAGTACAAACGATTTAAAGTGCAAATGATTTGTAGTATCGCACTTATCATGTGCTCTGTCTACCAACACTAGCTTTTAACAGGATCGTTATGAGACGGTTCTAATCCCGATCATTGCGAGCGTTTTTAAGCGTTTGCTCCGCACTGGCTACGAAGTTTGCGTACATGCTCTAGTATAATATTTTGACAATATCAGCAGGTTTCGTCAATCGGCAAAGCTTGTGATCAAAAAAATTGGAATCATCCCCTATATAAAAAATCGCACCTCCATGAAAACGAGTTGTAAATCATATTAGGGGAATAAGTGTTACTTTTTATTACACGTTTTAAAAAACAACGTGTTTTAAAAGGTGAAAGAGAGAAAAAATACTATCCTAAGAAGCTGAAAAGAAAGATTTTCAGTAAAATAAGTTATGAAATATAACAATAAAGAAAAATAACGCTTGTTTTCATATGAAACTGCTCCTATAATTTGCGCTATAACCGTTTAAACATCAGATGTTTGCTTACGAGTAAGGAAAACTTACATGCACATAGAAAGAGGTGTTGTTCATTTCTGCTTCGATCGGATTAAAAGCGGTTCAGCGGCGCAAGCTGGTTGATGAAGTGCTAGATCAATTGATGATGCTTATTCAATCCGACCAGTATAAGCCAGGAGCAAAACTGCCACCGGAGCCTGAATTGATGCGATTGCTGTCGGTCGGACGTTCCACTGTACGTGAAGCTATCAAAATATTAATGCATGCCGGATTTTTGGAGGTGCGCCAAGGGGATGGCACGTATATCCAAAAATCAACGACAGGTTTGGAAGCGATACATGCTACATTAACACCGCCCAATTTTGAACAGGTGCTGGAAATGAGACGGATGCTGGAATGCGAAGCGGTCGTGCTAGCAGCAAGCCGGCGAACCGAAGCCGATCTGCACAAGCTGCGCACACTGCTTGATCAGCGTAATGAATGTTTGAAAACAGGCCGATACGCCGAATACGTCGCATCGGACATCGCTTTTCATATTGCGGTTGTCGAATCATGTCATAATCATGTGTTTACAGCGATGTATACCGTCATAGTCGAAGGATTGCGGGAACTGCTGAGCCAGCTCATTTTGGAAACAGAGAGCTATGAAGACAATACTATTTATCATGAGGCAATCTACACGGCGATTAAGGCGCAGGACAGCGAGGCGGCAAAGCGGTATACGCTGCAAAATCTCGCTGCTGTGACCGCACGCCGCAATGCTTGCTCCCATTAAAACGAACCTAGTAGCTTGACCAAGTTAAATGTTAATTTTGATTGTGTACTGAAATGCTGATCCATGCGACCTTAAAACAGATTGAATACTCAAATTAATCTCGGTCAAGGTACTAGTGAGCAGTTTCCATAAAAAATTACGTTTGAAACGCACTTAATAGTGCACAGACCAAGCTACTAGTGCACAGACCAAGCTACGAATTCAAAATGCAAATGGCATACCGTACAATGCGGCACAAGGGCGTTTGTTGATCGTGAAACAGCAGATAATACGCTGTTTGCGTCGAGATTGCTAATAGATGGCACCTATATATGGATAGGAGTGGTTCAGTGTGCATGAAACGCAGGGGGAAGAACAAGTGTTGACGGTAGGAATTGAGGAGAAATTGTCTGTCGGTGCGAATTTAACGTATGGATTTCAGCATTTGTTGGCATTAACAGGCATTTTCCTATTTCCGGTGTTGATCGGTCAGGCGCTTAAACTTGATTCCAGTGTGATCGGGTATATGATCCAGGCTTGTTTTTTGACAACAGGTTTGGTGACGGTGCTGCAATCCGGTCGTATGTTGCGCTTGCCTGTCGTACAAGGCCCGACAGCGGCATTTTTTGTGGCGGTATTGTCGGCAGGGGCAAGTGTAGGACTAGGTACGGCATTTGGCTCGATGGCGGTGGCAGGTGTAATCTTTATGCTGCTGGCAATTCCGATTCGTCGCTTCGGTCTAATCGGCTATGTGAACAAATTTATTTCGCCACCGATTGTGTATGGCACATTGCTAATCATTATCGGCGCACAGCTGGCAAGCATTGGACTGAAAAACTGGTTTGGTAGCGCAGGCATCGGCATGAACTTTGTCGCTTCATTAGTAACCGTGCTCTGTGTGCTCGTATTTATGATCGTTGGCGGCAATACGATTTTGCGGCGTGGAGCGTTATTGTGGGGCATTATGATCGGTACGATCTTTTATGCCATCTTTGGTACGACCGATTTCTCGGCGGTTGCTACGGCAAGCTGGTTTAGTCTGCCAAGTTTGTTTCCGTTTGGCTTCGGCGTTTCGATTCCGATCGTTATTTTGATGCTGCTTGCGTTTTTGCAGGCATCGGCGGAAGCGGTGGGCATGTATACATTGCTAACGAAATGGGGCAAACAGAAGCTAAGCAATGAGCGGGTGAACCGTGGGCTGTTTGGTGAATTTCTCGGCTGTACACTAGGCGCTATCTTTGGCGGTCTGGGCACGACATCCTACCCGGAAAATATCGGTATCGTACGTGTATCCGGTATCGGCAGTCGTTATGTGACGATGACCGCAGGCATACTCGCTATTGTGCTCGGTTTAATTCCTAAAGTCGGCATGTTTATCGCTTCCTTACCGAGTCCGGTGTTGTCGGCAGCGTCGACGATTTTATTCGGTATTATCGCCATTAGCGGTGTGCAGATGGTGAGCAAAGTCGTCTGGGATGAGCTGAATTTGGTCGTGGCGGGCGCTTCATTTATTATTTCGCTCGGTACGATGTATTTGCCAACCGAATTGACCGCACAATTACCACTGGCGATTCAAAGTGTAATTACACAGCCGATGCTGGTCGGTGTCGTGATGCTGATCGGGCTGAATACGATTGTGAATATGTGGGTTCGCCCGCTGCTAGAGCGGCGCGCCAAGCGTGAAGCTGGGCTGACTAAAGCGCCGAGTGAGATCGTATAGACAGCGCATGTACGTAACCAAAGTTGGCAGCTCTATGTTCAAAATTGCAATGTCCGATCTGCTAATATGAACAACCGCAAACTTATCATAATGGGCAAATGACCCGAGGAGGATCATCAATATGAAAGCAAAAGTTAAATGGGATTTTCAAACGGAGCGTACAGCTGTCATTGTCGTTGATATGCAAAATGTATTTTGTCAACCGGACGGTGCATTGTATGTGCCGCGCACCGCAGGCATTATCGAGCCGATTCAGCAGCTAACAAGTATAGCGCGCACAGCCGGTATGCCGGTCATTTATTTGCGCCATATCGTACGCGGAGATGGTAGCGATACCGGGCGCATGCTCGATATGTATCCAAACGTAAACGAGATTTTGAAGCGTGGCACACCAGGCGTAGAAATTATCGATGAACTAACCCCCGAACCGGGCGATATTATAGTAGATAAATTATTTTACAGCGGTTTCCATGATACTGATCTGGATACGATTTTGCGCAAGCACGATATTCGTACGATCATCATCTGCGGTACGGTCACGAATGTATGTTGCGAAACGACCGTACGTGATGGCGCTCATCGTGAATACGAAATTGTTTTTTTGAGCGATGCGAATGCGGCGATGGATTACCCTGATCTTGGCTGGGGAGCGGTCTCGGCAGATGATATTCAGCGCATGACATTAACGGTCATCGCTTACGAATTTGGACAGGTATCGACTACGGCGGACATCATCGACGAAATCGCTAACAAAGCAGGGCTACACAGCAGCAAAGTGTAAGACGGCACGGTTGGTTTACCAGAGCTAAAAATATAGGCTTGGCGGCGATTGAGCTGTATCATAGTCGCTGAACAGGACGATTAATTCAATCATACCGGTTAAATAAAGGAACAGTCACGGATACGTCGTGGCTGTTTTTTTGTACAGTTTAGATTAGGTATGTGAGTAAACTCGTATGCTGCAAGCCGCAGTCGTATTTGCCCGACCACCCCAAGTTTGTGTACACGTACGCCTTAGAGGCTAGTACATTGACCGAGAATAATTTAAGTGTTGAAGCTAGAACAAGCTATTATTATCAGGATTCCAGTGCATGGTCAAAATTAACATTTAACTTGGTCAGCGTACTAGGTGTTGTCTTCAAACTGTCCTACGTATTATTTATTGTTCACAAAGGTTAGAAATAAGACCCTGTACAGCTTAGTCTGACGCAATTTACCCGGATCGAACGATCTGTAAAGTCGTTTGAAGACACGCCCTAGTAGCTTGTCTCATATACATTTACGGTTTGTCGATCTAATCATTGCTTGATGATGAATCGGTTAAGGTACGTTCAAACACAATTTCCATTTGAGACAGCCTACTAGTACCTTGTCTTAAGTACATGTACAGTTTGTCGATCTAACCATCGTTTGATGAAATGCCTATTCATCCTCCCCTACCCCTAAGCACACTCCTGACCACAACCGATATACTGAGCATATCACGTATTGCATCAGCAGCATTAAAAAAGCGAAAAAAATCATCCTATTCACTGCCTGTATGCGTATTCGATATGCGACCATATTCCCATTCACGAAATATACACGGTCAGATCGTTTAACTTGTCGTCAAATAGGCTATATTATGGTGAAAGTTGCAAGTTTTAAGAAGCTTTACACATATGGGGAGGATGGAATTGTGAATAAAGGGCTTGTACCTGATATGTCTCTACTTTTGCATATATATCAGCACGCGCCCGGTGGAATTGCTATTTTTTCGCCTGAGGGAGCGTGTCAATACGTGAATCCGGCGTTTTGTCGTTTGTTGGCGTACGAGGAAGAATTGTTGCGCCATCTGCTGGAGGAACATCGATTGGCGGAGCTATGGTTGGAGCGTCGTAGCAGCCAGGAGCTAGAGCACCGGATCGTGCGTGGTGATCATCGCCCGATCTGGTTGACGTTACAGCCGTCTTTTTACCCGGAAGCGCCGACTGAGCCGCTGCAATATATGATTGTATATGCAAGCGAGGTCAAAGAGCATCAGGAAGAAGATTTGCGTACGCTGGTGACACGTAATGCGACTAGTGCGGTGGTGCTTAGCACGCCGGAGGGACGGATTGAATATGTATCACCATCGATTAAACAAATGCTCGGTTATGAGCCCAAGGAGCTTATTCATTCGCATTATAGCGATTTTTGTATCGATCCGCATGGACAGTACAACTCGCTCTGGATGCATCAGGATCGGCGCAGCATTATTCGCCGTGTTCGTCATCAGGACGGACAGGAATGCTGGATCGAAGCATTCACACAAGAGATGTATGATGAGCATGGAAAGTTAAAAAATATACTCAGTGTCATTCAGGATGTGACTAAGCGCAAAGCGCAGGAAGATATTATTTCCCGTGCGCATCGGATGGCAGGTGTAGGCGCCTGGAATTGGGATATGGTCAAAGGTGAAATTCATTTTTCACGCGATGTGTTACGCATTTTTGGGTATGCGATGAAATCGCTGGAACATACACCTGATTCGTATTTAACGACCATTCACCCGGATGATAAAGATTATGTGGCGGAATGTTTAGAGCGTGCTGTTGCACGTGGTGAAGGCGGTGTGAATACGTATCGCATTATTATTCCAGACGGTACGGAGAAAACGGTACAAACGCACTGGGATACGATCTGTGATCCGGACACCGGACAACCGATACAGATGATCGGAATCGTGCAGGATATGACCCGCCAATATAGTGTGAGTGAACAACTGCGGCGCAGTGAATACAATTATCGCCTGATTACGGACAATTCGCTTGATCTGATCTCACGTCACCAGGATGATGCGGAATGTACGATGTTGTTCGTATCACCTGCATGCCAAACATTGCTCGGCTACGAGCAAGACGAGCTGGTCGGTCGCTCATGCTTTGCGATTGCACACCCGGATGATCGGGAGAAATTAGCGCGCTATGTGGAGCATGTACGTTCACGAAAGCATAATCATCATGATACGCTTATTTTCCGGTATCGCCATCGGGACGGACATTATGTATGGCTGGAAACGCTTAGTCGGTATACGTACAATGAATACGAAGGTCGGTATACGTTTACCGCGGTATCGCGTGATATTACCGAGCGCAAATATTTGGAAACCGTGCTGCGTGATAGCGAACATCGTTACCGTTCATTATTTGAAAATAATCCGTCCGGTGTATGTGCGATCGATCTGGAAGGTCATTTCCTGTCGGTGAATAGCAGTTTGGAAGAACTGACTGGTTATTCGCGGCATGAATTGATCGGGATGAAAGTCTATCCTTTCCTAATGGAAGCGGAATTACCGAAAATTCGCCATCATGTTCTCCTTGCTAGACAAGGTGTGCCGCAAATTTATGAGCTGAACATCCGGCGCCGGGATGGTTCGATATTTAGCGCCGATGTGATGAATGTGCCGATTATGTCGGATACCGAGGTGATTGGGCTGTACGGCATTATCACCGAAACGACCGAGCTTAAACGTTATATCGCTTTAATTGAGAAATTGGGCAATGAACGCGCACTCATTCTCGATTCGGTGTCAGAAGGCATTTTCAGTGTCGATGAAGATGGACGCGGCATTTTCATTAATCGTACCGGTGCTGAAATGCTCGGATTGAATATGAAGCAGGCTAGCATCGATGGTAGCGGTGCGGATGAACCATGCTGGCAAAACGGATTTTATAATTTTGATGAGCTGGATGAGCAATCAGCGATTATTCAGGCGATCAGGCAAGGAACACCACATCGTGAAGAAGAAACGGTGTTTTGGAAAAATGATGGTTCCAGCTTTTTGGCGGCATATCGGGTTACACCGGTCTATGAGCAAGGAGAACGGCGTGGTGCGGTGATCGTATTCCGCGATATTACGAATGAAAAAGAAGTGCTGCGTGCCAAAGAATCGGCAGAACGTGCCGATCGTGCCAAATCGGAATTTATGTCCGTGATGAGCCATGAGCTGCGCACACCGATGAACGGCATTATGGGTATGGCAGGGTTGCTTGCCGATACGATACTGGATGAGCAGCAGCGTAGCTATTTGGACATTTTGCTGAACAGTAGTGAGGATTTGCTGAATTTGCTAAATGAGATTTTGGACTTTAGTAAAGCGGAATCCGGTATGCTTGTGTTGGAGCCGCATACGTTTGCGATTGCGGATTTGTTTGATCATATTGCCGAGCTGTTCCTGCTGCGCGCTGCCGAGAAGGGCAATGCGCTCCACGTTACGATTGAGCCGGATGTGCCGGAGCTATTATACGGAGATGAGTTACGCATTCGTCAAATTTTAACGCATCTCGTGGGCAATGCGGTGAAATTTACCGAGCAAGGACAGATTCATATGTCGGTTCGTTCGCTGCTGCGTGAGGAAGGGCAAGCTTCTGGTAGTGCGGAAACATGGCTGGAATTTACGGTCGCTGATACAGGCATCGGCATTGCCGCTGAACAACAGCATTTGCTGTTCCAACCGTTTTCACAATTGCATCCGGTGCTTAATCGCAAATACGGCGGTACCGGTCTCGGCTTGTCCATTTGTAAAAAGCTGGTGGAATTGATGGAAGGCAGTATCGATGTGACGAGTGCGGCGAATGAAGGGGCAAGTTTCCGTTTTGTATTGAGGCTTGGTTCGGCGTTGCCTTCCGGTAATAGTCCGCTAATGATGCGGGTTGAACAGCAAGGCGAGCTAGCGAATCGGTTACCGAGTCTGCCGGGGCAAGATGATTTGCATGGTGGTCATTATCGCTGCTGAGTAGGGGCTGATAGTAAATAATGATGAATGGTGTTAAATGTTTTTATGATATTTGTATATAAAATGGGCGCTTAGCTTAGCGATGTGCCGGCGGCGATGCGATTGCTGTAAAGTGTTGAACGATATGTTGGTCGCATCCGCATTAGGCAGGCAACAACTTATAGCGAACTTGTTTTGCTGGAATTGAAACCTGTTCATTGTAGTATGATAATGACCGAGATGTGCGATGCAATATTAAAGTCAATGACAGCGAACAAGCCTTTCCCAAGACGATGCGGGAAAGGCTTGTTTATGTTGTGTGCTGTTAGTTATACGTGAATCGTGTTCTAATGTATACGTGATCTATACGTTTAGTTTATTTGTTGTTGCCCGTATGCATAGGATACAAACATTATCAACGCACTTGCGCATTAGTTTCCAGGTGGTGGATCAAGCTGCACCATCGACTGTTTGCCACTGACTTGAATACCGGTCGTTGGACTGCCATCGGCTTTCAGATCGCGCAGCAGCTCGTCGAGCAGTTTACGTGCGGCAGCAGACTGTTTATTGTTGCCTGTCTTGACGACGAGCATAACCGAATGACCGGATTGCAGCAAACGACGTGCTTGCTGTTGCTTGGTTTCATAATCATGATCTTCGATGGACGCATTGAGGCGAATTTCCTTCAACTTGGCTGAACGATCGCGGCGCGCTGCTTGTTGCTGCTGTTGCCGGGCAGCACCGGCAGCGATTAGCTGGCATGGCGGCGGGCTGCTGAATAGCGAAGTGCAGACAAGATCGACTTTAAGCTGTTTGGCAAGTTTGAGCGCGTCGACGGTAGGCATTATGCCGAGGTCTTCACCAGCGATGCCGGTAAGCTGGACTTCGGATGCTTTGATTTTTTCGTTTTTGATCATAAACGGCATTCCTCCAAAATGTACGATAGCTTTTCACTCATAGTTAATAGTGAATGATAAATAATGAATAGTGAATATTACTTTTATTGTACCATATGTACGCATCGCTTCAGCCCAACAAGGCAGGCGAGCAGCGACAAGATGACGGTGCGACATAGAGCGCCCACTGCGATTCCACGATAACTAGTCCCTGCGTCCAGACATCCCCGTGGCGGTGCAACATAGAACGTGCATGGCTGCTGTGGATCATATTAACTAATTATTAGGTATTTGTTCATTTTACAAACGATACGTAAACTGGGATAATGAATGCGAAGTTCGATAAAGAGAGGGGATATTATCAATGAAAAGGAAATTATGGATTACACTTCCATTGGTGTTGTTGCTAATTGTGTTATCCGGTTGTCAAGCAGTCGGCAATCTGGATGTCAAAAATGCAATGATTCGTAATCTAGACGTGCAATCGCTTGAATCGAATCAAACGTTCAGTTTACAGCTGACGCCTTCCGCATCGGCAAGCGTGGGAGATCGTCTAGTTGCCACGATGCTGAACTCCAGCAAACTTGTAATCGATAGCGCCAAAATGCAAAGCGCGACCGAAATGTCGCTTGTCGGAGCTGTGGAATACAGCGGCCAGCGTCTTCCGTTCCATATGTATATGAATCCGGACGGAATTGCGATCAATTTGGACGGGGCAAAACAACCGATTTACATATCGACCAAAGCTTATGAAGAAGCACTTGGACTTGGCTCATCGCTCAACGTGCAATTGCTGCAAGGCAAACAAAAAGAATTCGCTAAATCCGTTGCTTCTTTCTTATTCACCCACCTGCCTAATGCGGCGAACATTTCCGCCGATACGGTAAGCACGGCTGTGTATGGCGGTGAAACGCTTGATCTGACACGTTTGCATATCGAGTTGGATGGGCAGGAAGTGCTGCAATTGATAAAGCCATTCCTGACGAGCGTTGCAGCGGATGAGCAAGGATTGAAAGAGTTGATCGGCGCGGTGTACGATTATTATGCACCTGTGCTGACACAGATGGATACAGAAACAGGAAGTTATGCCGGATGGGGCAATCGGGATGAATTTGTCAAAGAAGGCTACAAAACGGTGAGCGAAGGGCTGAACGATCTGCTGCAAGATTACGATCAGCAAATCGCGTCTCTGCAATCGGATGATTCGTTTACGACCGTATTCGGGCCGAACACGCGTGTGACGACCGATGTTTATTTTGACAAAGACTTGTATGCACGTAAGCAATTGCTGGATGTGACGATCGCGCTGCCGGCTGACTCGTCTTACACATCGATCAATTTGCATTCCGAAAGCGAAATATGGAATGTGAACGGCAATGTAGTTGCTGATCCGGTCGATATGAGCGCTGGTGCATTAAACGTTAATCCAAGCACAACACCAGGTACACTTTTGCGTAACTTTGATACGAACTCACCGGTGTATGAACTGCTGAAAATGGCAGGCATTACGCACAAAAACGTCTATGTCGGCCCATATTCCGACTATGAGACGATTACCCGCAATAAAGTAACATACATTGCTGTCAAAGACTTGGCGAGTGCGCTTGATGCACAGCTAGAATGGAATCCGTCCAGTAAGCAAGTTTTGCTGACCGACGACATTACCGGAGCGGTAGTAGAGCTGAAATTAAACTCCAAACGTGCGACCGTTAATGGACAAGTACGGATGTTGCCCGCCAATGTTATTCATATTAAAGGCACAACGTATGTACCGCTGCGTGGTGCGGCGAATCTGCTTAACGCGACCGTGAACGCAAGCTACGGCGATATTGTGATCGAGCGCAAATAATCGTCGCCTCGCTCCAACATAACGTATAATAATAACGAAAAGGACGGTTTCAGACGCTGAAATCGTCCTTTTTAGTGTGAATAAAGCTTCGTACATATGAAATGACCGTATGGATTAAATGGGCACAGCGTCGTAATTGCTCGAAATACGTTGCTAGAAGCACTGTATTTGTTGCAACAAACAACGATATACGCCTGAAAACGAGCGATTAAGGTAGAAATTGGACAAAATGAATAAATAAGCAATTTGAATCATTCCAAAAAAGGCAACAGTCGCTAAAATGATAGGCATACATAGCAATGATTGAAGCAGTAAACCGATTGCCGATAGATGACGATTAGCGTCCATCACAATTTCGGGCAATCTCGTTTACATATCCAACTTTGATGAGGAGCTGGGAACAAGCGATTAGTTCGTCACTGCATTACTGTATAATCTGTGTGAAATAGCGTGTCAATCCGTTCATAGCGTTCATTTATGTAGTTGTGCAATCGCTTTAATGACCGCATGCTGACGATGAAACGAAGGGCAGCGCTAAAATATTTTAAAAAAATGCTCGCTAAATATGTAATAAAATGAGTCAATTAGTAAATAAATGGTTATTAAACCGTCATGGAAATTTTAAGCTTGTTTAACCGTTTCCGACCAGATGGTTCGGATGTTTGATTGCATATAAAGGAGAGATCAAGTACATGGGATTTTGGGGTAAACAAAAGGGATTATGGATAGCAGGCATTTTGCTGACAGGCACATGCTATCAGGCAGGAACAGCGGCGGCACTTTCGTATAGTGGGGATGTTGTACCTACGCTAACTGCGGACACAGGTAGCAATGGCGCAGCGACTGCCAGTGTAGAGCAGACGGGACATGAGGCATGGCGGGCATTTGATGATACAACCGATCCGGGCAGCTATTGGCAAGCCGCAGCGGATGGATCAACGGCACAGATTGGGTACGAATTCAATGACAAAAAGGTAATTACCCGTTATACAGTGCAAGCCGATACGTATGATCCAGCCAATGCACCGCAAGATTGGGTATTTGCCGGCAAGCTCGGCAACAAATGGTTGGCGCTTGACGAGCAATCCGCTCAAACCGACTGGACACCGGGTGAGCGTAAAACATTCGAGATTACTAATGATGAGGCGTACAGCGGGTATGCGTTGTTCATTTCAAGCAATAATGGAGGCGACTGGATCACCGTTGACGATTTGGAGTTGCAGCAGTATCAAAACAATTATAATCTGGTGCCGCCGACAGCAACAGGCGGAACGGCAAGCGCTTCGGTACATGCGGACACCGCTTGGAAAGCATTTGATCATTCGCTTGCCGCCGACAGCGCATGGACAAGCGATTCGCAGCGTTATGTAGATGCGTCGCTGTCATATACATTCCAACAACCGACGGTTATTAAAGGCTATTCGATCTCGGCAGCCAGTCCAGCGACCGCTCCGGTATCGTGGGCACTGGTTGGCTCCAATGATGGTGAGCAATGGAGCGAAGTTGTGCATGAAGTGCCTTCATCGATTCGTTGGGATGCCGGGGTAACCAAAACGTATGCGGTTAATAATGACAAAGCGTACAAAACGTATAAGCTGATCATAAACCGCAATACTGGACCCGCGCAAGTGAGCGTTAGTGAGTTGGAGCTGTATTGAGTTAAAGTTTACTCTAGTCGCGCAAGGGAGCTGTCTTACCGACGGTTCCCTTTTTTTATGTACGGTTGTAACGTTGTCATTGCCAGCTCTATTGTCATCGACAGGCGCAATATGAGAACATAGTAAAGTATACTAATGTAAAATATAGCTAGCAGCTGATAGACAGGAGGATATAAACGATGAGCAAAATAATGCCACTCGTAAAGCGCGGGGTGAATGCAAGCCGCTTGGCACTTGGCTGTATGCCGTTTGGAGGAAGCTGGGACAGCCAGCCATTTACGGACGAGCATGTCAAAGAAGCAGAGGCGGCGGTCGAGGCTGCACTGGACATCGGAATTACGATGTTTGATCATGCGGATATTTATACGCGTGGGAAGGCGGAGCAGGTGTTTGGTCGTATTTTGCAGAGCCGACCAGAACTGCGTCAACAGATGGTCATCCAGTCCAAATGCGGCATTCAATTGCAGGACGATCTGTGGCCAGGACGGTTTAACTTTTCGCGTGAACATATCGTGCGTTCGGTCGACGCAAGTTTGGAGCGTCTGGGGATTGATTATTTGGATGTATTGCTGCTACATCGTCCTGACCCGTTAGTCGAGCCGGATGAAGTGGCGGAAGCGCTAGCCCAGCTGAAGGCGGCAGGCAAAGTGCGGTATTTTGGCGTATCGAATATGAGCGCAGCGCAGATTGAGTTTTTGCAGCAGGCGATTCCGGATTCATTTGCGGTCAATCAGCTGGAAATGAGTTTGGGGCATCTGCATTTTGTCGATCAGGATATCCATGTGAATCAAAATGCAGGCACAAGCGTGAACTTCGGTGCTGGTCTGATGGAATATTGCCGTAGCCGTAATATTCAGTTGCAAGCATGGAGCCCGCTAGCACGTGGGAAATTTTCCGGTCTCAAAGTGGATCAAGAGCCTGAGCATATCCGCCAAACGGCAGCGCTCGTACAGCGTATGGCGGATGAAAAAGAAACGACCGCCGAAGCGATCGTACTCGGCTGGCTGATGCGCCATCCAGCGCTAATTCAGCCGATTATCGGCACCACAAATCCGAAGCGTATTGCCGCCTGTCAAGATGCCGAACGTCAGGCAGAGCAAATGAGCCGGGATGAATGGTATTTGCTGTATACGAGCGCACGCGGACAGATGGTGCCTTAAGCACAAATTGATGATCGCTTATCACTAACAAAATCCGGGCTGCAACGTATCCAAATGGAACGTTGCAGCCCGGATTTTTGTTATATGCCGCCAGCATAGTCTGTAACAATTAGGAATGACTAGTACTTTAGACTATCGCCTCCATATGCGCACAAACGTAAATGTAACCTTTTGCAACACCTTATTTAGATCGTATTCATTCATTTCTATTCTATCGATGGATAGGAAAAGCGTATAAAACAGTTTACTCATTACGCCTATTCAATTTTCAAACCACCACTTTAAAATTATTTTATAGGAACATACATTCCTTTATTGGTATAAATATCATATTAAATGACAAACGAATGTGCTTTGTAACCAAATTGTAATATTTTTAATCGCTTACTTTTTAGCTAACTTATACAGTCAGCTTTGAACCATTTACGCAATTTGAATATAGAACATTCATTATATAAAATCCAGTCGTAGCACGGGTTTGCATAACGCATACACTTATAGCGATCTAAAATGAAGATAAGAATCCCTGCCAAGCCTTATGGCGTAAGGGATCATCCGGTTCAAAAAAATTTAAGCAGAATCGTAAAATTGGAAAAATTATCATGTAAATTATTCGATTAGAGTATATAATAGCTTCAACAGCTAAGAAGTTATTCAAAACGAATAACTATTGGGTAAAGGTAACAGAGATATTGAGATGAAAGATCGTTGATTGATGCAACGATCCCGGTATCGTAGCGAAGTACGCATGTACAGAACGATCGGTAACGAATGTAGTACTTTTGTCATCTTTTATCTACTATACTCGTAAAATCGTCTGTCTACTGTACTCGCAAAATCGTCGTTCCCCATTTGTATAAGATTGGCTGAAGCTTTAAGCTTTAGCAACACTTTATATATCGGAGGTGCAATCGTGCATTATTGTGAAAAAAGGATTAAGCCAGTTACTCAACTTGTGCACGCTGAAGCGCCAGGCACTTCTGTATCCGTTGAGGGGGCTCAGTCGGTATCGATCGCAGAGCTGCGACAGCTAAGCGCCTTTGTGCATCATTATAGTGAACGTACGCGTCATTATGCCGGACAGATTGAACAGTTGCGTCAGCGCAGTAACCAGCTTCGAGCGGAAGCGGCGCAGTTGTTGCATTTGCAGCCGTGTAACGAATGGAATGCACGGTAATCGGTACATCATCCATCCTGCACGATGAGGCTATAATAGGAGACTGTTATAGGCATGACGATCATAAGACGCATGAAAGAAAACGAATCGTCTTCTAATTTTGCTACATCGAAAGCCGATTGAATATGTCCAAATCGTCAACTACCAAATCGTCAACGAACGGTAGATCAAAGCGCGCGAAAGGAGTGAGCAGCATGAGCACAGCAGCCGGAATATGGGATTATGATCAACGCTGGTCGTCGGAGCAACTGGAACGAAGCGGACAGCGTATGATGGACGGGATGGCGCATTATCCGAAAGATCGCTCTGGTCTATGGCAGCAAAACACGGTCTGGCTTGGTTGTCATGATCAATGGGTGACACCGGAAGCGGTCGGTCAGCAGATGCCTTATTATGATTCATTGCGTGAACTGGCGATTACAGGCGATGTTATTTTGGACAATCGGGAACAACTGTTGGAACAGCTTGGATTGCTCCATCAACCGACGATGCCGGATATGCTGCTGCTCCTGCATGCGTACGATAAATGGGGCGAGCAGATGCCGCCACGACTTAACGGTGACTTCGCTTTTATGATCTGGGATGGTAGAGGGCAGCGGTTGTTTGGCGCACGGGATTGGTCGGGCAATCGAACGCTGTATTATGCGGAAGCGCCAGAGCGATTCTGTTTTGCCAGTACGATGGAGGCGCTGCTACATAGTGAACAGGTGAGCCGCAAGCTATCGACACCGTGGATGGCGGAATTTCTGACGATGGTGGCGATGGAGGAATCGACCGATATTCATGCGACCGTATATGATGGCATCCGCCAATTGCCGCCTGCTCATCAAATAACGGTAACACCAGGTCATTGCCGGATTGCGCAGTACGGTAATCTGCTGCCGGATGCGCCGTTACAGCTTCGCTCGGACGGTGAGTATGAAGAAGCGTTTCGCGAGCTGTTTGCACGGGTTGTGCGCGCTAAAGTACGTACACGGCACGGTGTGGCGGCGACGCTTAGCGGTGGGCTTGATTCAGGCAGTGTAGTCAGTTATGCGGCACCGATTTTGGCGCAGCAAAACAAGCCGCTGTACACGTACAGTTTCGTGCCGATTCCCGGCTTCAAAGACTGGACATCATCACGTGTGATGGCAAATGAACGTCCGTACATCGAAGAAACGGTACGCCATGTGCGCCGTGTAAATGAGGTGCATGATCATTATATGGATTTTGCCGAGCGGAGCCCGCTGAGTGAAGTTGACCACTGGCTGTCACTAATGGAAATGCCGTATAAATATTTTGAAAATTCCTTTTGGATTCGCGGCATTTTCGAACAGGCACAGCAGCGTGGTGCGGGTGTACTGCTGACTGGAGCGCGCGGTAATTTTACGATCTCCTGGGGACCGGCGATTGAGTATTATGGACAGATGCTGCGCAAATTTCAATGGCTGCGTCTGTATCAGGAATTAAAGCTGTACAGCCACAATGCCGGCATTCGGCGCAAAAAGTTGGTGCAGCAGATCGGTCAATCCGCGTTCCCCGGACTGCTGCGAAGTGCGCCTGATCTCGGACGACCGGATGCGCTGCGCTGGATCAATCCGGAGCTGGCGGCGCGAACCGGCATGGCGGAGCGAGTGCGCCAGGCGGAACTGGACTTGATCGGCAGCGATACGATGACCGATGAGCAAGTACGCAACAGCAAATTCGCCAATCTGGCGGTTGCCAACAAGGACGGCGCGGTCACATCGAAGCTATCGATGGGTTATGGCGTATGGGAGCGTGATCCGACGAATGATCCGCGTATCGTCAAGTTTTGTCTATCACTGCCATTTGATCAATATGTACAAAATGGAATGGATCGCGCGCTTATTCGCCGGGCGACGGCAGGGCATTTGCCAGATAAAATTCGTTTGAATCAGAAAGTACGCGGTTTGCAGCCTGCTGATTGGGTGCTGCGCATGCGTCCACAGTGGGGCGCATTTACCGACGAAATTCGCGAATTATGCCGGGATGCAGCAGTCGCAGAGTGGATAAATACGGACAATATAGTAAGCGCATTGCACAATGTGGGCGATGCACCAGAGGCGGAAGCAGCTTTCCATCCATCGACGCGTCTGCTGATGCGCAGCCTAATCGTCGGGCGATTTATTCGCAGTTTAGCTTGATCAGCTTACATTCAACATTACATTTCATGAAAAATACACTGGAATCATAGCATAGGAATAGCGCTGCTGTGCAACATTACACTGCGCATTTAACGTGGTCAGCCTACAGCTTAAGCTTGCAAAACGTAAGAAACGTATATTCTATATTCTATAAAGGAGGTGAACATAAACGATGACCAAAATGGAATGGAGCGCTCCTGAACTGGAAGTTCTGGACGTGAACGACACGATGGCAGGTAAAGGCTGGAAAGTAATCGACTGGGTTACTTACGATGATGCTGACCTGTACAATCCAAGCTGATCCGACGTATTGAAGCTGAAGGGGTAGTTATTCATTGTTTATATCCAAATTTGAGGAGGCAAACGCATGACAAACGAAAAAATGCAATGGCAAGCTCCAACGTTGGAAGTTTTGGATGTAAATGAAACAATGGCAGGTAAAGGCTGGAGAGTGATCGACTGGGTGACATTCGACGACGCGGACCTGTACAACCCGAGTTGATCGATCGCACTATTATACGTAACAGATTCAACCCGGATAAGGAGGAATCGATAATAATGAACGACAAAATGCAATGGCTTGCCCCAACGATGGAAGTGCTGGAGATGAACGAAACTGCAGCAGGTAAGGGCTGGAAAGCTATTGATTGGGTCACTTATGACGATGCTGACCTGTATAACCCAAGCTGATTGTCCAGCAGCTAAGCATCGTTTGCGAACGATGCAACATCTCTCAGCAAGCAGGCAAAAGTGACATAAAGAGCGCAGATGCTGGACGTTTTGGATACTTATCCCCAGTCCGATTGGCTCGCTAAAGTGGGAAAGTGACCCTTATACCGTAACTTTGGTTAAGGGTCCATTTTCTTACTTGCTTCGCCATAACAACAGCCGTCGTATTCGCCAGACGCGGACGAAAATGTACAGCTACAGCTTGTGTGGATGATGTATTGTTCCAAAAGCATCATACATTTGCCGGAAAACGTACACGTATCGTTCGCAGCAGACGTGATACGAATTTTAGCAATCAGGTTGTACAATGCTCCGAATGTAGGCTTGCACTACAACTACACTGCATTTATTGGCGCAAAACGCAGACATATGCTAGGAGGCACGGATAATGAATACGATTCAAAAAACCGTCTATGCAGCATTTGGCTTAAATATTCAAAGTGAGATTGCTTTGCCGGAATTGCAGCAAGTCGCTTATGGCACGAAAACAATTGACGTTACGGTTCGCCTGGCGAATTTGGCGCGCTGGGATGACATTGTCGGCAGACGTGATACGAATTTTAGCAATCAGGCGGAAGGGTTTGTGTTTCGCATGCCAGATACAGCAACATTTTGCATTCAAAATGGTTCGACGATTACGATTGATCCGCTCCCTGGAGTGAGTAGCGAAAAAATTCGTTTGTTTGTGCTAGGCACCTGTATGGGGGTGCTGTTAATGCAGCGTGGTCGGTTTCCGCTGCACGGCAGTGCATTATTGATCGATGGACGCGCGTATGCCTTTGTTGGACAGTCCGGTGCGGGCAAATCCACGTTGGCGGCAAGCTTTTTGCAAGCCGGTTATTCGCTCGTCAGTGATGATGTCATTGCCATTCATTATGAACATGGCGTGCCGCTTGTATATCCCGCCTATCCGCAGCAAAAACTGTGGCAGGAAAGTCTGGATCATTTTGGACAATCTTCCGGTGGATATGCAACATTGCATGATGAATATAATAAATTTGCCGTCCCGGTTGGTGATCGTTTTCATAACGAGCCGGTGCCACTTGCTGGCGTGTTTGAACTGGTCAAAACGGATGAACCGTATGCGTCGATCCGCAAGTTGGAGCGTTTGGAACGGCTGCATATTTTGCTAGCACATACGTATCGGAGCGCTATGATTCCGAGGCTCGATAGGCAGCAGCAGCATTTCTCGATGGTCGCCGCACTTGCTGGCGAGCTGGATGCGTACCAAATTCATCGTTCGACGACCGCATTTACGGCGCCGGATATCGTAGAGCGTGTTGTGCATATGATTCGCAGTGAACAGTAGGATGATGGCAACATAACATGCTTTCGTGCGGCTCGCTGCACAGGCACAATTACTATTACAGCGTATGCGTATGCAATCGTCAGTGTGTGAAAGCACTTATTTATAAAGATTTCAGTACACAATCAAAGCTGAAATTTAACTTGGTTTTGGTGATAGCCATCTGTTTATCGGCTCTGGTTATGTTTGGATGAATAGTAGTTAAATATCGACAAAAGGAGCGAATATTTGCCTGCCAAACTAAAGTATAGGCTGTTGCGACACCATTTGTGCCGGTTAACTGGCACTCATTTTACCGTAGGAGAGGGGAATATATAATGACAAACATCGCAAGGCTGGACACGCAACGAATCGTGCAAAATCAAAATTATATCGCCAGCGATATGAATGGCGAAAAGGTGATGCTGGACGTACAATCCGGCAAATACTATAACCTCGGTATGATCGGCGGGCGTATTTGGGATTTGAGCGCCCAGCCAGCGACTGTGGATGAAATCGTCGCACGTCTGCTGCAAGAGTATGATGTAGCGCCAGAGCTGTGCAAACAACAGGTGAGCACATTTATCGGTCAGATGCTGAGCGAAGGGCTGGTCGAGATCGATGATCAAGACACTGCGTCTCGATAAATTGAATAAGCTGCGCAGCTATCCTGCCGATATGCGGCGTCTGCTGGTAGAGGCGTTTATTGCGCTCGCATGGGGACGGATACTGAAACGGCTGCCGTTTGCGCGTGTATCGCCTTCACTAGGCGAATCGATGCAGGAAACAACATACCAAAGCGAGCGTGAACAGCATCGCCAAGCGGTACAAATCGCGCGCGCACTGCATTTGGTCAGTCCGCATGTATGGTGGGAAACGGAGTGTCTTGTCATGGCGTTTGCCGCGCGTCGGATGTTGAACCGCCGTCGTCTGCCCAGCACGCTCTATCTCGGTATGCGCCGTGATGAACGTGGACGCACCGCTGCCCATGCGTGGCTGCGTAGTGGGCGTTTTTATTTAACAGGGGCGAACGAGTTAGAACAGTACACCGTCGTCGGGCAGTTTGCCAAATTATTTTAGAAAATGGAAAGTTTTAGAGTGGAAGGGAAACGTACTATTGCGGCGCTATTGTATCCATCATTAAGCTTGCATTGATCACAAACTGACAACAAAACCGATCCAGGCATACAGCGTACATTGGCTTGTATGTGTGCATGGATCAAATTTGCGATAAAGGAGTACGCCATGAACATGCAAAACAGCATTGGACGGCATGACCATCCCGCTGAGTTGGCGCTGCTGTTGGAACTGATCCGGTCGGAGTCAGCGTTAGCGGTATCGTCAACAGCGTCAGCGGCTTCCTACGCGACAGCAGCGCCGGATTGGAAAGAGTTTGTTGCGCTTGCTCATCATCATCGCGTCTATCCGACAATCCAAGCGCGGTGCGCACAACATCCGCAATTGCCGGAGCAAGTGAAGCAGTGGTTAACGCAAACGTACAATCGCAACGCTCTCACGATGTTGCAACTGAGCGGACATATGCAGCGGCTAAGCGGACTGTTGGACAAGCAGGGCATTTGTGCACTGCAATTAAAAGGTCCAGTGCTAGCGCAGCTGTTATATGGCGATCTGTCGCGCCGTACGTCCAAAGACTTGGATGTGCTCGTGCCGATGGAACAGGCGGGGCAAGCTGAACAGCTGCTGTTAGAGCTTGGTTATGTTAAAACACAAGCGGTGCCGCGCACGACAGACAATTGGCGCTGGCGGTACAATCATGAATCGTATACCGATGAGCGTACCGGTATTGAAATTGAACTGCACTGGCGGCTGAACGGTGATGTCGGTAAAGAGCAAAGTTTTGCGGAATTGTGGAGTCGGCGGCAGACGCTGACGTTTGGCGGTACAGATGTACATAGGCTGGGCAACGAGGATTTGTTAATCTATTTGGCTGTACATGGTGCGCGTCATGCCTGGTTTCGTTTGCGCTGGCTTGTCGATATCGATCGTCTGCTGAATTTGAAGCTGGACGAAGCGCTGCTGCAACAGCTCGCACGGCAATATCAGTGCCAGCATATCGTCGGTCAGGCGCTCGTGCTGGCTGCCGAACTGCTCCACACGCCGCTTGTGGAGAAACTGCGCCACTGGACAGAACAGACACGCGCACAACAGCTAGCAGTACAGGTGCTACCATTTATTCAGCATCGGGTCAATCTATGTCCCGAACCGGAAACAGAGACATTGGCACAGCATTATCGCTCGTATCAATATGCGCTTAAAACAACGGGACAAAAAGCGTTGTTTTGGGTGCGCAAGCTCGCTCCCGATGATTGGGATATGCAGACGTTAGCGTTACCGAAACGGTTATATTGGCTCTATTATCCGCTGCATCCGTTTCTGCTGTTATATCGCCGTCAACAGCGACGCACCGCTTTACAGCGGGAGGTGGAGCAATGAATATCGTGCGCAATTATGTGAATGAACTGCGTCATTATGCAGGCAAACGACTGTACGGCTATGTGCTGCTCATGCTGCTCATTAGCGTGCTCGATATGGTCACATTGTATATGCTCATTCCGCTGCTCAGTCTGATCGGTGTGTTTGGTGGCGGTACAGGCTCATTGCCGTTTGCCGAGCTGTTTGCGCCGCTGCAATCGTTACCGCTTGTCGCCGCGCTGGCGATCGTGCTCGGGCTGTACAGTATATTGACGATTGTGCAAGGATTTATGCAGCGTCAACAAGCGGTGATGGGGGCGGAAATTCAGCAAGGGTTTATTAAATCGTTGCGACTGCGTGTATATCGGGCGATTATGCGCTCTAACTGGACATTTTTCTTACGTAAACGTAAATCCGATCTAAGTCATATGCTCACGACCGAGCTGGCACGTGTTAGTCAAGGTACGAATCTGGTGCTGATGCTTGCCACCTCGATGTTGTTTACGGTGCTGCAAATCGGCTTTGCGATGGTCATCTCGGTCAAAATGACGCTGCTCGTCCTGATCGGCGGCGGCTTGTTAGCGTTATATTCGCGCCGCTTTGTGCGCAAATCAAAAGCGTACGGCGATCGGATGACCGGGCTATCACAAGATTATTTTTCCGGCATTCAAGAAAATTTGAACGGGATCAAAGATATTAAAAGCAATATGTTAGAAGCATCGCATTTCGACTGGTTTCGCCAGATGGCGAATCGGCTGGAATACAATCTAATTCAACAAGTACGGCTTAATTCGACGACACAACTTATTTATAAATTAATCTCAGTTGTGTTTATAATCGGCTTTATCGTACTGTCGGCACAGGTGTTTCAGCTTCAGCCGGAGCGTTCGGTGCTAATTATTTTAATTTTTGCCCGGTTGTGGCCACGTTTTAGTGGAATTCAGTCGTATTTGGAATACATTAGCGCACTTATTCCCGCCTTTCATGCGCTGTCCAAGCTGCAACAGGAATGTGAGCAGTCCGAGGAAAGCTATCGTCCGGTGGCGCATGGCGAAGCGCCGCAACAAACATTGCGGGAAGGCATTCGCTGCACTGATGTGACATTTCACTATAATGAACAGCATGAAGCAGCACTACAACAGATCAATCTGTTTATTCCGGCAGGACAAATGACCGCGATCGCCGGGCGCTCCGGTGCCGGCAAAAGTACGCTGATCGATCTGCTGATGGGCTTAATGGAGCCACAACAAGGTACGGTGGAAGTGGACGGCACTCGTCTGACCGGTGAGCGCTTGCTGTCATGGCGCAATGCGATCGGTTATGTAGCACAGGAGCCATTTTTGTTCCATTCCAGCATTCGCGACAATTTGTTGCTCGTTACACCGGAGGCAAGCGAGGATGATCTATGGGAGGCGCTGGAATTTGCCGCTTGTGCTGAATTTGTGCGCCGTTTGCCGGACGGGTTGGATACGATTATCGGTGATCGCGGGGTACGGTTATCCGGTGGTGAACGTCAACGTATCGTGCTGGCACGCGCCATTTTGCGCAAACCGCAGGTGCTCATTCTCGATGAAGCGACCAGCTCGCTCGATACCGAAAATGAAGCGAAAGTGCAGGCAGCACTGGATAAGCTTAAAGGTCGGATTACGTTGATCGTCATCGCTCATCGATTATCCACCATTCGCAATGCCGATCAGGTCGTCGTGGTCGATGGCGGACGGATTGTGCAAACCGGTGAATTTGGTCAATTGTCGCGCGAGACAAAAGGGACATTCCACCAGTTGCTTGGTTATCAAAATGCGGCGCAATAGCGAGCGGGAGCCATTCAAGTTGCTTCAAGTTATAGGTGCGACAGTTGGAGTTGGAAGTAAAGTAAAGTAAAGTAAAGTAAGCTGCGTCGTCGTTGCAATTAGGTTCGGTCAACTCGGCATCATTTTATGCATGCATACGAGTTTTCAGGTTTATCGAACTCAAGTATACCAACCTACTAGTGCGTGTCTTCAAACGACTTTACAGATCGTTCGATCCGGGTAAATTGCGTCAGACTAAGCTGTACAGGGTCTTATTTCTAACCTTTGTGAACGATAAATAATACGTAGGACAGTTTGAAGACACCACCTAATTCGACCAAGTTAAATTTCAACCTGTATTGTGTGCTTAACTCTTTTTAAATAAAAGCTTGAATCGGTTTTAAAATTCAAATTAATCTCGGTCAATATATTACAGCCAGGCACTTATTGTGTCTGGCTGTTTATAATGTGACACGCTATACTATTCGTGCAAATCATTTCATATATAGCTCGTATACGCGTAGGAGGTATCGTTATGGGGACAAGCAAAGTGTATATTGTACATGGCTATATGGCGACACCGCAACATCACTGGTTTGCTTGGCTTAAGGAACAGTTGGCACAGCACCATATTACCGCTGACATACTGGCGTTGCCTAATTCGTCAGCACCGGATATGGAGCAATGGTTAACCTATGTACAGCAGCATGTGACCGAGCCGAATCACGATACTTTTTTGGTCGGGCATAGTTTGGGTTGTGTGACGATTTTGAATTATTTACAACGTATCGGTTATGCTGGTGATGTTGGTGGGGCGGTACTAGTGTCCGGGTTTGATCAATCGATACCGAATTTACCAGCGCTGGATCGATTTGTGCAGGAGCCGCTTCATTACGAGCAATTGACGGAGCGAATTAGGCAACGTGCCGTTATCGCTGCTGAAGATGATAACATCGTTCCATTCGAGTATAGTGTAAATTTGGCGGAGCGTTTGCAGGCTCAATTGTATCGTGTGCAACAGGGCGGACATTTTCTCGATGTGGACGGTTATGTGCAATTCCCGCTCGTATATGATCTGTTGTGGCGCATGATCCAGCAACCATAAATGAACCTTTCGTACAAACAAGCAACTAACAGCAAATAGCCAGTCCGTTGTACACGCTATGGTGAGCGTGCAGCGGTACTGGCTATTTGTATAATGCTGGATCGATTGCTTACTGGACGATATGACGAGTAGTCAGGCGAGTCAGTTGTCTTCTTTTGCCAGTGAGTTTAGATCGTCTTGATTTGTTTATTATAAGTTTCAAAAAGCTTCAAATGAGATACGTATACGCACGTATACCTGCATCATACGCTGAACTTCTCTAGGCTATACGACAGTAGACTCCGCATGTAGCACGGTCAAAGTACTAGCTACTAGTGGCGTTACGTTAGCTTAGCTGGCTCGCCTCGCTCAGATCAAGCCAATTCAACTCATCGCGTGTAAGTGTAATCTGTGCTCCTTGTTCACACGATAGTAGTTCTGCACGATTTTGTGCGCCGATCAATGCGCAGGTTGGGAATGGCTGGTTGAGCACATAAGCGAGTGCGATCTGGATCGTGGTCGTATTTTTGGTGGCGGCGAGCTGTTCTGCGCGGCGCAGTCGTTCCCAGTTATCATCGCTGTAAAATACGCGTACAAGGTCTTCATTATCGCGCACTTCCGGCGTAAACCGTCCGGTGAAAAAGCCGCGTGCTTGCGACGACCATGACAGCAATGGCAATTGTGTCTGCTCATGCCATTCCAGCGTCTGCTTGTCTGCCGATACACAGCCTGTCCAGAACGGTTCATTCGCTTTGGCTAGGCTAAGGTTCGGGCTGCTAAATGTAAAGCCGGTTAGCCCATTGGCAGCGGCATAATCGTTTGCTGCTTGCAGGCGTTGCCATGTCCAGTTGGAAGCGCCAATTGCGCCGATCCGACCTGCTTCGATATGCTCGTTAAGCGCTTCCAGAATAACAGCGACCGATACGGATTCATCGTCCCGATGTAGCGCATACAACTCCACAAAGTTCGTTTGCAAACGTTCCAGACTAGTGAGCAGATCGCTACGGATCGCCTCTGGATTGACGCGTGCGCCGTTATGATCATGGTGTGCACCTTTTGTCAAAATGACGAGCGCATCGCGATTGCCATGCTCCTGCATATAACGACCGATCACTTCTTCACTCTGTCCACCGCAATAAATATGCGCTGTATCGATCGTATTGCCGCCAATTTCCAAAAATGCGTTCAGATTCGTCACCGCTTTTTCATATGCATCATGGGTGAAATAATCCGTACCTTTGATCAACGTGGAGACCGGTTTGCCTGCACCTGGAATTTCGATATGTTTCATCATCATCAGCATCCTTTCGAAATAGGCGGTGGGAAAGTCGGTTAGCGAAAACAAGCCGCCTTTAAATATCGTGTTGAAAATTTACGCTGGAACATACAGATAACGGCTGAGCGAATAATTGAATCCTTGCTTGAATCCATACTTGAACGAGTGCGATAACATCCTCGGTATGACGATCCGAGCTTGTTAGAGCGTAATCCGCTGGCGCGCTTCCGCCGATTTCAAGCATGCGTCCAGTACACGCATATTGCGTACCGCATCTTCGGCATCATATAGCGGCTGCTCGCCATGCAATACCGTCCGCGCGAAATCATCCGCCTGTGCTGCATATTGATTTAGCGAAGTCACCTGTACTTCGCGGCGCTGCTCACCTACGGTGACGAAAAAGTTAGCACGCTCATCTTCCGGGCTAACATAAGCGGATGGCACTTCAATCGATCCTTCGGTACCGAGCACTTCGAGCGTATTGCGGAATGCTGCCCACATGCCGCTGTCAAACGTAACACCGATGCCATCGTCAAATTCGAGCAGACCGCTTGCCATCATATCCACATTGTCATGCTGCGGCGAAAACATCGCGATTACAGTTGCGGCGGACGGTTCTTTGCCAAGTAGCATCCGTGCTGCACTGATCGAATAACAGCCGATATCGTACAGCGAGCCGCCGCCCCATTGTTTGCGGAAACGTACATTGCCGTCTGAGCTGCTGCTGTTAAATGTAAATGTGCTATGCATACCACGAACTTCACCGATCTCACCGCTGGCGATTAAAGCGCGAATTTGGGTGTAGCGTGGATGATGGCGATACATAAACGCTTCGGCTAGATGTACGCCCGCTTTGGCGGCTGCGGCTGCCATTTCAGCTGCTTGCTCGGCATTCAATGCTAGCGGCTTTTCGCATAAAATATGTTTGCCTGCTTCAGCAGCGCGCAATGTCCATTCGTAATGCAGATGGTTAGGAAGCGGAATGTAGACCGCATCGATGCTGTCGTCAGCTAGCAATTGTTCATAGCTGCCATATGTTTTCGGAATGCCGAGCTCGGTGGCGGTCGCTTCCGCTTTGTCCAGTGTACGGCTTGCCAGTGCGGTCACTTCGTTCAGGCTAGATTGCTGGATACCCGGAATGACCGAGCGAACGGCGATGCTGGCGCTGCCGAGAATGCCCCAGCGTAATTTGCGTAGTTGTGTCATCGAAAAATGCCTCCTGTTCTTGGCGCTATATTGTTCTATGTTGTGATTATAATGAATGCACAAGCGCTTGAAAATGATAAAATATTGAATAGAATTAGTACAATATTGTCATTAAGGAGATTTCATATGCACAGACAGAGCGTACTGCTTACATTGCAGGATCAGCCGTATTTTTGCTTGACAGAATCGGTAGGACATTACAGTCAGCAGCCAGAGCATAGCGTATTACGCGAGGAGGGCGCACTGGGCAATTTTAATATTCATTATGTAGCGGCAGGCAAAGGCTATGTCGAGATCGATGGTACGGTACATGAGCTGCGCAGCGGGCAGGCGATGCTTTATTTTCCGTTGCAGCGTCAGCGTTATTACAGCAGTGAGGACGATCCGTGGGATGTGCGCTGGGTGCATTTTTACGGGGAACGATTGCATGATTATATGATTGAGCGCGGCTTTCATCGTCATACATTATGGACGCTACGGCAGCGAAGCGGCTGGGAGCAGGCGCATTTAGAATTGCTGGCAGAAGCGGAGCATAATCGGATGCTGCATCAGGCGCGTTTGTCGACGCTAACGTATGCGGTATTAGCAGAATTTGTACATCAAGCGGTACCGCTCAAAAATACGCGTGCTGGCAAAGCGGAAAGCCGTATTTTGAACTTGCTGCCACAAATGCAGCAGGAGGCATGTGAGCCATTTTTGTTACGGGAATGGGCAGAACGTGCCGGGGTGAGCGAATATTATTTTTGTAAGCTGTTCAAAACGTTAATGGAAATGACGCCGCTTGAATTTATTACACGCTCACGTCTGCAAATGGCGAAGCAGTGGCTGCTCGAACGCCCGGATCGCAATATCGGTCAGATCGCTGAAGATGCGGGTTATGCGAGTGTGAGCTATTTTAATCGGCAATTTATGGCACGGGAAAATATGACGCCGACCGAGTATCGTAAGCTGTATTGGTAAGCGAGGAATTGTTGAAATGTGCATGCTTGTAGGGCGATACGCAAACTTGGATGGATACTTCATCACCTCAATTTGCGTATCGCCTTTGTATATAGATTATGATGTTACAATTCCAAACTTGAATCCGCTTTAAAACTCAATTTGCTTCCAGTCAAAGGACTCCAGTAAACGATAAGAAGGTGGACTGACATAGCGACGAGTCATTTGCGCCATAGTTTGGCTGCGGCTGGCTACGCCTGTCAGAGCGGGTGAATTTGTATCACTGTACTCGTGTATGATCCATATCATTATCCATATCGATAATCGATTCAAGAGGATGTCAAGCTGTCTGTAGGCAATGCTTCCACACTAAGCTCTAGCGTCTCCGTGATAAGCAATACAGCTTCCGCTACCGACAACAGCTCCGTCCGAATGACCAGCTCTGGCATGTCCGGTGCTTCATACGGGTCATCGATGCCGGTCAAACCTGGCAGCAGCCCGGCGCGTGCCTTAGCATACAACCCTTTTGGATCGCGTTGCTCACATACATGTAGCGGGCAATCGATATAAATTTCGTCAAAATCGGTGTCAGCAAACATTTGGCGCACCATCGCCCGATCGCTGCGATATGGAGATACAAAGGCAGCGATAACGATCTGTCCAGCATCAACTAGCAAACGTGCGACTTCACCGATGCGGCGCAAATTTTCATGGCGATCGGCTGCCGAGAAACCGAGATCAGCATTCAATCCTTGGCGAATTTGATCGCCATCCAGTACATAACAGAGCTTGCCTTGTTCAAATAATGCCCGTTCCAGCGCAAATGCCAGTGTGCTTTTGCCAGCGCCGGACAGACCGGTTAGCCAAACTAAGCGCCCGCGCTGTCCGTGCCGTCGTTCACGTTCCTGACGGGTAACGATCGTAGTCTGACTTTGAATATGCGGCTGCTTGTGAATCATAGGATTCGCTTCCTTTCATGCTGAGATGGTGCGATTGAAGCGACAGGTTTTGGTTGTTGATGATGCGTTACCTGTCTATACAATTATCATACCAGCGAACACGCTGGACTGCGAATGTGGAGGCTGATCACAACTGATGTGATCATAGGTGAGTTAATAGGTGAGTTACATTCGGTAAAAAAGTTATTTTCGTCATTAAACTGAAAGCTATGCTGCCCGGAATTCGCGATTCAGCATGCCAAAAAGCCAGAACCTGATGCGATGCTTCAGGCTCTGGCTTTGTTTGAATCGATTGCGATTAACGCTCGTCATGCCAGAAGTTGAGCGGCTTCAGGTCTTTGTTCAGCACTTTAAACGTATAGCCTTCCGCTTTGAGCTGTTTGAGCACGAGCGGTAACACTTTAAGTGTAGCAGGTTGGTCATGCATAAGCACAACCGGCGTTTGTCCGCGATGTTCAACCGAATGAATCTGGCGCATAATGTTGTTGTACACTTTTTGGTGATCTTTTTTGTATTTCCAGTCAAGCGAGTCTACATTCCAGTCCCACAGATGAAAACCGCCTACTGGCAGCAGTACATCACGGAAACTTTGGGTCAAATAAGGTTTGCTGCCATATGGAGGGCGTACGAGGCTTGTACGTTTGCCGGTTACTTTGTACAGGCTGTTGTTCGCGCCAACCATTTCGTTATACGCGCTGTATGGCGAATGGTAAAATTTGCTGGCGACATGGGTGACACCGTGCAATCCGAGTCCGTTACCGTCCGCTACGATTTGCTTAGTTGCGGCAGGGAAACGTTCCATGTGTGGACCGAGCATGAAGAAGGTGGCGTGTGCATGATATTTGTTCAAAATATCGAGCAATTCCATCGTGTGTGCCGTCGGGCCATCATCAAACGTAAGATAGACCGTTTTACTTGCAGTGGACGACTGTACAGACTTGTTACCGGATGCTTTGGCATCGGCGGTCATCGCTTGCGGAATGAAAAGTGCCATGATGATTGTGACAATTAGCCACCGTTTGATATGTAGCATGAAATGATACGCTCCTTACATAATAAATTTCGTTTATTCCCGTATTACATCATACCAGCAATTCGGTCTGCCAATCAGTCGTCAAACGATACTATTGCATAACATTTTTGTTACATTCATCCCTATAAAAGTGGCAATTATTTAAATTGTAGCGATTGAAATTCACATATATAGGCAAATAGTCAGGCAGCAATGAACAAACATGGGGCAATCCGCTCGAAAAGTGTGTAGGCGCATAGATGGAAATGACTGCTTGTTGCTCATCGCAAACGACAGCCATTTCCAACCTAAACGATAATAATACGGATCGACGGCTTATCAACAGCGATAAGGATCGTGCTTACCTATCGCTGTAAAGCGGTGACTTAACGATCATGTAATGCCGACCATCCGGCATAATCATGAATCGCCAGCCCTGCGAAAGAAGAATAGGCGGCAGCCATCCCGGTTACGAGCTGAAGCTGTGTATTCATATACGCAGCCCCTTCTTCATAAAACGTAATGCCGTTTCCTTCCGCAGAAGGGTTTGTTTCTACAGCCACATATACCGGAATACCAGCGGTGACCGCTTCGGACAGCTCTGTCGAAGCAACGTCCACAATCGCGTCGGCACGGTCGCGATAAGCCATAATCGTAATCCCATCGTATTGCTGCATCATCCAGCTGCTGAGTGTCGTCTGCTTGTCCGTTGTTGGCAATGTATGCAGCCAGAATGGAATGTCGGCAGAAGCGGGAATGCCAAGCTGGCGTGCCGTTTGTACGACATTGAGCACGCTTTGTTGCCAGCCGCGAATGACCTTCTTCTGATTCGTTCTCCACTCCCGCAGCAGATAAGGCTCGATATCGATATGGATACCGCTAAAACGTTCGGCAGCAGCGGCGCTACGTTGGTACGAGGCAATCCAGTCAAGCGAGGCTTGCAGCTGTGAGCGCCGGGAATCCAGCGCCCAGGAAGGATCGCCGTCGAGTGCCTGCACAGCAATGCCCTGTGCAGAGGCAGCGGCGATAAAACGGTAATACACGTCAGCATCCAGATCACGGTTGATTTGCAGGTAAATCAGGTTGATCTGCTCGGATGCTGCAAATTGCAATATATCGGTTGCAGAACTGGCAATTAGCCTTGTATTCCACAGCCATGTAGCTTTCTGAGGCGATTGCGCATGAGCGGCTTTCATCGGGAAACCTCCCAACAGGATCAGTACAGCAAGCATAGTGATCCAGATGGTATTCGTATTGTTGCGGTTGTCACTCATGATGCATCGAACTCCTTCGATTCATACCTATCAGGCATTCCTCGGCAACCGGCTGTCCTGGCGAAATCCTGCCTTTCCGCTGTAGACCCTTGGCTTTGCGTCTTCATCTTTCGATGAATTTGCCCTGATTGAATATGAGTTGCTTGTAATTATGCACGTCGAACAAAAGTTGATCGGTAACGCGCAGACCGATCCAATGACCGGATAAAATGTATATCGGTTGATTCACTAAGTATCTAAATAGTTTCGCCCATATTTGTGCTTATCCATCACACCTAAACATAAACAGAGCAGCATCGGTAGGTGAACCGTGCTGCTCTGTTTATGTGCTTGCCGTGGATGAGTACGGTATAGGCATTTCGATCAGAGTGCGTCTATACTATGACCATCGTTTAGTTGCTGCTCGTTTTGCTTTTTTCAGGGTCAGGATAGTTAACGCCTTTTGTATCGACGGTTACTTTTTTCATAACCGGTGGAGTGTTTGGTTTATCCATATTGTCACGTGGCAGATTGACGATTTTGTCGACTTCATCCATACCGCTGATCACTTTGCCAAATGCGGCATATTGCCCATCCAGTTGTGGTGCGTCGCCAACCATAATGAAAAATTGCGAGCCGCCACTGTTTGGATCGTTAGCGCGTGCCATCGAAATGATGCCACGTGTATGTTTGAGATCATTTTGCACATTGTTCGCTTTGAATTCACCTGGAATAGTATAGCCGGGACCGCCTGTGCCATTGCCGTTTGGATCGCCGCCTTGAATCATAAAGCCAGGGATTACGCGGTGGAATGTCAAACCGTCATAAAAGCCTTTTTTGACGAGTGAAATAAAGTTGTTGACCGTATTCGGTGCTGCTTTTGGAAACAGCTCGATTTCGATCTTTTTACCATCTGCCATTTCGATCGTTACGATTGGATCGTTGGCTTGGTGGAAGCTTGCCGAGTTGTCGCTTGCCGAGGCTGTATTGCTGTCGGTGCTCGTACTGCCGCTTTGTTCGCTGCTGGAAGCGCTACCGTCCGAACCGGTAGTGCCGGATTCGGTCTGGCTGCTGGAAGATGTGCTGCTGCTTTGTCCGGCTCCATTACCACCGCTCGTGTTGCCGCAGCCAGCCAGTACGAGCATAAGCGCGCTGAACATAAGCAACAATACTATCCATTGTCGTCGTTGACGTAACATGTATACACTCACTCCTTTGAGATAAATAAATCGCCATCACTGACAGTGCAAACTGCTGGCGAGCAGGGAAACAGCGTATCGATAGCAATGCACATAGTAACATCGATAAACCGGCACAGTCCGTGCAAACCAATATTAGTATAAAGTGCCTGCTACCCGGAAAACAAGTTTTGCCAACGTCCTGTCATACTACATAATGCGATAAAGTGATAACCGCCGTAATGGTAAATACGTTAACCAACGTCGATAATAGCACCGTTTGTGCGGCAAAATCCGGCTCATTGCGGTATTCTTCCGCTAAAATGGACGTGTTCACACCGGTCGGCATCGCTGAGGCGATCCATAGCGCCTGCGCGGGAATACCGCTTAGTCCCAACATATAAATAAGCAGCAGCCCGATCAATGGGCCGCCGAACAGACGCAATGCCATACTAAGATAAATGTCGGTGCGATACAGACGGAGCGGATATTTAACGATCTGTGCGCCAAGCGTAATGAGCGCGATCGCGACCATCGATTGCTGAGCATACGTCAACGGCTGCGACAGCATCGTCGGCAGCGGTACCGCCATAATATGCAGCAGCAAGCCGAGTACAAGCGCATACGGAACCGGCATTTTCAAAAAGCCGATGATGACGCTGCGATAATTACCTTGCAAACGCGAGCCTTGAATCGAAATGACGCCATATGTAAACGTAAGCAAACTTTGCAGTGACATAATTAGCGCCTGCATCGAAGCGGCAAGCGGCTCGCCATTAAACACAAGCTGATTGACCGGCAGACCATAGTTGCCGGAATTATCGAGCATAATACTGTTGTTAAAAGCGGCTTTTTTGCCATCACGATAACCCATCATACGCGAGGTGAGCGAGCCGGCGATATACAGTATACCTATATAGATCGTATAAAACAGAATTACATTACCGAGCAGCTGCGGATTCATATTGGAATGATACATGCTCATAAATACGGTCGCCGGGGTAATGCAGTAAAAATTGATTTTGGACAGCGTATACAAGTCAAGCCGGAAAATACGCTCCAGCACCGAGCCTGCAACGATCAGCACGATAATCGGCAATACGACACCGAATAAAATATTGAGAAACAAAGGCTCCACTTCTTTCTGTCATTATGTTGTGTATCGTTTATGTTCGTGGACAAGCACAGCGAAAAGCAAACAGTTCCAACCGATGCCGCAATCTGATTAACAGTATACCATACGGATGCAAACAGCCCTGTACCGGAGTAATACGGTACAGGGCTGTGCGATAGAGAAACTGTGCGATAGAGAAACTGTGCGATAGAGAAACTGTGCGATAGAGAAACTGTGCGATAGAGAAACTGTGCGATAGAGAAACTGTGCGATAGAGAAACTGTGCGATAGAGAAACATAATATGAAACGGTAAGCGGACAGCGCAATCCACAAACAGTGCTGCGACGTTACAGCGATGTGTTTTTCTCCAACGGATGATACAGCTCCCAGCCTTCGGCGCGCAGACGCTCTGTCCATTGCTGCTGCTTATCCGCCAGCAAATCTTTGTGGCTGTCAAACGCATTTTCGGGCGGTTTGACGATTTCCAGCACATCGATCACAAATTGCTCTTGACCGAGCCGCGACCAGTCAGCTTGCAATTCACGATGGACAAACGAACCTAGCTCGAGCGAAAATGTACGTCCATTAAGCGACCGTAAATTGGGCAAACTATCGACCCACACTTTATGTTCCGCCACATTGCGAACGGCATAGACGCCCGCTTCGATCGGTGTTTCTTTATATTGTTGTTGCAGCTCTTTCCGGCGATTCATTGTTCATCAGCTCCCAGGTAGATAATCAAGTGATTCTATATTCATTTTATAGATCAAAATATACTTTGTCTATAAAATTATAAACAAAAATAATTATATCTATTATTTAACTAGACACAATAAAAAAGTAGTTGATGTATAGTAGTCGATTAGGCGTATATTGTCATAAAACAGCGCCTTTAAATTGTGTTCGTCCTGTACGCACGGTAAAATGGGAAAAAGGCTTGCGGTTGCGCGATTTATGTTCATCCCGTGGCAATCGCAACCAAAACGGGTAAGGATGTGAAGCTTTGAACAATTGGCTGAAATTGATTTTGCTGCTGATCGGTTCGGCAGTGCTGACGAGATTGATTCCGTTCTCGTCGCTCTTTCGCAATTTAGATACGATGATCCACGAATTCAGCCATGCGATAGTCACATTGCTCACTTCCGGTCGTGTCAGCCGCATTGAACTCAATGCTGACCATAGCGGAGTGACGTATTCGATGATTACTTCGGCATGGAGCGGTTTACCGATCGGGCTTGCTGGTTATATGGGTTCATCGCTGTTTGTCGTGTGGATGTTTTATCTGTATCACAAACGGCAGCAACGTGTTGGCATTATCGTTACCGCCACGATCGCACTTATGATGCTGATTTTGTACGTGCATCAAGGATTTGGTGTAATCTGGTTGATCGGATTTATTCTCGTCAGCATTTTGATGCTGATGGCACCGGAATGGTTGCGTAACGGTTATTTTATCGTAATTATGTTTTTGACGTTGGAGGAATCGGTCGTATCGGCGCTGACGATTTTGCTGCTATCGGTCACATCGCCTCGGTCAGCCGGTGATGCGGCTGGACTTGCACAACAGTTCTTTTTGCCGCCTGTTGTATGGGGGGCATGGTTTGCCGTATTTTCACTCTGGTGTGCGGGCAAGGCAGCGCGCTTATTTTTGCGGGAGCGTAAGCCTGCATTGCGCACCGGTGCATCTTATAAACGTGGAGGATATTCGCGATGAAGCCGAATGGACAGGCAGGACGCCCGTGGGCGCTGCGCGGAGCAAGCATTCAGATCGATCCGCTGTTTCCGTATTATGCCGATCGCTCACCCGACAGTATCGCTGATGAGCTGGTGCTAGCAGGCTATCGGACAGTGCATTATTTTGTCGTGAATGAGCAAAAGGTCGATTTGCGGCTCGTCGAAGCGCTGCAACGCCGGGAAATTGCGGTATGGGCGCTCGTACTGGGCAACGGTACATTTAGCGCCGAGCATGCGCCGCCGCTTTGGAAGCAGTGGCGGATGGAAATGCTGCGCCCGATCAATGACGGGTTTGAACGATTTTCGCATTTTTCCGCTGCGTATATAGAATGGAAAAAAGAAGTGCTGTCCTATGTGCTGACGAATGTGCCTTTTGATGGCGTTGAGGTGGCAGAGCCTTATTTTCCCGAATGGAACGGGTTGGAGCGCGGTGTGTACGGTGATATCGGGCCGCTTGCCGCAACCGCATTTCGGGAGCGCTATGGCGAACATATGCCGGAATTTCGCGATTCTTCGTCACCGCGTTATTACACACGCGTGCCGGAACTTTATGAGGCATGGATCGATCTGCGTGTCGATGCGGTCAATGGGCTAGTTGATGAGCTGATTAACGGTGCTAGAGGAGCGCGTGACGTTAGACCGGACATTTATGTTGCCACCTGGTCGCTGGCGGTGCGCGATGAGCATGCTGCCCACAAGTTGCGCGAATGGCAAGGGCTGGATGCATTATCGATGATCGATCGGGTCAAACCTGATCTACATGTGCTGCAAACCCATTGGCCAGATTGGATGAAACGGGGATTGTCCGCCGATTATATTCGTGATTATGAACCGCTGGCAGCGGCGATCCGGGAACGACATCCGAATTTGCCGCTTGGTATTCAGGCGGATATCGGCTCACGGGCGAGCATGATCAAAGGGCGGCGCTGGATGGACGATTTTGAACATCATGCGTATGCGCTTGGTTATCGTACGTGGATGGCGTATGAATATCATATCGGCGGCTATATGTATGCGGAGCCACCGCTGCCATCGTCCGGTTTGCGGCTCGATGATGCGGAAGTGATGATTACGTATAACAAGCGCATTGACCCGGAATCGGTCGGTGAAGTATGGCTCTATTTATCGTCCGGTATGAGTCGTCCGCAAGAGCTAAAAGTGATCGGATCGGCGGTAGACGGTAACCGGTTGTTTTTGCGCTTTGCCCGTGCATTGCCGCAAACACCGTTTCAGCTGGAAGTGCGCGATGTGCGCGATACGCCGGAGCTATGGCTGCTGAAAGGTCGCAAAGCGAACCGTACACCGCGCCGAACGAGAGTATCGATCATTCGCCCTGCACCGTGAACAGCAAGCCGTATCGAATGTATAATATTCCATCTGCATAGAGGTGATGCTGCTAGTAAGCTGACCAGCTTACATTCAGTGTCTGATTCACTCCATCTTCTGAAAGATACACTGGAATCGTAGCAGGACAATATCGCTGCTCTGCAATAGCAAACTGCCTATTTAACGCGGTCAGCCTACTAGTAGCTTGTCTCAAATACATTTACAGTATGTCGATCTAACAACCGCTTGATTATCGATAGGTTAAGGTACGTTCAAACACGGTTTTTACTTGAGACAGCCTACTAACTACGTATGGATGGCGCTCAATGATTGGATTGGAGCGCCAGTAGGAGCGGTCATCAGCATACACGCTCCAATCGTATCTGCAAATCGCATCCCAGAAAAGAGGAATCAACTATGATCGTATCCAGCATTGAATGGATTATGCTGGCGTTGATCGCCATCGCTGTTATTGTGTTTATCGTCAAGCGTCCATCACGGGTCGATCGTTTTGACCAATCACCACTGTATAAATGGAGTCGAATCGGTCTGAGCGGACGGGCGATGTCCGGCGATGGCTCAGATTATTATTTGCTTACACGCAGAGGGCGCAGCAACAATCTAGTCGTTTATTTTTCCGGTGGTGGCATTAGCTGGAATCGCCATACGGCGACAAAGCCGTTTGGACTGCGTACGTTGTTGCAAAATCGGGAGCTTGGTTATTATTTTGCCAATATTCCGTTTTATAAACCGGATTTGCTAGGTGGCATGCTGGACAATCAGCGGCGCGACAATCCGTTTCGTGACTGGAATATCGTATATGTTCCGTATGCGACAGGGGATTTCCATATCGGCAACAGCAAGGTGAAATACAAAGATCGCGGCAAGCTGACCTTTACGGCACATTATAGTGGACGCGACAATACGCTGCGCGGGCTGGAATGGATGTTTGAGCATTTGCCGCAGCCGGACAAGCTGTTTATCGCCGGAGCGAGTGCAGGCGGCTTTGGCTCTGCTTTTTGGGCGCCTTATATCGCTGAACATTATCCGACGGCACAAGTGTATCATTATGCAGATGGGGCATATTTATCTTCGCATCGTTGGCAGCCTATTATCGACGAAGTGTGGCAAGCGGACTTTGAGCGCAACTTTGGCTATAAGATTGAACCTGATCTGATCGGCGCTGCTTTTCGTGCCAATGCACGCCGTCTGCCGCCTAACGCCGTACTGCTGCAATCCAACACCGTGTATGACAAAGTATTGCCTTCCTATGAAGCTGTGCTGAATGAACGCACAAAAGGGCTAGTTAGCGATGATCTGGAAATTACGAACGACTGGTCGCTCGGCATGTTAAATTCGGCACGCCAATTAGGGCAGCAACTGAACAATTACTATTTTTTCATTACCGATTACGGTGTGGGCGTACGGAAAAAAAGACGTGGCACGCCGCATACACTATCGTCATACAAAGTGTTTTATTCCGCACAGGAAAGCGGTGTGAAGCTAAGTCGCTGGCTGGATGATATCGTGAACCGAGACAAACGGTATTCGGTCGGCAAGGAGTTTGTAGAGTTTCCTGAGCGCTGATCGGCGCGACGGAAACGGCGTACACTTTGTCACCACGTTAAGCGTAAGCGATCGACTTGCGATCAATCGATAAACGAAAGAGAGGCAATCATCATGCTGGACACGCTTGCTGCAATTGCAAATTATCGTCAACGTGAAGTCGACACGGCTGTGACCGAGCACTGGCTCGCGTATCTCGTCTCGGCGGAAGAACGGGTCGTCAATCTGGAACGGGTCAGTACGCTGCGCGAGCTGACCGAAGCGAATCCGGTGCTAGACTATGTGGAACGTACATTGCGTATGCTCGATCAGTTGCGTGTATCGTACTGGCTGCGCGATATTGTGGAGGAAACGCTGTGCTGGGCAGAAACTGCCAAAGGCGGTACAGCACGGCAGCGTGTACAATGGCAGGAGGAAGGCATCAATCTGTTTGTGCACAATGAAGGCTCGGCAGCGCTATATGAGCGTGCTACAGGGCAATTGGGCGAGCGTGAACGTCTGATCGCGCTGCTCATTCGTACACATGGGCTGCTGGGGCAATATTTGCGCGGTGAGGTGCCGTTTGGCGATAATTTGCCGCTGGCGGATATCGTTGCTGAAGGCACATTGTCGCCGGAAGAACTGAAAAGCACGCTGCTTGTGCTCAATCGCTGCATTATCGAAGCGGTATCACCACAGCTATGGCAGCAGGTGCAAGATGAACTGTCACTGCTTGTGCATCATATTGCGTATGGTGAGCAGCCGCAAGGATTGGATGTGCAGAGCCGCTTATTGCGCTTGCGCACAGGCAGTGAAGCGCGCGGGGAAAATACGCTGGAACGGCTACAGGAGCTGCCGCCGCAAGCACAGATAGAGCATGTATTTCAGCGTCTGGAACAGCATACATTTTGGTATGTGGAAGCAGCGCTACAAGATTTCTCGCTGGAGGAATTTTGCAAAATATTTGCGTTAATTGCCCGACTCGTACCGCCTGAAGTGAAGCATATTAGCTTTGAACGTTTGATGAACAGTCTATATTACGACTACAAAGGCGTCAAAAAAATCAATCTGTACAAAAAGCGCATGATTGAAAAATATGTATCCGACTGGCACTGGGAAACATTGCATAGCGGAGCAGCGTCTGCGGACAGCCCGCATTTACGGTATGAGTTGGTCGGCGAACCGCATATTGCGGATACGGTATTTTTCAATTTCCATTTTTCTGCGGCTGCTGAGAAACTGATCGAATTTTGCGTCGAAGCGGAAAAGTCGCCGTTGTACGAAAAAGCGGTACTGATGCTGTACGATCTGTTCGATCTACGCCGGGATGCGTATGATCGTTTTCATAATGAGGAAAACTATCTCGCCACGATGAATCAAGCAGTCGATTATAAACGATTGTTGCTGCGCTATGTGACCGGGCAGACCGTACTTGATATCGGGCCTGGCGGCGGCGTCATGCTCGATCTGTTGGAACAGGAAATGCCGGATCGGCGCGCGATCGGGATCGATATTTCTGAAAATGTCATCGAAGCGCTGGCACGTCGTCGTCGCTTGGAAGGACATCGCTGGGAAGTGATGAAAGGCGATGCGCTCGCGCTAAAGGAAACGATCCAGCAAGGCAGTGTGGATACGATTTTGTTTTCGTCCATTTTGCATGAGCTCTATTCGTATATTCCGCTGAATGGTCGCAAATTCAATCTCGATACGGTCGCGGCAGCATTAATTAGCGCCTGTGATGTGCTATCATCCGGCGGACGAATCATTATCCGCGATGGCATTATGAGCGAGCCGACTGTGCAGCAACGACGGCTGACCTTTTTGGAGCCGGATGGGATGGCAGCATTAAAACGTTATGCACGCGATTTTCAAGGACGTGCGATTCATTATGAAGTGCTGGATGAAACGACTGTGCAGCTTCCGATCAATGATGCGATGGAGTTTTTGTACACGTACACATGGGGCGAAGAAGCGTATGTGCATGAGGTGCAGGAGCAATTTGGTTATTTGACGCCGAGCGGTTATCGTGAATTTATTGAACATACGCTTGGTGAGCAGGTGCGGATTGTGCATTTGGAAGCATTTTTGCAGCAGGGGTATACGGAAGCGTTGGAACAGCGGGTGCGCATTACGGATGAGTGGGATATGGTGGTGCCGTTGCCGGATAGTACCTGTATTATTGTGCTGGAAAAGGTGTGACAGGGAAGTGGAAGCTTAAGTTGAAGCGCTTGAAGCATGCGTAAACTTTGCTTTTACCGTATACAACGATTTATCGATCTTCTTTAATTAACAGTGTCCATTCTTCATCATAATGGACGAAAACGGCTACTTTATCATAGACTAAAGCGACTACTTTGACCGCTTGCACTACTTACATTGTTGTTTGTGACACGATTAAACCGCTAATCGCAGCGTCTCCAACATTGAAATGAAGCACCATCAAGCTACTATGAACAAATAAACAGCTAGCTCCTGTCTCATATCCGAGCACAGAATCTAGCTGTTTATTTATGCAGATGAGCACTTATGCTAGTAAGCTGACCGAGCTAAAGCGGAGTTTAATGTCGTATGAGCCTGAAAAAATTCATCGTATAATACAGGTATATGTTCATACGATAGAGTCGATCAAATAACCCGTGTAAGCTGGTCAAGCTACTAGAGCTGTAAAGTGCCTCGTTAACAGCTAGCTATAGTAACCGCTCTTTAAATAGGATCGCAATAGGTTTAGCGACAATTGTTACCGTATAGATGCCTACTGTTGTTCCTTATCATCCTGCTCATCATGTGGCAATCGGTTATCACGCGGCAGCTCATTATGAATAATGCGCTTTTGCACTTCATCTTCCCCTGCGTCTGGAAACGAATCTTCACGGAACAGACCGAATGTTTCGTCATGATCGCGTTCGGTGACAAGGTTTTCTTGTTCATGATCGTCCACTATCTCGTCATCACCGACCGAACCATTGCGCAGGTCGATACCGTGTGCATCTTGAGCGTAGGCAGAAGGAACAGAGGGGTCTGCCGGTGTTTCGCCGCCGTTAAATTCATCGGCATCCGGTACGTCCGGCAATGGTGCATCTTCATCGACCAGCTCATCATCGTCCATGCCGGCTTCATCGTCCATCTCAATCGTACCGGTAAAAGAACGTTCTCCCCCAAGTGGTTGCTCGTTGCTGGCTCGCTCTGTTACCGCTGTGCGCTCAAGCGTCGCTTCATCCGACTCTGCATGTAGACGATTGACTGCTGCCGGTTCGCTTACTACCGAGCGCACACCATCTTCATCGCGTACGGTTGGTTGGATCGTATCCAGCTCATTATCGGGAATGCTGCGCAATTCTTCCTCATCATGCCCGGTGACCGAACCGATCGTACGGTAACGGTTATATTCCTGTGCAGCTGCATCTTTATTATGATCAAAGTTCGTACTCATGCCGCTCATCTCCTCAATTGTCATTAATTTATAAGTAGAACGCGTAATCCGACGATGCCTAGGTTCGTATATACGTTTTCCTGCGACAGTGCCTACTCGTCTTTACCCGCAAATGAGCTTTATGATATCGTGCCGCCATTGTCTAAATTTGGAGATTGGATTTAACAGGAGTAAAATGGACGATAACGAAAGGATGTGTTGGCGGGCATGGAATTTTCCTGGAAGCGTAATCTTGTGATTATTTGGATCGGCGTGTTTTTTTGCAGTATGGCGTATTCGATTTCGATTCCGTTTTTGCCGATTTTTTTGGAAACCGAGCTGGGCGTCACAAGCCATTTGGCAGTATGGTCTGGGGTGGCGTTTGGCATTACTTTTTTGGCGAGCGCACTCATTTCGCCATTTTGGGGCTCACTGGCAGATAAATACGGACGGAAACCGATGCTGATTCGTTCTGGGTTCAGTTTGGCGGTATTGTATTTTATTAGTTATTTTGTGACTGATCCGTATGTGTTTTTGTGTGTGCGTTTGTTTCAAGGATTGTTGGCGGGTTTTATTCCTGCATCGATTGCACTTGTCGGTACAAATACACCGGAAGACAAAACCGGTTATGCGCTTGGCATTATGGCGACATCCGGTGCGACCGGTACAATTATTGGCCCGTTGATTGGCGGGGTAGTTAGTTATTACATAGGCAATCGGAATGCGTTTCTGTTCTCTGCTCTGATCGTACTGATTGCGGCGCTGATCGCGACGATTTGGGTGAAAGAGCATAATTTTAACCGCTCTGCCAAGCGCTCTAATGTGCGTGACGATATTCGGCAAGCGGCAGCGAATCCGATCTTTGTCTCCTTGCTCGTATTGTCCGGGGTAGCGAATTTCTCGGTGATGATTTTGGAACCGCTGATTACGATTTATGTCAAAGGATTAGGCGTGTCGACGAGCAGCGCATCGCTTAGCGCAGGGATCGTATTTTCGGCGGTCGGGGTCGCGACGCTCATTATGGCACCGCGCTGGGGCAAAATCGGCTCGCGCATCGGCTTTGGCAAAGTGCTGCTAATCGGGTTGATCGGTAGCGGGATCGGTAATATATTGCAATTTTTGCTCGCTAACATATGGGGATTTGGCATGTTGCGTTTCGGGTATGGACTGTTTTTTGCGGCGGTCATGCCGTCGATTAATGCGCTGATCGTACGGGTCACACCAGCCGATTTTCGTGGACGCGCGTTCGGACTGAATCAGTCGGCAACCCAGATTGCTACGATGGCAGGCCCGCTGATCGGCGGTTTGCTTGGCTCGCTGCTAGATATTCGGTATGTGTTTATTATTAACGGTCTACTGCTGCTCGTCTGTGCGGTATTTGTCGCCCGGCGCAGTTGGGAATTGCCGTCTGATCCTGGCGCCAAGCCAGCTGATCCAGTTGCCAATGTGCAAGCCAAACAGTCATAATAGGACAAGTCCGAAGTTGAAAAAGAAAGTAATCGACGCCGACTGCTACTCGTGCACAAACGGCAACATCGTTATGGAGGAATATAATCATTATGGCAAAATCAAAATATTATGTCGTCTGGGAAGGGCATCAACCAGGCGTGTACAGCTCATGGCTGGAATGCCAGCAACAAACGAGCGGCTACAAGGATGCCAAATACAAATCGTATGAATCGCGCGCCGAGGCAGACAAAGCGTATCGTGACGGTTGGAAAAAGCACTGGGGTCAGTCGAATGGTGCTGCCAAAACGAAGCCCGCATCGACAAGCGGCAAAGCGGGCATGTATGGCAAACGTCAGGCAGCCGCAACGAATATATCGATGGATGAGATCGACTATGATAGCATTTCCGTCGATGTGGGCACACGCGGCAACCCTGGTCCAGTTGAATACAAAGGGGTCGATACACGCACCGGGCAAATTATTTTCAGCAAAGGTCCGATCGCCAAAGGCACGAACAATATGGGCGAATTTCTCGCTATCGTGCATGCGCTCGCCTACTTGCACCAACAGGGCAGCAACAAAACCGTCTATAGCGATTCGGAAAATGCGCTCAAATGGGTTAAACAAAAGAAAGCGGCTTCCACACTCGTACGCGACGCCTCGACCGCTGAAATCTGGGAACTGGTCGACCGTGCCGAACAGTGGCTGCGCACGCATACGTATAGCAATAAACTGCTGAAATGGGAAACGCGCAGTTGGGGCGAGATTAAGGCGGATTACGGACGCAAATAAAAGCTTCCGCCGCTCACGATCTATGCGCACCGCCACTCCCGCTCCATGCGCACGCATAGCGAAGCCAAGCATCAACACTCGCTGTGCAAGAACGTCGATTGAAATCAATCTGAAAAATGGGATCATTACGGCGGCAGCGATTAGGTCGCTCTCTGTACGAGCATGCGGATGGAAACAGCCAATTCGTAATGTCCAGCAACTCGCCTGCCACAGTCATCATCCGCAAAAAAGGTCGACTTATCACACATCAATGTGATAGAGCCGACCTTTATTTATGCTATGCGTCTATTTATAAAATAGCGATACATATCGTACCTCTACCAGTAGGCTGACCAGCTTACATTCAATGTCTGATGAACTCCATCTTATGAAAGAAACATTGGAATCATAGCCTTAGCATATCGCTGCTCTGTAATATCAAACTGCCTACTTAACGCGGTCAGCCTGCTAGTGCCTGCAAGCATATCGACTTATTGCCCGCTCCCATCACTATCTGGCACCCGATTGCTCACCTGTTCCGCATCGGACGCTCCATCTTCCGGATCAGCTTGTGGATGTACATCGGCATCTTCGTCGACCGCGTCTTCTTCATCCACAATCGTCTTGATAATCGGCTCGTCGAGTCGCTCCGGATGAATGACCGCAAGCTCCGCATCGCGCGGTAGTTCGGCTTCTAGCTCCTCATCCACAGGCTGGGCATCCTCGTCATCAAGCAGTGTATCCCGTGTTTTCCAGAACACATCGTCATAATGCTCGTTGTCTGCCATGTTGATCAGCTCCTTGCCTTTCGGGATTGTGGAGGGCAAATATGCCTCTCTACTGGAGCTTACCCGTCCTGTCTAGCGATCAAACAGCCGCTTTCGCTCCCTCGCCATATGCATAATGCACCGCTAACAGGGACAAATTGACTGGATTTGGCAGAGATTAGGAATTTAGTAGTGTTCCTCCAACAAGAGACACAGTATAATAGAAGTTGTGGGCTTTTAGTGCTGATTTCGTTTATACATACCTGAAATGACGATACTATGGTGCAACGGTCGCCAATAGAGAAAGCCGGCTGCTGGACAGCCTGGCTGATAATGAGGTGCTTCATGAAGATCATGCCCAAAGCTTTAGTTGTATTTCTGCTTATCGTTATCGTACTGCTACTGGCGTTATCGCTGTCCAACAATACGCGTGAAGATGAGCAATTTCAACGTATCGATTATTGGCAAGTACGCTGGCAAGCGCAAAATACGTTTACATCCAAACCGTGGAATGATGATCAAAACAGTTACTGGACATCGTCGCAGTTAATGAAAGACGGCAAGCCCGTCAATAGTTCTTCCGCCTGGATTCGTATCCCGTTGCCGGAATTGAACTGGAACACATCCGGCTTGCTCATCCGCGAATTGCAGGGCAAGCATGTGATCGTCTATTTGGACGACAACAAAATTTATGAATCCAGACGGGGCTATTCATACGAGCAAAACCAGCTTTTGTTGCCGTTAACGCGGGATGACTCATACAAATTGGTCTACATTTGGGTCGAGTCGGCGCGCGAGAAAATCGGGCTAACGAAAGGCATTTTGATCGGTGATTATCAACGTATGCTTACCGCTTACGTCAGCGCGGATTTGACCGATGTTGTGATCGGGTTTTCATTTGTGCTAGTGGCGCTAATTATGGCGTTTTGCTCATTTTTTCTGGAAGGACAGGCGCGAAGGATGTGGCTTAGTCTGTGCGTCGTCATTTTGGCGTTAGGCATTTTGGTCGTTACGTATTCGCCGTTTTTGTTTACGTTTTATCCGTATGGCGATCGGGTGTATACGTTGCTGTTTGATATTAGCCTGTTTGTGTTAGTGCCTGCATTTTATGAATTTTTTGAAAGTGTATTCGGTCAAGGTTATCGTGGGCTCATTCATCGTATGAAACGATTTCAATATGTATATTCGGCGCTCTGTCTGCTGGCGCTAATTGGCAATGCGCTAACCCATGATCGTTATTTTAAAATTTATTATGTGATGACTGTGCTCGTATTCGGTGTATTTATGCTAGTCGGGCTAATCATGTTTCTTACGATGGCGCTGCGGTTTGCGATGAACCAGAATCGGGCAGCACAGATTTTTGCGGCAGGTTTCTCGGTGTTTGCGTGTATTACCGGGTTTGAGCTAATCTGGTTTTATATTCAGGATGGCGATTATAAGCTCGTATTGTGGAAGTGGGGCGTTATCTTTTTCGTCATTGCGCTGATTGCGATTATGGGGCGTATATTCGCGGAAAATCGGCGTCAGGTAGTTGAATATTCGCGTCAATTGGAACTGTTCAACAATGAATTGCAGCGCTCGGAGAAGATGGACATGATTAGCGAGCTGGCGGCATCGGTCGCCCATGAAGTTCGCAATCCGCTCCAGGTGACGCGTGGATTTTTGCAATTAACACGTATGAATACCGATGAGAAAGGGCGCGAACATTTAAAAATGGCACTTGATGAGCTGGATCGTGCTTCCGATATTATTACCGACTTTCTTACGTTCGCCAAGCCGCAATTTGACCAGATCGTGCTGCTTGATTTAAAAGAGGAATTTTTGCATATCGAAAATATTATGCAGCCGCTCGCCAGTTTGCAAGGCGGTACGCTGGCGATCGATATTCCGGACGGTTTGCATATTCGCGGCAATTCGTCCAAGTTCAAACAAGCGTGCATCAATATGATCAAAAACAGTATCGAAGCGCTAAGTAAAGATGGACAGGTAACGATTCAAGCAGGGCAACAGGATCAGCAAGTGTGGATTCGGATTTGTGACAATGGCGCCGGGATGAGTGAGCAGGAGCTGGCACGACTCGGTGAGCCGTATTTTTCCAACAAAACAAAAGGCACCGGGCTTGGTCTGATGGTCACATTCCGCATTATTGAAGCGATGGGTGGTCACTTGGAATTTCATAGCAAAAAAGGGGAAGGAACCGAAGCCGTTCTTACTTTTCCGTCAGTCGAGCCTGTGTAAAACAGGTGGCTGATGGCGAGTAAGAGCGTTTTTTTTATGTAAAATGATCTCAAATGCTCAAAATATAGCAGAATATTACAAGGGAATAGCAGAATCGTGTAATAACATACATTAAGAAAACGCTTACAATAAAAGGGTAAACCATCGTGTTGTCCCGGCAGTGTATTTGCCGGTCAAGCGAACGAAGCACAAAGGAGGAATGTTCATTGGATACAGCCAAGTCGATCCCTGCCGTCCGTGCCAAGCGCTCGAAGCGCACGCAGTTTAAAAACAGTCGCATGCTCCTGCTAATGTGCTTGCCGGCAATTTTGTTTTTCTGTGTGTTTGCGTACTTGCCTATGCCCGGATTGTATCTTGCTTTCGTTAAGTACAACTATACCGACGGCATTTTTAGCAGCCCGTTTGTCGGTTGGGACAATTTCAAGTTTCTGGTCATGACAGGTGATTTGTGGAGATTGACCTTTAACACGATCGCCTACAATGCAGCTTTCATTCTGATCGGGAATGTCGCCCAGATTGCGGTCGCAATCCTGCTCAATGAAATCCGTAAAAAATGGTTCAAAAAGGTGACGCAGACACTTATGTTTTTGCCGTATTTTATCTCGGCGGTATTGGTCGGACTGCTCGCTTACAACATTTTGAGCTATGATTACGGTCTGCTGAATCATGTGCTGGCATCGCTCGGACTGAACCCGGTCAAAGCGTACTCTGAACCGAGCCTGTGGCCATTCATTATCGTGATTACGTATTTATGGCAAACGACAGGTTATGGCTCGATCGTATATTTTGCCGCCATTATGGGTCTGGATACTGAAATTGTGGAAGCGGCAGAGATCGATGGTGCCAATGCGTTCCAGCGTATTATCCATATCGTCATTCCGTGGCTCAAGCCAACGTTTATCATTTTATTGTTGTTCTCACTCGGCGGTATCCTCAAAGGGAACTTCGGTCTATTTTATAACTTGGTTGGTGCGAATAACACGGCATTGTACGCCAGTACCGACATTATCGAAACATATGTATTCCGCTCGCTGATGACGAATTTTAACTTTTCGATGGGCAGTGCGGTCAGCTTGTATCAGTCCGTATTCGGCTTTGTCGTCGTGCTCACTGCCAACTGGATTATTAAAAAAGTATCGCCTGAAAACTCATTATTTTAGGAGGTGACCGGTATGGACATGAATGCCAAAGGCAATGTGATCGGAGGCAACACGCCGCGTCCGGCACGTATCCGCTCTGATGCCAGCGAAGTGATTGTACGTTGGGTCGGTTATATCGTCATCGGTGTATTTGCGATTTGCTGTCTGTTGCCGTTTTTGCTCATTCTCGGCACATCGTTTACGAGCGAATCGTCGGTGAAAAAATACGGTTTTACGATTTGGCCGCATGAATTCAGTACATTTGCGTATCAGATTGTATTTGAAAATCCAAAGCTGATTATCGGCTCCTATCTGGTGACGATTGGGTTAACGGTTGTCGGTACGATGATCGGTCTATTTATCGTGGCGATGACCGGGTATGCATTGCAACGTCCGGACTTTACGTATCGCAACAAAATTTCGTTTTTTATCTATTTTACGACGCTGTTTTCCGGTGGTCTGGTGCCGTTTTACTTGCTGATTACACAATATTTGGAGCTGAAAGACAATTATTTGGCGGTATTGCTGCCAGGTTTGTTGAGCCCGTTCCTCATTATTATGATGAAAAGCTTTGTCCGTTCGATTCCACATGCGATTACCGAATCCGCGAAAATTGACGGAGCAGGCGACTTTACGATTTTTATGCGGCTTATTTTGCCGATGTCGACGCCTGCACTGGCGACGATTGGGCTGTTCATTGCGCTCGGTTATTGGAATGAGTGGTACAATGCAATGCTGTTCCTATCGCCGGATATGGATTATCGTCCGCTTCAACTATTCCTGTACAATGTCGTCACCAGCGCCGACTTTATTCGTAACTCGGCGGCATCGTCCAATGTATCGATGAGCGATGTACCGCTGGAAACGATGAAGATGGCGACGGCAGTTGTAGCAACCGGGCCGGTCATTTTGTTTTATCCGTTCGTACAGCGTTATTTTATTAAGGGAATTACGGTCGGTGCCGTTAAGGGCTGAACGCTTCCGTCGTCTGGTGAAAAAGGAACTTTTTATCTGATGACCTATATAAAACAGAACCAAACATCGCACGCTAGGTATGCATCGTGCATATCGCTGCTTTCGCATTCCAGCCAACAACTCAGGGGGGTTAATGTATGTGGAAATACCGTAAGCTGATTGCCGCATTGCTCGTCAGCATCCTCGTCTTCTCGCTCGCAGCATGTGGAGGCAAAGGGTCGAATAACGCCGCCGGAGACGACAAATCCCAGTTTGTCACGGTCACCTTTGTCGCACTTGGTGATAAGCCGAAAAATGGACAGTTTGATAAAGTGATGGAAAAAGTCAATGCGATTATGAAGCAAAAAATCAATGCCAACGTACAGTGGAAATGGGTCGAATGGGCAGATTGGCAAACGAAATACAATCTGCTGCTCGCTTCCGGCGAACCGGTTGATCTGGTGACGATTGGCACCGACTGGCTCGACACATGGGGCAATGCACAACGGGGTGCATTTATGCCACTGGACGATTTGCTGCCTAAATATGCGCCGGAAACGTGGAAATCGATTCCGCAAGAAGACTGGGCGCAAAGCAAATATAACGGTAAAATTGTACTGATCCCTGAAAACGATTACACACAATGGATTAACCACGGTTTCTTCTATCGTGGCGACTGGGCAAAACAAGCTGGCATTACCGAACCGATCAAAGATTGGGAGACGATCGGCAAATATTTGCAATGGATCAAAGACAACAAACCGGATGTGATTCCGTGGGATGTACAGGCAAGCGATAGCATTTTTGGCGGCTGGGTACAATCCCATACGCAAAATTTGGAGCTGCCGATCTCGACTGGTTATTTGCCGGTGTTTGCCGGTAAATCGTATGATGAGCGTTATACTGTCGTTAGCCCTGTATTTGACGATACATTCCTTGATTTTGCCAAAACGATGAAACAATGGGCAGATAATGGCTACTGGCGCGAAGACGTACTGAACAACAAAAACGATACCCGCGCTGCTCTACAAGCCGGTCAAACCGGTATGGATCAACATCATACGCAAACATTTTCCGGTCTGCGTGTGCAAATGGACAAAAAGCAACCTGGCTCTGAATTGCAAATGTTCCCATTCTCCCGTCAAAGCGGCAATTTGCTAGAAATGCCGATTACACACGGCGGTGTAGCGCTAGGCGCACATAGCAAAAATCCAGAGCGCGCACTGATGGCATATGATCTGATGCGCAATGACAAAGAAATTTACCAGTTGATTAACTATGGTCTGGAAGGCACACAATATGTAATCAAAGACGGCAAACGTACATTGCCAGACGGTTATGATGAAACGAGAGACGGCTTCTACTCTGACTTCTGGGCAGGTCGAATGGACAAATTCGAAATTCCAAGCGATACGACATGGGATAAAATCGGCACACTGTACAGCGAGTACGACAAAATCAAAAAGCCGTATCCTTACGGACAATTTGTATTCGACAATACGAATGTTCAATCCGAGCTAACCGCCATTTCGCAAGTTACCGCCGAGATGGGTCCAGCGATCACTTACGGTAAAGCAGGCGATCCTACGCAAGCTGTACAACAATTCCGCGACAAGCTGAAGCTGGCAGGTTATGACAAAGTAATGGCAGAGCTGCAACGCCAATTGGATGCGTACAAAACACAAATGGACAGCAGCAGCAAAAAGTAAGCATTACGGTAAGTTATGCTGCATGTAGTTAGGTCATAAAGCGTATCATGTAAGCACAGAAGATGGAGCACACTGGAAAAGTGTCATCACACAAACCGCTGCTCATGATCAAATGCCCTGTAATCTACAATGCAAAAGCTTTCCCAATAACGACAAACAGACTTCTGGACGCACTTTGGTGCTAAGACAGAAGTCTGTTTATCGTTATTGATCGTTGTTCCGATCGATCCAGTCGATCTAGCTATCCAGTACTGGGCAACAAACAAAAGCCCTGAGCGGGCTGACAAGTCAACGGACGAAACTAACCCGATCAAATGAGACCCATCCATATAGCTACACAAGCATGAACGCTGTCTCATCAAGCGGGCGCTATCCCACGGTTTGCCGTCCTGCTCAAGGCTTTTTCACAAGATATATTGGCTTATTGCCGTAGAGCGCTCATACCGTGGCGACCGATTTGTTATACGTACAGTCATCGGACGGATTGAGGCTACTGCGGTAGAGGGAGGGACTAATGCCAAAATGGCGGGTAAATTTGCACGTAAAATACGTCTGCGAGTTAAAGCCAACTTCATACGCAATCTCGCCCACATAACGGCAAGTGGAAGCGAGTAAAAATTGGGCACGTTCCAGTCTTAGCCGAATGAGCGTATCCATAATCGTTTCACCGGTATGCGTTTTGTACAGATGCGACAGGCGTGAAGGGGACAGACAGACGAGCTGGGCAAGCTGCTCGATCCGAATATCGTCCGCATAATGTTCCTGCAAATACTGCAACACTTCTTCGATGCGCGAATCCGCCTGATTAGGCGCGACAGGTTGTTCATGTACCGTCAACAACAGCCACAATTCGCTTAGCAAATGAAACGATAATTGCCGATAGCCTGGGTGCTCATTATGTTCGCCATATTCCATCAATCGCTGTAACATATACTCAATTTGCTGGCATAACTTATCGTTTCGAAGCTGAAGCGGCTGCTGCGAATCCGTTGTTTGCAGCTTGTTTAGCCAGCCAGACCATTGCGAATAGGCGGTAAACTGGCAGCAAATGCCACTTGCTGCTGTAACGACCGTATGCAGCAGCTCAAGCTGTAATTTGCCTGGGGCAATAAGGTATATGCATCCGCCGTGAGCGGATGCAGAAGACGAAACGGCTTCAACAGCGGGTGCCACATATAACAGTGTCCATTTGTTACGATCCAGCTGGGGATCATGCCTAAGGGAAAACGTCGGCAGATTGTAATATTCCAGCATAAATTCGGTACTCATCCATGTAAGCCTCCTTAAGTACATATACCGGACATTCATCCAAACGAGCTGCACACAATAATGTAAGCGTTTTAATAAATAGAATAATCAAACTGTTAACATTACACAAGGGAGAAAAGACGCACTTGCATATAAAAAAAGCGCAATCCGCCGTGTAGACGAATTGCACTTTTTGACTCAATTAGGATCGATTGAGCGGTCGCCTGGATCGGCTCGTATATCGGATCATGATGAAGGGACAGGATGGATGCCGGTTACCAGGAAGCCTCTGTTTTCAGACGAGAATAGGCGGCAACATCAGAAGGCTTAGGAGGAATAACGAGATACAATTCCTCCGGTGTTTCTTCGACGGTTGTCAATTTGACATGCTCAGGGAATGAAATGCCCATTAGTTCCTGTAAAGCCTGCTTCGGATTGCTTTTCAGCAACTCCATAAATCGTGGGTCTTCCCATGCTTTCTGAATCACCTGTGTATGAAAAACGGCTTGGCTAGACATACCCATCATCCCTTTCTCAAAATGGTTATATTTACCTATCACTATAACACGGCATGATTGTAAAATCCATAATTTTTGTAAGATTTTTCATATTTTTTTCAGTTTGGAAAACGAGCATAGTACCAAAGGCTTCCCTGCTCAAGCAATAGTTGACGATGTTGATCGACTTGTTCTGACATGCGTGTTAGCTGACGAACCAAATAAGCATGAAATTGGGACAAATACGGACTGTGTGCAGCGGTATCGGCAGCGATGTAACTATCGGCGGCAATAGCGGCATAGCGATGCAATATACGATGATCATAAATCGCTTGTTGCACCTGCGCTGCGGTCAGGTGATCATCGCTAGCGCCAGCACGATCGTTAGTTTGAGATTGCGGCAAGCTACATTCGGCACGAATCAACGAGAGCAGACAATTGTAGCTGCCGGATGCCAAATCGTCCTGCCAATCGGTAGCATCATCATTCATTTGCAGTACGAGCAATACACGTTCCAACTGTTCCAGCACCGTCGGTAGCTGTGCAAGCAAATTCGCTTCCAGCAGCAAAATGATGACAGACAGCTTGATCGGGCTCGCTTTACCAGCTATGCGCTGCCGGGCATGGAGGAAATAATCGGATTCAGCTTCATCGTACACGGCAGACGCCCATTCCGCGCTCACACTGTAATAATATGCCCATAGCCGCTCATGATGCTGAGCGCTAGTCGCCGCAGACATTGCCTGCACAAATTCACTGTGAAAAAGCTGACTTAGCGGTATGAGTGCACGTCGCTCCTGCACGGAATGATGCTCATGCTGCTGCATCCCGTCCATCAGATCATCCTGAATGAAAAAGTGCAGCATGCCCATCACATTGCCGAGCGCAGTTTGACGTGCCGTGTCTAATAAAGCGTCCGAATTCGATGTTTTCAGCTGTGCAGATAGCATCTTTTCGATCCAAAATGGCAGCAAATAACAAATGTAATTTTTGACGCTGCCCTGTGTGCGAATGTCGAATGCTGCCAGGTAACGAAGTCCTAGCTCATGTAGCGGAGCTGGAAAAGAACGAACCCGTTGTTCAGCTTGCGCAAACACTCGTTCCAGCTGTGGTCTGAAATCTTCGAGCCAATTCACACCATCACCTCCGAAAGGTCTGAAACTACTTTCATTATAGCGAATTACCTTCATATTGCCATTAAAATTCTGTTGTTTTTTACCATCATTGTCTATATTTTTCGAACTGCGGTCGGATAAGATGATCGCGAATCGGTATCATATCATACATATCACGCAGAACGAAAAAAGGCATATATAGAAAAATGGACATCGTACTTTAGTAATAGTTGTTTTGCTAGCCTATAGCTTATGATGCATATAGTTTATAAAAATATAAGCTATCCCCACACTTAAAATGAACATTTAAAAACGAGCCATGATCGCCTATCACCAAAAAATTTTACCAAATGTGATACAAATAAACAGTCATGCCCGTCTTTCTTATAGCTGCAGCGGAAAGGAGCATCCATTCGATGAACATACCGGAACCGGAACAGTTCAAACAGATTTTTTATGAACATCATCCCAGCGTAAAACGCAAGCTATATGCAATGGTTCGTGACGAAGCAGCGGCTGACGATTTGGCGCAGGAGGTTTTCCTCCGCCTCTATCGCAATCCGCCGGATGATCTGCACGCGATCGGTGCGTGGCTGCATCGTGTGCTGACACGAATCGCTTATGACTATATGGATAAAAAGGCGCGTGAACGCCGTTTGCAGGACAAGCAGGAGCAATATTATGACCTTCATGCCTCGGTAACACCAAACGGAGAAGATACGATAATCAAACAGCAGGAGCAGGCTGAAGTGCATCAACTGCTAGATCAGCTACCCGAGCGGGACAGGCAGGCGCTGTTAATGAAATATTCAGGCTACAGCTATTCCGAAATCGCTGAGCAATTGCAGCTACGTCCACCAGTTGTAGGTACATTGTTGCACCGGGCAACTAACAAATTACGCAAAAAGATGCTGAACTCAACCTAATCCATGTCCGACTGGCAGACGTGGAAGTTACAGCATTTCCAAGTTAGCTGGACGGATGCTGAACAGATGGTGGCATAACGAAAAAGGAGGGTTCTGTGGTGAAAAACGATCATACGCATAATGCGCATAACGATGAGCGGCAAGACGAACGACAGCAACAAGCAGCTGATCTGGAACGGCAAGCTACCGATCTGGCATGGAGCCGGATGCAAAAGCTGCTAATGAACGAAGCTCCCCATCCGGACTGGGCGAAATGGGATGCCGAAGCACAATCGCTGCGCCAGCATCATCCAGAAGCGGCATTTACATCCGATAACGACCGGAATACACAGCAGTCGTTTGAACAACCAATTGATCCGGTCGCATCAATCGCCGAGCGTTCCGCTATACCGACTGCATTATCCAATACGAACGATACAAACCGTGATCTACAGACGAAAGGAATGAATACGATGACTCCATCACCGATGAATGATAACGCAACCGAACAAGCTTCCGAGCAGCAAACGATCCGCCGTAAAGCTTCCAATACGAAACGACGCAAATGGGCAACAGGCATCGCTGCATGTGTAGTAGCAGGCACAGTGTTAGCAACACCGTTTGGCAATCAAGCGCTCGCCTCCTTGCTGAATCAATTCCGTATGCAAGACTTAGCTACCGTAGACAGACAAGGTTTAAACGATATGGAAAATAGGTATGACCAAAATGGTATCAATGACGAAACGATCAATCGTTTTGGCACATTTTCCTCAGAGGGGGGCAAACTCGAAGGCAGTTATACAGCCGAGAAAGCAACCAAACTGCTTGGCTATACTTTCCTCCCGGCAGTCAAAATGGCAGCAGGCGAAAAGGCGATTATTTTCCCTTCGTATATCGAACACTTCCGTCTAAATACCGATGCAGTCAATGAAGCGATCAAACGTCTCGGCGGTACGACATTGATGCCAGAGGAAGCGAATCAAAAGATGATCACATTGACGATGCCGGAAACGATCAACTATTCATTGATCAATGATGATGAAAAATGGGCGCAGCTATCTCAGCAACGTATGCCACAACTTACGTTGGACCCGTCGATGAATGCGGAAAAAGTATTTGCAGCGCTACGTGATTTGCCATTATTGCCGGACGATGTGCGTGCGATTTTGCAAAAAGATCAACTGCTCAAAGGTCAGCTCGCCCTCCCGATCATCTCTGACCAACCGATTGAGCGGATCGATGTGAATGGGATGTCCGTTCTGCTGGAGCAGCGAACATATAAAGAACATTCCCATAGCACCTATACCGCCTACTGGACTGTAGGGGATGAGATGTATCAATTGGATGGCAATAACGAGGCATTCCCCGACAAAGCGGCTGTCATTGCCAAAATTAAGGAACTGATGAACATATGACCGTAGCAGCGATCGATATTCGTGATCTGACCAAACAATACGGCAATGGTCGCGGATGCCGGAATGTGAATATTACTATTGGACAAGGGGAAGCCTTCGGCTTCCTCGGTCCGAATGGTGCCGGCAAAAGCACGCTTGTCAAAATGCTCGTCGGCTTGATTTCGCCTACATCGGGTGCTGCCTTTTTGTTCGGAGACAAAGTGGGCACGGTAGCAGCGAAGCGTCATATCGGCTATTTGCCGGAATTGTATCGTTATCAGGAATGGTTAACCGGTGCAGAGGTAGTACAGCTGCATGCCCATCTGTGCGGAATGAACGCTGCCGAGTCGAAGCAGCGTATTCCGATGTTGCTGGAACGTGTCGGCATCGGCAATCGCGGTAAAGAACGGGTCAAACATTATTCCAAAGGTATGCAGCAACGGCTTGGTCTTGCCTGTGCGCTCGTTGCCGATCCGCCGATTCTGTTTCTCGATGAGCCTTCGTCTGCGCTTGATCCAGTCGGACGGATGGATGTACGCCAACTGTTGCAGGAGCTAAAGCAGGACGGCAAAACGATCTTTCTTAACTCGCATTTACTGGAAGAAGTCGAAACGATCTGTGACCGAATCGCCCTGCTGAACAACGGGCAAATTTTGCGTCATGGTGCAGTGCATGAAGTGCTGCACACGAAAACGCGTTGGCGGTTCAAGCTGGGCGGTTATACAGCGGAAATTTTGCCGTGGCTGACCGAGACGAGCGGCATTATGCTGCGTCCGGTGACTGATGGCGCTGCCGCAGACAATAGCAACAGCGGGGAAACATGGCTAGAAGCGGAGATCGATAATGAGCACCAAGTCGGTCTGCTGACAACGATGATCGTCAATCAAGGCATGACATTATACGGTGTTCATCCTGTACGCGAGCGGCTGGAACAATGGTTTATGGAAGCTGTAGCAGGTCTCAGCCATCGGGGGGAGAACGAATGAACATTGTTATCGGGATGACATGGAAGGAACTGACACGTAAAAAAGTATTATTGCTCACGTTGATTTTAACGATTCTGTTTTTGATCGTATTTTGGTTTATCGCTAATACGATCACCGCGCGTAGCGGGAACACGCTGGAAGATTTCACAATTGTTCAGCGTTTTATGAACGCTTCATTACTGCTGTCGATCGGATTTTTCTTTGGCAATTTTATTCTTGCCTTTCTTGTGATCTTTAGCTCATTTTCCGCCATATCCGGTGAAGCGGAAGTGGGCATTATGCAAGCTGCATTAACACGTCCACTTAAGCGCTGGCAATGGTATATCGGGCGTTGGTTCGGATATGTACTGTTCGGCTGGACGTATGCATTAGTGTTATACTTATCGATCATTGGCGTAACGGCAATGCATGCGACGATACCAGGCGATCTGCTGACGAATGTGCAGTCATTTGCGTTATTTGCCTTAAGCGTACCGATTCTCGTCACCGTCAGCCTACTCGGTTCCACCGCGTTTTCGGCAATCGGCAACGGTGTATTGATGACGATGTTATACGGTGCAGGCTGGCTTGGCGGCATGGTGGAAAAAGTAACTGGCACGCTGCAATTAAAGCCGGATGTACAGCAAACGATGAACAATATTACCGGTATTATCTCGCTCATCATGCCGGTCGACGCCATTCAGCGCAAATCGCTGTCCACGATGCTCGGTATGGAACAATTGGCAGGCATGTTGCCTGGCGGACGATTAGGGTTAACCGATATTGGACTCGGACAAATCCCCTCAGCCAGCTTTATCGTCTACGCATTGGTGTATATGCTAGTTCTACTGTATTGGGGGATTCACCGTTTTCAACGTAAAGACCTGTAAACGGCGTATGGTGTATCGATCTGGATCATATAAGCTAGACGTGCATCTCAAATGAAACCACATGCATCCAGTAAACATCATCCTCCAACTATTGCCTACTCAAGACGATCTACATCTAACAAATGAGCCGCAACGAAAACACTGTAGTCTGTACTAACGAGACCGGACAGTGTTTTTTTGCGTTTCACGACCTTGCCTTGACAGCTTTACATGCTAACTAGTAGCTTGTCTCAAATCTATCCAGGGATTGCGTCCATCTGAACCATGCACAGTTCAAGCAGGATTCAGATGGACGCAACCTTACATCTTCCTGAGACAAGTCACTAGTACGTTGACCGAGTTAAATGTTCATTTGGATTGTGTACTGAAATGCTGATCCATGCGACCTTAAAACAGATTCAATACTCAAATCAATCTCGGTCAAGGTACTAGTAGCTTGTATCAAATACATTTACGGTTTGTCGATCTAGCCATTGCTTGATGATGAATAGGTTAAGGTACGTTCAAACACAATTTCCATTTGAGACAGTCTACTAGTGCTCAGACCAAGTTAAATTTAAACTTTGATTGTGTACTGATGTCCTCATCCATAATAGCTTGATCCAGCTTCAAAACTCGAATTCATCTCGGTCAAAGTACTAGGGAGTGTACGCCAACTCGTAGGCTGGGAGAAGAAAATAAGGGTAAGGACGGACTTTAGTGTTTGCGGTTTCCAAACACGAGTTGCACTGAAAAGAAGTTTTTGCGCAGCGAAATAGGCTACAGATTTGAGCACGGGAATCTACATGTACTCCTTATCCGTAGATTCCTGTGGGAGACGGGAATCCATCCCCTTATTCCGTACCGCAGTGGTTGTTGCCAAAGCACATCCTATATTGCGCACATACGATCCAAATATGATACACTGATGGTTATAACCAAACGTATGATGCATGAACTAATCCGGCGCGCAGGCGACTGTCTGCCGTCTTAGTATGCAACCGGGAGCTGACTTGATTATGATTCATGAATTCGTGCTGGAAGCCGATTGGAAAGGCGGACGCAATAGTGAAGGTACAATCACAGCGGGCAATTTACAAACCGCCATTTCAATCCCGCAGCCGATGGGCGGGCCTGGTATTGGCACCAATCCGGACGAGATGCTGCTTGGTGCGGCGGCAACGTGTTATATCATTACACTTGCGGCGATGTTGGAACGCTCAAATATCGCTGTGCAGCGATTGACGATGCGTTCGGAAGGTTATGTCGATGTGACGAACAATATTTTCACCTATCGTGAGATCATTCATCGTCCGCAAATCGTACTTCAAGCTAGCGCGACTACGGCTGAACTTGTCAAGACAGAGCTGCTTGCCCATAAAGCTGAGCAGTCCTGTATGATTTCCAGAGCGGTCGCAGGCAATGTACAGCTATCCACCATCCCTGTGATCGAGCAAGCTAGCGCAGAGGGTTAAACATCGTTGCACTTGCCTACTTGTATACGATTTGCGCACATAGGCAGCCGACTAACGATCCTCAACATAATAAATCGATCACAAAACGATCATAGAAAAGAGGAAACGAACTATGAAAACGAATTTGCCACTGTCTCCACTTGTAGCTGCACTTGAGTTGAAGCCCCATCAAGAAGGTGGTTGGTATCGTGAAATGTGGAAAGCTTCGTTTGAGATTCCACAAAGCATTTTACCAGAGCAGTATTCCGGGCCGCGCTTTTCAGCGACATCGATTTATTTCTTGCTGCATGCCGATGAAACATCGGATTGGCATGTCGTGCATTCGGATGAGCTGTGGCTTATTCACTCTGGTGGTCCACTAGAGCTAACGCTAGGCGGCAACGGCGAACAGCCGGAAGAAGGCGAAAAGTTAATACTCGGTCTAGATATCGAAGCCGGACAACAGCCGCAAGTACTCATTCCAGGCGGCGTATGGCAGATGGCTCGTCCGCTTGGCGATGAGCCGGTATTCGTGTCCTGTGTAGTCGCGCCTGGCTTCCACTACGATGATTTCAAGCTGATCGAGCGTTAAGCTAGTCATGCATTGGCATACGCTTGCCCAATTGCTGGCGATCATCCGACTCGGGCAAAAAGCGCGCACGATCGATCATATGCGGATTGTGATGCGTACTACGGCAGGTCTCATTTGGGCAGAAGGCAGATGGAAAGGGCAGCCGGTACAATTGCAAGAGCATCTGTTTTCCGATCTGTGGACGATCTATGAAGACGATGATACATTGCACTGGTTGCCACAGCGAGAGCAACATGAAGCGCGTACGCTGGAAATGTTGGAGAATCAATATGTAGAGTGGCGCGCGGCAAGAATGACAGAATCGTGAATAGTTCAGGTTGCCGCTAACCGATCGATCTGTGTGCCTGTCTTATAGCTATGGAGCGCTACGAACGAAAGCCCGGCAATAACGCTTATTGGCGTAGTTTCATGCGTCAATAGCACGTTTAATGACTCCGGTATGCATGTTTGGCATGCGATCGGAGTCTTTCTTTATGGATTTATTTAATCACCTCGGTTAAAATAAATATTAGTCATCTTTTCCAAATATTCTCTAAGTTCGATAACGAATCATATTATTTTTTGGAAATACGATGTAGCGCGGCAAAGTTCATGGTATGATCGAAGAATAGCATCGAACTTTGTCGATAAAATGGTTAATGCACTTATCTATCCATGCATAAATACGAATGCCAGAGATGGTTTCATATCGCCGCATATTCATTTTCAAGTGCTGATATAAATGGGGGTAAGACTGCTAATATGAAACAGCGCAAGAGCCTGTTGCCCAAACCAATTCCGGTAACGATCTATATACTGGTTAGTATGGCTGTTGTATTGCTAATCGTTAATACGACCTATTATTTTTCGACACGTAGTGCACTTATTGCGGTGCAGGAGCAAAATATGCGTGTAATCGCTGAACAGATTCGCTCCTCTATCAAGTTATCGCAAAATGGTGAGGAGTTCGTTGAGAACTTAAACGGTGAAAATCTTCGCATGGCAGCGCAGGCGATTCAAGCGACGCTTGGCAGTCGTTTGGCGCCGATTACAGATGACCAGCTAGCCAGTCTTGGCAAAAAGATCGGCGTTGACCGGATTACGTTGTTTCAGCAACAAGGCAACAATCTCATCGCTGTTCGTTCGTCTGATCCGAGCGATCTGAGTCGCTGGAGCAAATGGCGTAGCGATTGGCTCAAAGCGGTACAACAGCTGCTTCGCAAACAGGAGCCAACCGTGGATTTTGGACAGAAATTGCCTCATTTCTGGGCTGCGCCGTTGGTCGCTTCAGACGACGAAGCTTCGGCTACGAGCGAGAAACTCGGCTTCTATTATGATGGCTCGACCGATTATGTGATCAGCGTGTATATGGATGATCAATCGGTGCGACAGTATCGTAAAGACACCGGTGTCGAAGCGGTCATTCGCGAGATTTTGCATGGCGAGACGAATCGCCAGACGATGGGGATTGCGATTTTTAATCCGCCGATCTTTTTGGATCAGGCGAATCAATACAATTCGCGTGGTGTGATCTGGTACGATGAAAATCAAACGCTGAACAACGATTATTCGTACAAAAACGCTACCGATCGCGACAATGTGCGCCAGGTGAATCGAACGAACCAGGTGATTTCGGTTACCGAAAAGTATAACAATCAGCAAGTGCTAAAAACGTTTATTCCGGTCGAACTTACGTATCCGGCGATCATTATGATCGTGTCCGATCTGACCGACGTGCAGCAGACGCTAAATGAGCAGCTCATTTTGATCTCGATTACGATTCTGCTCTGTTCCATGGTGATTATTGCGCTTGTGCTTGGTGTGATTGCAATGCTCAATCGCCGTACCGAAGCGGTGGCGCAAAGTGTACAAAATGTATATTTGGAAAATATCGATGCCTTGTTTAACTCGATCAAAGAGCAGCGACATGATTTTAACAACCATGTGAATACGATTCAGTTGTTAGTCAAAATGAAAAAGTATGACGATTTGTCTGCATACACCGCCGAATTGGTCGGTGAATCGATCGCGATGAACCAAATTATTAATATTAATCTGCCCGCGATGTCTGCGCTTATTCAGGCGAAGATGACACAGGCATACGATCGTAAAATCAAGTTTGAATACGAAATTGCCAATCTCAAATCGGTACAGTTTGGTACGGTTAAATCTACCGAACTCGTCAAAATCGTCAGCAATTTGATCGATAATGCATTTGATGCAGTGCTGGAAACAGACAGACCGGAAAAGGTCGTACGTGTGACCGGGCAGATCAAAGGCGAGCAATTGACTTTCACTGTAGGGAATAATGGCAATCCGATTCCCGAAAAGCTAAAACAGCAAATTTTTGAAGCAGGCTTTAGCACAAAGCCGCTCAATCGCAAAAATTCCGGCTTAGGACTGGCGATTGTTACCAAAATATTAAAAAAACATCGCGGTAGCATTATGGTGGAAAGCGATGAGCAATGGACGGAATTTTCGGTTCGTTTGCCGATGTGATGAGCTGGTCTGTAATTTAACAATGTCCACACAATAAAAGACCCGGTATCCATTTCTCTCATAGGGGAGCTGTGGATACCGGGTTTTGTTGTTTGTTATTTAGCGCCAAGTACGCTGCTTGGTGAAGGCGTTTGGGTCGATTTTGACTGTTTGCGTTTGCCAGCAGAGCCGGTTAACCATTGTCCGCCTGGAAGGCGAGCTAACAAGCTGGTTAGCGCAATTGCCGCCGGCGCGACAACCGCAAACGTCAAAAACGTCCACGGCAAATGCATATCGGTCAGCACCAGTCGGCGTGTCCATGACGCTACACCAGCCAAAATAAGCGCATGAGACAAGTAGCCGCCAAACGAATAGCGTCCACACCATTGTAAAAAACGCGTCATCACATGTTGCTGCTGTGATAACAATATCGCCAGCCCATACATAAGCAGCAATTGCGATACGACCAACACAAATGTAGTCGGCTTCAAATACGTCGATACATTCAAATCGATCGCTTCGGTCGAATGTCGAAGCAGATCATAACCAAGCCAGATGTACATGCCAAGAAAAACGAGCGTCGTCCACGGCAATAGTCGTAACACGATATTACGCCATACTTGAATCGCTGAACCGCATACCGCACCAAGCACAAAATAAAAGAAATAAAACACAAACTCACTTGTCCGGTAATTCAGCAACGTCTGCACAATCCCGCCTGCATCCCAAAACGGAAACACATCATAACAAAGCCACATCAGCCAGCCATATGCTACCGCCAATACGACTAGCATAAGTACAATCCGTCTACATTGCTCTGCTGCCGTATGCCGCTCTAACAGATGCGTGCGAAATTGTCGCGCCAGCCAGCGAAAAGCCGGAAATAGCATATAAAACTGGAAAATCATAATGACAAACCACAGATGATAGCCATTTGTCGGAACAACCAGTTGCTGCAAAAACGACCCTATACTGTCCGCCGCGAGCAGCGGTTTATGCTCACTTAAACGTGCCATCAGCCAATAAATAAACGTCCACACTACAAACGGCACATAAATATCACCGATCCGTTTCCATAATACCGACCGATACGGTCTGCCCGCACCGTACTGATAAAATAAAATCGCCCCCGCCAAAAAGACGAATGTCAATGTGCCAAAACGGGTAAAGTGATACAGCATACCGAGCATAATCGAATCCGGCGGCGTAATATCACTGCGGTAAATATACTCTCCAATACTATGCTGCATGACGACAGCGAGAAAGCATAAGCCACGTAGCAGTGACCATTCGTTAATGCGCTCTTTTGTCATGAATTCACCTCTATTTCAGTGTTTGCGATTTTCAAACACATAGTGTAATAAACAAGGTTTTTGCGCAGCAAAAGACTATACATCCTCTTTATCAATAACGAAACCGTATACCAGTTAAACAGTCTAACAAAAGAAGATGAATACAATATGAAATGTTAACGAGTACGTGCAAACATAATGTTGCCTATTTTACTATACAGTAGAAAGAGGGACTAAAGTCCTTTTTTAGCATAGTTATTTGACAATTGGAAAAATGAGTCGTTATGATAGAGATACATTTTACATGAGGGAGGTTTGGAAAATATGATCTTGGATACGGGAATAACTATAATTCGCAGTCAGCATTTCGATCGTCCGCTAACGGATGCGCAGCATCACAACTATTCAGTTTGCTATTTGACAACCGTATATTTTGAGTCATCATTTTCCAGCCTCCAACGGACGACATAATCTTCAATATACCGAAAGTATAGTTTGACGGGTATGATAACAGAGCAGTCATAACGTAGTATACGATGCGAGGATCAGGTGTGCAAATGCGCCTGATTATTTTTATGGGCAAAAATGACAGTAGGCGATGTTCACGCTAGCGTGCCACTTGGTGCGATAAGTGCATTTGTGTTATTAGGACAGTCGCTGGATCAGATCGGCATATGCGATCCATGTATGCGATGATGCGGCATGTTTCAAACCGCGTACGCTTGATGTGCCAAGTCATACAAAATATAAACCTGTAAAGCAGCGAAGCGTATCCAACGTATACGCCGCCCATGTATCGTAAACGTAGCTTTGCTCGCTTTTGCTATACTGTCGGTATTTATTTGAACATTACAGTTGTATAACGCTAACGCAGTCGCTTATGTGCTCGCTATTCAGTGAAGACAGAGACGACTGACCGTACAGCCGTAGCCCGCAGGAGGGTTGCGGCTTTTTTGTTGGAATTAGGGATGACGAGCTGGACATACCAGACGGCAAGTTTACGGTTGGTTTGATTTTTGAATGAATGCTCGCTCGGATTAGCACATAATATTCGATCGTATTAGGGTATGTACGCAAACTCGTCGTTAAATATACCGTTTGAGCATCATAATACAGAAAAGAGGACAGTTTTTATGATATCTAATGCTAATTCCTATATTCATCAGGTACGGTTACCTGCTGGTGACCTGAACGTATATGCCAACCCGGAGCTGTTTGCCGGGCTGGATTATAAAGTGTTTGAAATGGCAAACAACAATTTGCAAATTCCAGGTATTCGGTATATGGGTTATACGCCGGATGTGCATGTCGGTGTCGGCACATGTATCGGCACGACAGCGGTGTGGGATAATGAAGACGGTATCGTATCACCGTCGATCGTTGGCAGCGATATCGGCTGCGGGATGCGCGTGCATTTGACTAATTTGCACCGTGATGATCTGCGCGAAGTGAAGCTACGCCGGAAGCTGGTGCGGGCGATCGAAAAATATTTACCGATGGAATCGCAGCAGCGTGGACATTTTGCCGATTTGCGGTTGGAACATGTCGTGCGTAACGGACTGAAAGGATTGCCAGGCAAATATGTGCCGGACAGCTATACACCGAAACAGGCAACGTCGCTAACTCATGTGGAGGAAAGTCGGTTTCAGTTTGACGAACAAGTGCTGAACGGGGTGAGTGATCGCGCTTGGCATCGCGGACATCGTCAACTGGGCACACTTGGCGGCGGGAACCATTTTGCTGAAATTCAGGCGCTTGAAATTGCCGAAGACAATCGCGCTATTGCCGAAGCATGGGGGATGTATGATGGACAGATCGTCGTTATGATTCATTCCGGCTCGCGTTCATGGGGTGGCGGCATTAGTCAGGACAGCAATCCAGCGATGATGGCAGCGATGCAGCGGCTTGGGCTTGGCACTGCCGATCCGCGGCTGGCGTTTTTGCCGCTCTCACATCCGGAGGCGCGTCATTATGTGAATTTAATGTATTCAGCGCTCAATTATGCGACTGTTAATCGTCATCTGATTGCGTTTGCGATTCGTGAAGCGTTCCGCGATGTGTTTGGCAATACATGTGAGCTGCGTACGCTGTACGATCTGATGCACAATTATGCCTGGTCGGAATATCGCGGTGATGAAGCGATGTTTGTACACCGTAAAGGGGCGACACGCGCGTTGCCTGCTGGTCATCCGGGCAATCCGAAGCCATATGCCCAAACTGGACATCCTGCATTGATCCCTGGTTCGATGGGCACATCATCGTATATTATGGTCGGTCAGCCTGGCGGCGAATCGAACTATTATTCGATCTGCCACGGCGCCGGACGTATACGCTCGCGCTCGGCAACAAAACGGCTGGTGAAAGTGGACGAGTTTGCTAGCTCGCTCAAAGTAGGTACTGACGATGAGATCGTCGTCAATCAGCGCTCGCTCGAAAGTATACTCGATGAATCGCCACAGGCATACAAAGACGTCGATCAAATTATCGAAAGCGTCACCGGAGCAGGTTTAGCCGCTGTTGTCGCCCGCTGCCAGCCGTTAGCGGCGATCAAAGGCACGAATTAACATAATACATTGACCGCGTTAAATGTTAATTTTGGTAATATGCGTTGCCGTTAGCAAAATCACAGTTGAATCGATCTGATGTGCTCATGATGATGTTGGAAAATGATACATCGTAACAGTTCGTTTGAACTTTCCTGAACTAGTTCATCAATAGGGCTAAAATGAACACTACCTACCGACGATTTGATGAACACAAGTCACTAGGTTTAATATGTATCAATAGGTATGTAACAAAAAGATGTATAACAAAAATTCGTCGCCAAGCTAGTAGCTTGTCTCAAATTTATCCAGGGATGGCGTTCGTCTGAATGTTGCACGGTTCAAGCAGGGTTCAGATGGACGCAACCTTACATCTTCCTGAGACAAGTCACTAGTAGCTTGTCTTAAGTACATTTAGAGTTTATCACTATAACAATCGCTTGCTGATGACTAGGTTACGTTCAAACATGATTTTCATTTGAGACAGCCTACTCACTCCGGCGATGATGACGTTTTAAATGTCACAGTGGGCGCTTAACGACATACAATCATCCCTGCTGTATAGGTTACGAACTCAAGCGCTACTTAAACGGCATCGAATCGGTATGTTTTACAGATGCACTTCTTTCATGTAAGTACATGTTTGCCTTACAAAAGCGTATAATTGAATAATATATATGGGATTGGCGGTATCATCATAGTAGAGGCGGTTTTCCGTTGCTGCAAATGACGGTTTTGCACTAATCCTGCTATACTGCCATGCTGCCATCCCATCCACGCTCTAATTTGGAAAAAGGCGTTGCCGAACAAGTTTGGATCAACTGTTGTTACACGTATCATCGCTACAATCGTTAAGTATGCAACTAACAAAGGAGGGTAACGGTTTGGATTCTATTTACCGTACCAGTAAAGAAACAGCGCGTCATACTGCCCATGAGCAGAAGTACGCGATCATTCGATATGATGAGCAAAACCCGCATCAACCTGCTCGCTATGCCGATTATGCCCGTATTATTGCAGGCATCGAACAGCGGCTGTTGGAGCGGTACGGTGTAACGTATACGCTATATGCGAGCGAGGACCCGAATGTGGAATATTGGACATTGTTGGAGGAAGACCTGCGGCAAGCGTCCCCTCAAGTTGAGCATGTGACCCGTATTTATGACCGGCTGGAAGAATGGACATTTGAATATGATGGCGATAAACCGGAGCCGGATTTTGATGTGCATCGGTCTTTGAAAAATAATGTGTTTGTGTATCCGCAGGCAGGTATCGCGCTCGCCCGCATGCCTGTGTTTCGCGAGCATGGGATCAGCAATGATGATCTTGTATTTGCTGTAAGTGATCAAGCATTGCTCGCTTTTCTCGCGGATGTGCGTGTGCGTCAGCGTGAACAAAGTTTAAAGCGGGTGACCGTATTTACCGATGGACGTCATGGCATTAATCGCCAGCTAGAGCCGGTCAGCCGCGCCGTATTACGCGACGATGTGATTATGCCGGCTGCGATTAAACAGGATATTTATCGTTCATTGGATCGTTTTTTTGCGGAGGATCGCAGCTTTTACCGCAAATACGATGTACCGTACAAACGCGGCATTTTGCTGTACGGTCATCCAGGTAACGGCAAAACGACACTCGTTAAATCGATTGCTGGCAGTGTGCCCGGCCCGGTTGCGTATTGGCAAATTACCGAGTATACGAGCAGCGAGTCGATCGAGGAAGTATTTGAAGCGGCTGGACGAATGATGCCGATGGTGCTGGTGATTGAAGATATCGATTCGATGCCGACGGAAGCGCGCTCCTTTTTCCTGAATACACTCGACGGGGCGACTTCCAAAGAAGGTATTTTCCTAATCGGTACGACCAACTATCCCGAGAAAATCGATCCAGGTCTGATGAACCGTGCCGGACGGTTTGATCGTGCGTATGAGATTACATTGCCGGATGAGCAGTTGCGCCTCGAATACTTCCGCCGCAAACGCCTGCATGAGTTTGCCGGTGATGAGACGGTGGTTGAAGCAGCACGTATGACTGAAGGGTTTACATTCGCCCAGCTAGGCGAGCTGTATGTGTCGGCTGCACTACGCTGGCATGAAGAAGGCAAGCTGGATATGCACGAGGTCATTCAAGGTTTGCGCGGTGAGCTGGATAAGAGCCGTAAAGGGGTATGGCTGCACAATAGTGAAGGGCGCGTCGGGTTTCATTTTTAAAAGTGGAGTCTGGTATGTGCTGATTGTGCAACACTAAACCCTAATACAGACTTGAAAATTAAACAGAGCAGCGAATTGCTAAGCGGTTTTTGAAGAAATAAATATTCTTCAAAGTAACCGGAGTAGCAACGCTGCTCTGTTTTTTGTGTGAAATACGCTCATTTTGAAGTGATGAATAGCAATATCTGTATTTTTATACGTTATAAATAAAGAAATAAGTTTGAATCGTGCTTGTTTTGTGTCGGATTAGCTCATGCCGGTTTCGCTGTGAACGTAGCAGCAGACAGGGCTGTACGCATGTGCAAGAAGGTTTATTTTTGTAAGTAAGATCATTGTTGTGTTAATAAACAGGACGATCATATCGGTGATAACTATGTTATTCACTGCATATTGGATAGCGGTCTATTTATATAGAATAAATGACAGTCTACATTTATAATTGGGTTTATCAATAAAATTATCATAATTTTCCATACAGAAAGGGGAGCGATAGCGTACATACGTTTTTGTGTCGTTTAACTGCAACTTATTAAATTGCATTAAAATGGTTTAGTCGGAAATTGAGCATAGCTAGAACGGTTTGCTTGATCGACAGCTCGGTTGGTAGATCAATATTGCATGATGACGTTTTTTATGTTGAAAGCGATTATAGTTATTTGGACTTAAAAAATGGGGATGACTGGCGAGTGGTAAACGTGAGCGTTGGCGGTTCGCCTTCGTCTTCATTCGCCAAAACTTACTTTTGTTTAGGATGACGATGCTGATCGATCGTCCAATAATATCGTAGTTCGATACTATTGTTAACGTGTGCATTTCATGAATATGATTGAATGAGGAGGAGCAACCGATGATCCGTTTTCCCAATGTACGACGCCAATATGCCTTTCATTTTAAGCTGGCACTTGCCGGTGTAGCGCTACTGTCTGCGGTTATTTCAGGTAGTTATGAGGCAAATGCGGCTGCAACAGGCGGTTATGCGACAACGACAGGTTCCAATGAAGCAGCGGTAACCGTCACGAATTTGACTGAGCTGGAAAATGCTTTTAATGCGGGCAAGCATCATATTGTGATTAAAGGTAATATTTATGGCGGCACTACGCCCAAAACATTTACTTTTGCCAGCACGAAGTGGAACAATACGACGATTGAAGGTGCACCTGGCGGTGGAGCGGTGCTGCAAAATATTCAGCTTAAATTTAGCGGTGAGCTATTGCCAGCAGGCACGAATATCGAAAACGTTGTCGTCAAAAATATTACGTTTTACGGCAATATTAAAGACTTGCAAAATCTGTCCGGCGCCGATACACAGCCTGGCGGTATCGGTACCAACTATCTCGGCATATCGTTTCGACGCACGAACAATATTTTGGTCGATCATGTAACGATGTACAATATTAGCGATGATTTGTTTTTGATTTCACAAGGTTCGGATTATGCGACCGTCTCGAACAGTCATTTTTATTTTACCGATAGCTGGCTTCATATGAATCCGAATCCGCTCTGGAATTGGGTCGGTACGAATCAAGACCTCGCCTCCGAGCGCCTAGCGATGATTATCGGTTCAAACAAAAATGATTCACATCAATATGGCGGCGGCAAGCTACATGTGACATTGCATCATAACTGGTTTGGTCCGAATATGAAAGGTCGTCCGCTGCTGCGCGGCTATGTGCATATGTATAACAATTATTTTGATAATAGCACACAGCCAAGCGGCAAAAACGCTAAAGGTTTCCCGCAAGAGCAATATAATGCCGCTCAGATCGGCAGCGGTGGCACGATCTTCTCGGAAGGCAATTATTTTTACAAAACGAACAACAGCCACCAAGTCGGACTGGATAACGGTTCGGATGGCTATACATTTTATGAACGCAAAAATGTGTACAATCAGACGACCGGCACGAATGCACAAGGAGCCGCTTTTCCGGGCACATCGTTCCCTTATAGCTACACCGTGGGCGATGCAGCGGGAATTCCTAGTACTGTGCAAAATAATGCGGGTCCAAAATGAGCGACAATCGATGCTGTTCGTGTAAGCTTTGTACTCATTTATAATAACAGTAAAATGAACGATAACAGTACACGAGGCTGTGAATCGACTGGCTGAAATTTGAGCGCAGTTTATTTAACCTGTTGTAGGGCTATGTATTGGGCAAACTGGCAGAATGGTTCATTATCGCATGTGTGATAGGTGGAATGGATATTGACAAGTGTGTACAAGTCTTTTAAGCTAAGTTTAAATCAATAATGACATGTGAAGCACACATGATTCCTAGGTGGGGATTATGTGTGCTTTTTAGTTGTTTCGGTAAGGTTGGAAGGAAACAGAAAGGTGGGGAAGGGGAAGGGGAAGGGGGTTGTATAGTTTGGAGCAGATGAATGATCGTTTACGGTTGTCAGTGGATAGTTTCGAATCACTTCATTTCGAATGACTTTATTTCGAATGACTTCATATGGAGTCGAAATGGTTTGTTTTATGTTCACCAGTCATTTTGCCAGCGTAGGCTGATGGGGCGTGCAAAAAAGGATGTTAATGGACAAATGATAACGAGATAACTTGAACAAATGATCTTGAAAAATGATGAAGAATGAACACGTATATATTTGATGTCCTAATATATTGCAATTAAATTATAAAAACTGGATGCACTACCGATAAAATGAAGAAGGATCACCTGTACGATCTGTCCTTGTTACGATACGTACGCTGTATGAGTTGACCTTACGTATCGTAATATGTAGCCGTACATAATGAGATGAACTTGAGGAGGAATTGAGCATGACAAAACAAACAACTGTAGCACAGCAGGTAACAGAGAACAAAGGCGCGATGGAAAGTGGGAAACGGTACACGATGGCGAATGTGAAAAAATCAATCCCGCCGCAGCGGCTCGCGAACATGATGATGGTGTCATTGGTGGGAGTCAGTCTGATTGCAAGTGCTGTACTTTTGTATCGTCCCCATACGACAGCGGCGGCAGTCCCAACATCTGCTATCGAAGTGCTGCTCCATGCGCGTAAAATGGCATTTCCGGATGCCAAACCTTTTCAAGATGAGCACGATGCGGTTATGGTGCCTATTCGTTTTATTTCGGAAAAGCTAGGCGCACAGGTCGGTTATTTGAATCGGAGTGGACAGCAAATCGTAACGCTACAAACGGCTCAGCATAGCGTGACACTGACGGTCGGCTCAGCAACAGCGGTAGTGGATGGGCAGAGCAAGACGTATGATAGCCAAATTATAGTGAAACAGCAGCGGACGTATGTGCCATTACGGCTGGTGAGTGAAGGGTTGGGACAGACGGTGGAGTGGGATCAGGTGGGGAAGTGGGTGTGGATTGGGGGGAAGGATGTGCCGACGCTGGAGGAGTTGAATTTAAAAAAGCAACCGATTTCTACAGTGAAGAAGTATTTTGATCAAAATAACAATGAATATTTTTTGAAAAACTTATCTAGAAGCCCTTACAAAGATGTAATCATTATGAAGCAATCAGATTTTCCAATCAAAGTTGACGATGTGATCATTTACGATATTCAGCCCGTGTGGATCGATGGAATGCAACTTTTCCGCGTTCGTACTAACGGTAAGAATTATCCTATTGCTTACTTAACAACTAAACAAGATTATCGTGATCGTTCTGCGATAGCACAACTGAAAACTAAAAATTCAGATGGGTCTGCTTTTTATTTCTTCAAAATTTTTTCTTGGGCTGACTCAGATTTGCAGGGAATCGTTGATGCTACACCTTTAAGTCCAAAAGATTTAGATTATATTTCGATTCAGTATGTTTCTTTGGATTCGATGTTGCTTTTGCAGAATCCGTGGAAAGAATAAGATGAGCGGATTTATACGCTGGGTACAGCGATATGAACGTCTGGTTGCAGTCGTAATGGTTCTATTGTTAGTTGTACCGCTCTTTGCACAAATGAATTCTAAAAGTTATGCAGCTGAAGGAGCAGCAATTACACCGTTGAAATACTACAAAGATAAAGACATAAATACAACACAAGCGAACTACCGTTACTTTGTAGGCATGATGTATTACGACATGTGGAAAGGTTCTTCCTGGGAGAACAATAAGCAACCTCAAACAGGAATGCAAGGTTTAGCTCAACAAACATACGCTTTTAACTTTCCTAATCGGACAGTCAAAAGCGTTGAAGCGAGCATATTTAATCCAGATGATCCAAAGCAAAGTGCTAACAGCGACTTATTGATGGAATATTTTACAGATTCTCGTTCTGATAATTGGGTAGACTATTCCAAATATATAAGTAGCACAACTGTTAATGAGTCTATCGATTTTACTCCTTCAGGTATTGGAACAGATACAGCAAAGATACCATTAGACCTTCTAATTGGTTTAGATACGAATTCTAAGCTAGTAGAAGACATCACCTATACTTGCGGTAACCGTTGCAATGATGGCGTCAAAGGCTACCGCATCTACGCAGCAGTCCTGTTCCAAATCGAACTCACAGCCGACCTAAGCGTCCATTACAAAACGATCGACGGCAAATCGCTTAACGACATCTTCCCGCCGCGCATCGAACACATGAAGCCAGGCACTACATATGAATTCCAACCCCCAACCCATGAAGGTTACACCTATGCCGGCTACAAAAAAACAACCGATGGCAGCGATCCGTCGACAGCACAAGCGATCACCAAAGGACATCCGCCAGCTTTACAGCCGTATACCGGATCATTTGAACAGTATCGCATCTACCAATACTACGAAGTCGGACAACCGTGTCAACCGGGTCAAACGAGTGCCGACAATGAACAGTGTGAAGATGAAGCGCCGGCTTCCGACGGAAAAGGAGGATGTGCGTATACGATCCTGCCGCCCATATCAGCCCAAACGATGAGTAACCAACAGCTAAACCCCGAAGCTGCCGCCCACATTTTGAGCGATGATCGGGCGAATGGACGGCATTTTGATGCGACCCAAGGCATACCCACGAGTGAATATGTGTACGCCAATGCGTGGGGATATGCGTATTTGTTCCAGCATACATTTGCCGAAAGGAAAGGCACGATCCGGTATGACTGCGAAGTGAGGGTACGGTATAGCCTCAAGTGGCAAGAAAAGAACAGCCGCAAAACATGGAGCACACGCACCGCCAGTGAGACCAAAACGTATACGTTTAGCTTCACACGTCCGTATGCGTACTGGCAAATTCAGCAACTGCAAGTGTTGGGCATCGCCCAAGCGAAAGTAACGAATCATGCCTTGCCCGGCGGTACCGTGACGCTGCCAGCCGCGCATTACATGCCGCCGACGTTAACGAAGGAAGCCAGTACGGAGGTGAAGGATCATGTGCGTCCAGCTAACTCTGGCTCGATGACGTATAGCCCGAGCACGCTAGATGGAGGGAAATCGGGTCGACCTTCGCTGCCGAATGACCAAAGCAAGCTTCAACATCAAGTAGACAGCCAGACCGATGA
>NZ_JAXSQZ010000009.1:0-204897 GCF_034659835.1 Paenibacillus campi
TGGAACGTTACGTTTGCCGTTTGTGCTACGGTGACCGCATCGGCGGTCACTGCGGCGGTGTATGTGACCACTTCGGCTTTGGTGCTCTTGACCGTAAAGGTCGCGATTCCGCTTGCATCGGTAACTGCCTGCGTTGCCGTAATCGTTGAGCTGCCACTTCCTTGTGTCAAACTGACCGTTTTGCCGCTGATCGCATTGCTGTTAATATCTTTGAGTGTGACCGTTACGGTTGCGCTATCGCTATTGTCCGCGAGCACATTCGCTTTCGAGACGGTTACGCTTGATTGCGCTGCATTTACGGCACCTGCGGTAAAGGTAATTTGTTTCGTCTGTGTAATCGGGATGGAATCGCTGCTGTCGGTCGCGGTGTAGGTGACGATTTCCATCTTTTGGCTGGTGACTGTAAAGATCGCCTGTCCGTTACTATTGGTTGTCACTGCACTATTTGGCGTAATCGTTGAGCTGCCGCTTGCTTGCGCCAGCGTTACATTTTTGCCGCTGACGGCGTTACCGTTCGCATCTTTCAGCGTTACGGTGACGGTCGCGCTATCGACTCCATCTGCACTTACGCTTGCTTTCGAGACCGCTACTGTCGATACCGATGCGTTCACCGCTCCCGGCTGGAACGTTACGTTTGCCGTTTGTGCTACGGTGACCGCATCGGCAGTCACTGCGGCGGTGTACGTGACCGCTTCGGCTTTGGTGCTCTTGACCGTAAAGGTCGCGATTCCGCTCGCATTGGTAATTGCCTGGGTCGCGGTAATCGTCGAGCTGCCACTTCCTTGCGTCAAACTGACCGTTTTGCCGCTGATCGCATTGCTGTTGATGTCTTTGAGCGTGACGGTGACGGTTGCGCTATCGCTATTGTCCGCGAGCACATTCGCTTTCGAAACCGTGACGTTCGACTGTGCAGCATTTACTGCACCTGCGGTAAAGGTAATTTGTTTCGTCTGTGTAATCGGGATGGAATCGCTGCTGTCGGTCGCGGTGTAGGTGACCGTTTCCATCTTCTGACTGGTGACTGTAAAGGTAGCTTGTCCGTTACTATCGGTTGCCACTGCACTGTTCGGCGTAATCGTTGAGCTGCCGCTTGCTTGCGCCAGCGTTACATTTTTGCCGCTGACGGCGTTACCGTTCGCATCTTTCAGCGTTACGGTGACGGTCGCGCTATCGACTCCATCTGCACTTACGCTTGCTTTCGAAACCGCCACCGTCGATACCGATGCACTTACCGCTCCCGGCTGGAACGTTACGCTGGCGGTTTGTGCTACGGTGATTGAATCGGCAGCGATGGCGGCGGTATAGGTCGCTTGCTCTGCTTTTGTATTTGTTACGGTGAAGGTGGCTACACCACTGCTGTCTGTCGTCGCTTGAGCAGGTGAGATGACGGAACTGCTTGCTCCTTTGGACAATGTAACTACCTTGCTGCTCAATGGATTGTTGCTAGCATCTTTTACCGTAACCGTAACGGTTGCACTGTCTGATCCATTGGCAAGTGCAGTCGCTTTGGATACCGAAACTTGGGATTGGGTGGCATCTGCTACTGCCCCGCCTGCTACCTCGGTTAATGTAGGGGCAGCGTTGATAATCTTGATTTGGTTTTTTTTCGATGTCACGCTAGAGCTTTCCGGCCCTGTAAACAGAAGCCGCAATTTGCCTCCAGCTGTGGCTTTTACCGCCTGATCCACATCAAATGTCAAAGGCGATCCATTACTAATACTAGCACTAATATCAGAGGCGGTTTTAGTATCCAACAGCCTATAATCAGCGCTACTCCGCAACGTCGACATTGAAGTTGGCCATGTACCATTACTAGTACTGTCAAACGGTGCCGACCCTACATATTGCCATACTTGCAAAATCGGAGGGTATGTCGAAGGATCATTATTAGTCACTTGATCTACCGTCAGCGACAATACCGCTTTCTGCCCAGCAGCGGGGAATCCGCTTGCAGGAATCGAATATTGTCCATAAGCATGCAGTAATTTGGCGCCGCCTGACGTTCCGCCAATATACAAAGGCGGGCCGCTCGCCGTACCATAACTATCAAAGCTATGGGTTACAAGTGTATTTGCATCCGGACTAATCGTCGCACTCGCGGCATAAGAAAATAATGTCGCTCCCGGCACCGTATTCATTACGAGCAGTATACATAACGCGCGTATCAAAGATGTTTTCAGCCATCTGTTCATTAATTTTGCTCCTTCACAATCGATTATAGGAATTACACAAACTTGCATACAGGCAAGGTAAAAATAAAAATCAATCATGCGAGGGCAGAACATCATTCAGCATAACTAAACAGAGATAGAATATCAGTCTGATAACGCGCGGTTAATTTTCGAAACGAACTGTTTTTTAATAGACAATCGTACCCCAAATTGTTTTCATAAAGCAGTGCTGCTCAAAAGTACAGATGCGGCTACATAAAAGATGTATGTACAATTTTGTCTTTTTTCAAAATTTAAAAATCTAAAAAATTCCTTTCTCCTATCTTAAGTACTATACAGGAATATATTACCACCATAAATAGCAATTTTACAATACAAATTATCTTCGTCACTAAATTAAATTGGGATATACTGCCACAAAAAAACAGGCGCTTGTCTCATCGACAACCGCCTGTTTTTGGAATTGATTACAGCTTTATAAAACAACACCGTTTAAAAGCATCACTTGTTTGTGTCCCCTTGCACTGTTAGATGCATTCCATTTCATATGGATGGATGCACCATGATCAACAATAAGCCTGCATCCCCATATCCCACTTCATACAGCTCACTCGGAACTAGTGCTCACGAATGAGCGACATAAACTCCGCACGCAGTGGAGCATCATGACGGAAACCACCACGTACGGCGGAAGTGATCGTTTTGCTGCCCGGCTTTTTGACGCCGCGTGCGCACATGCACAGATGCTCGCCTTCTACGACAACCATCACACCGGTCGGCTCCAACACTTCATCTAAAATATCAGCGATTTGGGTCGTAATCCGCTCTTGCACTTGCAAGCGACGTGTGACCGCTTCGACGAGACGGGCGAATTTGCTCAAACCGGCAATTTTACCGCTGGGCACATAACCGATATGCACCTTACCAAAAAAAGGTGCCATATGATGTTCGCATTGGCTGTAATAAACGATATCTTTGACGATGACCATCTCTTGATGATTCTCGTCAAAGGTTACGCCCAACGCATCGCGCGCATCCACGCTATATCCGGCAAAAATCTCCTCATACATCCGTGTTACCCGTGCAGGTGTTTCCAGCAATCCTTCCCGGTCGGTATCTTCACCGATCAGCTTCAGGATTTCCTTGACATGATATTCAATCTGGTCGCGATTTTCCCCGACCTTGATGTTTGTGTAATCCTTAATGCCAGCCATGCTGACCTCCTCCCACACTCAAGGCCTTCATGTACTGACGCCTGTCATGTTCATTATCTTCTGCGTTTGCCGCCACCGCGTCCCATTGGAGGCATTTGTGGCTTGGCGCCGCCCTGTTGTCCAGGCTTGCCGCCACCGTTCTTCATCATCTGTTGCGCCTGTTGCATTTGCTTCGAGTTCAGATTATATCCCATCTGTTTGGCCATCTTTTGCAGCATTTGCGGATCGTTTTGCATTTTCTCCAACTGTTTGCGCAAATAGTAGGCACCGATAAAAAATCCCCCGACCAAACCGACGATCAGAGTTACAATCGGTATGACCCAATTCCACCACATCATAAAGCCACCCCTGTATATTCATTGTCGTTCGTCCATGAAAAAGCGCATTCACTTTCCATGCTGGCATTGGCATGAACAGAAGTTATCATACCATTTTCAGCTAGGCACAGGCAAATATTTTCCTATTTATTCGAGCTGCAACTTCAGTTCATAACCGCTTCGATAAATACGGTCGTTGCACTGGCAAGATCGATCTCTTTAATCTCCATCGCATCCCCACTGCCATTCACGATTCGTACGACCGGACGACCAGGCAAACCGCGATGCTGGCGGACGACAACACCGGATTCGCGTGTAGACAAGCGAACCCCCGTGCCGTTCGGATAAACAGACACAATCCGGTTAAACTCCACCAACAACTCGCGATCAAGCGCCGTTTCGGACAACGCCATCATCGCCTCACACGCTTCATGCGGCAATAGCCCGCTGCCCCCATGCTCTTTCGTTGTAATCAAATTATCGTACGTATTCGCAATCGCTACGATGCGTGCATTGCGGTGAATTTCTTCAGCAGGCAAACCGCGTGGCTGCCCACTTCCATCCATACGTTCATGATGCTGCAAAGCGATATGCGCGATCATCAAATTAAGCTCGCGCCGTGATTTGAGCAATTCAAAACCACGCCATGTATGATGCAGTTTAGAGCCGGGAATCTGATCGAGCATATCGGTGCCGCCCAGTTTACCGATATCGTGCAGCAACGCCCCGACGCCCAGCTCCCAAAGCTGATTGCGATTCAGTCCAATATTAGTGCCAATAATCGAGCTGAGCAGACATACATTCATCGCATGTACATAAGCGGCATTGTCCGCCGTCTTAATTTCGGTTAATTGCAATTGTACCTCGCGCGTACTAAGCACATCTTCGAGCAATTGCTCTACACTTTTCGAAATTCGGGTCGGGCTCCATTCCTTGCCTGAACGCAGCGCATCAAATGTATCGCTCATCTCACCCATAATCTGCTGCTTGGTCGCTTCACTTAAAATCTCAACCAATTCCACATCATCATACTGCTCATCTTGCACATACAGCATCGTCACGCCAATCCGATTTAGCGTATTAATCATAAATACGGTAAGCTGTACACCCGCAGACAGCAAAATCGTCCCATTCCCCGAATAAATGGACTTCCCCAAATATTGTCCTGTTTCCACATCATCTATGCTGACGTACCGCATGAATATCCTCCTTTGTACGCAATGAGCAAATAAGTGCAGTCCAGTTGCTATGTAATTATAGTATTACTTTACTTTTGCACAATTTCAATAAAAAGTAAAAATTAGCGTAGTAACGATGCGGATTGGCTAACGGTAATAGCTGGCAATACTTTTATGAAAGGATAAATAAATCTGGCTAAAAATCGCCTTCGATTGGACTATCGACAGTCGGTAGCATGATTGTTCCGAATAATTCATGATAGGTTGACCATAACATGGTGTAATAATACGTGAACATCATAACGGAATAGAGAAAGGATATGTGATTATGGCAGCTCCCAACAAGAAATCGATTCGTTTTGATTGGTCGTATCATTTTGTCGCTTTGCCGCTGCTTTTAATTACGCTCGTGCTGACGATCAGCTACTGGATCGACGCACTGCGTAGCGGTGAACATACTTTACTCGCCTGGCTGCTGCTTGTGCTGCTGCTCTGCTTATGCTTTGCGATTCCGCGCATCCGGGTCTATGCAACCAAAACGCAGGATCGAATCGTGCGGATGGAAGAACAATTCAGATATTATCGTTTGACTGGTCAAGAGATCGACCCACGCCTGACACGGGAACAGATTATCGCCCTGCGTAATGCGAGTGATGCCGAATTTCCAGCATTGTGCGAACGTGCTGCCAATGAGCAACTGTCCGGCAAACAGATTCATGAGGCGATTGTGAACTGGCGGAAAGATGAGATGCGGATTTGAGTGGAGATGTTAAAAAGAAAATGGTGAGCTTTCGCTTGAATTTTGAATGATATACTTCAATTTAGCACAATAGAATAGGCTTAAAGGATGGTCGGCTAGCCTCTGTAACAAGGAGGTGATGCCAGTGGACATGTTCCAAACATTGACGCTTATGATTTCATTTGCGACATGGATTGTACTCATCCTCTCATTTAACAATAAAAAATAGACCAGCCTGGTCAAAAGGCACTGGTCTATTTTTTATGACTGTAGCTTTTTGCAGCCGAACGCCCTTAAAAGCGGCTGTTGTGCTGGAGAGTCGTGTTCGTAGCACGGCGCTTCTTTATATGTTTATTATACTGATGTGTTGATTTTCAATCAACTGTCTTGTTGGTCATTCATTTCGGTTTGTAAAATATAGAACGATCACGCTCGCTTGCGTAGCGCGAACCTCCCAAGGATTTCATGTACGCTTACGATTCGCACTTTTACCAACAAACGCATGCTATTCCAAGCTATTCAACCCGCCTGCTCAAAACAACACCGGCTCTGCTTCCGCATCACGCCAGCCTTCCAATTCCAGCAAAAACTGCTTATGCTCCAACCCACCACCGTAACCGACCAATTGCCCATTCATTCCGATGACCCGATGGCAGGGCACGATAATCGAGACTGGATTGCGATTGTTTGCACCACCGACCGCACGCACCGCTGCCGGATTACCGATTTGTAGGGCGATCTGTTTGTACGATACCGCTTTACTATACGGAATCGTCCGCAGCGCTTCCCAGACGCGAAGCTGGAAAGCCGTGCCGCGCATGTCTAGTGGCAGTTCGAATTCACGCCGTTCTCCGGCAAAATACTGCTGAAGCTGCTCCTTTGCAGCAGCCAGACGCGCTGGCGCATGCTCCAATACATGTGCACCATACCAGCGATTGCCCCATTCTGTCAGTCGTGCCGTCGCATCGGCATAGCCTCTAAACTTAATATGGCATAACCCACTGTCCGAGTGTACGAGCGTGAGTGTACCGAGCGGTGTTGCCAGCTCATCGTAATAAAGGCGGGTTAGTTCGTTACGATGAATAGGCTTGGCGTGTACGGCACTTCCCTTTTGTTCCATAGGCATTATGCCTACACGCTGTTTCATTGGCACTTTTGTCGCTTGCTCATTTTCATCTGTCATCCATTTATCCATACTCTCAACCCCCATTTGATCAGCTACAGTCAAATGACTGGCACCCTCAAATTCCGCTTGCTGCACGACTTCCAGCTCATCCGTCCCCTACCCATCTGCGCTTCGAACTCCCACTCATCCATACTCGCAATGTCCGACCTACACTTCGAACTCCCACTCATCCGTACCTCTACCTTCCACCTATCCCGATCCAGTCAGCTTATCTATCCCCGCCTCATGCCTAGCGCCAACATCTCCCATATCACTGAACTTCAGCCGCCTGCTCACTTCGCTGTTCTTCCTCCAATAGATGCTGTGCCGTCAGCAAACGCTCGATCACATCATGCTCCTGCTCGCGTGCAAGCCCTGCCTGCACCGCTGCCAGCGCCTCCGCCCCGCCGATCCGGCTCAGCGCCCATGCGGTCGTGCCGCGAATGACTGGACGCACATCTTTCAGCAGCAATTCGCGTAGTTTGGGCACTGCGCTTTTATCTTTAAAATTGCCGAGCGCGATAATCGCGTTGCGCTGGATCGGATTTTTACCGCGCCATGCGGATGATGTATCGCCAAACTCCTGCTTAAACTGCTTATTGCTTAACTCCAAAATCGGCAGCAACAACGGCTTCGCTTTTTCAGGATCAGGCTTTAGCTCAGGCTGGTGGTTCCAGATTTTTCCTTTATTTTTCGGGCATACGATCTGGCATGTGTCACAGCCGTATAAACGATTGCCGATTTTGCGCATATGCTCATCCGACAGCATACCTTTCGTTTGGGTCAGAAAAGAAACGCAAATTTGCGCATTAAGCTGCCCTGGATTGACAAGCGCACCGGTCGGGCACGCATCGATACATTTGGTGCATGTGCCACAATCTTCCGTCACCGGTGTATCCGGTGCAAACGGAAGATCTGTAATCATATCACCGAGGAAAATCCACGAACCTAACCGTGGCGAAATAATCGCACAATTATGCCCGTAAAAGCCAATCCCGGCGCGCTGCGCCACCGCACGGTCAGACAGTGCACCGGTATCGACCATACTCTCGATACGCGCTTCCGGCACACGCTCGCGAATAAAATCTTCCAGCCGCTGCATCCGGTTGCGCAGCACGGTATGATAATCCAACCCCCATGCCGAACGCGCCATAATGCCACGATACTCGCCTGGAGCTGACTTGGGTGGGTTTTCCATTTTGGAATGATATGTTACCGCAATCGCAATAATCGAGCGCGCACCACCGAGCGTGAGCGAAGGATCGATACGTTTGTCCAAATCAGGCTCCTCAAAGCCAGACTCATAACCTTTACGCCGATTTTCCTCCAACACTTCACGCAAATATAAAAAAGGATCGGCAGTCGTAAATCCGATATCGTCAATACCGAGCGCCGGCCCTGCCTCTTTAATTTCCTGCTTCAGCCGTTCCCAGCGCTGTTGCTCTACGGTAGCGGTTGATTGCTGTTGCCGTGTCACGTTACCGCCTCCTTACTGTCGCTTCCTTAATGATCGATCCAATTCCAGCACTATATCATACTTTGCCGACGATCCATCCACTGTCTATCATTGTGTTTCTTCTATATAGTATACGTGATAGTATACGTGTAAAATAGAAAAACACATCCGTTTCCCCGAATACTATCGGAAAACAAAATGTGTCCCATTAACAACGTATACGCTATCCAATCGATCACAACCGAACGGGGCGAGGCAGCAAGCCGCTCTATCCGAGAGCCGTCCTGTTGCCACAATGTGTCCGGCAGCGCCGTGATCCGTCAGGCATCACGGTCGGCTCCTGCAAGCGTGTATATTCAATCCAAATATGGTCTCTAATCTACAATCATGTGCTTTCTCTCTGTAGAAGCTTTCTCAGGCGTTGACTGCCACGATGCTTAGCTTCTCATATGTGCGCAGCACTTTACTCTCATCATAACCGAGCGCTGCATACAGCGGCATAACCGCTTCATTGTGTTCATCACCTGCGACCATGATGCCACTCACATTACGTTGCTGGAAGCGTTTCTCCATCGAAGTGATCAATGCTTTGCCGATGCCACGGCCTCTCAGATCCGGATGAACAGCAATACGGTAATAACAACCGAAATTGCGATCAATCGTACCAATTAACAAGCCAATAATCTCTTCTCCTTGCTCCGCAACGATGATCAACTCGGAATCCCAAGACAATTGTCTGGCAAAAGGTCCCATGGTGTGTTCGTAACACTCTTCGGACAAAGCCACTTTCAGCAGCTCCTGGACAAGGTGCAAATCACTCAGCTTAAAGGAACGAATATTCATCAGCCAAACTCCCTTTTCATCAGCTTAATCAAGCAATGTTTCTAATTATACCCCTACTACAGACCGCATAAGACAAGCACAAAAAAGAAGGACATCTGCATATACAAGCCACAAGCCCTACATCAACCATTGTGTAAACTGCCCTCCGGCACATTGCTCGGAATTAGCTATAACACAACCGAATATCGCGCAATATAATCGCAGTGTTAATTAAACCACATGTTTCTGAACATTACATCCATTTTCTGATGAAAGCGCTTTATAAATGGATGTTTCATCCAATTTTCATTAAATCGCTTTTCAAATTTTCATACCCATAGTGAAAACAAACTACAATCTATGAATATAAACTAGAAATGATAAATATTCTGCTAAAAATCATTATCTTAATGCGGAATTATATTGGCGACAATGACGATTATATCATTACTCTGGCGATGTCACTATACTTTTTATCATAATGAAGTCAGATATTGTTTTTACATAAAATGCCATGAATGACTTGTTTTTAAACTGTGCTTACGATCTGTTTACAATGTTAAATCATTCATTTTACCCTTTCCAACAAGGCTTGTGAGCTTTTGTGCAAAGATTCACATCTTGTTCACAAAACGAACATACGATCCACATTACAGTGGTCAATTCATGAATAATTACTCATTTATGAAAAAAAATTTTTTCGCTGTAAATGAACATAGGCAGTACTTTCTAAACACAAATGTTGATTTAGTCCAAAATATGCGGTTTAATAGATAGGGTAAGATGTTTATCTACATATGGAGTGGATATTGCTACTGCAAACGTCCGCTTCAAATCCAAATCTCAGGAGGTATTTTACGATGGCATTCGAATTACCAGCATTACCGTACCCTAACAACGCTCTGGAACCACACATCGACGAACAAACGATGATGATTCACCATGATCGTCACCATAACACATACGTAACCAATTTGAATAACGCTCTGGAAAGCGCTCCTGAACTGCAAAGCAAAAGTTTGGAAGAACTGATCTCCGACCTGAACAGCGTACCGGAAAGCATCCGTACAGCTGTACGCAACAACGGTGGCGGTCACCACAACCATAGTCTGTTCTGGGAAGTTATCGGCCCTGACGCTGGTGGCGCTCCAACAGGCGAACTGGCTGCTGCAATCGATAGCGAACTGGGCGGCTTCGATAAATTCAAAGAAGATTTCACCAAAGCAGCAACAACACGTTTTGGTAGCGGCTGGGCATGGCTCGTTGTCGGTCAAGACGGCAAACTGGCTGTAACTAGCACGCCTAACCAAGACAGCCCGATCATGGACGGTCAAACTCCACTGCTCGGTCTGGACGTATGGGAGCATGCTTACTACCTGAAATATCAAAACAAACGCCCTGATTACATCGGCGCTTTCTGGAACGTTGTAAACTGGGATGCTGTAAACGCTCGTTACACTGCTGCGAAAAAGTAAGATCGCTGATCCCCTTCTTGCTTACCGCATGCGGTAATATGATGAAACACCAGTGCCTTTAAGGTACTGGTGTTTTTTGTTTAAATCAAATTGTTGGTTGCATGCAGCAGCATACGAATTCACTTAGTAGGCTGACCGAGCTAAAGGTGGAGTTTAATGTTATATCGCCTAGAGAAGTTGCTGGTGTGCTGAAGGTATATGTTAATGCGATGGAATCGATCAGACAGCACACTTAAGGTCGCCAGCCCCCGCCTAACTTTCCCAACGCGGCAATGTAGCAACATCTTCCGGCAACTCCACCATATACAGATTGCCATACCCATTACGATCACTATTAAAAAACAATTTGCGTCCGTCTTCACTCAAACGCGGATGTGCATGCAGCTTTTGCGAATGAAAGCTGCAACGCAGTTCGCACACCGTATAAGGTTCTGTATACGCTACGGTCACGTTATCAGCCGCATCCAACTGCCGGCGCCATAATGTCAACCGATCCATTTCCCCTTGCCCATCAGCGACAACGAGCTGTTCATTTTGATATAAATGCCATGTCGCAAACGGCATTTCCCATTCCTCCATACTTGTATTATCATACCGAATCCGCCCGAAAAAGCTGCTTCCATCCGCACGTATGCCATGATAACCGATCCGTTCCCCATCCGGCAAAAAGCATTCATGTCCAACCGACTCCCCCGCCATTAACCGTGGGCGAATCCGCCATACACGCCCATCGCGCAAATCGATGCCCCATATGCGCTGCTCCACCAGATGCCACGGCCCTTCCTGGCAAAATGTAGCCAGCCACGGCAGACGCGGCGAAGCGTTCAAATGTGTAATAAAACGATGCTCCCGATACATTTCACGCGCCTGACCGGTGTTCAGGTTAATCTGCATAATCCGGCTAAGCGGCTTCGCCTCCATCCATTGCTCATGCCCTACATATCCGTTGCCAAGATCGGTATCGATCTGACCGGACAAATCTTCGCATACACAGACGAGAATGCTTTGTCCGTCCGCTGTACAGGTTATATTGCTAAGCACATGATCAGGCGGGCAGCGAAATTTGATCCGCTCACGAAAATGGGTCAAATGCAGTGCACGAACGATGTTGCCATCGGAAACGATCGCATATTGCTCATCCGGCGTTAATGCCACATCCAGATCGTCATTGCCAGTATAGGTCGTAAGCTGGGTCATTTCACCGGTCTCTAGCTGGATCGAAAACAGGTTGGCACTATTATCACGATCTGAAATGAACAACAGCCGCTTGCCGCCATCGTACAAACTCTTTTCCGTAAAATACGGCAATCGGCTATGTCCGCGATAATCGGTCAATTGATGCACACGTATGCCGGTATGACGGTCATTATACGATTTCCACTCCGGCGCCCATATCGTTCCTTTTACCATTGCAATCGTTCTGGACATGACTGCTTCCCTCCTGACGGTCAAATACATACTGGTTGCTATTAGTAGGTTGTCTCCACCAATGCTACGACATTGACTGCTTTGAATATGGACTGTACATCCGCGATCTTTCTTATGCATAGTGGAAATCTAGGCAAGAGAAAACTATATATTTAAAGCGGTCAGCGTACTAGTAGGCTGTCTCAAATGGAAATTGTGTTTGAACGTACCTTAACCTATTCATCATCAAGCAATGGTTAGATCGACAAACCGTCAATGTATTTGAGACAAGCTACTAGTAAGATATCTCAAATGAAAATTGTGTTTGAACGTACGTTAACCGATTCATCATCAAGCGATGGTTAGATCGACAAACTGTAAATGTACTTGAGACGAGCTACTAGGCAGTGTCTTCAAACCTTCAGCCTTGTCATTTTATTATTCAAGTGGGTCGCGTTTTAAGTGAGTTGGGCTGCGTATACAAGCGTAATCTAATGAATAAACGCATCGAACTGTCTATGAAGCCGTTTGAAGACACCACCTAATAAGCTGTCTCAAGTAAACATCAAGTTCGAACGTATCTGAGTATATTCATGATCAAGCGATGATGAGATAGACACACTATACATGTATCTGAGACAAGCTAATACTAGCTTAACCGAGATTGATTGGATTTTTGAAGATGGCTCAAGCTCTTATTTATAACGATCGCAGCACATAATCAACATTTAAATTTAACTTAGTCTTTATTTATACTACGCCCGTTTAATGCCAAAGTACTGCTGCAATATTTTCAAAAACAAATTCGGGAACGCATACTTTCCCATATCGTCGGCACTAATCCACCGATAATCGTACGCAAACGCTTCACCTAGCAGTGTACCTGGCACTGCCGCATACGTTTCCGGCTGCTCGGCAACGTGTTCAATTGGCTCTAGCGTATCCGCAATCGCACTTGCAGCGAGCTGCTGACGAATGCGTGTCATCACTTCCGGCGTCGCTCCGCTTAGTCGCAGATCAAACATGCCTTGCTCGACCTGTTGCTCATGCTTGTTGGCTGACATCGGTAGTGCAGCCTCATCGCGATCATGTGGATTGTCAAACGTGCCAACACGCTTATGTGCCACTTTGCCGGCATGTTCCCCTTTAGCAACAGCTGTATTTTGAACGTCATCGGTGCGCGTGAAGTCGCCTGCGCCCTTATGACACTGACGTGCAAGTGCCGCTTGGCGATCCTGCCCTGCCTCCGTACAACGGAATACACGCATATACCACTGAATATGGCTAAATGTATGCTCAGCACTCATCCATTCCAGCTGCGGACGCACTTCTACCCCTTCTGTTTCCAGCACATGACCAAGCCGCTCCATCGCTGCCGTTTCGGACAATTCCGCTCCGGCACCTGCCTTTTTCGCATCAGATGCCAGCACATGCGGCAGCTCCCACATCCGTGCTAGCAGACCGGTCGCTGGACGTTGACGAATGAGCACTTTGCCGGCATGTTCGCCTTGACCTTCAATAACTGCCAGCAGACGATACTCCGGACGCGGTGGCTTTGCTTTCGTTTTGATCGGCAATTGTTCCTCCATGCCGTTCATACGTCCTTCGCAATGTTTCATTACCGGACACGTTAGACAATGCGGCGATTTCGGTGTACAGACGAGCGCACCTAGCTCCATCAACGCCTGGTTAAAGTCGGAAGCACGACCGGTAGGAATTAACTCACCAGCTAGCTTTTCCATTTTGACACGGGTAGCGTTTTTGGCGATATCATCGCTCAGGCAAAAATAACGTGATAGCACGCGCATCACATTGCCATCCACCGCCGGAACCGGCACATTGTAAGCGATGCTTAGCACCGCTCCCGCTGTATACGGCCCGATGCCTTTGAGCGCTGATATCTCCTCCGGCGTATCTGGCACGATGCCGCCATGCCGCTCCACTACTTGCTTAGCTGCCGCCTGAATGTTACGGGCGCGCGAATAATAACCTAACCCTTCCCAATGCTTCAGCACATCTTCCTCCGGTGCCTCAGCAAGCGATTCTACGGTCGGAAAGCGCTTGGTAAACCGCAAAAAGTACGGTATAACCGTATCGACTCTCGTTTGCTGCAACATAATTTCCGATATCCAAATATGATACGGATTACGGCTACGGCGCCACGGCAGATCACGCTTATGTTCGTCATACCACGCCAGCAGCTCGCGGCTAAAATAACGTTTCGCTTCCTGTTTATCATTTATATCGTTGGACATACTCCAGCTCCTTTGTCATGCATCCCATCTATGCCTATCGTTCGTTCACACGTATAGTGTCTTGTCTCAATTTAATTTGGGCTCTGCTTAGCTTATGATCGCTTAATTAGGAACACGTTTAAATACGTTCACATCTGAATTTTAATGGAGATAATTAATATTATCTTGACCGAGATTAATGTGAATTTTGAAGCTGCTTTAAGTTTTGAAATATAGCGATTTCAGCACACAATCAACATTAACATTTAACTTGTTCGAAGTATAAAATAATAATACTCTGACCGCTTTAAATATATAATTTAAAATCATGCAGATTACCGCTATAAATAACGAGAGATTATGGATTCAAAGCCAATATTGAAAGCAGTCAAGGTAATAGTATCTTGTCTCAAATACATTTACGGTATACCTAGTTCATAATTGCTTGACAATGAACGCGTTTAGGTATGTGTGAACCTGATTTTTATTTGAGACAGAGTAATAGTAAGTTAGCGATATTAAATATTAGTTTTCGTTTATTACTTCTTTGTCGATATTGCTCCAGCTCGATGACTACCGCTTACGAGCTTCCATACCGCTTGTACATCGCTTCATCCCTATGGCAGATCATTTCCATTTCTGTCCAAACGCTCCACTACCGCAAACGCTGCTGCCATATGCGGCTGATGGGAAATGCTCAAATGCACACGGTACGAGCGCTGATCTGATTGCAGACCGAGACGCTGCCATGCGGCATCTGATAATACGACATTCGGCTTGCCGAGTCGATCTGGTAAAATCTCGATATCGTCAAAGCCGATCATTTTGCCGATTCCACAGCCAAATGCTTTCGTAATCGCTTCTTTGGCGGCAAAGCGCCCGGACACAAATTCCACTTGCCGCGCAGCTCGCCTACGGGCAATGTCCCATTCAGCGGCGGTCAGTACGCGCGCCATAAAGCGCTCACCATGCGGACGCTGCAAAATCGCTGCCACGCGCTCGATTTCAAGCACATCATGCCCTATTCCATAGATCAATCTGTGACCTCCCGACCTGTATATATGTGTATTTGCCCCTACATTGCGCATATGATCTATTGTACCAAATTGCTTGCTGTCAATCTGCGGTTAGTCGAGGTAGGCGCTGTAACAGCATATTTGCCTTCCTTTGCAACAAGCGATGGGATTGAGCAGTTTATCCAATATGACGACTGTGTTCTGCATTTCATCAACGATATGCTCGTTCATCCCGAAACAAGGCTGCTAACTTGTCTTCATTACATTTACAGTCTGTCCATCCAATCATCGCTTCATGACTAGTAGCTTGTCTCAAGTACATGTACACATCGCTTGGTACTGAATCGATTTAGGTGCGTTTAAACACAATTTTCATTTGAGACAAGTCACTAGTACTCTGACCGTTTTAATTATATAGGTTGATGCTGCACAGATTCCCTTTATAAATCAGGATATGCAGCGAATTGAAATCCAATATTGAAAGCAGTCAAGGTACTAGGTTTATGTTCAAATGCACACCGTTTACAGTGCAAATAAGACGGCGCAATCTACTGAACGATTGCTGCCGTCTTATTAAATTATGCGTCCATTGACTTCCGTGGCGATCCATCCTGTTATGTTGCGAGGATGATCGCTGCCGATGATTAAATGCCTGGAATCGGATCGCGTTTGTGTGCGGTACGTTTGTAATAACTTTCCAGACGCTCTGCCACTTCAGGGGCAACCGATTTGCCTTCCAAATAATCGCAGTTATCCGCATACGTAATGCCCAACTCCGACTCGTCTGTTTGATTTTCCCATAGACCGGCAGATGGTGCTTTGTCCAATACCGATTGCGGTACGCTCAAATGGGCAGCCAATTCGCGTACTTGACGTTTATCGAGCGTGCTCAGCGGCGTAATATCGACCGCGCCGTCGCCGTATTTAGTAAAGAAACCGGTAATCGCTTCGGACGCATGATCTGTACCGACAACGAGCAGATTGAGTGAATTGGCAATCGCATATTGTACGACCATACGTGTTCTCGCTTTAATATTACCTTTGGCTTGCGGGCTGATGGCGTCTTGTTCCAGCTGTGGCATAACGCTGTTCACCGTTTGTTCAATCGCGTCAACCGCTTTGTGCACATTCGTTTCCACTTTATATGTCAGCTTGAATGCTTCGGCAACCGCGTAGCTATCTTCGATATCGGACTGTGTGCTGTATGGCTGGAATACGCCGACCGTTTTGTATTCAGTGCCCTTTTCCGCGGTCAGCTCATCGGTTGCCTGTTTGCATAACCCTGTCGCTACCGCGCTATCAATGCCGCCGCTAATCGCGATTAGCAAACCTTGCGAACCGGACTTCTCGATGTATGATTTCAGAAAATCCACCCGTTTGCGAATTTCCGCTGCCGGATCAATCGTCGGCTTTACTTTCAGATCGTCAATAATTTGCTGCTGCATACTCATAACTGTCATCCACTCCTTCTACTGTTCTGAACGTTCCTCTTTATATATACCCATAAACAAGCAAATCCTGCAACATCACATGAAGTGACAGTTGCAGGATTCAAGGCTGGCTAACGATTACAGGCAATATTTTTCAAACGCATCATGCAGTGCGATCGAGATATCTTCTGCGGAATGATTCTCGATTTGATGACGCTCGATAAAATGAACGAGTTCGCCGTCTTTGAGCAGTGCGATCGATGGGGAAGATGGCGGATACGGTGCAAAATATTCACGCGCTTTCGCAGTTGCTTCTTTATCTTGACCGGCAAATACAGTATACAGATTGTCAGGCTTCACATCGCTTTGCAGCGCATGCGCTACACCTGGACGGCATTGACCTGCCGCACAGCCACAAACGGAGTTAATGACGATCAACGTTGTTCCTTTGGCGTTATCCAGACTTTCCTGTACTTCTTCCGGTGTACGCAGCTCTTGAATACCGATGCTGGTTAACTCGTCACGCATAGGTTGTACCATATCGCGCATATATTGATCAAATGACATTGACATTGAAGTTCACTCCTTACTTTTCATAAGCATTACTTCTATTATACACAGGTTCAGCCATAATGCCACCGCCGAAGTGGCGATTTGCGATAAAAAACCGCTTTATGATTGCTTCTTTGCCAAACGATTGACCGTTTGCACCTGCACATCAACCTGCTCAAAAATAACCGAAAAGGTCGTGCCTTTGCCTTCAACCGAATCGACGTTAATCCTGCCATGATGCCGCTCCGCAATGCTCAAACATAACGACAATCCTAGCCCGGTTCCTTTCGATTTGGTCGTATAAAATGGTTCAAATAGCTTGTCGATCCGATCTGCGGAAATGCCGGGACCGGTATCTGTGATTCGCATCACGACTTGCTCGTTAACCAGCTCGGTTTCGATCGTCATCTCCCCACTACCATCCATCGCTTCCATTCCGTTGCGCACTAGATTTAGAATCAATTGCTTGATCTCTCTGGAATTCATATATAGTTGCGGCAACGCCTCATAGGGACGGAATACGATCGATTGCCCGCGCAGATTGGCATCCGCCCACAATAACGGCAACAACTCCTGAATCACGGCGTTCAGATCACCAGGCTCTTTTTCGACAATCCGGTTCTGAGCAAGTGACAAAAAGTCGTTAATGATGCTGTTCGCACGATCCAACTCCTCCATCACGATTCTGTAATAATGATCAAGTGATGCCGGGCTTTTCTCTTTCATCAATTGCAAAAAGCCACGTACGACCGCCATCGGATTGCGAATTTCGTGTGTGATGCTGGCTGCCATTTTGCCAACGAGACTGAGCTGTTCCACATGATTCAGCTCGCTGCGCAGTTGCTCCACCTCGGTCACATCCTGCCCGACGATTACAAATCCGGTCAATTTACCGTCGGCTTCATAAAATAACGGTGCCACATTCATATATACAATCGCATAGTCTAGCCGCAAAATCTCGCTCGTAGTCGTCAAACTTTGCCGCGAACGTTCAATCATCCGCAGTGTACCGACCATTCCTTCCGTTAGCTGTGACCCTTTCATCTCAAGCAAGCAGACGTCGCTAATGTGTTCACGCGTCAAATTGGGCACTGCCCGCCGAAGCTGGGTAAGTGCAGCATCATTAATCGCGGTAATGCATCCGTTTGCATCAATCGCTGTAATCATCATCGGCGCCACATTCATTAACTGGCGCAATTTCTCCGCTTCTAGCATGACACGATTGGATAGCTCCATCATCTGACGGCTAGTCTGCTTGCGCTCAATCACGCGCTCAATCGCCTGCACACAATAATCGCCGACGATCATACCTGCTACTATAATAAGCACAATTAATCCCCACATGCTACTCATATGCTGAAGCCGATGTTCTACTAACAGCATAATGATTCCAATTAACGCACCGATCAAAATGAGCAGCATTACGATCATCCGTTTTCCGCGTAACGAAGCACGCTGAAATGACGGTGCACACCAACCCGCAAGCGGATACAATAACAAGCCGGTCTGAATGAACAAATCCGGTACATTATGCTCTGCCGTGAATAACCAATACATCGCGACTCCGAGCAACAATAACAATAGCCCACGACGGGCACCTATATACAACACTCCAACAATAAATGAAATTACACCTAGCGAAATCTGCGTGTCGATCGCACTATACAACGTCAAAATCCAACCGATCACGATACTGCATGCAAACGAGATGAGGAGCACTGGAGCAAATCCGCGCCAAGCCAAACGACCATAATGTAAGGAGTCGTTACCACTGCGCTCGACAACAGCCGAAAATACGAATACGGAGGAACCTACAGTCAGCATTTGCAGTAGGATTTCCTTGACAGCGATAATAATGATGCGCCCCTCCCTCAGTCTCTGTCCTATTTCGATTAAAGCATAGCCTGCTTGTCATTACAATATATAGTCGCTATACCAATATTTCCAATTCATTTTCTAATACCACGTTACTGTTCAGTATAAACGATTTCAACGACAAACAGTCGATAAATCCGACAAAATATAGCAATCATTTTGTCGGATGCGCAAATCGAGACCTGACTATACAGCGTTCATGGTATACTATAAGGATAGTCTTCATATTATGCATATAAAGGAACGATTACGTTTGAAATACGATATTATTGTGATCGGTGGCGGTTCCGCCGGTCTAATGGCAAGTGTGGCGGCAAGTGAGCATGGCGCGCGTGTACTGCTTGTCGATAAAGGCGATAAGCTTGGACGCAAGCTGGGCATTTCCGGTGGTGGACGCTGTAATGTAACAAATGCAAAAGAAATCGACGAGTTAATCAAATACATTCCGGGTAACGGACGCTTTTTGTACAGTGCGCTGGCGAATTTTAGCAATTTGGACATTATGCGCTTTTTTGAACAGATGGGTATTGCTTTGAAAGAGGAAGATCATGGGCGTATGTTTCCTGTATCGGACAAAGCGAAGACGGTCGTCGACGCGCTAGTAAGTCGTGTACGTGCGCAAGGTGTGGACATTCGCACGAATAGCCCGGTGGCGGAAGTGTTGTACGAACACGGTACTGCCGCTGGCGTACGGCTGCGCTCTGGTGAACGGATTCGTAGCAAAGCGGTCATTATCGCGGTCGGTGGCAAATCCGTACCGCAAACCGGCTCCGAAGGCGACGGCTATCCGTGGGCAGAACAAGCCGGGCATACGATTACCGAACTGTATCCGACCGAAGTACCACTCACTTCACCAGAGCCATTTATTCAGAGCAAAGAGCTGCAAGGGTTGTCGCTACGCAATGTCACGTTGACCGTCTGGAATCCAAAAGGCAAAAAGCTGATTATGCACGAGGGCGATATGCTGTTCACACATTTTGGCATTTCCGGTCCTGCCGCATTGCGCTGTAGTCAATATGTAGTCAAAGCGCTCAAAAAGTTCCCGGTCAACGCGGTGCAACTGACGATCGATCTGCTGCCTGATCGCAGTACAGACGATGTGTATCGCGAAACATTAACACTAGCGGAACAGGAATCCCGTAAAGCGGTAAAAAATGTAATCAAAGGTTATGTACCTGAACGCCTCATCCCGTTATTGTTGCAAAAATCCGGCATTTCCGGCGATATTACGTACGATCATATTCCAAAACAACAATGGATGGAGCTTGCGCGTCTGATCAAACAATTCCCGGTCGCTATTCATGGCACATTGTCGATCAAAGAAGCGTTTGTGACCGGCGGCGGTGTAAATTTAAAAGAAATTCACCCGCAGACGATGGAATCGAAGCTGATGCCAGGGCTGTATTTTTGCGGTGAAGTGCTCGATATACACGGCTATACTGGCGGCTACAATATTACGGCTGCCTTTACGACCGGACATGCCGCAGGCAGCAGTGCTGCCGAGTCGGTGCAGACGTTAGGGTAGTATGCTGACCAGCTTAAATTCGATGTCTGATTGACTACATCTTATGAAAGAAATACTGGAATTACAGCCTCAGAACATCTCTGCTCTGCAATATCAAACTACTTATTTAATAAAGACCTCCAATACCACATCGTGGTAAGATGGAGGTCTTTGCTTTGGGATGATACTAACCGATTCGTTTCATTCTGCCTTCACTGAACGCCGGCTTCCCGCAAGTGTACGCTCACACTCATCCAAATAACGCCGCAACTGCTCCGTATCATCCGTCTGAATCATATTAAAACCACGCTCGATATGGCTTTCCCAATGAAGCTCTGCCTCGCCAAGCTCTGACCGACCGCCACATAACGAATCCCACATCGTATTGACCCACAGCCGGCAACCATGCTGCCGAATCGTGCGCACTACATCCGTTGCAATGAGCGGGCTATCGATATGCTTAAAACAAATCTCGACCGCCTGTGGCTTCACATACCGGCAAATATCCTTCATTTGATCGGCATGCTGCTCATTGCTGCTATCCAAAATATGCATATACAGCGGCTTTTCCGACACACTGTGGATAAAACGATGCACTTCATCCGGCTCAGCCGTACTTTTAAACAATGTTTGCTGCACCGTTCCTGTCCGTTCCAATACCCGGTAAACTTCGTCTCGCCATACCCAGCATTTGTCCAAGTTGATCATCACTTTATTGCGCGTCAAAATCATAACTTCTTCCAACGTAGCAATCGTATAATTAGTCAGCAATTGCGCTGCACCGCCCTGATGTTGACGTAAACGTAGCGCGCGCAACTCCGCCAGCGTCATCTCGGCAATCGTCCCACTGCCATCGGTCATCCGGTCTACCGTCTCATCATGCATAAGCACAAATGCGCCATCCCGTGTACGCTGAACATCAATCTCAATCAGATCAGCACGCGCCACGATCGAATATTGGATCGCTGCCAACGAATTTTCCGGTGCATGTCTCCAATCGCCGCGATGGGCTGCGATCAGAACACGTCCATTACTATCGTGGAAGCTGGACAAAATCTCATCGCAGCCTGTGCGACTTGCTCCATAGTCTGTTGTCAGGAAGTCATCTCTCATTGTCGTTGTCCCCACTTTGTTATTCCCGGTCGCAGCCGGTCGCTTTGAATGCTTGTTATCCACTTTAGCGCGTCAACATTAACGGGATTGGATATTTGTGCAATTTTTATGTAAACGTTTTGTAAACGCAAATATTAGTTTACCCACATCCTATACACAAATTAGTACCAGATATTAAACGCTTACGCACAAGTTATTAACAAGTTATACACAGGCTGAGGATAGAATTCGGTAAAGCGACGTTGTAACTCACGAGGTGAAATATAATTATGCAATTATACATGTGTATAAAAAGTTGATACACTGCCATTTTATCCTCAGCCCATGTATAAACTGTGGATGTTATGCAAAAAAATGAGTTTAAAACTGCCCTTAACGATTTGTACACAGTGATATCCACAGCATTTATCCACTTTTCCACAGTGTATACACAGCTTGCACACAGGTATTTTCCAGTAAAATCGGCTGTACGAAAATCGAACGTCATTCATTTATCCACAACAAGCGTGCAGCGATTTAGCTCATCCAAAGATACGTTTTCGTTTATGATAAAATTCAAATTCGTTTTTAGACCGTTTACATGCAATTTAATCCTTAAATTTAATATTTAAAATGCTCGGCATTGTGACAAATCACACATTTTTTAGTTTGAATTGCAGGTAAGATAGAGATAGAACATACACATGATTAAACATTCGCCTCCATAGATTAAAAGCTGTTATAAATCGCTACAGAAAGGGTGACCGTACGATGATCAATATGTCTATGAACCACACCGAGCAGTCGATGCACTTGTACCGCGTTTTTGCTAAAGCGTTTAAAAGCTTAAGTGAGCATGCTGTTGCCGGAAGCAAAATTGAAGGTTTTAACTCTACCGCATTCTCTGTGATGGAAGTGTTGTATTTTAAAGGAGCACAGCCAATTCAGCAGATCGGAGCCAAACTGCTGCTGCAAAGCGGCAATGTGACGTATGTGATCGACAAGCTGGAACACGGCGGCTTGCTGCGCCGCCATCCATGCCCAACCGACCGCCGCGTCATCTATGCCGAACTGACCGATCAAGGACGCGCTATGATGGATGATATTTATCCTAAGTACGAAGAACGACTAAACTTTGCGCTCAGCGGATTGAATGTACAGGAGAAGGAGCAGATGATCTATCTGCTGAAAAAGCTCGGTATGGAAGCAGAACGTCTGTCACCGTCGATGCGTAAGTAAGTCACAGAGTTGCATGTAAAAGAAGGATGCCCGCTTGTTTGGGGGCATCCTGTTTGCTTTTGGATGTGTAGTTTGTATCTGTACTAGCATTATTCCATCATAACCGCTGCACAATCATCTTCCCTTGCTCCAACGTACAAATACAGGACGCATCACTCATGAACAACTCCGGTTCATGGGTAACCACGAGCAACGATGCCCCCCGGCGCAGTGCAGCACGGCATAACTCCAATAAGCGGGTAATCGTAAAATAGTCCGCTGCCGAGCCAGGTTCATCCAAAATGTACAATGGGCGTGCCAGCAAAAATTGTGCCGCCCCTGCCAGCAGACGCTTTTGCCCACCGCTCAGGCTGTACGGTGAAGCGTCACGCTGATCTAGCAAACCGATATGATGCAGCATCTGTTCCACCTGCATCCGGTACGCCTCCGGTAATGCATCACGGCGGCGCAAACGTAGCTCGGCACGCAGACCGAATACACATTCTTCCCATACAGTTGCCGCCACCCACTGGTAATCCGGGTGTTGAAACAAATAAGCGGTATCCTGTGCACGCCGCTCTAATCTATCTCGCGTCGTATCATGAGTGCCACGGTAGATCGTACCTGGTGGAGGCTGAAGCAGTCCGGTCAGCAAGCGGGTCAGCGTTGTTTTGCCGGAGCCGTTGGCGCCGCATAACAGTGTCATTTCGCCGGGAAATAGCTTTAGATTAATGTGCTGAAGCGCTGGCATATGTGCACCGACATACGTGTAACTTAAATTTCTCAGCTCTGCGATCGCCTGTGGTGGCTCTGCATGGAGTGACTCCGTATGCTGTGGTCGCTTTGCTTTTCCCGCTATTTCGGTAGCTGTCTGTTGCATGATTGCTGGTGCTGTTTTCGCTGCTAGCGCTGGCATCGGTTGTTGCCTTACTGCTGAAGTCGTTTCTTGCGCTGTTGCTAATGATGTTAGTTGTACGGTCGTCTTTGAAACGGTTTCTTCTATAGAAGCAGCTATGTGAGGAAAAGCTGTTTCCATAGATAATGTTTCACTGGATGTTGTTTCGATAAGCAGCGTTTCATTAAAACCATTTCCCATAGGCAAAATAAATAGCTGTTCCAACAATGCCGTATGCTGCGCTCGTATAGCGGATGGCACACCATCCAGCACTATTTTCCCCGCATGCAATACGATGACCCGATCTGCTGCATCTGCCAGTTCGTCCCAGCGTGCCGATGCGGTAACAAGCGTGTTGCCGTGATCATGCCAACGCGAGATCATTTTTGCCACACGCTGTCTACCAGCGGGATCAAGACTTGCCGCTGGTTCATCCAGCAGGAGCAATTCCGGTTCCATCGCCAACACCGCCGCCAGTGCAGTGCGTTGCCGCTGTCCGCCAGACAAACGATGCACCGCCTGTGAGCGCACATGTTCCAATTCTAGCTCAGCGGTCAGGCGATCGATTCGTTTGCCGATCTCGTCAGCACACAAACGCAAATTTTCCGGTCCAAACGCCAGCTCATCCTCCACCGTGCCTACGACCAGCTCGGCATCCGGGTCTTGCCCGAGCGTGCCGAGCACGTCCACCAGCTCACTGGGATGTGCCAATGCAGGATCGAATCCATGCACATGCACGACCCCATCACGCTGTCCGCCGGCAATGCGTGGAAACTGTCCGTTGATGAGGCGGCATACAGTAGATTTGCCGCTACCGCTCGCTCCGATCATCGCGACCCATTCGCCTGCCGCAACGGTCAACGACAGTGCTTGAATTGTCGGTGCGGTCGCTCCCTCATGTGTATATTGTACCTCTTTTAATAAAATTGCCGGTTGCGATAGCGCTGCCGTCGTCGACGATAGAGCACGTTTAACGTCCATTGGAAAATGCTGCAAAACGGCGTAACAGCCCTGTTTTACCGAGTGCCCGTGCCAGCCCAACGGTCAGCAAGCCACAGAGCAACATACCGCTTATTATGCGTACAACCATAGCAATCGCTAGTACAGCAAAGCCGAATTTGCTATAACCAAACAACTGAATCGCTACGACAAACCAGATCGGTACCATCGCACCACCAACGAGCATCATTACCGCCGGAGACCAGCTACGATAACGCAGCACCGCAAAAATAATCTCTGCAATTACCATATAACATACCGCCGCCGCCAGCGCCGAAATGATGCCGTATGATGTGCCGACAAAGCTTTGCACAAGCGCACCAAGCGCATACGTAATGACCGCTGTGCCTGGCTTGCGAATAATATAATAAGCGAGCAGTCCATATACCATATACAATCCGGTAATCGTCGAGGTGAGAATCGGTCCGCCCAGACTGCTAAGCAATTGATTCACCCCGGACATATACATCGTCATTACCGCATTGGCTGTAGCGAGCAATGCCATTAGTACGATGTCCATCGTTGTGAACGCTTGAAATGTTTTGTTCATTGTGTTCTGAATTGGGGTACTCATACATTCTCTCCTTGTGGCATGCCCTATAACATACCGATATTGTTAACCACGAATTATAATTTAGGTTAACAATTAAAAGAAGTCAATCTCTTTTTTCCGAGTTACAGTATAATACATGCCATGATCGTCAAGAGCAGACCGATCAGCATCGTCGGTAGCGCTGCTGCGGGAAGCACAAATGGACGATAAAACGTACGCTCCGGATACGCACCAAACCCCTTCGCATCCATCGCTCCAGCAATATGCTGAATCCGGCGCACTGCTCCAGTAAATACAGAGTCGAAATACTCACGCTGTTGCCGCATTGCCTCCAAGCCACGTCCACGACGCTGACCACGTAATGTACGTGCTGCCAGCGCAAGCTTTGCTTCCTCACGTAACAATGGCAAAAACGTTAGTGCCAATGCTAACCCATAGGCAAATCGATACGGCACCTTGAGCTGCTGCACAAGCGCACTGACGAGTTCCTGATAATCGGTAGTGAGCGATAATGCCGCAGACGTCATGCACAGGATGAAAATGCGCAATGTCATCACCGCCCCATAATCCAAACCGCCGGAAGTCATTTGCAACGCACCGGTTTGCCACAATACGACCCCACTGCGAACCGACAATAATGATAATACAAAATAAGGAATACCGATCACGAGCAGCAATTTGAATAGCGGACGACCGATCAACTGTCCTGATCCCCACCATATCGCCAGCCATACGACGGCAAACAGTACAAACTGCGGCAAAGCATGCCCAATATGCACAGCTAGCACCGATACATATAATAGCAGTACGATTTTGGTTAATGGGTCTATGCGGTATAACCATCTATGTTTTTGTGAATCCAAGCTTGCTCACTCCCTGTACGCAACAATCGGTGTTAGAATACCGCATGCCTGGCATTTACGCAATAGATACCCGGACAAGGCGAACAATCAATAGTGAAATCGACCATGAGCACATAGCATGTAAGCATACTCAAGCGCTGGTTAGATCGACAAACTGTAAATCCCCCCATAGACACCCAAAAAATGCGCGCACAAATACCAAAAACCGGTACCCGCCCTTATGGAACGAATACCGGCGACTTGCCAGCGTGAATACCAACCACATTATGTAACGTTATGCCCTTTGCAGTGGCAGCGCATAGGAAGACAGTCTGTCCGACAACAGACGCTGTTACACTTCAGTCTGCATCCGACAGACACTTAAACGACGACGGAAGATTGGGGCTTGGAAGAACGAGCACGTTCTGGCGCATTGCCGGTATTTGCTGGCACGACTTCACCGCACAGCATGGCAAGACGTTTGCGAATTTCGCGCAGTTCGCCGATACCGGTACCGGTAATACGGTATTCTTCACCGCTCACAGTTAGCATATTTTCGGCGGTCAAATGTTCAAGCTGCTGCTTGACCTCGCGATCACCTACACGATACCCCCAATTTTCCAGCACAGGCTGCATATCAGCAATCGTTAATTTATGTTGATTCGCCTGATGCAGCATATGAATCCGAATGAATAAATTTTGTACTTCTGCATGCATATCCGTTTTTCTCCTTCCAATCGACCCGTTGATATGGAGCTGAATAAACGTATAAATAACCGTAAACCGATTTGATTCAAGCTGTACTTACCCTCCTCGCCTGACAGGTAAACATATTTCTATCGCTTATTCCAAATTTTACCTTACATCATAAGTCAGCCGAATCGCCTTCATACCGCCAATTTTGGTCACTTCGCATTTGCAAAACAACGATGCAGCGGTATACTAGTTGGTGTATGTAACCAAGCGAATAAACCCGCTAGCAGCGCTAAATTTAAATGAAAAAGGTGATCTCCATGTTTGAAAATATAACGTATAGCGGCTCCCGTGAGCAGCAATATGCAACTGCACTTAGCCAGCTTAAAGGGCTAATTTATGACGAAAGCGACCGCATTGCTAATCTATCCAACGCCGCTGCGCTGTTGAAGCAGTTTCTACACGATACGAACTGGACTGGATTTTATTTGTATGATGGCACTGAGCTTGTATTAGGTCCTTTTCAAGGTTTGCCGGCATGTATTCGCATTCCGCTCGGCAAAGGGGTGTGCGGAACGGCTGCCGCCGAGCGTCGCACATTGCTGATCGCAGATGTGCATGAATTTCCGGGTCATATCGCCTGTGATGCGGCTTCCAACAGCGAGATCGTCGTTCCGCTTGTCCGTGGCGATGAGCTGATTGGTGTAATCGATATCGATAGCCCGCTTAAAAACCGTTTTGATGAGCAAGACCAGCAATTTTTGGAGCAATTCGCTGCTATTTTGCTGGAAGCGATCTAAACGTTTAACAGGGCACGTTTAAGCCGCAATACTTCGACTGAGATAAATTTGAATTTTAAAGCTCGCTTAAGCTGTTATAGATCAGACCGTCAGCACACCAGCTAAGTTAAAATTTAACTTGATCTTGATTTTAGTTTGTCCTGGTAGTCATTTAGTTATCATGCCTTATGTTAGCTCCGTTGATCGATAAGATGGTATCCTAGTAGGCTGTCTCAAATGAAAATTTTGTTTAAACGTCCCTAAATCGATTTAGCACCAACCCATTGTTAGATCGACAAACCGTCAATGTATTTGAGACAAGCTACTAGTAGCTTGTCCAAGTTAAATGTTAATTTTGACCATGCACTGTAATCCTGATAAATAATAGCTTGTTCCAGCTTCAACACTTAAATTATTCTCGGTCAAGGTACTAGCAGCTAATTAAGCCGTTTTTATACACCTATGAATATGGCGTCAACATGCTATCAATCGCTAACCTATACAGCGCATAACTAAATGACCGGATGTCCACGAGCTGTAATGCCCGTACGTTGTATAATAAAAAGCCATCGCTGCACCGTTATATGCGAATTCTCGCATTCGGTGTAGTGATGGCTTTTTCTTTGGGCAACAGCTATCGTTTGTCGTTTGAGCGTATATTCAGTATAGCCAGCGCTTGTCGTTATAAAACGCGGTAATAGCCGTTTCATAGTGCATCGTTCGCCTTAGCACTAGCGCGCCACGGTATAGCATAGTAAATGTTAGTCGCAATGGCTTAATCGCCTACACTACTGCCATCCTGATATTCGCCACGCACACGCACGACATTGCCGTCTTTATCCAAATCCAAGCGTACGGTTGTACCTACTGCACGCTCATTGGCTGGGCCGTCAGTGCCTTCAAAATCGGCTGCTTTTTTGTACGTTTTCTCATCTGTACCTTGTTTGATCGTTACTTGGGTAGCGGTCTCAGATACGAATTGTCCGACCATATCGCGCTGTGAATTGTCCATATCGTCCGCGTCTTTGGCAAGCTGTGCGGTAGCGATCGTACTATCTTGCGCATTTAAAGTTACACTGATTTGCTTACCGGGCAAATCGACCGATGTCGGTAAATCGGCTGCTGGTTCATATGAATTACTTTTCGGAATGACGAGCTGATTGCCATTCACATCAAGCGTCATCGTATCGCCATTTTCGGATACATATTTGCCGACCACATTATAATCCGAACTTGAATTGTCTTTATTCGGATCGGTGGAATATTGACGGAAGTCGCCTTCCAATGTTTGTGCATTCGTATTCGCCTGTCCAGTGTCGTCCGGCTTCGCCTCACTTGCGCTTTGCACGGACGCTGTTGGATCACTGCTCTGACTTTCATTTGTATTGGTGCTTCCGCATCCGGCAAGCACGCCTGACAACAGAACCGCCGCCGCAGTTCCCATCCATAATCGATTGTTCATTAGAAAAAGCTCCTCTCGCTAGTAATGTCCGTATTCGGAAACATGCTGCATCGCTCATATGACCTTATACCCCAAACACAGGTCTGTCCAAACCTGCAACTGAACGAATCGTCGCTCATGCTCGTTAACTATTCAACAAACTGTACACAATATAGGCAAGAAGAACTTTACTTTTGAGGATAAATGTATATTTTTTCCCATGTTTCACCATTAATAAAATTGTTTTATTAGTTCATGCGGCCGGGGAATAGTGTATGAATCATTGGGACTATGTAATAATTGGATATATTTGAAAAATATTGTATACTCATCGAGTGCTGTTATCCCACTCGATCTTTTATTTATTAAAGCGGCCGAATTCGAGTCATAACAATGCTTTTTGTCTGGATGATCCGTTGGCACGATCCATTTGGTACGTAAACATATGCTTTATAATTAACTATTGCAGTTACCAATGACATCACTACTCTTAGTACCCTATTAAGCGTCAAACTACTTAATCACTAACAATTATTTACTAAATTCATTACTTAGTATCTGCCCGGAATAATCCAAATAGAGTATAATCAAACTGTCACCTTACATTATTTAACTTATCTCGCTACTGTTGTATCATAACCGGTTACAGTTTAGTAGAAAAGTTAAATCGTTCACTCTCATTTTTCTTATCGCCGCGGCCGTAGCGATAGAGGATGAGGCGAAGCAGTTAAGTTGACCACGGCAGGATACTACGAAGAGAGGGGTTGCAAGGTTTTTGTTCAAGAGACTTAGTGTACTCACACTGGTCCTCGTTTTACTGATGACCACGGCCGCTATACCACTGGCGCATGCTGCAGACAATACTGCCAGCACTAGCAATACAGGCACCACTTCTAACACGACGAACAGCAGCACCAGCTCATCAGGCAATCCAGCTTCACCAACCGTACAATCCAACACCTATGGTAATGGATCAACTGGCTCGGGTACTTCAACCAATTCGGGCACTGCGCCGAATTCCGGTACTTCGACGACTTCTGATCCTAATGCCGCTGGTGGAACTAGCACGACAACGCCTGCAAGTACGGTTGTAACGACAACTCCCACGACTACACAGACCGTTGATCCTGCATTACTGGCGCAGTCCGCTGTCGCTCCAGCCGCTTCCACTTCAACCGCCCAAAAGAGCATTTTAACGGATGCTTATTTGACGGATGCAAATGGCAATGTGATCAAAGGCGACGGCACAGGGGCAGCAATTGACCCGAATGCACCGCTCAACCTGAACTACAAGTGGGCATTGCCGGACGATGGTTCTTACAAAGCCGGATCGACATTTGAATTCGATCTGCCGTCCAATTTCACGCTTTACAATGATATTAACAATGTATCGCTTGATTTTGGCAATCTATCTGTAGGTAGCTTTAACGCTACGCAAAGCGGCCATGTTACGGTCACTTTCAACTCTACGATAGAGCATTATTCAGACATTCATGGCACGATGCAGTTCCGTACTTCTCTGAGTCAGCAAACGGTTAGCGGCAGCACCGAAGTGAAAATTCCGGTGCCGCTTGGCGACAGCTCACAGTTTATCGTGATCTATTTGAAGCCAAACCAAGCTGCTGCGCTTAGCAAATACGGCAGATTGATGAGCACCAGCCAAATTAACTGGACAGTTGACGTAAACGCGACGAACGAAATGCTAACTAATGCGGTTCTGAGCGATCCGATGATGACTGGACTTAAGCTTGACCCGTCCAGTGTTAAGGTCTATGCGCTCACTGTAAATGTCGATGGCAGCAAAACTGCCGGTTCCCAGCTTAGTTCCGGGTATACGCTGACAGCAGACGATAGCCAGTTCAAACTATCGTTTGACAGTTCTACTCGCTCTGCTTACCGTGTGACGTACGCGACGACCATCACGGACAACACACAGTCCATATTCAAAAATACGGCAAGCTTGAGTAGCAACAGCGGCACTGTTACCGCTGATGCTCAAGTTACGGTGCGAAAGCAGATTTTGAGTAAAAAGGTTGAAAGCTATGACGCGACTACCGGAACGATTAACTGGTCAATCGGTTACAACTTGAACAAGCAGCAGATTTCGCAAACTCAAGCTGTATTGCAAGACCGCTTCGATAGCACACAACAACTCGTCAACGGTTCGATCAAAGTGTATGACAGCAACAACAATGTGCTGACCGAAGGCACGGACTACACGGTAACTGCAGTCGCTCCGCAAAATGGTATTACCGGCTTCAATCTGCAATTTGCGAAGGATGTTCAATCATCCTACACGATCAAATACAGTACGACGCCGGTCGGACAGATCATTCAGAACGGAACAGTTACTAATAAAGTGACGGCAAACGGTACTAGTGCTACAGCTAGCCAAACACTCAAAGGTCTTACGTTCAAAAAAGATTTGACTGATGCCAACTATATCGATAAAACCGCTAGTTGGAAGCTGACTTTTAACAGTCAGAAACAAGCATTACAAAACACCATCATCGAAGATCAATTCCCGAATGGTGGGCTTGAACTTCTGCCTACTTCGTTAAAAGTGAGCAGAGCGGATGGCAGTGATTATCCGTCCGGTAATTATACCGTGTCGGTAACGGATGTTCGTGCAGGCTTCAAAATTACCTTTAATCAGCCGCCAACCGAACCACTGACTATTACGTATCGAACTACATTTAACGAAGATTGGAAAAAGGCTAAGTCCGATCTGTCTTATCAAAACGTCGCTGCTTTGTACTGGACCGAAAATGGCAAAACGATGACCATCCCAAGCGAAGCTCGCTTCTGGCCGGATGATCTGACTGTGCATAACGGTGCCAAAGAAGGCTCGTACAATGCGGTAACGAAGGAAATTACCTGGGTTATCAAAATGAATTACAACAACAAGACGCTGACCAATGCGGTGCTGAGCGACGCGATTCAAGCAGGACAAACGTATGTGCCAGGTTCGCTTGGCGTATATAATATGACATTGCTTGGCTGGTGGAATGGTGTTCAGCAAGGTGCAGTCGTCAATCCATCCGCGTATACGGCAACAACACCAGCGGTTGGAACGAATGGCGGAACTGTACAGGTAAGTTTTGCTAATCCAATCAACTCCGCGTACTGGATCACATTCAAAACAACACTGAACGGACAGGTTATTCCGAAAAGTGTAAGCAATACCGCAACGCTCAAAGCTAATGAAGGCAATTATTCATGGTCAGCTAATGTGAATATTCCTAATGGCGGCGAGTATGTAAGCAAATCGGGTGTACAAAATGGCGGCAACATCGATTGGACGATTAACATTAATGCCGGACAATCGTATGTGGAAAATGCCAAAATTTTGGACACGCCAACACCGAATCAGATTTTGCTCACGAATTCATTTCATCTGTATGCCGCTACAGTAGCCGCAGATGGCTCATTGACTCGTGGCGCTGAAGCCGTTCAAGGGACAGACTATAAATTGTCTGTCATTCCGGGCACACCGGAGAAATTTGAACTATCTTTTAACAATCCGATTCAATCGCCTTATGTGCTTAAATATTCAACACTGATTACTGCCGCCGATCGGGCGACAGTTAGCAACAGTGTGCAATTCACCGGTAATGGCGTTACGACCGGAACGGTGAAAACGAGCAAAGACATTATCGTTCGCATTTCGTCCGCTAGCGGTACAGGCTCGGGTGCAGTCGGCAATTTGCTCCTGAACAAAGTGGATAGCGCGGATGCTTCTGTCACATTGGCAGGCGCGGTATTCCAACTGCAAGACAGCGCAGGTTTGCGTAAACCTGTACAATTGACAACGGACGCACAAGGACGAGCGTTGTTTACGAACCTTCTGTATGGTACGTACTCCTTGAAGGAGATTACTGCTCCTTCAGGTTATGCACTTGACCCTACTGTGCGTACAGTGAAGATTGATGCAGCAAGCCAGCAATCCGGTGCGCTTACGATCACACTGACCAATACGAAAGCGGTTGGCAGTCTGCTCGTACACAAAGTCGATAGCGCGGATGCTACTGTCTCATTGGCAGGTGCGGTATTTAAACTACAAGACAGTGCGGGTTTGCGTCCGTCTGTGACCGTGGCTACGTACGCACAAGGGGATGCGCTGTTTACGAACCTTCCGTACGGCACGTACAATTTGCAAGAAGTTACCGCTCCAACAGGTTATGTGCTTGATCCTACCGTACATTCGGTGACGATCGATGCGACCAATCAACAATCCGGTCCATTTAAGATCACACTGACTAATGCCAAAGCGGTTGGCAGTCTGCTCGTACACAAAGTGGATAGCGCGGATGCTACTGTCTCACTGGCAGGTGCGGTATTTAAACTGCAAGACAGTGCGGGCTTGCGTCCGTCTGTGACCGTGGCTACGTACGCACAAGGGGATGCGCTCTTTACGAACCTTCCGTACGGCACGTACAATTTGCAAGAAGTTACCGCTCCAACAGGTTATGTGCTTGACCGTACCGTACATTCGGTGACGATCGATGCGACCAATCAACAATCCGGCCCGCTTACGATCACACTGACTAATGCGAAAGCGGTAGCTAGCCTGCGCGTACACAAAGTCGATAGTCTGGATGGCAATGTTTCGCTGGCAGGCGCAGTATTTAAGCTGCAAGATAGTGCAGGTTTACAAGTCCCTGTAACCCTCACTACTAATGCACAAGGGGAAGCGCTCTTTACGAACCTTCCATATGGCACATACAACTTGCAGGAGATGACCGCTCCGACAGGATATGTGCTTGACTCTACTGTCCATTCGATTACAATTAATGCAACGACGTTGAAAGGTAGTACCGGTCTTCAGCTTACGCTGACCAATACGAAAACGTCGGTGATTGTGCCACCACCAACATCAACACCGACAGTAACACCAGACAGAAAAAGACCAAATCCAACGACGCCTTCAGGTAATGCATCACCTGGCGCTACGGATCCGACGATTACAATTCCGGACAATCCTGTACCACAAGGTACGGTGACACCGCAACAATCGTCGGTGCCTCCGGCAGATGAAACGAAAACGCCGGACGTGACCATTCCGGATGATCCTGTTCCACAAGGAACAACGACGCCGGACAAAACACCGGATGTTACGATTCCAGACGATCCGATTCCGCAAGGAACGACGACGCCGGACAAAACACCGGACATTACAATACCAGATGACCCCATTCCACAAGGAACAACTCCTGCTACACCAGTCCATACTCCATCGGTGTCTATGTTGCCAAAAACCGGCGAAGATAGCAATGCACCGTACTGGTTAGCTGGAACTTCATTACTTGCTCTGGGCATCTTGCTTAACCGTCTCAATAGCAAAAAAGCACGCACAGGCGATAAATCGAAATAAATCATTTCGATCTGCGACACCGATAGCAAGGTAATTTCATTACTGCTGCGGTGCGTGATCCCTGAATCGTGGCAAAATCCCCCTTGCATCTTATGCAAGGGGGATTTTGTGCTGTAAAAACGTTCGATTGGGCTAGGTGAAATAGTAGGCTGACCGCGCTACATATGGAGTTTAATGTCGTCTATAGATGATATGGTGCTCAATCAAACACGATTTTCACTTGAGGCAGCAGATGGTGCTCGCGCTGCTCCCGATCGGCTTTGCTCCATGTTGCGCTTTGCCTTGTTAGTACCACTGTGATGTACATAATGCTGCATTAGCTTTATTTTCCGATATAAGCGATCTGCATCGGTAGCCACATTGCCGATCAGTCGTTTAACGCTAACATATAACCAAGGTCAGAAGCTGCTGTCGGGTAAGCGTAAATGACACTTTTAAGCTGATCAACGGTCAGTTTGAGTCGAATCGCTACTGCAAAATGATTAATAAGTTCGTCTGCTGCACTGCTCAACAGATGGGCGCCAAGCACGGTACGTTTTTGCTTGTGCACAATCACTTTGGCGAGTGCTGTTCGTTCGCCGGTATGTTTGTACGTATACCAGGATGACATATCATAACTTTGGATGCTCACCTCATCCCCTAGCTTGCGAGCATCGTGCTCGGACATACCGACGGTAGCGAGGCGTGGCATCGTAAATGCTACACTAGGAATTTCAGCATATTCCGTAGTTTGCGAATGACCGTGCAACATATTATGTGCCGCGATCCGACCTTCCAAGCCGGCGATCGGTGTTAATGGTAGTCCTGGCGAAGCGGCGCAATCGCCGGCAGCATACACATACGGGTTGCTGACACTTTGCAAATATTGGTTTACAGCGATGCCTTGTTTGCCATATTCGACATTACTTTGTTCCAATTCCAGCTTATAAATATTCGGTCTGCGTCCGGCTCCATGTACAACAAGCCCACAATACAGTTGCAATCGCTCCGATGTGTCCGCAGCAGTAGTGGAGGATGGATCGTTTACTAGCGGATTGGAGTCGTCTGCTGGCGGCTCTTGTGGCGTCGCATCGTTGTCTTTATAGCGTGCCGTTATACGATACAGCGATGGATTCGGCTCGGCAATCGATGTCGATGCGGAAACGGTCATGTTTGTATGATCGGCAGATGCGTCAGCGTTCAGTTGTTCAATCGATTCCAGCTCAACATTTAAATGCACATCAATCCCGATCTGCCTGGAGTAATCCACCAATGCATCGACCTGCTCGGGATCGAATCCTTGGAGCGGACGATCACTGCTATGCAAAATATGCACTTTGGCTCCCGCACGAGCCGCAATATGCGCAAACTCAAATGAAATATACCCGCCACCGACAAAGACGATCTCCTGCGGCAGACGATCCAGTTCCAGAAAGCCGTCGCTGTTTGTCATATACTGTTCTCCAGCGATCGCTAATGGAGCAGGTTCAGCACCGGTAGCGATCAAAATATAGCGTCCAGTCAATGTTTGCCCATCGACCTCAATCGTATGCGTATCGGTAAAATGCGCTTGTCCATGCCATGTATGAATCCCTGCTGCTTGCAGCTTTTGCTCATGCGCTTCTGGCATCGGGTCGGTAAATGTACGCTTAAATGCTATCAAATCCGACCAATCGATCACCGCAGATACATCGATGCCTTTGCCACGCATCCGCGCTGTTCGATCTACCAGATCAGCGGCTCCGACAAGTATCTTTTTCGGATCACAGCCGCGCAGTGCACAGGTGCCGCCATATTCCCGTTCATCGATAATCGCGACTTCCCAGCCTTGTTCACGGCATAGCTGTGCAGCAGATGCGCCTGCGCTTCCGGTTCCAATTACGATCAGATCATAGCTTGTTGTCATTATGGATCGCCCCGTTCCATGTAAAATAGTAATAAGCTCTATCTACTTCTTAACCTTGAACGTTACTGGGCAATCCGTATATAACAGGCAGACTGCTGATTGAGAAGATAGTGCGGTAAAGCTGCCACTGTTCTGATTTACAATTAAACGTATAGGACTGCAATAACGATTAGATCGGTATAAATATGCGACTATTCAACCAATTTAAGAAATTACCATTCTAATATTCCATTTATTGTAATTTATAATTTTTTTGTGCTTTCTTTTGCGACTATGCCGTGTTACATTGAAAAAAATTGACCAAAATACAGATTAGAGGGGGTTTACCATGAAAAAATTATGGCTTACACTCACGATGACTGCTGTATTTGCCGGAGCTAGTTCCCTTTCTGCCGTTCCGACTTTTGCCGCTGCAAGCGATGACACGCCGAACGGAACGTACACGATGAATTTGAATGATGATACGAATACAGATGGTGATGTGGAGGATGACACGTATAGCGACGATAACGGATCGGATCAGATCGACCCCGCCTTATTAAAAGAAGCCGATCAATTCGACGAGTATTTGTGGCAGTTGGCTGATGTGTTACAGTACGAGGATACAGCATGGGCAGCTTACCATACAAACGATCATGTGAGCGCTATCAATCGGAAGCAGGAATACCAGCTAATGACGTATACCGTCATCCCGAACTATACTAAATTTTTATCCAAACTGAAGCAGATTAAGCCGGAAAATGCCGAAGTCGCCAAAATTCATACCCAGTATGTAAAAAGCGCTTCCGCTAATTTAGAAGGCTTTATGCTGTACAAAAAGTATGTTTCTTCCGCGAAAAGAAATGACCAGTTGCTCAAGCAAGTGCAAGCCAAGATGGACAAAGGCAGTGCGCTGCTTGACCAATATTATAGCGATATCGACGAATATTCGGTGCGCTTTGACGCATTGTACACCGGTGAAGAAGGTGCTGAGGATGAGCCTGCTGGCGATGATACCGAGCAGAGTTCGCTCGACGATTTCATTTAATCGTTTGAGGGCGTATATGTAAGCTTTTGGGCGGTGGCAATTACAATTCATACGTATCATAAAGTGTACGTTCCAGCCTAGCAGTTGGCATATCCATCCGGATTCGATCATTTGTATCCCGTTCATTTTACAAATTATAGGTGTAATTGTTACACCGATCCAAACTATTATAAAGCAGCGGAATGCTTCGGCAGCAGCAGTATAATTGCCCTGGTGTTCCGCTGTTATAATTTTAGCTAGCAACTATAACGAACTTCGTATACTATCTATATAACACGTTTTACTTTACCTACTTACCTATCCCCTTATACATTAAAGGAGTTATTAAACAATGAAAAAGAAACTCGCTCTGCTCATCGCATTAACCGTTATGCTTGGACTCGCTTCCCCTGCTGCTGCACCATTTGCACAAGCAGCGTCTACTACAACGAAGACTGCATCTGCCACAAGTAATAACACAAATAAAACCGCACAGCCGAATACAGCTACCGGCTCCACTGCAACTGGAGAAGAAGATGATCTGGACCCAGCATTGCTCGCTGAAATGCAAGTGTTCGTCGATTATGCAGCACAGATCAAACCGCTTAATACGTATAGTGACAAAGCGTCTGCCGCATTGCAAACATTACCTGATATCACTGCCAAAAATCGCAAACAAGTGTATGCGATCTTAACGAATACCGTAGTTCCAAACTGCACCAAACTTGTCGCTGGTTTAAAAAAGATCAAGCCAAACAATGCCGAACTAGCACAAATTCATGCCCAGTTTGTTAAAGCGAATGTACTGCAACTGGAAGGTGTCACACTGCTGCAAAAATATGCAGCCAGCACTAAGCTGAATGTTAGTCTGCTGAGCCAAGCGGGCACTAAATTCAAATCAGCTGCAACATTCGCCTCTGCTTATGAACAAGCGATCAACAAGTATGCCGCTAAATTCAACTAATGTACCACTGCTATATGCCGATGAATCACGGTTAAGCTACCGGCTTCTTTAGCTCAAACGAAACGATAGGCTAACACCAAACAGCCGCTCCGGTCGCCATTTAGTGGCTATAACCGGAGCGGCTGTTATTTGTTTTCCGAGCTTTCATTTTGCCAACATCCTCATTAATGTTGCCAACATCGTAATTACATATCCATCCGTTCCAACACCATCACCGCCGCGCCAACGGATACGGCATGCTCTTGCAAATAGCCGCGTGAAAATTGCGGATATGTCGCTGGCTCGCCATAAATTTGCTGGCGAGCCACATGGACAGCGGTATCATAATAATCGGGGGCTGCCCCAATAAGAGCGCCGCCGAGAATGACGCGTTCCGGTTGTAATGTGTTGACCAAATTGGCAAGCCCGATGCCCATATAGCTTGCCGAACGATGGAACAGTTCTTGTAAACCCGCTTCGCCTTGCTGCAAACGAGTTGTCAGTCGCTGCCAATCGAGCATATCGATCGGACCAATCGGTTCTGCCGCCTGAACGTGGGATCGATCCTGCCCTAGTCCTATACGGCTATGCTGACGCGCTTGCTGTTCCAGCGCTTGAATCGAGGCATACGCTTCCAGCGCGCCATAATTACCTTGCTCATGCAGACGTGCGCCGCCTGCTTCCACGATCATTTGCCCGACTGCGCCTTCTTTGTCTACCGCGCCACGCATGAGCCGTTCATCTGACAAATAAGCGGAACGAATGCCCATCCCGGCGTTCACATACAATACATGACGTACATTGTCTTCACGCATCGCCCAATATTCGCCTAACAGCGCCGTATTAGTACCGTTATCAAGCAAGGCTGGCAATTCGGTGCGTTCATGTAGCAAACGGCAGATCGGCACCTGTTGCCAGCCTTGTGCATTAAAATAGAGCGGACGGTGAATCATACCGGTTTCATGATCAAGCGGGCCGACTGCGCCGACGCCGATGCCCATAATACGGCGGCGACTCATATGCCGTTCCGCCAGCACCTGCTCAATTTGCTGCCCCACTTCTTCGACCAGTTTCTCCGGTGTCATACTTTCGTCCATCGACCAGCGATAGGAGAACAACGTGTTCATCCGCAAGTCGTATAATCCAAGCACCGAATATACCCGCGAAATGTCCAAACCAAAAATATAACGGTTATGCGCATTTATCCGATACAATACCGGCTTGCGTCCGCCTGTCGACTGCCCTAAGCCGGATTCCACAATCCAGCCTTCATGCAGCAATTCATCAAGTACCCGATTCAAACTGCTGCTCGTAATATCGATATCTTTCATTAATTCAAGCTTGGAAACGTCATCCTGTGCAGCAATGCGCTCATACGTTTGCCGCTTTAACGTTTTGGCTGTAGTCTGATACACAATCATTCTCCCTATAGAGTGCATAATAAAGTTATAGCGTAGCATAAACCGATTTACAGGCAAGCGATGAAAAAACACCTATATTGAATGAAATGGACACAAGCTATGGGCTACTAGATTTGATTTCTGGTTGCTATCGTTAGCAAACAAACTCGAATTCACTTCAACACCCCTACGAATTATCGTCAAAGTAGTTACATGTCAGTTTCATTATAAGGTGAACGGTATCGCTTACTCCATTGTATCTGTCCAATGATCGAATAACTACCTTGGAAATAAATATAGATTCCCGTGTTTGAAAGCTCCAAACACTAGAGGTAAGGTATTTTGCTACGCAAAAACCTTTTTTCATTGCACCTCGTGTTTGAAGAACGCAAACACTAGAGGTAAGGTATTTTGCTACGCAAAAACCTTTTTTCATTGCACCTCGTGTTTGAAGAACGCAAACACTGAAGTCCGTCCTTCCCCCTTATTTCCTTCCCGCAGTGAAGTGCTGCTCGCAGCCTACGAGTTTGCGTATACGCTCTAGTAGTTTGTCTCAGATACATTCATAGTATATCGATCTCATCATGACTTGATCACAAACGCGTTTAAGTACATGCAAACCTGATTTTCATTTGAGACAGCTTAAATTCAGTGCCTGATTCACTCCATCTTATGAAAGATACACTGGAATCATAGCATGAGAACATCGCTGCTATGCGATATTAAACATCCTATTTAACGCGGTCAAGCTACTAGCTAGCGATAGAACTTCATGCCAAAACCGCCTTCTCTGAAGTGAGAACAGGCGGTTTGGTGATCACATTTGCAGCTTGCCAGCACCGACACTGACAACGATAACATACGGTTTGCTACCATCATAAGATCGGTATATCGCAATAAGATCGGGATATCACAATAAATGAGTGAACTACAGTGTACAGTATCGCAACTGTTTTATAACGACTTGGATACTTTTTGGCTGCGATCCCATCTTTTTTTTAAACTCATTAATTTGATACGGTATCTGCCTTGGTGTTTGGAATGATCCATCAGGTGATGCAAAGTGATGACGCGTAATTGCGGATGCGTTGATATATCGTTTTTGGTATTGGCTCCGCCATAATACATCGCTTTTCTTAATATACTCAACTTCTGCTCCAATGTGAATTGTTCGATATTCATAGCTAATTGCTGATAATACGAACTGGCAGCCGTTTTGGCAATCACTTCTCTATACTTAAATACGAGCATCGCAATCGCAGAGCAAATGGAGAAAGGTGCTAAACTTAGCTTAAATGTCTGTTCAAAAAATGTGGTGAATCCTTCTAATTCATTTAATTGCGGCTGATTGACTTCATTCGCATACTCAAAAAAGCTTTTTCCAAAACTAAGATTACTTTTCATATAAGTAAACACATATTCTGCTATATCTTTAAAATAAATAATGCTGCTAATCGATATAAGTGCAAATATGCCTATTACCAATTCAAGTGCAAGCCGACTACGTTCGAGCTTATATAACGGCTGATTATACGCATAAATAATTTGCAATAACGATGAGGCGAATATACTAATAACCGGCAATTCATATTGCAAACCAATGTCAAAAAAAACATACACAACTCTGTCCAAACTGTTATTGAACAGCGGTACATCGCCTGCTTGTATTTTCACAAAATCAATCACAAACAAAGCAACTAACAATGGAATGATCGGATTAGTGAATAACAACAACAGCATCAACACCGATACATGATTCACTTTAATACAAAAATACATAAAAAATCGGGTACCTATATAAAAAAACAAATAAGCTCCGATGGAATCGATAAGCAGGCTTTTTGCTTTTACAATCGATAACGGTTGACATAAAACGATAATTAAAACCGTTACATATAAACCGATGATCACCAAATTGAACGTCAGTTTTAAAAATGTTCGGTTCACTATGATCCTTTGCTTCCGGTCATACAGATCATTATTGTAAAGCAAACGCTGATGCGTGGACACCACACGCTTTTGTTGACAAAATCGTCCGAGTTGTTTCCACATCAAACGAGACATAATAATTAATACGACTGGCGCAATAATAACAAACCATATAAACGGCTTATCAATCAAAGCGATGGGGATTAGTATTAATGCCCATTTTAATAGTTCAAGCAATAATTTACTCATGATTTTATTTTTTCCAATATCAGCAGGCAGTCGGAGTAGATCGGTTTTTCTTAATCCGGAATCAGCAAACCAAATTAGGGACAAGCATGTAGCCTCTATTTTTTGGAACAGTGTGATGAATGTATTGATTTTGTTGCGTATAAAATTCATAGTGATTTTTCCTTTTATTATATTTATAACGGTGGATCAAAGCTTTTTGTAATGACTTGTCCGTAGATTCCGTACGAGACGGGAGTTCTTCCCCTTATTACGTACCATAGTGGTCGCTGCCCCAACACGCCATATTTGCGTACACATCTTAATCGATATTATATTCATTATTTACGTTAATTATTAAGCTACTATCAGAATGAATAAAAATCAATATTAAACTTTTGTACATTACAACTATATACAAGCGCAAACAGTCGCACCCCACCGCATTTTAATAAGAAATGACAAGAAGGAATGACTTTGGATAAACTACCGTACCGCCGCTGTTAAAGTTGACTGTTGCACAGCTATTGTTATTTTCGAACAGACAAAAAGCCGCACATTCCCTCGAACAGAATATATACCAAACAAATGTCATTACACACCTTATCATTTGGCATACATGTCTTATCCAAAAGTCACGTTCGGCTTCCAGCTTATTTTAGATAGCAACTATCGTATACTGCCCAAAAAACTTCGTAATTTATCCGCAATTACTATAGACTGCGTATAATGCAAATAATGCGTGCCTGCCAGCGGTACGATTTTCCCGTGTACCGAATGTTCGAGCTGTCGTTCATGCTGTTCGATCCCTGCAAAAGCTATAACTTCCTGCGCATAGTTGTTCACATAGTCCAGTCCGTAAATACCGGTAACGAATGACCGATAAGTACATAGTGATCGATCGTTAGCTGTTGTAGTGCGCTATGAATTTCATTGGTAATATTGTCCACCGTACGCAGCCTGTCTGTTACATCGCTAAGTCCATAAGCCAAAAGGTTCCACTACCACCACACGATAATACGGAGATCATTGTTCGATTAATGGCTTGAAATCAAGTACAGGTGACACGGTTGCAAAGCCCGGCAGGAGGACGATCTTCCCTTCACTAGTACTTTGTATGAAAACGTTCATCTTTTTGCCAGCGACCATTACTGCTTGACCGTAAGGCTGGATTTGCTGTTGTTCGGCATAGTTCGCTACGACGTTAACGACATAAACGGTAGCTACGAACAACACCAGCAACAGCGCGATCGTTGCTATGGCGATCAGTATAAATTTCAACGCTTTGTTTATCGCCCTCCTGTTCGTTATGATCAAACCTAATTATGGCTACGTATTGATGGATGGCTATGAAATGGAAGGATACGCACAACTGCATAGCAAACTTGACCGTTCCCCTCCTTAAATCTTATACGCCTTCATCGCCCGGCGCAGTTCCTTCCACGTCGGTCGTTTGCCGTACATCAATACGCCAGTACGGTAAATTTTCGTTGATAACCAACCGCAGAGGAAAATCGTAACGAGCAAAATGATGACCGAAATGGCGATTTCCCACCATGCGATCGTACCGAGTCCGATACGGACAAGCGCGGTCGTCGGTGCGAAAAACGGCACATAAGTAGCGATGCGGATCAACAACGAATTAGGGCTGGAAATGCTGAAGATGCCGATATAAAATGCAGCCAATGTCAGCACAGTCAGCAGCGATACCGCTTGTCCGAGGTCTTCGGTACGGCTGACGATCGAGCCTACCGCTGCATACAGTGTGGAGTATAGGAAATAGCCGAGAATGTAGTATACTAATCCGAATACAGCGACATGCCATGACAAATTCGACAGATGCAAACCTAATTGACTCAATACAGACTGATAGTAAGGCAGAAACAGATGGGCGCTAAACACGGTCGCATACAGCGCAATTTGCGTTAAGCCAACGAGGAAAATACCGATAATTTTGCCAAACATCTGCGTTAACGGCGCCACGCTGGTGATCAAAATTTCCATGACACGCGAGCTTTTTTCGGCTGTAATCTCAGAAGCGACCATATTGCCGGTCATCGTCAATGAGATAAAAAATAGAACCATCAGCATATAGACGAGGATAAAATTTTCGCGCGAATACGCTTGCTCACCGTTGCCTTGATTACTGCTACCGGCTGGATCGAGCGACTGCCGTACGATCGTGACCGGGCTGCTTAGCTCTTGCAACTGTTGCTGGCTTAGCTGTCCAGCGGCAACGCTGCGCAATTTGACGGTTTGAGCGGCGCTTTGCAGCAATGATTGTACGCTCGCAGCGCTGTTATCGCTTACGAGCGTAACCGTCGGAAATGTATCATTGCGCGCGCGCTTAAGCAGCAAATAGCCGTCCAGTTGCTTATTGTCAATCAAACGATTCAGCTCCGCTTCACTGCGCGGCTCGGTCTGCCAGTCGATCTGTGATGTTTGTGCGGAATTGCCGGGCAGTGCTGAAGTTGCCGCTGCATTTGCCGCTTGTGCTTGTTGCTGCTGCGTTTGCACAGACATCGCGCTAATCTGCTGTGCCAGCTCATTGTATGCACCTGTGGCAATGCCAAGCTTTAATGTATCGTCTTCCGTACCGCCAGCAAACAGTTGAATAATATATGGGATGTTCATCCCGATTATGATCAACAGTGCCAGCATTAATGTCGTCCAGCGAAAAGATTTTGTTCTCACTTTATTGCGATACGTAAATGCGATTACAGCTCCGAGTTTATTCATGAGATGAACCCACCACCTTAATGAAGATTTCATTTAATGTCGGCTCCTGTATTTCAAACCGATCGACCGCTCCCTGTGCGAGCGCAGTATGCAAAATTCGCTGTGCCGCTGCTTCATGCGTAATGCGTATCCGATAATTGCCGTTATCCAAATGCTCAACCGCTTCGACACCTTCCAGCAGCTCCAAATCCGGTAGCGTCTGTGCTGTGCGCAGCAATACATGCTCACGCGGATACGATTGTTTGATCTCGCGTATGTCGCCTTGCAGTACAGGCTTGGAGCGACGTAGCATCGTCAAATGGCGGCATAGTTCCTCTACATGTTCCATCCGATGTGTAGAGAACAGAATCGCCGTTCCTTCGCGGCTTAGCTCCAATACAACCTCTTTGAGCATCTCCACATTAACCGGATCAAGTCCGCTAAACGCTTCATCGAGCACGAGAATTTGCGGACGATGGATGACGGCAGCGATAAAGCCCATCTTTTGCTGATTGCCTTTGGACAATTCTTCGATCCGTTTGTTTTCGTACTCCGTCGCATCAAAGCGCTCCAGCCAGTAGCGTAAACTTTGCTTGGCAGCGGCTGTTTTCATCCCGCGCAAACTTGCCAAATAGAGCAGTTGATCGTTAATTTTCACCTTGGGGTACAGTCCGCGCTCCTCTGGCAAATACCCCATCAACGGCTGCAAACCGCTATGATACGGCTTACCATTGTACAAAATACTACCTTCGTCAGGATAAATTAACCCGAGCACGATGCGCATCGTCGTTGTTTTGCCCGCACCATTAGCACCGAGCAGCCCGTAAATTTCCCCCGCTTCCACTTCCAACGTTAATCCATCCACTGCGGTATGCCCTGCATATTGCTTGACGATTCCATTTAACTGTAACGGATTCATGCGTTCCCCTCCTGAAGATGATGGATTACATAATCGTTTACCCAGCAGCTCAACAATTCTTCCCATTCCAAGCCGCGCACTTGGATCGGAATATCGTTTGCTGCTGCGATCGCTTGCAGCTCGGCAGTGATCGACGTATAAATACGTACCGTTCCATCCGGCTGCGCTTCCCAATTCAGTATGCCTGGCAGCTTCTGCCAGCCGTCTAGCAGTTGTCCATCCTGTACCGGGCCCAGCCATACTTCCTTCCATTGCTGGTACAGTTCATCCTTTTCCTTCATCCCACATATTTGCCCTTCGTACATGAGCGCAACATAATCAGCGAGCCGTTTAACTTCTTCCATCCGGTGTGTCGTAATTAGAATCGTCAGCTCACCTTTTTCCATTTGTTCGTGCAGTGCTGCCAACATCTCTTTCCAGGCAAACGGATCAAGCCCAGACGACGGTTCATCCAGCAGCAACAGCTTGGGCGATGCTGCCAATGCCGCGGCAAATACGAACTTTTGACGCTGCCCTTTGGACAGTTTGACTAAACGTACATCACCAGGCACTTTAAGTTTGTCCAGCAGCTGTTCAAATCGCTGCATATCCCAATCCGGGTACCAATGCGCGCGAAATGCTGCTGCTTTGCGTGCGGTCAGACGATTTTCCTCGTTCAGCGGCAGCTCGGATACGTAGGCGATTTGCTGCCGCAGTTCAACTGGCAGCTCACCGGTGAACGTTTCGCCCATCCAGCTAATTTGCCCGCTATCCGGGTACAGCGTACGCAGCAGCATATGAATTAATGTGCTTTTGCCTGTACCGTTTTCACCGACAAGTGCAGTCACATAGCCGCGTGGTATGCTCCAGTTGATCGGACCTACCGTATGCTGACGCCGTTGCTTGCACACTTGCTCCAGCACGATCGCCGCTTCAAGCTCCGGCAGCATCGCCGTGGACGTTGTTGAAACTGTATGGTTACCATTCATGCTCGCTCATCTCCTTATGGTTGATTCGTTACAGCGGTTCCCGTTGATCCAGCAATTGTTCCATCAGCTCGTTTAGCTGCTGACGAGTCCATCCGAAATTATAGCCCCGTGTGATCACTTCTTCGATCATTTGACGAAGTTGCTGTTCGCCTAGACGTACGCGCTGTGCTTCCTCCACTTTGGTTACAAAGGTGCCGGTTCCTTGGCGGGTACGCAGCAAGCCTTCATTTTCCAAATCCTGATACACCCGCCGGATCGTAATCACACTGCATTTCAGCTCAGCAGCAAATTCGCGAATCGATGGTAACAGCTTTCCTTCTTCCAGCTGTCCGCTCAAAATTAGCATACGCAGTTGATCTTCCACCTGCCGATAGAGAGGCTCTGCGCTATGCTCATTAATGTGTACCGGTATTCTCATCTATTTAGCCTCCATCTCCTGCACGCCTTGCCTATCCGCTGCTCGTTCACACCAGATCACGCACCTTTGCCTTGCGATCAATGGAGCGAAAAACGAGCCATAGCGTTACAATAGCTAGTGCGAGCGCACTCCACATCAATGGCGAAACGAGCTGCTCGGTCAGTGCTAACGTCATCACCAGCTCGCTAAGATGCCATTTGAAGATCATGCCAGCAATCGCAACCCCGATCATCAACATCACACTAATGATGCTCCAAAATAGATACCATTTCGCACTTGATGTCAATTCCAGATATACATAAATCGCACTAATCACAAGCCCTAAACCGATCCATGTAATCGCAAAGCTAATGTATGCGCCTGCCGTCATGCCCGGAATCGTATGCGCGCCAAACATATAAATCAAGCCAAAAAACAACATGCTGTTATACAGCAGCATAATGCCCATCATCTGAAACCGACTGCCTAGCACTGCTGCAAACGGCACTGGCAAGCTGCGAAAATAAATCATTTGCTGACGATACGTATCGTCCTTCATTAAACGGAACGAACGGCGCGAATAGTCAATGCTAAGCAGCGGTGCCGTCACCAGCATTAGCAGATCAAGTAGCCCATAGTTCAGAAACTGATCATCTTTGAGATAATACAAAAATCCGACCAGCACGCCCATATAAATCATCATCACCGTGCACCAGATAAACATGACGCGATTGACACTTAGCTCTCGTTTCGTAATCAACCAGCCTTGCTTGAAATCCATCATAAGGACACCCTTTCTGTTATCGATTGCCGTTTTATTAATCTATGGCATGTCTTCAAACTACTTTACAGGCAACTTTATACGGTTTGTTTTCATTAGACTATGCATACAGGCAACGCAGTTCACTTGAAACATAACCATTTCAACGACTGAAATTTCAACTAATAAAATAAGGAAACGACAAGGTTGACGGTTTGAAGAAAACGTCTAGTTAATGCTTTATTTATTATGTGTGTATAGTGTATATATCTTTATACACAGTATATACACAGTATGCACACTGTCGCAACCTTATTTTTACAAATCGAGCATTTTTGTTTGGCTGCTTCATTGCTCATTTGTCCGCTTATCCGCCGCAAATCGCCCTCTATCGCATAATTAAGACAAACAGCGACCGCTAACAAAGCAGAAAAAAAGTCCTCTGGCGGAGTCGCCAAAGGACATATCTTCATACGTATCATATTTTAAATATTACATATTGAAAGCGATTATAAACATCATCATTCATAGGTACGGTAAGCACCAGCCAGCATAACCGATGCATGTGCGATCTTCATTTGGTTAGGAAACGGACGAATTGATTTTGCTTAACTCATCCTGTACGAGAAGCGTGAGTTCTTCTTCATAGCCGCCTGTAATGTGATACTTGCGCACATATTCTTTTACGAATTTTTTTGGATCTTTAGGCCGGAAGATTCTTGTCATCTCCCGTAGACTTTCCTTGACTTCATTGTGACCTTTAGTTGCCATGGAATTCCCTCCCCAAAACGTGCCTTGTTTGTGAGACGCCGAAACGATCCGTAGCTGTGTCGTATAGTATGAAGTAATCTGTCTGTAGTGTGATCTGCTTGGCATGTTCCATCAGGCATTTATCCCAAAAATTACCCTTGGCTCATACCTATGAATCAGTCCGGCATATGCTCCTATCTGGTTATACAAGGCCGATATTGCCCTTCATATTGCTGCAATGTCTAGCTTGAGAGCGCCTCTCTGGCGTGCTGACCGGTCAAAAATGTTGCTGTGTTATCAGCACTTATCTAAGCACCATCTCCACTTATCATATCATATTCTGTGCCTTAAAAGCACACCTAGTTTGTAAAACGAGCAATTTGGCAGTGTAAGATTTATCGCGAAACACCAGGCACCGTTTTCAAGAGCATTAAACGGGTAATAAACGAAATGCTACGTCTGAAAAGTAAGCTTCCATCGGTAAAGCTGACACCGAGTAGACAAGTCATGTCGTAGCCCGTAATATAAAATACTTAACTGGACGTTTAGCAATAATATGTGTGCAGACTACAAATAAGCTACGAATACGATGCCATATGATCCAACAATACGAGCGTTTTGTTTTACTTCCGCCTGTAATACCCGCTCCCATTTTATGTTCAAATGGACGGGAACGGGCGAATCTATGTCTACCTATACGCTCGCAAAAAACGGTGGGCGCTTTGAATAAATGTTTGCATTTTGTTTAAAGAGATGTATACCTATGTAAATCACTACAACATCGCTCCCAAAAGCAGTCACAAATGCCGTAAACCGATTATAATAAAGCTATACTAACCCGCAGCCTTGCCTGCAACTGCATACGAACGATCCGTATGCCCATTCGGCAGTATAAAACGCTGCACGTCCATTATCTAAATCCGGCTTCCCCAGACACGGCACCGAAGCCAATTCATTTGACCAGGAGAGGACATTCGTATGCAACTAAACTCTTGTGTGTTGATCTTGTATGCAAGCTATGGCGATGGCCATCTTCAGGCGGCGCGCTCGCTGCAGGAAAGTCTGTTAGCGCAAGGTGTTAAGCGCGTCATTTTGCTCGATCTTATGGCGGAGGCGCATCCGCTCATCAATGAGCTTACTCGTTTTGTGTATATGCAAAGTTTCAAAACGATCCCACATCTGTATGGCTGGGTGTACAATATGACTCGTGATATGAAGGCGGGTTCTCCTTTTTCCAATTGGCTGCACTCGTTTGGCATTCGCCGTCTGCGCGAAGTGTTGGAACAGGAGCAACCACAGCTAATCGTGCACACATTTCCACAGCTAGCGTTACCGCATTTGAAAACACGCTGGGGGCTGAACATACCGCTAATTAATATTTTGACCGATTATGATCTGCACGGACGTTGGCTGCATCCGCATATTGACCACTATTATGTGCCGTCCCAGCATATGCGCAGTGAAGCGATTGCGCGCGGTATCGCTCCGACACGGATTAGTGTGACCGGCATTCCGCTGCATAGCAGCTTTGAACAGATTCCTGCCGATCCGTCGTCCCGTATGCAAAGACGTACGCAATTGCGGCGGCAAGCAGGGCTTGATGTCGACAAACAGACGGTATTGCTGCTCGCCGGTGCCTATGGCGTACTGAAAAATGTACGCGATATCGCTGAAGTGGTCGCCCATCGCGCCGATGCCCAGCTCGTGATCATTTGCGGCAAAAACGAAACATTGCAACGTGATCTGGACAAACGGTACGGTGCGCTGCCTAATGTGCATGTGTACGGATTTACACGCCGCATGAGCGAATGGATGCTGCTAAGCGATTGCGCGGTAACGAAGCCGGGCGGCATTACGATGTCGGAATGTATCCGCTGCGAGCTGCCTGTATTCCTGCTGCGCCCTGTACCTGGTCAGGAGCTGGCAAATGCGCTCTATCTACAACAGCAAGGCATTGCGGAAGTGTGCCAATCGCCAGCACTGCTCGCCACCGCGCTGAGCGAGATGCTTGATCATCCGCAGCGGCTGACGATGATGCAGCAGCAGATGGAACGTCTGCAAATGCCGGACGCCGCTTCCCGCATTGCTGAAGATTTAATGATGCGCTATATGCATACGGCAACAGCTGGCACCAAAGTTGTACCGATGCCGGTCTGGCAAGGCAATGCGTATCGATAATATTGGGAACGCTCGCTGGCTCTATTGCAGTTTCAGCAAATCACTCCAACTATGCGTATCGATAATAGCGGGCAACGATGCTAGTAATAAACTGACGCTTGGGAGCAATACTTGCAATGGGCTGATCGATAACCGGCACTGCGATACAAAATTAGCCACAATACTAAAGTACTAAAAAATACGAAAACGCGCGGCAAGTCTGTCCCTATCATCTAGAGCAGGCTGCCGCATGTTTTGGTATGTTCTATTAGGCTGTCTCAAGTAAAAATCGTGTTTGAACGTACTTTGATCCATTCAGCATCAAGCGATAGTTAGATCGACAAACTGTATATGTACTTAAGGCAAACTACGGCGTGTCTTCAAACTGCTTTACAGATCGCTCGATACAGGTAGTTTGCGTCAGACTAAGCTGTGCCTAGTTTTATTTCTGACCTTGGTGAACAATAAAATGATACGTAGCATCGTTTGAAGACACCGCCTAGTACCTTGACCAAGATGAATTGGAGTGTTGAAGCTGTTTTAAGATCGCATGGATCAGCATTTCAGTACACAATCCAAATTAGCATTGAACTTGGTCAAGCTACTAGTTTGCCCCTTAATCGGCAAATTGCACGGCACCGTCCGCCAGCCCGGCGATGCGGACGAGCGATTCCAAACGGTAACCTTCGCCTGTCAGCAGCGCCGCTCCAGGTTGGAACGATTTCTCGATTACAATGCCAATCCCTGCCACTTCAGCGCCCGCCTGCTGTACGATGCGGGCGAGCGCAAATGCTGCTTCACCATTCGCCAGAAAGTCATCGATAATTAGCACACGATCGCTCGGATGAATAAACTTTTTGGAGACGGTAATATCGTTGCTCTGCTGTTTTGTATACGAATAAGCGGTTTCCACAAAAATATCCTCGGTCAATGTAAGCGACTTTTGTTTACGCGCAAAAATAAGCGGCACACCGATCTCCAGCGCAGTCATAATACCTGGAGCGATGCCGGATGACTCGATGGTCAGTACACGCGTCACGCCTACAGCGGCAAAACGCTGCTGGAACTCGCGTCCAATGGCTTGCATTAATACCGGGTCCATCTGGTGATTCAAAAACGAATCGACTTTGAGCACATTGCCCGGCAGTACAATGCCTTCTGATATTACTTTATTACGTAACAATTCCATATTATTGTGGCTCCTTTGGCATAAAATAGTTCTGCTGTTCCTCATATAGTGAAGCAGGGCGATATCAGCTTCTCAATTCATTCCACTATACCTGATGCAAGCTATCCCTGAATAGCGGAAATGCCGACCATCATCGGGATGATTTTAATTCACATCAATTTATTACAGTTTTTTCCCAATTTTAATTTAATTTTACGCTAGAATAACCGATATATAGGTATAATGTGCTAACTGCGTCATTGTAGTTCGGGAAATAACAGCGTTATCGTTCAACAGCATGGGACTGTTCCGGAACATGAGGGTTGTTCCAACAGGTTTTACATAAAATAGATAAGCCCATTTTACACGAACATGCAGTACACTATTTTATATATAATTTTATTTTTTGAAAAAAATTGTTTATATGTAAAAAATAAGACTTATATGAATGTAAATGACATATAAGGAAATTGTACCATGTTTTGCGATTCATATGCCAAGTAGGAAATGCTGTCATGTCGTGCTATAATTTATTTACTGTCTGCGGCTTTTTTCCTATTTCTTTGTGATATGGTCGCATACATTATTGCTTCATTTAGGAGGTCTTTGTATTGTTCGCCCAACGCCTCAAACAACTTCGCAAACGGCGAAATATGTCGATGAAGGAAGTCGCGGATTATGTCGGAGTAGCCAAAAGCACGTATGCCGGTTACGAATCAGGCTATCGTCAACCTACACTAGAAACGATCCAGGCGATTGCCACCAAACTCAGTACCACTTCCGATTACTTGCTTGGTTTAACAGAACAGTATGACCCTACCCCACACAATACCAACGCCCGGGAGTTCCTCAATTATGCGCATCTGCACTGGGATGGCGTGCCGCTTGAGGATGAAGATTTGCAATTGATTCGACAACTGTTAGAACGGGTTGTACGGGATCGTGCTCATTCTGAGGAAGAACATCATTAATTATATTCATACCCTCACTTCTGGAATTTCATCTGTCGCAATGTTTATTTTCCGATTATAGTATCCGAACTTCCGGAGCTACGCATAGTATCGACTCACGCAATGAAGCCGGCTTCAACGCTCAGATGAAGTCGGTTTTGTTGTGTCTTTGGAAGCACTTGTCCAGGGATGCAGTTGTCCCGGTTAGCGCTTGCAAAAAGCAGCGAATCAACTGGTACTTATGGCGCATATCCGTCTTTTTAACGCTCGGTTAGGGATGATGATCACTTGCTTAGAGCTGCTGTCATCGTGCTTTTTCTCTATATAATAATACAGAACAACTAAAAGACTTAAAAAAGCATCATGTGTGTGTGTAAATTGCGTGTATGAACATAATCCATCGGCAGCTTTTGGGCAAAGGTGGAGTGCAAACGTACGTTGACTGGGATGAATGTAAAGTTTCATTTCGTAATGAAGGTGCACTTTAAGATTGCGGAAAATGATGTTGAAAAAGCCTGCCTTCTGCCCGCTGTGACAGCAGACGTGAAGACAGGCATTTTTACAAAAATTGGTTCAAATTTGGGTTATTTGGCTACTATAACATTATCCCGCAGCAATGCCGGGCGACCCATCGAATGGTAGTCAAACCGGGTTGCTTTTACACGCTCTGCATTGTATACATTACGTCCATCGATTAACACTGGGTTGTTCATAATCGCTTCCACTTCGATCAGATCGATTTGGACGAATTCATCCCATTCGGTCAGCAGGCAGATCGCATCGCAATCGCGTGCAGCTTCCAATGCGCTGTCTGCGTACGTGATCGCTGGATGATGATATTCGCGGCGGAAGTTGTCGGCAGCTACCGGGTCAAACACTTGTGGCAGTGCGCCAAATTCAACTAGCTTCGGTACGATCTCAAGCGATGGTGCTTCGCGCACATCGTCGGTATCCGGTTTGAAGGCAAGACCCCAGACAGCGATCTTTTTGTCTTTCAGCGTGCCGAGTGAATCGAGCAGTTTGTCGATGACCGCCCAGCGCTGCGATTGATTCACTTCAACGACCGATTTGAGCAGTTTGAAGTCATATTCCACATTACCGGCAATTTGGATCAGCGCATGTGTATCTTTGGGGAAGCAAGAACCACCATAACCGATGCCGGCATTCAGGAACGAAGAACCGATCCGGCGATCCATCCCCATCCCACGTGCGACTTGATCAACATCGGCGCCCACTTTGTCGCAAATGTTAGCAATTTCGTTAATAAACGAAATTTTGGTGGCGAGGAAAGCGTTGGATGCGTATTTGATCATCTCGGCGCTACGGATGTCGGTCACGACTAGATTTTCGGTCAACGGCTTGTGCAGTTCCAGCAGCAAATCTGCCGCTTGTTGCGATTCTACACCGATGACGAGGCGATCCGGGTTAAACGCATCTTTGACCGCCGAGCCTTCGCGTAGAAACTCCGGCATCGATGCCGTTGCAAATGGTTGATCGGTGAAGCTGGCGATAATGCTGTGCACACGCTCATTCGTACCGACAGGTACGGTACTTTTCACAGCGATGACCGTGTACCCGTTAAGTGCAACTGCAATTTCGCGTGCGGCAGCTTCAATGTATTGCAGATCAGCTTCACCGGACGGAAGTGGCGGTGTACCGACAGCGATGATGATCAGGTCGGATTCCGGCACCGAAGCGCTCAAATCGGTCGTAAACGACAGCCGACCTGCTTCCACATTACGCAGCATAATCTCTTGTAAACCCGGCTCATAGATCGGCACGCCACCATTGTTCAGCGTTTCGATTTTCGCCGGAATTTTGTCGACACAGGTGACGGTATTACCGATTTCTGCAAAACATACGCCAGACACCAGACCCACATATCCTGTACCAATAACCGTAATTTTCATTGTCCACACTCCCGTTTCCGATTTAGTTTGGCGTTGTCGCCTTTATTCTAATGACTTGACAATAAACTGGAAAAAACCTATTCATGGATCATGCATGTCAACCGATATAGTTTGTATAGCCTGGCTCGTAGTGCACACGCACATTTCGGTAAACGATAGCCGAATTGCATGCGGCAATAGCGATGAATCAGGCAACCTACCTTGTCTATATTTGGAGGCTGATTATGATGAAATATCAGGGAAATCCGTCATTTGCCAAAGGCTGTCTCTGGGGAACCGCATTGTCTGTGCTGCTGTGGGCAGCGATTGTCACCGTTGCACTGGTGTTTCGGTAAACGAGTCGTCCGTCGTAAACTGGATGGCTCGTCATGTAGTCATGTCCTATCACCTAATAGACTAGAGCATAGACTAGAGCGCCAAGCGCAGCCATATGGCATTGTTGCGCGACATCATGTAGCATTGTTGCTCGATAGATCGATATAATGTTTGAGCAAATGATACTGTCATCCATTATGCGTTCATAGATTATTCAGTCAGACGCGCACATGCAGCAGCAGATTTTGAATATAGCGTGTAATATGGGTCAATGCACAGTTGCCTGACATTCCTTGGAACAATGATTGCGAGCTATCTACTGTATCTGTATTAAACTTTGTTGGATTGAAGTCAAAGCTGTTCAAGTTCAGACGATTCAGCTCAAGTTGGCTAATCTGCTCCCAGGATAACAGTTGTACTGGATGATGGGCAGGAATCGCATCCAGCGTATGCCGATCTTCATAAAATTGGCTGCGATTCAGCAGCAGCAACGGCTTGTTCAGCACAATCGCTTCGCCGATCGTTCCCCAACCAGGCTTCGTAATGACCAGATCGGCAGCGGCTACATAATTTTGCGATTCGCTATAATCGGGTGGAATCCGATAGATATGATCTCGCTCTATCGTCATATTGGACGATACGATAAAGCTGACATTTTCGCTGTCCCAGATCGGTAACGACTCCAGTTGCTCCACTTCAATGCTCATCCCAAGCGCAAAAAATACGATCTGCCGTCCATCACTAGCCAGCTTACGCCGAATACGCTTCACTTCCTGCTCGTCCGGCTGGCGACAGAAAAATCCGGTCTGAATGCGATCTTTACAGCCCCATGCCGGCTCGGCACAGCCTGCTAGACCGATAAAATGATCCATTTGTGCATAGGCGGCACGCAAAACATTCAGCTCGTCCGGCTCCAACATATCCCGGTAAGCGGTATACCATGTAAAATTCGAGATGCCGAGCGATTCGATGCCTGCACGTGCTGCCGCGACGATCGGTACCGGTGAAATGTCAGTAATGACAAGCTGTACCCGACACCGCTGCAAAAAATCACATTCCCGTGTTACCTGTTCATCAAACAACGACATATCATGCCTATATTGCTTTTGTAGCCCTTCAACATCGGCTGCGATCGAATTAGGTTGTAACACATAACCGGTATCCGAACGTATCGTTCTAAATTCCAGCTGATGTCCCCCCTGAAACGGTTGCAACGACTCGTACAAAAAACCTAACGCCTTGCCGCAATTAATCACCAGATGCAGCGGCACGGGACTGTCCGCCAGCAATTTCCGAATGACCGCAATACTGCGAGCCGCATGGCCGTATCCGTAATCGGATACGTAATAAGCAATGACCGTCAAATCTTCATGCAATTTTGCGCGATATCTTCCCATGAATGGAAAAGCTCCACCAATCTATTTTCGCGTTCAAACATTCCCGTTTGTACGACGATAAACTCCATCTCACTGCGCGCGCGCAAACTGTGCATCGCTTTGACCGGGATGTGCAGCACATTGCCAGCGCTCACCTGCATCATATTGCCATTCAGTACGAACTCGCCTTCTCCTTTGACGACTGTCCATACTTCTTCTCGTTCGGTATGGGAACGGTAGCTTAAGTTATGATCGCGTTTCAGTCCGATTCGTTTCGTCGATACGCAGCGTCCGTCTTCATACGTCTGGTCATCTAGCACGTGCACCCAGCCCCATTGCCGTTCTTCAAACATCGGCCCTTGATCAAAATTAACAAGTTCCTTCAACTTCGGACTGCTCGCTTTGTCGGAGACAAGAATACCGTCCGGACTAACCGCAACGACTACATCTTTCATCCCTAGCACCGTTACTGGCACCTTTGTTTCATTGACGAGATGGGTATTTTCGCAATCTTCGCTAATGATGCCGCGTCCGATTTGGGTATTGCTCATTTCCTCGGTCAATGTGTTCCATGTGCCGAGGTCTTTCCAATAACCTGTGTATGGTACGGCAACGATATTAGCCACCTTTTCCACTACTTCATAGTCAAAACTAATCTTCGGCAGGACGCTGTAATTTTTCAGCAATTGCTCGTACTGAATCGGCAGCCCTTTTTGCTCCAACAGGCTAATGATGTAACCAAGCCGGAATGCAAACACGCCGCAGTTCCAAAGTGCTTGCTCAGCGATCAATTGTTCGGCATACGCTTCGGTCGGCTTTTCCTGAAAACGGCTTACTTGGCGGATGCCGGTCACACTCGTTTCACCAGCAGGGATAATATATCCGTATTTGGAAGACGGATATGTCGGCTCTACACCGATTAGCGCCAGATCAGCTTGCGATTGTGCGATCGCATCTTCCAAACTGCGCACCGTCTCGAAAAAATGATTGTCCACATAAGGATCAACCGGCAAAATGGTCACCACTTCGTCCAGGCTAACCCCTTTGATCGAATATAAATAAGTTGCCGCCAGCGCAATCGCGGGAAACGTATCCCTTCTGTCCGGCTCTACGATCAACGGTACGTCCGCTCCGACCTGACTGCGCATAATCTCCACTTGCGATTTACCGGTGGCGATATAACTCGACTCGCTCAGACCGCTCGTCTCCAGTTGGTTCCATACACGCTGTACCATTGAAACGAGTTTGCCCTGCTCATTTTCCAGCACTCGCAAAAATTGTTTTGATCTCGCATCATTGGACAGAGGCCACAGACGTTTGCCTGAACCTCCGGATAAAAGGATAAGTTTCACTCCAATCCCTCCTATGTTTTCTGTAGTTTGGGTATTGCGTTTAGGCGTGATGAACGTATGATTGACGTCTGCCTGCCGTTGCCGTTACCTAGATTCAGGCAGCATGCTTGGAGACGAGGACGGTGTAACCATCGATAACAATAGCTGCCGATATTTCTCTAACGATACGTCACGGCGTAAATATTTTTCCAAATAAGCGCGTCCATTATGACCGACACGCTGCAATTCGGTTTGCTCCAGCTCGTACAGTTCACGAATTCGTATTGCTACCTCGTCATACTGCTGCGGCTCGGCAACGCTGCCGCAATAGCTGTCCATAATGAGGCGATGCGCTTCGCTGCCTTCCTCCAACACGCCCATAACCGGCTTGCCAGCTGCCATAACACCATAAATTTTGCTTGGCACGGATACGCCTTTGATGCCTTTTTGGTTGACGACTAGATGCACATCGGCGGCGTTGAGCGAATATTTTAAGTCTTCCTTCGGCTGAAACGGCAGGAAGCAAACTTGACCGGATTCGATCCATCCGTGCTCGGCAGCATAGTGCTGCATTTTGCTTTTGACCGCGCCTTCACCGATAAAGGCGAATACTAGATTCGGGCAATCGTTCAGCTTCGGTACGATCGTAATTAAGTTGTCCAGATCATAGTACAGACCGAGATTACCGGAGTACATGACGACGAATTTATGTTCCCAACCATGTCGGCGCCGAAATTCGGCAACACGCGGATCGTCTTTGCCAAGCGGTACGATCTCCTGCTCGTTCGTCCAGTTGTTAATGACCGTGCTCGGAATATGTTTGCGTCCGCCAAAACGACGCTCTAGCGTCTCCTGCATATCTTTACCGACGGTAATCACATGATCAGATAACGAGCAGTTCATATTGTCGATTGCCCGCGCCAGCTTAAAAATCCATTTGCGATCAGTATAGCCAACCGCTTCCGCTTGCTCGGGATTGAAATCTTGGATGTTGTAAATATGTTTGGCACGTTTGAGCAGCTTGCCAATCGTGCCGATCAGACCACCTAGCACAGGCGGTGTGGAGATCGTATAAATGAAATCGGTGTTTTTTTCTTTCAGCAACTCGTAAGTGGCGAACCAGAAATAGGTGGAGATGTATTTGATCCGGCTTAATTTGTTTTGCTTGTCCACCTCTGGCAGGCGAATGCGTACGACTTCGATATTTTCCAAGCGATCACGTAACACCCGTCCTTTACTAGCGTCCGCACCGCCATACCCCGGCGGGCATTCGGCGATAACGGTAATGTCGAAATCGTGTTGCAAATACAAACATAGCTCTGTCAACAACTGCCCGGTTGACGCATAGTCAGGATAAAAATAGTTGATGACGAACACGATTTTCGGCTTGTCTTTCATAACAGTATCCCTCCTTCGCTGCATGCGTTGAACTTATTTCACTCTGTGTACGGCTGGCTGCGTTTCCTCCTCTGGAAAACGGTATTTAAAAAAGGCGGCTGGAAAGCCGATATGCACTTCATTGCGCGGAATATCTTTGACGACCGTGCTGCGCGCACCTGCCACGCCAAGCTCATGAATCGTAATGCCAGGATAAACAAACACATCGCTCGCTACCCATGCGCCGTCTTTGATGACGATCGGCTTCGTAATCAAGCCGAATGTCGGATCGTTCAAACGGTGACTACCGGTGCACAGATACGTATGTTGCGAAATGACACACTGGCTGCCGATATTAATCTCGTCCAAACTGTAAAACTCCACATGATCACCGATCCACGAATGCTCACCGATCGTCACTTTCCACGGATAGGTGAATGTGGCGGAAGCGCGCACCCGTACGCCGGGCGCAAGCTTGGCGCCGAACAGGTTAAGCAAAAATCGTCTCCAGCCATACATATTATGCAGCGAGAAACGGAACAGCGTTCCTTGCACGAGCCACCAGATCAAGCAATACCAACCTGGTTTGCCACGTGAGTATTCCGCCTGACTGTATTGATCCAATCGGATTTGTGTCATATCCGTTCTCCTCCTTAGGTACATGGGTCGATCATTGGACATACTGACGACGGATGAGCTTGTCTTTTGCCTAATTGGTCATGTAGTTTGAATAAGATACAGCTGTGTCCAAGTGATACAGGGACACTTTGCCGTATAATGACAAGCATAAGCTCTCCTAGTAGCTTGTCTTCGATCAGTGTAAGATGAGTCGATCCCATACATACGCTAACGTATGTTCAAACTTAATTTGTACCAGGCAGCCTATTCCAGCAGTTAGCTTAGACGGCTTAGACGTTCACTCCGCCGGTGCGGATTCGGATGAATACACCGTTGTGTCTGGTGTGCGATCGATCGCTTTGCTCAGTACGCGATTGAGCTTATTAGCGACCACTTCATGTGCACAATCGCTAACGAGCCATTCCATCGCCCGCACCGGATACAGGCTATATTGCTGCGGATGTGCCAGTATATCGTTTAAACTAGCAGCAAGCGAGCGCGGATCATCGTTGTCATAGGTGACGAACATTTGCTGATTGATCGTATTAATATCGGACACGCCGGATGTGAGCACAAGCTTGCCGTATTTGATATATTCAACGACTTTGGACGGGAAGGAGCATTCGCTAAACGCTATCTGCTCCCGCTGTGTGTTCACAAACAAGTCAGCCGTTTCCATTAACTGCCCGTATTCATGATCATCTAAAAAGCCGTGAAATTTGATCTGAATATGATCATGATAAAACTCCTGAATAAATCGTTTGAGCTTGTCTTCGATCGGGCCATAGCCGGTAATATGCAGTTCTAGCGGACGGGGCGTTTGGATATACGGCAATGCGTCGAGCAAAATTTCGATTCCGCGATCATAATCAAGCCGACCGGAGTAGACCATTCGCAGCGGACGATCAGTGCCAAGCTCGACTTGCTGCACCGGTTTGAGCTGTGCCGGATGCACGGTACCACCGCGCACGACCGTATAATTGTCGGTGCTGACGCGCTTTTTCAAGACCGAGGTGACCAGCACTGCACCGTCCAGCAGTCGATTAGCGAATTTCTCTACCGCAACCGAGATTTTTTTGTAATGACGGTTCGTTTCGGTGACGGCGTAAATGCCGTCCTCATATTCGATCACAAGCGGGACGCGGAACAACATTTTGAACAAAATTGCCGGTAAGGCAGTTTCAAGCCGATAGTTGTAAAATACGACCGCACGCGGTTGCTGGTTATGTGCTCGATTCCAGCGCATGAGCTGGAAAAACACGGTGAACAACGTCACGAGCAAGCTTATGCCTTTCATATCCACATTGCCTGGATAGACGACTTGGCTATGTTTGCCGATCGGGTAGGCATCACGGCGGAACCATTTTAATGTGCCGCGCTTGAGCAGCAGTGGTGAGATAACGGTAATGTCGTTCCCACCTGCTTCGAGTGCATGGAGAATACAATCGATCTTTTTGTTGCCGGCGGTATGCTTGGCACTATAACCCCTTTTCTGTTGCAACTCGCTGTTGACGTAAGGGGCTACGTAGGCGATTGATTTCGTTGGCATGAACTTCACCTCGCTCTGTCCGTTCCTGCGCTTGCAAACGGCTAGTGTCCAGAAACATCAGCACGATAAACAGCGGTTGGAACAGCATATTTTCGGTAGAAAATACGATCAGCAGCCCGCTAAAGACGAGCAGTGCCTGTACGACACCACCGATTGGACGCAGTAGCTGAAAGTAATAATAGATCATTAAAATAAGCAGCAATGGCAACCCAAACTGATAACCAAATGTTAGCAGCGAATTGGATGAATCTGGAATGCTGTACCGCTCCATTAATATTTCATTGTTTTGAAATCCCCAGCCGAGCAGCGGCTTTTCGATCATCAGTTCCAGATTGGAGCTTGTATCGAGTGAGCGCCGATCGAACGAAGCATTGCCATCCTGAAACTTGTCCGTAATGACACCGCTTTGCGCGATAAACACCGCCAGCGGTACGAACAACAACAGCGACAAAATCATACGTGAAATATGCTCGCGTTTGCCGTTACGAATAACATAAGCGAGATAAAGCAGCGCACAGATCATATAACCGGACGTTGACATCGTCGTCAGCAATGTTGCCGTTAGAATGATTAAGCGCCATTTGAGCAGCTTTTTGTTCATAAATAGCGTTAGGAAAATGCCTAAATTTAGAAACACCTGATACGCGCCTGGCTCCCAGAAAATGCCCTGGTTACGCGACATATTCCACAGTCCATACACATGAAATGGTGTAATCCGATACGCACCGCCCCAGACGCTCGTCGGCGGCACCAGCTCACGCACAAGCGCGGCATCGAACGCGCCGAGCAAATAAAACGGCATCCCTAGAAGCGCCAGCGCTATAATCAGCCATTGATAACTTTTGGCAGCTTGCCGCAAATCCAAGCGATTTAACACCATAAAGACCGCCAGTATTTTCAACATCAGCCCGGCATAGCCGCCAATATTCGTACGATACAGCAGCATATTGCCAAGAATGACGATCAGCACAAGCAGCAAAATGAGAAATTGCCGCGGTTCAATGCGCTTCGGAAAATAAAATACGACCGCCACCGCGAACAATACCATAATAAAATCCGAATACAGCAGCTTACCGAACAGTACCGAACCTGATGTGACGACAATTAACGTCACGGCGATAAAGGTAAGCCATTTATTTTTGACCGTAATGTCCGGCTGGGCGGACAATGTGTACGGGTTCGTCATCATGTTTCCATCACATCCAGATGTTTGATCACCCGGGCAGGCACACCGGCGGCGATGCAATTCGCCGGTATCGATGCTGAGACGATGCTGCCCGCGCCGATAATGCTATTTTTGCCGATCGTTACGCCTTTCAAAATGATCGAATTCGCACCTACCCATACATTGTCTTCGATGGCCGTAGGCGCAATACCGATATCGGCACTGTTTTTGTTAAACCGTCTGCCGTCCGGTTTGAGCGGATGAAAGTCGGTATCGCTAATTTGCACATTGACGCCTAACATCACCTCATTGCCGATGTTCACGCTCGACATCGCGCAAATGCTAGCGCCGCTAATGCCGACATCATCACCGATCGTAATGTTGGCATCACTTGCCAGTGTACGAATGACGGTGCGATGATTCAGCCCGATCGGATTGCTGTAATCCGCCGAACATAGGATGCAGTTGCGCCCGATCGTAATGCTGCTGCCTGGCTCTTTATCAACGATCGGCATCCCGACCGCGATCATGCCCGCTCCAGCCATAATGCGCTGTTCGCTGAACAGACGGCGGGTCAGCCAGGTGGTGCATTTTCGGGAAATTTTACGTTTGATCCGGATAAACGAAGTGATCATACCGGCTCCCTAACAAACAAGCGATTATAAAATTCAAATGTGCGTTTCGTATTTTTGCGAGCGTCAAAGTTTTCCTGTGCAAATTCAAGCGCCTGTTGACCCAGCTTCTCATGCAGTGCGCGGTCATTGCCGATCCGCACCATATATTGTGCCATCGCGTCATAATCCCCGGCTTCGAACAGATAACCCGTTTTGCCTTGCAAGATCAGCTCATTCGGCCCACCGATATTCGTTCCAATCGCAGGCTTTTTCATCGAAGCCGCCTCGATAATGCTGCGTGAGAAATGCGGTTCGACAAACGGGCACATCATCACATCGCTGGCAGCGATCATCTGTGGCACATCATCGCGGAAAGCAAGCGGATAAATCTGATCATTACCGGAACATGCCTGCATCACTTTGTCTTCATAGGCATTGTTTTTGTTAAAATAAAACCCGCCGACGATCAGCTTAAACTTTGGATTCGCTGTGGCGATTCGGTTAAACGCATTGACCATATCGAGCACGCCATTGCCCTGTACGACACGACCGATATACAGGAAGACGATATCGTCGTCCGCCAGCCCCAGCTCCCGTCGTACCGGTGCTCCATTCACATCCGGGTTATACGCTTTAAAATCAACGAAGTTATATACGATATCCAGCTCGCGTCCATCACTATCGACCGTTTCGGAATCAAACTGGTCGATCGAGATATAGCCGTCCACGTATTTGTGATTCATCCGCTTCAGTATATTGCCAGCAAATGAATTGAGCAGCGGCTCACGCACATGGCAGACGACTTTCGTTTCCGGTGATACTTTTTTCGCTGCTCTGGCGACCTGGAACAGACAGGTGCTGTTCAGATGGATAATGTCGGGTTTGTATTTGCGAATGTATTTTTTGGCTTGAAAGTATGTGGGCAATGCGCCGATCAAATTGCGAATAAACAGCTTTGGCGTCATGCCGGATACGGTGGAACCGTGAAATGGAAACATACCTTTTGCCACTTCCACAGGCAACCCGCCTGTTTCCAGCAGCTTCACAGCAGGGCCGTTGCGGATCGTCAGCACATTGCCTTGAAACTTTTGCTGATCCAGATGGCTGATTAAATACGTCAAACTCCTCGGCGCGCCACCCATATGACCGGAATGATGAACATACAATACTTTTTTCAAAGCGTTCGCCTCCTTGATGGATTGGTGTTGAGCTGAATGGAACTAAAGTGAATGGTAGTTGCTTAAATGCACTTGAATATAAAGCAGCCAGCGTTTGGCATTATAAACGCGTCCAACAAAGCGTTTGGCACTTTAAACGCGTCCAGAGCGTTTGGCACTTTAAACGCGCCCAGTAAGCGTTTGGCACTTTAAACGCGTCCAGCCAGCAATTAGCAAAAGAAACACGAGCTGTAAAGGTAGTTTTGCCTTGATGTGTATGCGAACTTTTCTGCTGTTCCATCAACCACTGCGGCAAAACATTTTCAACTGGTCGTTATGCTGCATCACATTCAAAAATATTTAAGACTTCGCAATTAGCCTTTTCATGAACAGTTTTCACAAATTTGAAGTTTATTTTCAATTTAAGCAGCAGGAAAGCATCGGTTCCCCATCATTCGGGGAACCTGATGTTTCGCTGACTTATTCCTGATTGGTTGAAAGTTTGGCTTTGCCTGCTTTCAATCTGGCGATTACCGCGGTGATCGGGGAGATGAGCGTTTTTGACATCATCACACCGGACACCCGTGTTTCTTTGAACATAAAGGTGAATGCGTAACTGGATACGATAAAGGCAAATACGGTGCCGACCGCAGCGCCCATGCCGCCGAATAGTGGGATCAGGATCAAGTTGATGATGATTTTGGTGACCGCACCCATCACTTGGCTGATCAGTTCGAAGCGGTACAATCCTTCGCTAATGATCCATTTGTTCAAGGCAGCGCGCATAAAGATGAACAGGCATGCCCAGACGTGAATGACGAGAATGCTGATCGATTCCAAATATGCTTTACCGTACAGGATCGAGATGACTGGTTTTGCCATCAAGGTGACGGTAATGCAAATGCCGAGTGCGAACCAGAACAGCAGATTGTACAGTTTTTGCAGTTCGGCATGATAGACTGCTGGGCCAAGCTTTTTGTTTTTGATCATGCTTGGAAAATACGAGGCGGCGACGACGGTCGGGATGACGTACCATACTTCCGACAACCGTGCAGCGACCGCATAAATACCGACGGCGGTATCGTTGATCATATAGCTCAGCATGACCTGATCGATTTTCAAATAGATGATCGTGGAAATACCGGCGACGATCAGCGGCCATGAGCTGTTCGTCAGTCGTTTGCCTAGTTTCCAGTTAAAGCTCCACTTCGTTAGAGAGACTCTTTGCATCTGGGTAAATAACAGGAACAGATAGCCAAGAATCAATTCTAACGCATACGATGCGGCAAACCAGATCAATGAGGAATGGAATACGATCAACAATATTTTCATGACCGATGTCATCGCAAACGCGATCCCTTTGGCGTAAACTGCATACTTCGCCTCTACAGTCGAATCAAACCATTGTGAAATGACATCGAGCGGCTGGAACAGCATATTAGCGGCGATAATGACGATACTCCAGCGTACCATCGCATCCTGACCTGGGATAGCAAAAGCAAGTGCGATCGTGATCGCAAATGCGATCACACCGCTGAACATGCGCAATGTCGACACGGTGCCAAGAATTTCATTTTTGTTATCCGGGTGTTCGACCAATTCCTTGACGATAATGTTCGCCAGACCGAGCGGCACGACCGCTGCGATAATAGTCACAAACGAGATCGCAAAGTTATATTGACCGAACTGCTCCGGGCCGAGATAGCGCGCAATCCAAATGCTGACGATCAAGTTAATGCCAAGCCGCAGAAACTTGTCCATCAATTGCCAGTTGCTATTAAAGAAGATTTTGCGCTTTTCCGGCGTCATCGCTAATTTGCGTTTGATGCGGGCAATTGCATTAGCCATTCATCATCATCTCGCTTAATAGACAGGTACAGCCGATGGTTTCAAGGAATGACGCTTCAGATCGGCATCCACCATGTTTTTCACCAGCTGCTCAAAGCCGACTTCCAGCTCCCAGCCCAGCTTTTGTTTTGCTTTTGTGCAATCACCGAGCAGCAGATCGACTTCTGCCGGACGAACGAATTTCTCATCGATAACGACATAATCTCGCCAGTTCAGACCGACATGATCAAACGCGATCTGTACGAGTTCTTCCACCGTATGCATTTCACCGGTCGAGATAACATAATCGTCCGGTGTATCTTGTTGCAGCATGAGCCACATCGCTTTTACGTAGTCACCGGCAAAGCCCCAGTCACGCTTCGCATCCAAATTACCGAGACGTAGTTCTTTGGCAAGACCGAGCTTGATTTGTGCTACACCGTCCGTTACTTTGCGTGTCACAAATTCCAGTCCGCGGCGCGGGGATTCATGATTGAACAAAATGCCAGAGCAAGCGAACATATCGAAGCTTTCACGATAGTTAACAGTGATCCAGTGACCGTACAGTTTCGCTACACCGTATGGGCTACGCGGATAAAATGGCGTCGTTTCCGCCTGTGGAATCGCCTGTACTTTACCGAACATTTCACTGCTGGACGCTTGGTAAAAGCGCGCTTCCGGCTTCACCAGCCGCACCGCTTCCAGCATATTCGTGACGCCAATCGCTGTAATTTGACCGGTTGCTACCGGCTGTGGCCACGAGGACGCTACAAAAGATTGTGCACCGAGGTTGTACACTTCATCTGGATCAGCTTCACGTACCGCTTCGATCAACGAACCGAGATCGGTTAAATCCGCCGCAATCCACTCAATCTGGTGTTTAATATGCTCTACATTTTCGTAGTTCGGTGTGCTTGTTCTGCGGCGAATGCCGTATACTTTGTAGTCTTTTTCCAGCAGCAGTTCTGCCAAGTATGATCCGTCTTGTCCTGTTACACCGGTAATCAATGCGCTTTTCATAAATGAATTCCCTCCACTTATCTATGTTATTTGTATAGGTTACATTGCACAGTTCATCTGTACGTTATCGCTCGGTGTTACTGATCGATATTGTTGATGGAGCTTACTGACTGACAGCAAGGCTGCTGCGGTAATCCGCATATACAGCACGAATGCCTTCTTCAAGCGGAATGCTTGCTTTCCAGCCGAGCGCATTAATTTTGGTCGTATCGACGAGCTTGCGCGGCGTGCCATCCGGTACGGAGGAATTGAACACTAGCTCACCTTGGAAGCCAACGATATTTTTGATCAGCAGCGCCAAGTCTTTGATCGCGATATCTTCGCCTACACCGACGTTGACGATTTCATTGCCATCATAGTTGTTCATCAGGAAAATGCACGCATCTGCCAAATCATCGGAGTGCAGAAATTCACGCTTCGGTGCACCTGTGCCCCAGATTTCTACCGTGGCAGCGCCAGTTTCTTTTGCCTCGTGAATTTTGCGGACGAGTGCGGGCAGTACATGGGAAGTTTTCAGGTCAAAATTGTCGTTTGGCCCGTACATATTCGTTGGCATAGCCGAAATAAAGGTGGAGCCATATTGTCGGTTGTACGATTCGCACATTTTGATGCCGGCTATTTTGGCGATCGCATACGGTTCATTCGTCGGTTCCAGCTCACCAGTGAGCAGATATTGTTCCTTCAGCGGCTGTGGTGCATACTTTGGATAGATGCAAGTGGAGCCGAGGAACAGCAATTTTTGTACACCATTAACATAAGCGGCATCGATCACATTCGTCTGAATGAGCAAATTATCGCGAATAAAGTCTGCCGGAAAATCGTTGTTAGCCGCAATTCCGCCTACCTTAGCGGCAGCGAGAAACACATAATCGATCTGCTGCTCTTTAAAAAAACTGTACACCGCATTTAAATTCCGCAAATCCAGTTCAGCACTGGTGCGATAGATGAGGTTCGTATAACCTTGTTTTTCAAGTGCACGTACAATTGCCGAACCGACCAGACCGCGATGTCCAGCTACGTAAATTTTAGCGTTTTTATTCATTATTATTCACCTCATCAATAGTTAAATTTAGCATTAAAACGCATCTTTCGCTCCAAACAGCACTTTGACCGTTTTAACGAGAATAAATAAATCGAAAATGATTCCTCTTTTTTTGATATAATGTAAATCGAGATCAACCATCTCATCAAAGCTTAGCTCGTTCCGTCCGCTGACCTGCCATAACCCGGTGCACCCCGGTGTTACGCTCAGTCTCAGCTTGTCGCGTGGCGTGTATTCTTCCACTTCACGCGGCAATGGCGGACGAGGACCAACGAGACTCATATCGCCGCGCAGCACATTCCACAATTGCGGCAGTTCATCAATGCTCGTTTTGCGAATAAAACGTCCGACTCTCGTAATGCGAGGGTCGTTTTTCATTTTAAACATCGCACCTTCAACTTCATTTTGCGCAAGCAGGTCTTTTAACCGCTCCTCCGCATCCGAAACCATCGACCTGAATTTGTACATTCGAAACGGTTGTTCATCCCTACCGACTCGGGTTTGATAAAAAAACACCTTGCCTTTCGGGTCTTCAAGCTTGATCAGAATGCCAAGTACAATAAAGAGTGGTAAAAGAACGATTAACCCTAGCAGTGAGCAAAGAATATCGAGCGTTCGTTTCACCAGCATATAAAACCGGAGTTTGGTCGTCATGCTGCCTACATGTCTCGCATAAAAATCGCTGTAGCTTGCCAAAGCTTCCGCTTCACTCCCATGTCTTGGAGTCATTATGCCTCACCTCTTGCTAGCAGCACTTCTTTCTGCGCTTCTCTCTCCAGTACATCTTTGAGAGAAGACAGCAGCGGTGCTTTCAAATCTTCGTTTTTCAAGGCAAATTCAATCGTCGTCTGAATAAAACCGAGCTTTTCGCCCACATCAAAACGTGTACCTTGAAAATCATACGCAAATACTTGCTGCAATTCGTTCAGACGCTGAATCGCATCGGTCAATTGAATTTCGCCGCCAGCGCCGATCTGCTGCTCGCCCAAAAATTCAAAAATTTCCGGTGTCAGCACATACCGTCCCATAATGGCGAGATTCGACGGTGCGGTGCCAGGTGCCGGTTTTTCCACAAATTGCCGCACTTCATGCAAACGTCCAAATTGCTCAACCGGATCGATAATGCCGTAGCGATGGGTATGCTGATCCGGTACGGTTTGCACGCCGATGACCGACTTCTCGGTCACTTCGTATTGTTCGATCAATTGACGTGTGCATGGGGTATCGGATTCGACGATATCGTCACCGAGCAGCACCGCAAATGGCTCATCACCGATAAAATTGCGCGCACACCAGACGGCGTGCCCCAACCCTTTGGCTTCTTTTTGCCGAATATAGTGGATATCGACTTTGGATGACTTTTGCACTTCATCCAGCAAATCGAGCTTGCCTTTTTCCAGCAATGTCGTTTCCAGTTCAAAGGCATTGTCAAAATGATCCTCAATCGCGCGTTTCCCTTTACCGGTGACGATAATAATGTCTTCGATACCGGATGCGATCGCTTCTTCCACGATGTACTGAATGGTCGGCTTGTCCACAATCGGAAGCATTTCCTTGGGCATCGCTTTGGTAGCGGGCAGGAAACGTGTTCCTAGACCTGCGGCAGGAATGATTGCCTTACGAACTTTCTTCACAAGATCACATCCTATCCTTTTTTTGTTTGATTCATGGTGACCAAGTTGCACGTATGTAGGTTATGCCTGCTCCCACAAGTACAGGAGACGGGCAAAGCCTTCCGGACACGATGTCTGCCAGTCTGAAAGGATGCGTTATACTCTCTCCTTGCTCTATATGGGCTATAACGTATCATTTCAGACGCTTGCACACAGCGCCGGTCAAAGCCGTTACCGGGCCTTCAACCCGTCCTCATCTTCATGCCCTTGACGATGTACGTCTAAGGCTGCTAATGCAGCCCACAGCATGACCGAGTGTCTCCAGTGATAAGGGTGCAGGAGGCATTACCCGAAACTTGGTCTGTATCCTATGTTTATGAAATCTGCCGGGCAAATTCGCCAGACAGCATCATACGGCACGGCAGTACACGGATGAAGTAACATGGACAGCGGTATTGCACAACTGCTTATGTGCACATGCACGCCTGTCATCAGCGTCCATTAACGCTCTTGATAAGCAGGGGACAATGTTTTGCGACTCGCCTGATTCAGTACAGCACCCAAAATGCGCGCACCGACAAATTCCAAATTCGTAATCGCTTTGACGATATCTTTACGACTTTCACCGCCGGACTTGATCACAAGTACAACCCCATCGCAGAGCGTCGTCGCAACTTGTGCATCTGTAAATGGCAGCATCGGCGGCGTATCGAGAATGACCAGATCGTATTGTGATTTCACTTCTTCCATCAACGCCTCCATCTGGCGTGAGCCGACAATCTCGGACGGATTCGGTGGTACTGGACCCGAGGTAAGCACGCTCAAATTCATCGTGCGGCTTGGTTGAATGTTCTTGTCCAGATCAGCGGTGTTAAACAGCACATTGGACAGACCCTTCTCATTGGACAGATTGAAGATGCGATGCATCGCCGGATTGCGCAAATCACCGTCAACGATCAGTACGCTGCGTCCGGTTTCGGCATAAGCGATCGCCAAGTTTGCTACCGTTGTGCTTTTACCTTCACCGGATGCTGCCGAGGTCACGAGTACACTCTTAACCCGTGCATCCAGACGGGAAAAGTCGATATTGGTGCGCAACCCTTTATACGATTCCGCAATGAGTGACTTCGGATTTTGCTTTGTAATGAGCGGCCATTTAAGTGTGGTTGGCACGTTCTCCACCTCCTACTAAAGGCTTTGCCGGCACATGCTCTTTCGCCGTCATGTCTTCTTCATTCATTTTGGCGATGACACCGAGTACAGGCAGTCCGAGCACATCGCGGATATCGTCTTCCGTTTTGATCGAATCGTCCATATATTCGAGCAGGAACGCGACCGCGATCCCGATCACAACTGACAGCACTAACGCAATTAGCACGAACAAAATCGGACTGTTGCCGATCGGAACGCCGCCAGCCGACGGATCAGCTTGATCAAGCACGATAATATTGTCGAGATTCATAATTTGCGGCACTTCGCTTTGGAACACTTTGGCGATCGCATTAACCGTTTTGGCAGCACGCTCATACGAGCCGTCCGTCACTGTCAGCGACATGACCTGTGTCTCGTTCACGGAGCTGACGCTAACCATATTGATCAGCTGTGTTGCATTCAAGCCAAGCTCAGGATGATCTTGAACCACTTTGTTCATAATCGCTGGCGTTTTAATAATTTCCTGATAGGTTTTGATCAATTGAATATTGGAATTGATCGTTCCCAGATCAAGTTGATTACCGGTCGCACCATCGGTTGACTTCGGTGTGCTGTTCACTACTAGCTTCGCCGTCGCTGTATACTTGGGCGCATTGGTCATAAACGCATATGCTGCTGTCGCTGCCGTAATGACGACAACGATTAGCATAATTAGCCATAGGCGTTTTTTAACAATATTCAAGTACTGTTTAATCTCCACAATCTTTCCTCCCATAACGATGGAATTAGGCAGCAGTTGCAGCCCGCCTGTGTTTGCCGATGTGGCATAACGATGCGGTTGGCATTCTCCTTTCCGAGTTAAAAATAAACATGTACGTTTAGATATTACATTATGTCATTTTTAAATTACAAATTTGTAACATGTTAAAAATAGAAAACAACGGCGTTCACTTCAATGTCAGACCAAGAGAGATTGCCGTTCTGTATATGATGACTGCTCCAAAGCGCATGCGTTGCTTCTTACATCCATATTCCATATTTGATATGCGGTTGTGGAATCACCTTAATGCCCATCACAATAGTTATTCGTTTTGAATAACTTATGCGCTCATTATACTGCCTGATGAAAGCTTTGTAAACCACCTTCACTTGCGAAAATGGTTTCATTTACCATTTTCATAGTGATTTGTTGTCCTTTGCTGTCATGAATCCTTCCAATGTTCCTCCATTGTTGATATGGTTCATGAGATCATCTACATTGCTTTGCATCCCCATTTTCTCAAAAATCATATCGATCAACAATGCCACATTAATGCTCTTGGCGCTCTGTTCAGCGAGCGGACGGTACGTTTTATCGTGATAAACGCCTTGTTGGTACGAGATTTCCTGATTTAGCGGGTAACGAGCCAACGACAACCAGTCTGCCAGATGTCCATCCGATTTGCAAGTTTTGCTGTCCCGTAGTGCAGGATCGGTGGAAAGTCGGTGGAAGAATGTTTTCACCTCATTCTTCTTTTCGATCCATGTTTGATTAAGGACATGCTGATTTCTCACATCAATTCCCTCCTCTTGATCCAGTTGACTCTTTATTCGTTTTGAATAAATTATAATTTAGGTTATCTGAAAATCATGTCGAAAGCTAGTATAAAAATAAAACTTTATTTTTTTAATTTTCGACTTTGTACATCTTTGGTGTTGGGCATTAAGGGACATAAAATGTCGGATGCTTTCCCTTTAGACTCACACAATGATGTTATTTCAAAATTTACAGGTCTTTCCGTCTAGTTCCACCCCCTTTTAAAGTTTACTTGGTAATTTAAACAGTATTTTAATCTTGAAACTGTATATTTTTGTTAATTCTATTGGTTAATTATTTGTTACTAATTTTTGTATACGTTTACATTTCTTTAACCTCGTGAATCTGTTTGAAAAGGGAAGCAGGAATTCATAACTTTTTTGGCAAATATGTTAAAATGAAATCGGCTTATTACTGTATCTAAAGTTCCAAATCAGCCGATACGACAATTTTTACTGTGAATTGCAGCAAAACGACCTATCATTGCATAAAAAGGAGCTAAGAACTATGGGATTAGTTAAAGAATTCAAGGAATTTGCCGTGCGCGGCAACGTAATCGACCTTGCCGTCGGGGTCATTATCGGTGCCGCCTTCGGTAAAATTGTTACTTCGCTCGTCAATGACATCATTATGCCGCCGGTCGGGAAACTGCTCGGAGGCGTCAACTTTGCCGATCTGTTCATCAATCTGGATGAATTAACCGGCACGAATACAAAGCACTTCGCTTCGCTCGCTGAAGCGCAGCAAGCTGGAGCCGCTGTCATTGCTTATGGGCAGTTTATTAACAATGTAATCGACTTTCTGATCGTCGCGCTATGTGTATTTTTATTGGTGAAAGGTATTAATATGCTCAAACGCAAAGAGCATGCCAAACCGGAAGCGGAGAAAACGACTCGTGCCTGCCCCTATTGCACAACTGAAATATCGATCAAAGCGACACGTTGTCCACAGTGCACGTCCCAACTGGATACTGCTGCGACCGTCTAAGGGCATGGAGCGAATTGACGGAGTAGATGGCAAACTGTTCACATTGTACGATGTATGCACAGACAGATAAGATGATGCGCTCAAACATGCAATACATGCTACACAAGCGCCGCATTCAACAGAATAAGACACCGAAAAAGGCTACCGTCGCACTGGTAGCCTTTTTATTTGCGTAAACGATGGGCAACACGCATACAGATCAATTAGCCCTTTGGCTGCCTCGCGGCTCGCCGTCCAACCTATACATATCCATGCGTAAGCACCGCTTCGTTTAATATAGCTTAATTGGATGGGAACGTTATGATCGGCTTTCTGTTTGCCTTTATACGGGTTGTTGTTTTCGTTTATATTACTTGTTGTTTGAGCTAGTTGCTTGTACTTAGTAATATTGTTTAGTCATAGCCGGGAACAGGACAGCCCCAATTCGCAAAGTGATCGAGATCGTAGCGCCAGTTTCGTTGTTGTTTGTCGGATGAGCGCTTATTGCATATCGCTCACGCTTCCCTCTAACTTCTGGCTTCTGGCTTCTAATTTCTGACTTCTAATGTTCTACTACTCTCGCTTTTGCCACTTTACATACCGATCTGCGTCGATTTCGCAAATACGCAAACCAAAGCGCCCTTTCAACCGTCACCATACGGTTAGGGCGCTTCGCTGTCGGTAAACAAGTGCTGTATGCTCATTTTTATAACGCTATAATTAGGACTTCGCTTAGATTGGACGGTTTTGACCAGGTAAAAGATTGGATATAATATTCTTTAAGTCCCGATCCTCGGTATATGTCTTCTCACCTGTATCCAGCTCACGAATATGAATGTATTGAAAAGTAGCGTGCGCATTTGTCGGCACATAACGCATCGGATCGTTCACATCTGTTTGCACTTCATAGTTCATCTCGTTGAACATTTCGGTTAATTGAGTTACAGTAGGTAACTCATCTCCCTTAACAAATACAAGCCCACGCAGCGATTTGGTTTCCTGTTCATAGACGACATCAAATTTGACGATACATTCCATTTGGCTCTCCATCCTTTCGGTTATTTAGGGGATCGTATGCTGTAGCGGCAGCATCATTTTAACATTGCTAACATCATAAGCATACATAGTATTCATATCCGGTCACACCGAGTCATGCTAACCGCTTTGTACATCTTTGACGGCTTACCATTATAATAGAAGAAACTCGATCAAAATAATGTTAAATATTTAACTTTTAAGGATGTGATTTTACATGGCAGCCTATGAATTGCTCGATATTTACGATGAACAAGATCGTCATCTTGGCGTGTGTACACGCGCTGAAGTACATCGGCTCGGTCATTGGCATCATACGTTTCACTGCTGGCTCATCCATGATACGGAAGCAGGTCGGATGCTTGTGTTCCAAAAGCGTCAGCATACTAAAGATACATTTCCCGATCTGTACGATATTACCGCTGCCGGACATTTGCTGGCAGGCGAAACGATGGAACAAGCGGTACGTGAATTGGAGGAGGAGTTAGGGGTGCCGCTGCGGTTTAACCAGCTTACCCCATTATTTGTAACGCGTGACGAGTGGGTAGGCGAAGGTGCCAGCGGGCGCTTGATCGATCGTGAAGTTAGCAGTGTATTTGGCGCTTGTAGCCCGTTTACATTGCAGCAGTACCGATTACAAGCAGATGAAGTGGCTGGCCTATTCGAAGCGCCGCTCACACAAATGCTCGAATTGTTCCACGGGGAACGAACTGCTGTCGAAGCGATCGGTGTGTACGGTCAGACTGATGGCACGATTGATGCAGAGCAGCCGTATGTGCATGTACAAGTCACATTGGAACAGTTCGTTCCGCAGCCGCATGGGTATTATGAGCAGACATGCACATCGTTACAGCAACTTTAATCCGTCGGCACGATACCGGGCAAATAACGATCCAAAATGCGTGTATACCCATGCCCATAACGCCGAATGAACTCTTGTCCAAAATCATTTTCCATTTCATACAAAATAATCTCTTGGGAAAAATGCTGCAATAGCAGCTCTGCCATCAGCGGATGTTCGGTCACAAGCGCATGCGCTGGCATGCCATCGCCACGCATCCCTACGATGCACCAATGGCGGTCGATGACCATCCAAAATTTGCGTCCGCTGATGCCTCCCTTGAGCAAGCGAATGCCCGGATGCCCATCCTCCTCTCCCCCTTCAAATGACCACAATACTCTAACTCCTCGCTGCTCCGCTTGTTCCAGCTTGCTGCGAAACGATGCGGCTTCTTCGCGCCAGATGCCAGCTACAATCTCCTCGCTCGCTTTATCCAGTTCCCGATTGAGCAGCTCGATCACATTGCGCTCTCCTTCCACAATATGAAAAGAAGGGCTTTCCTCGCGGCTGCTCGGCATTTCCTGTTCCACATAAGACAGTGACGCATCGATCTGCGCGGCGATCATGCGCGTCAATTCTTTGATCGGCAACATACTGTAACGTGCTGGCTCACCTGGTGACAGCTGAATAACACCGCGTGTGAGCAGACGTTGCAATGTCGCATACACATTCGAGCGCGACACGCCGAGGCGTTTTGCCACTTCATAACCTGACTGAGCCGATTGCTGTGCCAGGCAAACGATGACTTTGGATTCCAGCTCGGTAAAGCCAAGATTACGCAAATGCTGAAGCAATGGTTCCATCATGTATACCGTCCTTTGCAATCATTTTGATACCCGGCAGACAAACGCAGACGGGTGCGAATAAAAGGCTAACTGGGCAATTACACATAAGCGCTCTCCGCCGCTCGATAACGGGCTATGTATATAAACAGCAACAGGCTGATCATCAATATGGATCAGCCTGCTTTGTGCGTCTAGTATGTGCGTCATGATGTAGAATACATGAACATAAAACATGAACATAAATAAAAGCAGCGGTCATTTATGATGCAATACAGCCGCTGTGTCTACCGTTACCGTCTGCACCGTGGGCGCTTTGCACGTGCATTACACTGCCAACTATATTTGATACTATAACTATACACTTACCTGCTCGGTTCCGCAGCTTGGACACCATTTGGAACCTTTGGGCAGTGCTTTGCCACACACTTGGCAGTTAAATGTGCCTGGCACTACCTCCGCTGGCGCTTGTACCGGGTCAGCCACAATGAGCGGATCGCCTGCCTCGTCAGCAGCTTGCGTTGTTGCCGTAGCCGGAGCTTGCGCTGCTGGAGGTACATGAACATTAGCATGTGGCTTCGCCGTTGCAGCGGATGGGGACGCTGGGGTCGGGTCTGACTGTGCTTCCTCTGGTGGCACACCCAAATCTTGCTTCCATGCTTTGACAAGGCGATCCAGCTCATCTTGACGTTCGCGATCTTCACGCAGACGTTCCACCCGGCGCTGCTCTGCTTCCTCTACTGTCAACTCGGACAAATTCAGCTCATCCTCATCCCGATGCGGTGTAGCGACGAGCGCATCCAGACCGCTTTCGTACGATGGTTCGTGCTCATCCATCGCTGCTTGTTCACGGCGCAGTGGAGCCAATTTTTCCATTTTACGACCACAGTTTGGGCAAAAGTTAGCTTCCAAGGCGACGACCGTACCGCATTCGCAAATACGTTCATTTTTCAAAATGGCGATTCGTGTGCGAATTTCTTCGATTTCCTCATTCAGCAAATCACATGCTTTGCACAGTTCGGTCATTTCTTCCTCGGCAATCGACATATCACCTGCACGATAACCTTCATAAAACACTTCACCCATACGCATATAATGTACGCCAATTTCGCGCTCAATATCAACGATATGGCCGTTCATTCGATTGACCTCTACCGCATTTTGCGCTCGCTCGGTTGCCTTGCCAGCACCGCTCTTTAGCCGTTGTAATAAATTCATAACTGTTCTCCTCCTCTGATTCCACCGGGCAATGGCATAGCCGGATCGCTCTGCCGTCACCATGATCCCGTTACCGATCCTTACAAGCGCTGTATTGGGGGATTACTCAACGCGTGCACTTCCATTATAATAGAAGGATATGTATAAAAGTAATCGGTTATAACGAATATACCCGCAATCAAAACGGCTTGTAACCCTATCATAACAAAATTTTCGCTCAGTTAAAAAAATTGAGCTTCCATCCGCTGCGTCCTGTTTATTGTGGCGCTGCGAATTGCAAGGAAAGGAAGATCACTTTTGACAAATATCACCATCAAAGACACCATTAGACCACAAGGGGTCGCTCTGCATACGACGCTGCCTGCTGCCGCGATCGCTCCCGCTGATACAAGTATTACGCTCGTACCGGACAGTATGGAAGACGCTTTTTTCTTCCGCGCATTGGAACAGCAAGGCATTCTGCTCAATGCACCTCAGATTGAGGCGGTACGTCATGGTGACGGCCCGCTGCTTACGTTGGCGGGCGCTGGGTGCGGCAAAACGACCGTATTAACCGCACGCACTGGCTATTTGCTGTCCGTGCGCAAAGTCGATCCCAAACATATTTTGCTCGTTACGTTTACGACAAAAGCTGCCGCCGAAATGAAAACTCGGATCGCCGCGCTGCCCGGTGTGAACGCACGCACTGCCAAAGCGATTGAAGCACGCACATTTCACGCTTTTGGTTTGTTGCTGCTGCGGCGCTATGGGCAATTGACCGAGGACATATTCGGTGAACCGCGCGCTCAGCATGGGGTCATTCAGCGATTGCGCCGCGAAATTAACTCGACTAGCACGACACCGCCGGAGACGCTGTTGGCGATGTTGTCCGCGATGAAGCTGGAAGGCAAAACCGCCGAAGATTTGCCAACAGATACACCGGAGGAACGCGACCGCTGTGCATTGCTGTGCCGGTATGAGGAATGGAAACGCAATTACAATCGGATCGATTTTGACGATATTTTGCTGCGAACCGAGCAATTGCTTGAAAATGAGGAACTGCTCGCTACGTTACAACAACGTTTTCGCTATATTATGGTTGATGAATTTCAAGATACGAATCGTCTGCAATACGGGATGGTCGATAAACTTGCCCAGCAGCATCGCAATTTGATGGTCGTCGGTGATGATGACCAGACGATTTATTCGTTTAACGGGGCGCGGCAGGAATATATTTTGGACTTTCCGCAACGTTATCCGGGTACACGGATCATTGCGCTTAATATTAATTATCGTAGCCATCCGCATATTTTGGGACTTGGTGTACAACTGATCGCTCATAATGAAGCACGCCATGCCAAAACGCTACAAGCCGGTGCGACAGCAGGGCAAAGCCCGCATTATTTACGCCCTGCGCATGCCGATGAAGAAGCGGACTGGATCGTCAAACGGTTGCGCCAGCAGCAAGCAGACGGGTATGCGCTCGGTGATATTGCAATTTTGCATCGTACAGTCAGCGGTACACGCGCGATTGCAGAGCGGCTGCTGATGGAAAATATTCCGTTTATCCAGTATGGCGAAGCGCCGATCTTTTATGATCATGCCTTAATTCGCCCGGTGATGGATCATTTGCGACTGGCGGTCAATCCGCGCCGGATGGAGGCATTACCTGGTGTGATCGGACCGCTATACATCGCGCGTGATGCCGGCATGGAACATATTATGAGCCAGGAGCAAAAACAGTCCAAAAAATACCCGCTGATCCATCTGTATCATTGGGAACGACTGCAAACGTTCCAGCGCCAGCAAGTAAAAGATCGAATCGTCTTTTTAAAAAAGTTGCGCGAGCTTAAACCGCTGTATGCGATTCGGGAAATTCGTCGCCTCTTTTACGATAAATTTGCCAGCGCTGACTTTAGCGGGCCAGCGACCCGGCATAAAGATACGGTGCGCGAAACACTGGATGAATTGGAAAGTGCGGCAGGCAAATTTGCCACAGTTGAACAAATGGTCACCTTTGCTGATGAACTGACGATCAAACGGCTGCAAATGATGGAGCTGATGAAACAGGCTGACCCGCAAGGCATCCATCTGATGACCGTACATCGTGCCAAAGGGCTAGAATTTCCGTGCGTGTATTTGCTGGGCGCTTCTGAAGGTATTTTGCCGCATAAAGCAGCATTGCAGGAGGAAGCGCCGGAAGATGTGAAAGCAAGTCAAGGCGTAAGCGGGCCTGATCCGGATGGCAAATTAATGCAAGCGGCGCTGGAAGAAGAACGCCGTATCGCCTATGTGGCGGTCACGCGTGCCAAACATGAGCTGTATGTATCCTCGCCAGCGATGCACCACGGCAAGACGGTGCCGCCATCGCGCTTTTTGTTAGAAGCATTTCGTGGAAAATAGGCTGCACCTATTGCAAATGAACCCGATTGCTCCAGATCGGATCGAGGTATCCTGTAGCAGGGATAGGGATGCACTCTTTGCTTTGTTGTCGTGACGGTTCACTCGCTGCGGCTATACAGACATTCGTAGCGACGATAAGCTGGAAGCGGTAACTGCATTTTAAAATGAACGATATACTATGATCCATGCTTGTCCTGTCTGTATCATACTAACAAAAAAGAGCCTGACAGCCATTACCGCTGTCAGGCTCTTTCGCTTCACTCGTTAGCTGCGCTATACGTTCGGATTAACAGAACGGACATGAACAACGTTATGCGCTTTGTATAGATTATGAGTTACAATACATAGTCGCCCCGTATTACACAATACAGTTTGCACCCGGCAAATGTTCTGTCCATTCATAATACGAAATGCAAATTGCCTCCTCGTCCTTCATTTCGCAAAGTCCTTCATTTCGCGAAGTGACCGGCAATTCATCGCACTGCAACTCAGGCAACCGGTGTGCCGTTAGGTAGCTGCTCATCCGCACGCAGCAATACGACATCACCTGCGCCTGGTACACCTCCGAGCACTAACACCTCGGAGTCAAAGCCAGCAATTCGGCGCGGCGGGAAATTAACGATAGCGACAATTTGACGTCCGACAAGCTGTTCCGCTGTGTAACGCTTCGTAATTTGCGCACTGGAACGTTTAATGCCCACTTGTTCGCCAAAATCAATTTCCAGCTTGATCGCCGGTACTCTTGCTTTTGCAAACGGCTCTGCTTTAATAATCGTACCGATGCGCAGATCAAGCTTATGAAAGTGTTCAATCGTTGCCATATCGTCATTCCCCTCTCTGATCGAGCGTATTGGATGCATATAGTCAAACTCGTCTTTATTGAGGCTATATCATTTATGACTTGATATTTTTCTCGTCAAAATATTGTTCCAGCGTCATCCCTTTGCTCGTTACATCTTCAGCGATCGCTTTGCCGATGTAGCGAATATGCCACGGCTCCCACGTGTAGCCGGTGCTCGATTGTCCTTTTTCTGTATATCGAATGATAAACCCGTATTCCGGGGCGTGCTGTTTTAACCATTTGCCTTCTTTGGTGGAACCGAAGCTTTGCTCCAATCCATAACCGATGCCAGGGCCGGACACATCGATCGCCAGTCCAGTCTGATGCTCGCTCGTTCCAGGGCGTGCGCTCACACGGTCGGTGTAGGCTTGACCTTTGGTGGCGACGTTGTTTTTGTAGATCGCTACTTGACGTTTGTAGGAGCGATAACCCGAAACAGCGCGTAAATCGAGACCCGCCTTTTTCGATGCGGCAAACATTTGCTCCAACGCTTGCGCTGCTTCCTTGCGCATATGGCTCTTTTCCAATACACCGCTATAGGAAAAGGCGACATTAGGCACGACTAGGTCAGGTGGAATATAACCGTCTGGCAACGAGCGTTTTTTGTTGACGATGACGGTGATCGATTCGGGATTCGTTACGACCATTTTACCGCCTTTTTCAGCAATCGTGGATTGTAGTGAACTTTGTTCACGTATTGGCAGCAGGCTTGCCGCATTGTCACTAGTGGAGGCATTACTGCTCGCTTGGCTGTTGCTGCTCGTATCGCTCGCCGCGGCTGAACTATTGTCCGATTGCTCTGCACCGTTGGATGAACTGTCCGTTGCGGACGATCCGCCTGCTGTCGACGAGCTTGCATTACCGCTGTCGCCTGTCGCTTGCTCAGAACCGGTTGTTTGGTCTGTGCTTGCTGTGTTGGTGCTGTCTGTCTTGCCCGTATTCGTACTCGCGGTCGTGTCAGCGCTCGTATTCGTATTGCCTGTTTGTGTACTGCCTGTCGCCGCATTGCCTGGCTGTGCAGCTGTACTTGCCTTGTCCTGTCCTGTTCCCGCGCATCCGGCAAAGATCATACCCGACATTAGAATACCTGCCGGAACTGCCCATTTCCAAGAAGTTGACTTGTTCATCATTCGTCTCCTTTATTCACCTTGTTGACTGGAAATAAATAGAGCCGGCAATGGAAAACTCCGGCTCTGCAACATGGTCATTAGGTTTTGCCGCGCCGAGCGGCTGCATAACGCTGCCTTGTTCGTTCCGCGATCCGACGCCGAATTTCTTCATAGCCATTTGATGCGGCAGGAATATCCGGCAACAGATCGGCAAGCTCTGGCAATTCGTGCGCTTCATCTTCACTTATGCCGAATACCGGCGCATTGGTCGCCGTTGGTTGCCATGCCGCTTCATCTTGTGCCAAATACGCCTGTACGTCAGCGAGCAGTTCGCCCACCTGATGAAGTGTTCCCGCTGCTGCCGATTCAGCGAGCAAACTGCCAAGACTCGGCTCATCCGAAAGCACACTCTCATCTGTCGCATCATCCAGCTCATCGGATGAGAGCACCGGTGCAGTTAGCATATCACCGCGCCATAGCTTCCAGATGTGCTCTTGCAATGACTCACGCTCCAACCCGGCAAGACGCCACGCCAGCAGCGGATGTTCCCGCAATCGTGCATGCGTCTCTTTCAGTATAAACAATCCCGCTTCATCGTGCATCTCTATGTCACCTATATAGCGCCGCCACTGCTCCAGCGGCTCACTCACATACGGTGTACAGCATAACAGCCGCTCCGCCGCAGACGCTTCATCTTCCTGTTCGCTATCCGCCAACTGCAAATTCCAGACGGACAATCGTGCCGCTGGCGCAGCATGTTTGGCAGCACGAGCAGGCGGTTCTGTACGCAGTAGCAACTCTACCATTAGTGCAGACAAGCTGAGTCGCTCCAACATTAATTGCAATTGCTGCGGCTCCGGGGCGGCGACTTGAACGGTCAGCTTACGGCTATCGGTGCCGGATAACGGGCGAACGGTCGCCTGAATCGAGCCAGGGGCGATTTTCCAATCTTGCATCGTCCATTGCTTCATACTCATTCCTCTGTCCCCCATTCTGCCGCTTGCAGCGATACGAGCTGTTTCAGCTCCTCATCCGACATTTCGGTCAACCACTGCTCACCTGCACCGACCACTTGCTCGGCAAGCGTTTTTTTGCTTTCGATCAATTCGTCGATTCGTTCCTCTAGCGTCCCTTGACAGATTAGCTTATGCACCTGCACATTGCGCTGTTGCCCGATCCGGAATACACGGTCGGTCGCCTGATTTTCAACCGCCGGATTCCACCAGCGATCATAGTGAACGACATGATTTGCCCGTGTCAGATTTAATCCGACACCGCCCGCTTTTAGCGATAACACGAAAATCGGTGGACCTTCACCTTGCTGGAACAGACGAATCATCTCGTCCCGGCTCGCTTTGCTCACACCGCCATGCAGGAAAAACGGTTGCTCCCCATAATGTCTGCCCAGTCGGGACGTGAGCAGCTCGCCCATCTCCACATACTGGGTAAATACAAGCGCCGCCTCGCCGCTGTCGCGAATCATATCGAGCAGCTCGATCAGACGTGCCATTTTGCCGGAACGCTCCTGTTTGCCCGTATCCTGCTTACCTGTACCGCCGATCAAATACGGATGGTCGCAAATTTGCTTTAGTTTGGTCAGCGACGACAATACGATTCCTTTGCGTGTAATGCCTTCGCTATTGCTCATTTTGCCAAGCATATCCGATACGACACTTTGGTACATGCCCGCCTGCTCAACCGTCATATAACAATATGATTTCAGCTCAATTTTGTCCGGCAGATCGCGGCGAATGTCCGGATCGCTTTTCAAACGTCGCAGCATAAATGGCGCGACCAGCTTGCGCAATGTGGACAGCCGCCCTTCGGCTTCCGGCCCTACCGCCGTATTGTACATTTGCCGGAATGAAGACGATGTGCCCAAATAGCCTGGATTCAGAAATTGGAAAATCGACCATAACTCGCTCAAGCGATTTTCCACCGGTGTGCCGGTCATTGCGATCCGGTGCGGCGCATTCAGTTTCATCACGCTTTGCGCCTGTTTCGTACGGTAGTTTTTAATATATTGTGCCTCATCTAATACGATCGACGACCACTCTACCTGGCGCAAATCTTCGCCATCCCGCCCGGCAAGATGATAAGTCGTCAGCACGATGTCATGAGCTTTTGCCGCAGCGATAAATTGTTCGCCACGCGGACGGCGACTGCCATGATGAATATACATTTGCATCTCCGGCGCAAATCGCTCCAACTCCCGCTGCCAATTGCCCAGCAGTGATGTTGGGCAGACGATCAGGCGCGGCGCATGCACCGGCTGATCAAGCATACAGGTAATCACCTGTACCGTTTTGCCAAGTCCCATATCGTCCGCCAAACATGCGCCAAAACCAAGATCACGCATCGTCGCCAGCCATTGGAAACCGCGTTCTTGATACGGACGCAGTGTACCGTGCAGCCCTTCCGGCACGTCGCGCTTGGACAGATCACGCCAGGCGCTGCCCTCCATCAGACTGCTCAGTAGCGGATTCGTTTCAATTTCAAAAATATGCAGTCCATTCCACAATGCATCCTGTTCCTCGGCATAAATATGCATCAGTTCATTAAACGAAATCTCGCCTTCTTCATGGCGTCGAATAAAGCGCAGCACCTGCTTGATTTCGTTCAGATCAACTTCAACCCAGCCGCCATCAAGCGGAATGAGCGGCACGCCATTTTTCACAATCTCGGCAAGCTCTGCCGAGCTAAGCGTCCTGCCATCCAGCACCGCTTCCGGCTCAAACGATATCATCTGTTCCATACCGAGTCGAGCCGATTCGTGTGGGTTGCGCTTTTCATGCAGTTGTGACGTTTTGACTTTTAGCTTCAGCCCGGTACGACGTTTACCTTCCCGCGTCCAGCGCGACGGAATTTGTACGATAATGCCCGCTTTGCGCAGCCGGGATACATCATTTTTCAAAAAGGCATATACGTCAGCCGCCTCCATCGTGCCGCCTACCGGATGTGCATGATCGATCCAATACCGCACGATCGGTGAGCATTCCGCCGCCTGTCCAAGCTGGGACAGCAGCGAGCGCTGCACCTGTTCATAGGTGCGACCGCGCACCATCAGATCATCACCTTCATGACGCCATAACAGCGCAGCCGGAAGCAGCACTGCCGGATCGGACTCATCGCCCGCCCAGAAGCTCATGCGCCATTGTTGCATCCCGGCAGCCCCTTGCTCCTGTGGCGGTTCCAACCGTACGACAAGCGATAGCTCGCCTGCTGTGCTGCTTACTGCACCCGCTTCAGGCAGCGGCACTTCCGCATGGCTGTGCATCCGAATATCCTGCTCCAGCACTGCCATATCTTCGGCAGTACCTTGTACCGCCAGCTCACTGGATGCATCAAATAACGTATTCCACCACAAATGCGCCTGCGGCGATGTGCCACGGCGATAACTCGCCTGATACATACGGAACTTGCCATAACCAGCATCACGCAACATACGGCGCACTTCCGCATCCATCATCGCTACGAGGAATGAATGCAGCACTTCAGCGCGTGCACGTGAAGCGACCGGCGGTTCGGATGAAGCAAACAGCGATAATGCAGATAACCCGATCATCGGGATCGCTTCCGCCAGCCGTGCGAACATCTCACGATCTTCCCCAACGAGCAGCGGCTTCCATACGCCATATAATGACGCCTGCGCACTGCGCCGTCCGGTGCCTGCTACGATGCGGCTATCCGGTACGATTTTGCCGTCACGCAGCAGCTTGCGAGCAAAACGGGCAACCGTTTGCCAGTATGCCATCTCGCCGCCCGGCTTGACGCCTTGTGCGGTGATCGCCTGCTCATCCCAGGCGAGCAGCAGATCGTAGGCTTGCTCAGCAGACAGGGCAAGCCCTTCCACCATCCGTCCAGGCAGTCGTTTGTTGCGTCCAGCACGCCGTGCGATCGGCTCACGGGTTGCATTTCCATTTCCATTGCCGCTCACCGGCCCGGACTTCAACTCTGCCAAACGTAAACCGGATTGCGCAAATGGACGAATACCCGCTGGCAATTGCAAACGGCGCATCACTTTCATCCATGCATCCACTTTCGGCTCGGACATCTCGCCGGAAAAACAAAAAAATACGTCCCCAATCCATATTCCATATAACGGTTGATCCATCATCGTCTCCCGTCCATCTCGGTCAAATCTTTGCGATCGTTGTATTTAGTGTTTAATTTCATCACAGGGTTCCCTTTCATCACTTGAAAGCAAGCTTGTCTCGGTCCTCTGTTGCTTTGCCTGCACTGGCGCACAATTGTCGCACCCGCAGCAGGTATCTTATCTATTATAAGATTGCTTATGGAAAAATGCCATCCCTCCTTTATTTATAAAACCGTTTAATTACGCGGTTTCTCGGTCATTTATACGTATATTTGGATAAATCACTGTGAAATGCCCAGTAAAAAACACTCTCCAATTTCTTACCGAGCCTTCGGTCAGACGCAAGCTTTTGAGTGAATACGGATGCTGATGGGATATGATCATAAATCTATCCAATACAGTCGGTGACATTGCCGACTTCATATATGTATCGGTCATCCACTACGATCTGTTGAAAAAAGGGCTGTCCCCGCACACGATCAGGAACAGCTGAACCTGCTTGAGTTGATAATTTCACAATCCTGTAAGCAGTCTAGCCAGAATATGCAATATACAACAAGCTATAGAAGTTTAAAGCATACACACGTAAAATAAAGTCAAAACGCACATAACCGCAAAGGAGCACATCGATGAAACGAAAACGAATAGCGCTTGAAGTGATCGCCACTACCGCCGAGGATGCACGCATTGCCGAAGCTGCCGGTGCAGATCGGATTGAGCTAATCTGTGCACAAGGCGAAGGCGGGCTAACGCCAAGCCTCGGCATGGTTGAACAGATCGTGGCGCAGCTTACGATTCCTATTCACGTGATGATTCGCCCACATAGTCGCAACTTCACCTACAGTCAGGACGATTTGGACATGATGCTACGTGATGTGCGCTATGTTGCCCGCAGCGGGGCGACTGCGCTCGTGCTTGGTGTACTGGATGGGCACGCACGAATTGACGAACATGCGCTACAGCGTATAATCGATGCCGCTCAGCAGCAACAAAGCGCGATCCAGATCACGTTTCACCGTGCCTTTGATGAAACAACCGATCTGCACGAGAGCATTCATACACTCGGTCAGTACCCTCTAATTACACGCATTCTTACATCAGGCGGACAGCCTTCCGTATTGGAAGCGGTGGACGAGTTTCCACAACTGATCCAGTTAGCTGACCAGCATTCACTATCGCTTATCGCAGGTGCCGGACTGACATTGGAGACGCTGGGCGACTTTGTACGCCGCACCGGAACGCGTGAGATTCATCTGGGCAGTGCTGTACGCCAGCAAGGAAACATCCTGTTTCCACTTGATGCCGACCGCATTCGTCAGGCGCGGCACATTTTGGACGCTTATGTGGAGTAAATATAGCTGTGCAGGCAAAGTAATCGTGCAGCATAAACACAGTCCCGGCGGTGTCTTCCAACTGTCATACGCGTCATTTTATAGTCTAATGAGCAATGAAATGAGCCGCGTTGAGATTACGTTTTACGAGCTAACTTTCTATTCACGATCCTCCCTCTTATATAAACAAAACGGCACCGCTACTCCGTTAATTCGGAATTGCTGTGCCGTTTGCATCTATATCAGCTTGGCTTCGTTGGAAACGATCGTACAATATGTTTAACACTAAACGCTGTTGCTACAACGTACTGCATATATCGGTACATAAACATCGACCTATTTACCTTTACCATTATCGCCACTTTTACAGTGCCTGTACACAATCGCTGCACATCACGTAACTACCACCACTCTGTGCTTGTGCTCTTTGCACCTGTTTCTGCATCAACTAGATAACAGCGCATGACGCTGCATCGCAATTCGCGCTGCACCAACCATCCCGGCGTGGTTGCCAAGCATAGCAGGCTCTAGCTGTACCGGATATCCGCCCAATTCGTCGATACGCTGAATGAGTCGCAGCCACCATGTTTCACGTGTAACAATGATGCCGCCACCAATTACAATTGCCTGCGGATCAAAGATTTGATCAAGATTAATAAGCGTATTGGCTAGATCATTCAACCAGTTATCCAAAATATAATGCGCCCCAGTCTCTCCACATTGTGCTGCTTCCAGCAACGTATGGGATGTCCAGTCCGGTTGATATTGACGTGCAAGTCGATTGAGTGCTGTGCCAGATATGTACTGCTCTACACAACCACGTTTACCACAATTACAAGGCAGCCCGCCCGGATGCAAAATCATATGCCCTAATTCTCCTGCACCACCATATTGACCGGAAATAATCTCCCCATAATGTACGAGCGCACCGCCGATTCCCGTCCCGATCGTCAACATAATCCACGATTCAATCATCCGTGCCGCTCCGATCCAATCCTCACCGGCTGCGGCGGCATGAGCATCATTAACCGCATACACTGGCAATCCGGTCGCTTCCGCTACTTTCTCCGTCAAATGCAATCCTTTCCAACCCGGCAAATTATCGGTCGCCTCAAGCACGACGCCACTTTCGCGATCAATACGCCCAGCCGAACCGATACCGATGCCATGTACTGTAATAAAAGAGCGTTTTACATTGTCATATACGATACTTTTTAACTCATTAGCAATATACAGCACCCGTCCCAAAATATAATCCGCACCTTGCTCTGCCCGTGTTGGCAACTCCATCCGTTCAATCATCTGCCCGTGCTCATTCACGAGCGCGCCTTTGATCGCTGTCCCACCTATATCTATTCCAATCCAGCATGATTGCATGTCGATCATCTCCATGAATGCAAGGTAAACTCTATCGTACGCTAATCTTATCCACTATGATGTTATCGATGTTTTCCACACAAAAGATTATACCATGTCAACTATTTACTTACCGAGCACAGATAATAACAACGTTTATCTGATATTTAATGATGACTAGCAATCCTATCATCGCAGTGTATATCCATATTCTGATTTCTCCAATATTTTAATGACTTAAATAAGTGTTAATTGTATAGTGAAATCGTTAGGAGATGATAACATGCTTACACTTCTGACGGCGCTTATTTATTTAACGATTGCAGTTATGAATCTGTATACACAAATCAAAAAGCGCCAAAATAAAAAGGTCTCCAAGCGTCGCAAGCGCTCGAAGACCGGTAACTAAAATCACCGAGGGGGATTTACTCCCCCTCGCCCTAACATCATTATACCTATCTAAACTAACGTTTAAAAGCTATTTTTAACAAAGTTTCAAAAAAACTCAAACATCCACCACGTACATTTTACAACGCTATCCCCGATAGCATCCAAAGCAAACCCAAAGCAACACCCAAACGATCTACAAGGAGGTGTATCCATGCTATCCTACATCACCTTAGCCATCACACTAGTCACATTAATCATCAGCTTATGCCATCTATCGATCGTAATCCGTAACAAGTGATAGTTCCGAATCTTAAGCTGCCTGTTACGATGCTGAAAAGCCCACATTACACCTACGTGGGCTTTTCAAGTCTGTATTCATTAGTCCCGTCATCCCCATGCAATCTTAAGCCGGCGGATGCTCCGAATCATAATCAAGTATAACCGGGAAAAAAGTTGGCGAAAATGACAAACTGCTCGTTTCCGCTGTTTTACTTTTCAAGCTCACCACATCATGATCAAAAGCACTAACATACTCGATCCCAACAATTTTGCGATCGCTGTGTGTCATGTTTACATATAAAAATGCTATCGTTTCCGCTGTATAGCGTTGAGCAGCACTTTGTGAAATCAAAACGATCACAATCAACAAGCTCAACACAATCAGACCTAACTTTCTTTTCAGCAATACAACTCCTGCATGACTCTCCCAACTACACCGCCTACACCTTCAACACTAGCTCATCCAGCTTCCGATCTTCAATCTGGATCAAAATATCCCCGCTGCTCTCATCCAGACTCCAACCGATTCCACCTTCGGCAAGCTCGTCCAATGTAATCCGGCTTAATTGCTCAATCGCAGACGGCGTAAAACCCGGTTGCCGCAGTGTAAACCGTAAATGCTGACGTTTTGCCACATACGTATCCTCGATATACTGAATCTTCAGCCGCAGCGCATCGTATTGCCCTTGTGCACGAATGTACAATTTGGACGTTTTACCACTCTCATACGCAAATGTCTCACCATCATCTTCATACAGCGTATACTCCGCCCGGAAATCCGGCTTTGCTTCCGCACCGTACAGATGGAATGTGACCACATCATCGCTGTCATGATCACCGCTATATTGATGTAGCGCCCCTTCAGCGACAATCCCACCGGCACGCACATAGATTGGCAGCACATCCAGCGGTGCATCGGCTAAAATCGTGCGTCCGCCTGCATGTTTCTCACCTGTCCAATAATCATGCCATACCCCTTCCGGCAAATAGACCGCCCGATAATCCGTATCCGGACGATATACCGGCGCGATAATCACGTTCGGTCCCAGCAGAAACTGATCGCACAGATTAGTCACTTTCGGATCATGCGGATATTCCAGCAGCAGCGGACGCATAATCGGCATCCCCGTCTGGGACGATTCATAAAACAGATTGTACAGATGCGGCATCCAGCGATAACGCAAACTGATATATTCACGCACAATTTCCTCTACCTTTTCGCCAAACGACCACGGTTCCTGGCGGGTCGTGCCTAGCGCCGAATGGTTACGACAATACGGGAAAAACACACCCATTTGCGTCCAGCGTACAAGCAACTGTGCTGACGTATGATACGCAAAACCGCCGATATCCGGCCCGGCAAACGGCAGCCCGGACAGCCCCATATTCAGCACCATCGGCATCGCCATCGCCATATGCTCCCAGAAACTGCGGTTGTCACCTGTCCAAATCGCCGCATAACGCTGAATGCCGGAATAACCAGCACGGGTCAGCACAAACGGACGGCGCCCGTTCATATGACTTTTCATCCCTTCATACGTCGCCCGCGACATATACATACCGTACAAATTGTGAATTTCCTCATGGGTGACCGGATCGCCATCGTTTAGATGCATCACATCCGGGTCCATCGTTTTGAGCGTATTAAATATCGCTGGCTCGTTCATATCGTTCCAAATGCCATCGATACCGAGCGATGTATAAAATTCATGCAAATCGCCCCACCATTTGGCTGTACGTGTCTCGGTAAAGTCTGGAAATGCACTCGTGCCCGGCCACACATCGCCAAAATAAATATCCCCTTCTAACCGGCGACAGAAATGTTCCTCCTGCACACCTTCACGGTAGATTTTATATTTTGGGTCTTTTTTCACGCCTGGGTCGACGATCGGTACGATCCGAATGCCCATTTCACGCAGCTCGGCAATCATCCCTTTCGGATCGGGGAAACGAATTTTATCAAACGTAAACACACGATATTCATCCATATAATGAATATCCAGATAGATCACATCACACGGAATTTGTTTTTCACGGAACGTACGCGCCAGCGTCATCACTTCCGTCTGACTCATATAACTGTAGCGGGACTGATGATAGCCAAGCGACCATTTGGGCGGCAGCGTAATCCGTCCGGTCAGCGCTGTATACCGACTGACGACCTGTTTCAATTCCGGGCCATAAATAAAATAAATATCATACGCACCTGTCATACAGCCGATCGTATACGCTACACCGTGTGAACGCATATCAAACTCCGAACGACCCGGGTTATCGAGGAAAATGCCATAATTGATACCGCTGTGCATATGGATTAGCAACGGAATCGATTCATATAACGCTTCAATTTCCGGCATATGCGGTGCATACACATCCGTATTCCACATCGTATACCGTTCACCGCGTTTGTCCAGAAAGCTCGATTTCTCACCTAGACCATAAAAATGCGAATCATCCTGCATAGTAAACAACGCACTCATTGCTCCACGCGGGCTCCAACTCAGACTGTCCTGCCGTGCCACTTCGATGCCCTCTTTGTTGGTCACCGTCAGTGCAAACGTTTGCTTCTCAATCGATACCGTCAGCTCACCTGTCAAAAACTGAAGTTGCTGCTCATTTTCCTCAATTTCCGGCTTGAAAATTTCCTTTGGCGGCAGTACAGCGATCGTCGTCGTCAGATCGATTACACCTTCTCCAAACACTTTAAACCGAAATTCAGTTGGCGAAAAAAAGACTAACGCTGCGCCCGCTTTCTGACCGTGACACAAGTAAGCGCCATCATATTCACGCCAATCGCGCAGTTGTCCGAATGTATTCCAGACTTCCTGTATGACCGGTGCATCCGCTTTGTCGGGGTGTATCGCTTCGCTCGTATCTTCCATCATTTGTTGTTCCCTCCATGACTGGTATTTTGAGATGGGCACAGATTGGGACAAGCCGCCCGCATGAACGTACGATGTATGTATCTGGGTGAAGGTTTCTTCAAGAGCGGGGCGACGATAAAGTATAAAATGTATATAAGCCGTCTGTCCTGCCTTCAATCTGCCGCCACAGAAAATTTCTGTCTGCTATCAAGTATCATAGCATTAGTGCTAACGTTTGCACCATATCTATTTACATTCAATAAACAATAGCCGGAACGATCGTATTCATGCGATCGCCCGGCTGTTCATAATGTAAAAATGGCTGACGGCGCGCCTGTTAAGCTGGCGCCTCTGCTGCGGTTGAATATGCGGATGCGCTGAAGCTAAGCGATGTTGTCACATCAAACTTATCGCTTAGCGCAGCTCGTCTTTAAACTATTCCTATCGTTCAACTTGCCTACTTGTTATTATAAGCTGACTACTGACGGATTGCTAATTTACTACGCCAACAATTAACCTGTGCCACGATAATTTGCTTGCTGCGTATCAAGCTCGTATTTGCCTAATCATCGCCCATTTCCCAGCCTGTACTCCCCTTACCGCAATTGCAAATTCACCCATTGCTCTTGCATTTGCTGTAACATTTCCGCGCGGGTCAGCTCTCCGGCAAGATACGCCTGCATCGTGCTGGCATAGTCTTTGCTCAGCCCCATCGGGAATTTTGGGAAAATCCACGGCAGCGTTTTGCCTGCTTCATTGTAACGTACGATGTCGGCACCGATTGGACCAAGCTGCTTATCGGTTGTTTTAATGCTTTTGAAAGCAGGTACGAATTTAAATTCATCGGTAATATAATGTCTGCCTGTGTCGGAAGTGACGAGCCAGTTGAGGAACTGTTTTGCCTCCTTCTTAACTGGCGAATCTTTGTAAATGACCCAGTTGTTTGGTACACGTACAAATACGCGGTCATTTTCTTCCTTATTATCATTAATCGGCATCGGCATTAACCCGATATTCATATTTGGTTTGATGCCATCGATTTGCACCTGTGTCCAGTTACCCTGCTGCATCATCGCCGCTTTGCCGTCCGCAAACAGCGTCACCTGTGTATTGTAATCGGTCGTCAGCGGATTCGGATTACCGTACTTCACCATCAAATCAAGCAAATTCAGCCATTCATTAAACTTTTCATTGCCCGGAATTTGCGCGGTTCCGTTATCCAACTCCTGAATAAATTTGTCTGGGTCAGGCTGATGCGAGAACGGAATCGTCACATTGTGATTGCCCAGCACCCACCACTCCTGAAAACCGTTCGAAAATGGCGTATACCCTGCCGCCTTCAGCTTCTCACAGACGGCGCGCAGCTCATCGATCGTCGTCGGCACTTGTGTAATGCCTACTTTGGCAAAAATATCTTTATTGTAAATAAATCCAAACCCTTCCAACCCGTTCGGTTGACCGTAAATATGCCCGTCTTTGCTAACCTGAGCGGCAGCACCGTCGACCAGATCATTCACCCACGGCTGATCCGATAAATCTTCCAAATATTCCAGCCATAGATTCATTTCTTCATCCCCACCATTAGTGAAAATGTCCGGTACATCCCCGGCGGCAAACTTCGCTTTCAATGATGCCGCATAGTCCGCCCCACCACCAACCGACTGAATTTGCAGCTCCACATCTGGATGCTGTTTCTCATATTCCACTTTCAGCCGGGCAAGCGCATCGGCAATCTCGACTTTACCTTGATAAATCTGAATCACCTTTTTGCCGCTGGCGGATAAATGACTGTCATTATCATTGCCACAACCTGCAACGACAAGCGCCAGCACCGTCAACAGCAGCAGTGGAGTAAGCCATCGCTTCTTCATATACACGTCCTCCAATCCGTAAACCCTTTGTTGATCTATCTGTACCATGTAAAGATGACGTAACGTGTCGTTCAAGTCGTTCAATCGGATGAATTTCACCGATTGTGCTAGTCGGTTGATCACGTTCAATAGGTAGTTTGATATTGCAGAGCAGAGATGTTTTTATGTTACGCTTCTAATGTGTTTTTCATAACATGTAGTTAATCAGTCATTGAATGTAAGCTGGTCAGTGTATACGCTCTAATTTCACCGCAATCCAATGCCGCTCGGCAATCGTTACCCTTTCACTGAACCGGCGGTAATGCCCTGAATAATATAGCGCTGTAAAAACAGGAAAAAGATAATGATCGGCGTAATACCGAGCACGAGCGCCGGCAGCGCCATATCCCATTGCTTCGTATACTGTCCAAAAAAGCTATACGTTGCAATCGGAATCGTCCGCAATTCCGGACTGGACAAAATAAGCGATGGTAACAAATAGTCATTCCAAATCCACAATGTGTTCAAAATAATAACCGTCACAAACATCGGCATCATCAGCGGACAGACGATCCGGAAAAAGACACCGTACCGATTCGAACCGTCCACCCGTGCCGCCTGCTCAATTTCCAGTGGTACCGTCTTTACAAACCCGTGGAACAAAAACACCGATAACGGCGCCCCAAAACCAAGATAACTAATAATGAGCCCAATCCGGCTGTTGTTCAGTCCATATTTGCTCGCCATCTCCACCAGTGGCAGCATAATCGATTGAAACGGAATGACCATCGCCGCTACAAACACAAAATACAATATTTGATTAAAACGACTCGGCCGTCGCACCATCTGATACGCCGCCATCGCACTAATCAACACGAGCAAAATATCACTCACCACCGTAATAATGAGCGAGTTGCCGAGCGCGGACGGGAAATCGATCGCCTTCCACGCCTCCGCATAATTACTCCATACAAACTGCTGCGGCCATGACGCCGAATTGGATAAAATATCCCCGAACGACTTTACCGAATTCACCGCCAGAAAATAAAATGGAATGAGGAAGATCAAGCCGACGATGATCACGATTATTTCCAAAATCAAAGTACGAACGGTATATCTGCTCTGTACGTCCATTACATCTCAACCTCCCTGCTCTTGGTCGCGCGTACCTGAATGGTCGTAATGATCGCGACAATTACGAAGAAAATAATTGCCTTTGCCGTGCCGAGTCCGAGACGGTTGTTCGTAAACGCTTCGTTATAAATGTCCAGTGCTACCGATTCGGTCGCTTTAAACGGCCCGCCACCGGTTAACGCCAGATTGAGATCGAACATTTTGAACGCCCACGAGATCGCCAAGAACAGACAGATCGTTACCGCTGGCATCACGAGCGGCAAAATAATATGACGCACGACCTGCATCCGATTGGCGCCATCAATTTCCGCCGATTCCAGCACATCTTTCGGAATATTATTAAGCGATGAAATGTAAATGACCATCAAATACCCGGCAGTCTGCCACACAAACACGATCACAATGCCCCAAAATGAGGTCGCCCGATCGCCCAGCCACGGCAAATTGAACAAGCTAATTCCCGTCGCTTCACCAACTGCCGCAAAACCGCGAATAAAAATAAACTGCCAGATAAAACCGAGCAGCAATCCACCTATCATATTCGGCATAAAAAAGATCGTACGCATCATATTGCGTGTACGGATCGGTTTGGTGAGCACATAAGCGAGCACAAAACCGAGCAGATTGGTCAGCAAAATGCCTACTACCGTAAAGCGAACTGTAAACCAAAACGCATTCCGGAAATCGGGGTCTTTGGTCAAGATATGAGCATAGTTCTCGATCCCGATCCAGTTTACTGTACGCGAAATTCCGTTCCAATCGGTAAACGAGTAATATAAGCCCAAAAAGAACGGAATCACAACAATCAAAATAAAGAAAAATGTCGCCGGGCCTACAAATACAATTTGATGTAGCCATTGCAATAGCCGTTTGCGCCCAGCGCTTTTGGCGGCACCGCGTGTTGCCTCCGATACTCCAATATTGTTCATCATTTCAACCCCTTCAGCATGAGCATTTTGCTTCGGCACCGTTATGTATAACCAACTTGCTGTGATCAAACCGATGTGCCGTCAATCTATGGAAAATTTCCATATTTCAAATCGCAATATATTGTTATATACCCAAACATTGTCAAAATGATGTCGATTATGTTCGTTTTTTTGGTAACGCTATCATTTTAAAGAAGAACTTTTCTTTTAAAATCTGAATCGGTCATGTTGGTGAACAGCTTCATGCAGGGTATATAATTAACGTACTGTCCTCTAACAGCACTATTAACTTTTTACAAGGAGGCAATTCATTTGGGAAAACTGAATATGTATCGCTGGCTGAACGTGCTCGGTATTGCTGCGGTGCTTGTTGTCAATTATATGGCATCAGCGCTAACACTGTTCGGCAGGGACACCGGGCAGATATCGGATCAATATGAGCTGTATATCACACCGGCTGGTTATGCGTTCTCGATCTGGTCGATTATTTATGTACTGCTGATCGGGTTTATCATTTACCAGTTCCGCGATCGCGACGATAGCCAGGAAGCGGTGCTGACGATTGGGCCGTGGCTGTTTTTGAATTCGCTCTGTAATATGGGCTGGTTGCTACTCTGGCATAGCTTGCAGCTGGAGATCGCCGTACTCGTGATCGTATTGCTGCTCGTAACACTGATCATACCGTACGTAAAAATCCGCCGTATCGTCCATCCGACGATCGCACAAATCTGGTTCGTCAAGTTGCCATATAGCATTTATATGGGCTGGGTATCGGTCGCTACCATTTTAAACATAGGGATCGCACTCAACAAAAATGAATGGTCAGGTTTCGGGCTTTCACCGACTGTCTGGTCAGTCATAGGTTTGATCGTCGGTGCGCTCATTGCGCTCGTCATTAGCTACCGTTTCCGTGATAGCATTTATCCGCTTGTGTTTGTATGGGCGTATGTAGCGATTGCGGTAAAACATCCTGATTTGCAAATCGTATGGTGGTCAGCCATCGTGATCGCTGTTGTATTGCTTGTGTCGGCAATTTGGATGTTTTTTGTACGAAATAACGCCAGGGATTGAAGCTGCTATCCGGCAACGTCTAACCGATGACTGCAAACGTAAATTTAAGCGATGATAACACAAGTCAATCGTGATGCCATCATGTCTGCTTTTCCGTGTAAACTAAAAGCTTTGCCCTCAGAGCAACCGGGCTTGTACGTACCGGACGCTATAGTTGAAGGCAAAGCTTTTCGTGTTGTATCGTTTAATAAGCGCAGCAATGATCGGTTCAAACATTAAACATTACGCTTCCGATGCAGACTTTTTGCTAAATCCGTTAGAGCGGTCTGATCGTGAATCGTTCATCTGTATGCTTGCCGTCATGCGCACTGCCAGATCATACTCACTTCTGTACAGTGGCTGCTTACTTTTTCAGCGCGATCACTTCAATTTCCACTAACGCATCCTTCGGCAGACGGGCAACCTGTACCGCACTGCGTGCCGGGTATGGCTCTTGGAAAAATTGACCGTAAATTTCGTTCATTGCTGCGAAATCGTTCATGTCGTGCAGAAACACAGTCGTTTTCACGACTTGATCAAGACTGCTGCCTGCTGCTTCTAATACAGCTACGACATTTTGCAAAGCGACACGTGCTTGCTCCTGTACGCCTTCCGCTAATTCGCCGCTAACCGGGTCTAAACCAAGCTGACCGGAAGCGAAAATAAACATACCTGTATCAATCGCTTGGGAATATGGGCCCAGTGCGCCCGGTGCACGATCGGTTGCAATCGGTTGTTTGCTCATACATAACGCCCTCTTTTCGTAAATTAATTCGTGCTGGTAGCACAATAAGTAATGTGATCAGTGTGAGGATCATCCGGCAGCAGCTTATACCACATGATCGATGTCATCATCACTCGGCAACATAACGCCATGCGGTCAGTTGAACGACCAGCCAGCGGCTGACGCCTGCTTATGCACTAACCAGCGCATCCATCATCTTCATTATTCTAGCGGGCAGACGCTGCATTGGCAACACTGCATTGTAGCGGATGGACGTTCCATTTTGGCAACACTATGATTGGAAACAGTAAGCGCATAGCGTTCTGGATCGTTCCATCCATCGTACATCATACCATTCGCTTAGCCGATCCAGTTTCAGTTTATGCATCATGCTCCTCTATCTTTTATCCGCTCAATCATCACGATTAGCAATTATGCATAAACAGATAGCGAATAAAAGTCGATATGTCGGCAGCTTGCTTCCATCAAATGATCCGCAGCTATCAGCTATACTTCATCTCGGGCTTATTCGCATAAAATTCGATAAAGTCTCAACGTCATTTGGGTCGATGTAACAACCAGATCGCACTTTTAAATTACCCTGATTATCATTTCATCATAATAACTCCTAAATATCTCGTTTCATTATTTTAAACGAGAACTATTTCCGTTGTTCAAACAACCATTTCGCGCGATCAAGCTACCGTTGTCTACTAGCTACTGCCCAACCGATCAGCTATCACGGAATTGGCAAATACAATGAAAATGTACTGCCTTTGCCCTCCTCACTCTGTAAACGCAAATGCCCGCCTAACAAATGGGCAAGATCGCGGCTGATCGATAAGCCGAGACCGGTACCGCCGTACTGGCGTGTGATCGAACCGTCTGCCTGTTGGAACGCTTCGAAGATCAATTGATGCTTTGTGTCGGCAATGCCGATGCCAGTGTCTGTCACATCGAACACAAGCCAGTGCAATATTTGGTCGTCCACCGTTTCTTCAGCTACATGAATATGCAGCGTTACACTGCCTTCTTGAGTAAATTTGAATGCATTCGCCAGCAAATTGCGCAAAATCTGTTGCACACGCTGCGAATCGGACACGATCAGTTCGGGCAATGGCTGCTCCTGTGTAATGTGAAACTGCAATCCTTTGCGGGCAGCAGTCATTTCAAAATGCATATGCAGCAGCTCTGGAATTTCGCTCACATTCACTTCTTCCTGCACAATTTTCAGCTTACCCGCCTCCACCTTTGACAGATCAAGCACATCGTTAATCAGTTCCAGCAAATCCAGCCCAGAGCGATAGATCATATCGCTATATAGCTTCGTCTCACCGGGTGTGCGCTCTTGCTCCTGCTCTGACATCATCTGGGCGAGATTAATAATGCTATTAAGCGGTGTGCGCAGCTCATGCGACATATTCGCCAAAAATTCGGATTTGTATTGAGACGATAACAGCAACTGATGTGCGCGTTCTTCAAGCACACTATGTGCCTGCTGCAATTGTTCCGTCTGTCTGGACAACAACCGGTTCGCATGTTCAATTTGCAGTCGGCGCTGTTGTTCGAGATGAAATTCACGCAATAACAGCAGCATGACTGTACTTAGAAAGATCGATGTCGGCAGCATAATCGGCACAATTTCCAATACATATTGTTTGAGTGGCAAAATGCCGATCACCGCCAAATTGATCACATTGACCAGATTGACCGTAAGCACGGTCACCAGCCCTTTGACCGCTAGTTTGGCGTGACTTTGACGCATCCACCAATTCAGTAGCGCACAAACGACGCCAAGCATTGTAACATTGATACAACCGATTAGCGCCGCCTCGGTAAACCCAAACGTAAACCTCGTCAAACCGATACCGAGACCGACGAGCATAATGATCGACGGACGTGCATAGATGACAGCCGCCACGATTAACGGCACAAAGCGCAGATCAAAGATAATATGATCTGGCAACCGAAAACCAAAAAACGAGCTAAGCCAACCGGCAAAAACGAGCAAAATTACGGAAAGGATATATTTAAATCGCGGTGATAGACGAGTCAGCCCATACTTGTATAACAAATTCGCCAAGTAGGCTAGCGTGATCATCATACCGGCATTCATTAGAAAGTTCTTTACAAATTCCATGTGCTCACTCCTGCATTAGGATAGGATAGGTAGTAGATGGTAATCTTGCTGTATGTATTGATATACGTGAGTTTGGATTATTTGTAAAATAATTGGTAATGTCCCTCGTTCATCATACCATACAATCGCCCGTATTCCTCTCTTTTGCCGTTATACCGGTTCTGTTATGATGAGGGAAGTGTATGCAATCGGTACACATTCATTTTAAAAGCGGTGTCTGCTCGTTGGATGCCTGCATAGGGGGCTGTAATACGACAATGAAATTCCGTGTATCTGCTGTACAATATCATCTTCATACGATATCTTCCTTCGACGAATTTGCGGCGCAGGTGACGCATTATGTGCGGACTGCGCAGGAATTTGCAGTTGACTTTATTTTGTTTCCTGAATTTTTTACGACCCAATTGCTGTCGATCGGTGATGAATCCGGCGCTGCGCTTGGCATTGAGCGGTTACCAGAATTTACTGAAGCATATATCGAGCTGTTCCGCCGTCTCGCTGCCGACAGCAAAACGCATATTATCGGTGGTACCCATGTGATTGAAAAAGAAGGCAAGCTGTACAATACCGCCCATCTGTTTTATCCCGATGGACAGGTCGCTACTCAGCCGAAGTTACATATTACACCGACCGAGGTAACGGAATGGAATATGTCGGCTGGCGATGAGCTGAACGTGTTTGAAACAGACAAAGGCACAATTGCACTGCTCACCTGCTATGATATCGAATTTCCCGAAATTGTGCGGATGGCTAAAGCACGCGGTGCCGATGTGATCTTCTGTCCATCATGCACCGATGACCGCCACGGCTTCCATCGTGTGCGTTATACAAGCCATGCCCGTGCGGTCGAAAATCAAGTGTATGTAGTGACAACGGGTACGATCGGTTCACTGCCAACGGTCGATTTTATGCGTGGCAACTTCGGACAGGCAGCTGTCATTACGCCTAATGATGTACCGTTCCCACCGCGTGGCATTTTGGCAGAAGGCGAGCTTAACGACGATATGATCATTACCGCTGATCTTGATCTGGAATTGCTATACAATGTGCGCGAACAAGGCTCGGTCACGACTTGGCGCGACCGCCGTACCGATCTGTACACCGACTGGAGCTGAACCGTAATGAACAAGACGGTGCAACATTATGCCAAAACGTGTTATGTGTACCATAATCGGCAGCCATATCCGGCAAGTGTGCGCTCTTATAACGAGCATGATTTTGAGTCATTGATCGCGATCCAGGCTGCTGCTTTCCCGCCTCCGTATCCAGCAGAACTATGGTGGAACAGGGAACAATTGCATGAGCATCATACACGCTTCCCGCAAGGAGCACTTTGCGTAGAGATCGACGGCAAGCTGGCAGGATCGATGACCGGGCTGATCGTCGCCTTTGATGAGTCGCAGCCGCAGCATACATGGGAGCAGATGACCGATCACGGCTATATTCGCAACCATGATCCGCATGGCGATACATTATACGTTGCCGATCTGTGTGTGCATCCCGCTTACCGGCAATGGGGGCTTGGTAAGCTGTTAATGCAGTCGATGTATGAAGTGACGGCTGCACTTGGACTGAAACGTCTGCTCGGCGCAGGTCGTATGCCAGGTTATCATGTAGTCGCAGATCATTGTACACCGGAGCAGTATGTGGCGCGCATTACGTCTGGTGAGCTATACGATCCGGTCATTTCCTTTTTAATGCGCTGTGGACGGACGCCGCTGACGGTCATTGCCAATTATTTGGATGATGAGGAATCGCTAAATTATGCCGTATTGATGGAATGGAACAATCCGTTGCCACCGGCACAATCCGAAGGAGGACAATAGACGATGGACTATATTCGTATTACTCATATTGATGATCCGTTATTTGCCGATATGCACGGTCTGATGGGGCGCATTTTCCCACCGGAGGAAGTGCTGGAGTTTGAGTTGTGGCGCGAGCCGCTGGAAGACCCAGGTATCCGTGTATTTGTGGCGGTGCATGAAGGGCGTGTCGTAGGTGCTACGGAATATCGGTATTATGAGGACGATAATGTGGCGATGACCGATTTTACGATTATCGGGGAAGCTGGGCTTGGCATCGGGCCGTTTTTGGCACAACATCGCCAGCATGATTTGCAACAGCTTGCCGCTGCCAATGGCACCGAGCTATTCGGTATGTTTGCCGAAATTTATGATCCATATCGTGCGGAGCGTCATGAATTTGGCGGCGTTAAACCGATGGACCCGTTCGTACGCCGCGAAGTGCTGGCGCATCTAGGCTACCGTCGCCTAGACTTTACGTATGTGCATCCATCGTGGAACAATGATGGCGAAGCAGTGTCCGAATTGGATTTATGTTTCCTTGCTTATGATCCAGATACCGGTTCGCTGCCTGGCGCATTGATTGAGAAGTTTCTACGCCGCTATTATGCGGTACTGGCGCAAAAGCCTGACGCATGGGAGCATATGGTAAGCGAAGTCGGCAAGCGTCAGCAGGTTGAGTTATTGCCGTTGTAGGTGTAGGTGTAGGTGTAGGTGTAGGTGTAGGTGTAGGTGTAGGTGTAGGTGTAGGTGTAGGTAATTATATAAGAATAATAGCGTACGATGTCATCAAATAAATCAAGCCCTCTCCGATCTTGTTAAGATAGAGAGGGCTTTTCGATGCCAAAATAAAAACAGACGGCTGTAGTCCCTATCCAGGAATCTACAGCCGCCCTTTATGTTATGTGCCTTCTATGTCGTTGTCACATGCAATGTAATACTAACCCACTTTGGACAAACATGCAACCCTTTTTATGAATAAAATTGCCATTTGGTAAATATTACATAATTGTAATAAGTGATAGGACAATTGAATTTTAAGCAATCAAATATACATATTGTACAGCCAACTCAAAGTGCCAAATATGGTAACATAACAGAGACAATTACGGAGTGTACGCAAGCGACAAGTGAGCCGCCGCATCCGTCGCAAGCGTATTGCCACTTCTTTAGATCATCTTTACCTTCCTATTTGTGTCCCAATATAATGGATTTGAACAGGTGCATAAATGGATGTACATGCTGATGCTATGCGCTTTTTGATCATACGTGCTCAATATCGTAATAGTGAACATCCATACTTGTATAGCGAAGCGTTGCTCATGGCAGGGATCGAGTAATAGCGCTCATATTGCATTGAATTGGGCAATGTGTTGGAATGTGAAGGTAAGTTTACCGTTGTCGGAAGGAGAATAAACGTTGAAAATTGATTTTTATCGTAAGCTGATTATTGTGTTGCTCTGCTTTGTGGCAGGTATTGTCGATGTGATCGGCTATCTGAATTTGGGGCGTGTATTTACCGCCAATATGACCGGCAATATTATTGTGATGGGGATGGCGATTGGCAATCTGCACACGGTATCCTTTCTACGTTCCGGTGTCGCGTTTGCCGGTTTTATCGCAGGCAATGCGGTCGCCCGCTTGCTTCTCGGCAGCCGCAAGCCGGATGGGCCGTGGTCTTCGCGGCTAACGATACTGGTTGTGTTGCAAATCGTCTTTTTTCTGCTATTTGCATTGCTCGCCAAAGGGCTGCTTATTCCTGCAATCGAATATAGCCTGATCATCCTGCTTAGCTTTACGATGGGTATGCAGACGACGATGGCGCGGCGGCTCGGTATCGCCGGCATTTCGACCACTGTGCTGACGAACAATATGGCGAGTATCGTGGAAGACGTGACCGCACGGCTGCGGCAGTTGGCAAGGCGCGACGGCACTGCCCAACGCGAAAGTTGGCCTGCTGCCGAAACATTGCTGCGTGTAATCGCCATCTTCATTTACGGTGGCGGCGCAGTCATCGCCACCGTTGTAGAACAGCGTATTCCGCTCATCGCCATCTGGATCGTCATAATCGTGATGGTTATCGTGCTCGGGTTAGTATGGGCGGTGTTTCATCGTAAACGACATGGCGGGTAAGCGATATGGCAGTCGATCGACGTCATCGCTCAATTTGAACAATAACTAAATCCAATTTATTTTTACCGGCTGGTACTGTACATTAGACTCAATTTCGTTTAAAAACAAACATTTCAAATGACCATATTATCATCCGGACAGTTTGCAGATATTACCTAGTTGCTAAAAACAAGCGACCAGGATGATTGTTCGGCACAATCGGCATCTGCTCGCTTATTTAGTGGCGGAGTAGTCGTTGCCTGTAATGATTGTTGTACACAAACAGATTAACCCGTGCAAAATAATGAATATTGCCCTATAATTAGATAGTATGCCTAATTATTTTCGTCTTTCATTATTTTTAGAAGCAAACGTTTACGACCAGGGAGCGCAAGTGCCGTATACCGCATTATCTTACTATGGGAACAATCCTGCTACCGGATCAAACACAAACGACAAACCAAGCTTTTTGGGTAATGGAACATATTGCTGCCAATTGATACGGCGCGACCCATACTACAAAACCGGGTGGTTATAGGAATCAATGAAAAATATATGGACGATTTACAAATCCGACTGGAAGAACCTGTTTAGCGTTTCGACCGGCATTTTGCTCGTTGTGGCGATTATGTTGCTACCGTCGGTGTACGCCTGGTTTAACATCAAAGCGATGTGGGACCCGTACAGCAATACGTCCGGCATTGTCATCGCCGTGACAAATGAAGATAAAGGTACTCAAATTCAGGGCAAATCGGTCAATGTCGGTGATCAAGTTGTCGCTAATTTGAAACATAACAACAAGCTTGGCTGGACATTTGTGGATGAAGCACAGGCGAAGCGGGGGCTGGATCATGGTGATTATTATGCTACACTGTTAATTCCGCCGGACTTTTCCGAGAAAATCGGCAGCATTTTGACCGATAACCCGGTCAAGCCGCAAATCGTATATACAGTCAATGAGAAGATTAGCGCCATCGCCCCGAAAATTACCGATAAAGGCGCAACGACGCTTACCCAGGAAATTAGCGAAGAATTTATCGAAACCGCCAGTGAAGCGGTATTGACCAAAATGAAAGACGCTGGCATCAAGCTGGAGGAACAACTGCCGACGATCCGTAATATCGAAAATAAAATTTTGACGCTGGAAGCGCGTTTGCCGGAAATTAACCAGTTTGCCGAGCAAGCGCTCGTGCTGGAAAAGAAGCTGCCAGAAATTAATGCGCAAGCGCAAAAAATCGTTGAGCTGCAAAAGCGACTGCCAGAGATCGAGCAGGCAGGGCAGATGATTTTGAAAGTTGAAAACAATTTGCCGAAGCTTAAGGAAGCGGGCAATGCGATTTTGGAGCTGCAAAAACGGTTACCGGAAATTCGCCAAGCCGCCGCCAAAGTAAACGAGCTGGATGCTAACTTTTACAAAGTGGAAGATGCGCTTAAACAGGCGATTACCGATGCGGACAAGCTCGCCGGCATTATCCAAACCGCCCAGCAAACATTGCCTAAAGTACAGCAAATTACGAATATCGGCTCCGATTTTGCCGATCGGGTCGATACGTTTTTGAACGACAATGATGGTGCATTTGAGGCGATTGCACCGGTAATTCGCCAAAATCTGGTGCTATTGCAACAAACGGCGGATGCAACGACACAGCTTGTCGATGCGATCGACAATGCGAATCTCGATCCGCAGACAGCGCTCGATACGCTCTCGTTTGCCGAGACACGGTTAACACGCGGCGCGGCGATTGTTGAGCGTATTACCGATCTGCTCACAAGGCTAAACGATGTGCTGCCGAATCATCCACTGAGCGATCGCATTAACCGTCTAAACAGCATCCATGAGCTAATGGAGCGGCAAATTGCCTTGTTACAAGGCATTGGCGAAGCGATTCGTAACGGGCAGCAGCCAGCGCGCGCTATTTTGAACAATTTGCGGCAGCTGTCTACACAGACAAGCGATGCGCTCGGCAAGCTGATCTCGGTGTACGATGCCGAGATCGTACCCGACATTAACAAAGGGCTGGACAATTTGAAAACAGTCGCCCGCGACGCATCCGATGTGCTGCATACGGCGAATACGACGCTGCCTGATATCGCTGCTATTTTAAACGATGCACAAAGTGGCGTAACGTTTGGACAACAGGAGCTGGCACGCATTAAGCAAGATTTGCCGCAAATTCGCGCCAAGCTGCACGATGCCAATGAACTCATTCAAAACCGTATGAGCCAGTTTACCGAAATGGTCAATACCGCCGCCGGTTTTGTGCATAATGATCTGCCAGGCATCGAAAACAAAGTGCATGCAGCAGCAAACTTTGTGCGCAATGATCTGCCACGCGCCGAAAAGGAATTAAACAAAATTACCGATTTGATCCAAAATAAGCTGCCACAAGCGGAAACGGCGGTGCATCAAGTCGGAGATTTTGTACGTAATGACCTGCCCGGACTGGAAAAATCCGTGCGCAGCGCCGCCGATAAAGTGCGTGTGCTCAAAAATAGCGATAGCGAGCTGTCGCAAATTATTAAATGGCTTAAAGGCGATATTCAGCAGGAAAGCAACTTCCTGTCCAGCCCGGTCGAGCTAAAACAAGTGCGCACGTATCCGATTCCGAACTACGGTTCGTCGATGTCGCCATTTTATACTACATTGTCGATCTGGGTCGGCGGTATGCTGCTCATCTCCATGTTCAAAGCTGAGGTCGATGATCCGGAGCGTCGTTTCCGTCCGTATCAAGTTTATTTTGGACGGCTTGCCACCTTTATGACGATCGGGCTCGTGCAGGCGTTTATTATTTCGATGGGTGATCTGTTTATTCTCGGTACGTATGTTGCCGACCCGATCTGGTTTGTGACGATGAGTATGCTGATCAGCATGGTGTTTGTGACGATGGTGTACACGCTTGTATCGGTATTTGGCAATATCGGGAAAGGGCTGGCAATCATTTTGCTCGTATTGCAATTTTCCAGCTCTGGCGGCACGTTCCCGGTAAGTATGACCGGTGCATTTTTCCAGGCGATTCATCCGTGGTTTCCATTTACGTATGCGGTTGAGCTGTTGCGTGAAACGGTTGGAGGTATGTTAATGTCGATCGTGTATCGGGATATGTTGTACTTGATCGGCTTTATGCTACTATTTATTCTGTTCGCATTGCTGCTCAAAAAGCCGCTCGCCCCACTAACCGAGAAAATGGCGCAAAAAGCGAAAAAAACTAAGCTTATTCCGTAATCAGAGCTGCCGAATTGCCAGCGAACAGATCATGCCAGATGCTGGTGCGAACATGCCAGTTATACGTATGAACGATCGTTGGCGAATAAGCTGATCATAAGGCACGACTGTCCATGCCAATCAACCTGAATACCGAGTCCGCAGCAAATGTATCCGCGGTGTTGATCCGTCCGCTCGAATGCGCTGGAACTTCATCTTCATTAAATTCATCGTATGCCGATGTTATGATCGCTTCATTGTGAACATGTTAAAGTGTGTTCGAGCCTGATTTCCAATCGAGACAGCCTGCTAAAACGGCTACTGTAGGCGGGCATAAGCTCCCCCATCATTAGCATCGTATGTAAACTACAAATAGCCGCTTCAGCGAATAAGCGCTGCCGCGGCTATGCTGGTCTGATGCTATATGTCATCAGACCTTTTTGCTGTTTCGTTATCGCGTACAGCGGTTTCGTTGTTTCGTTATACCGCAAATGAGGTTGTCATACTATACAGGGATGCAGCTGGCGAGCTAACAACTATGTATAGGCAGCAATGGAATCATCCAATCCTAAGCAAGGCGTACACTATACGTTACAAGCAATCGATCGCAAACTGGCTAGCAGTCTGCATGATCGTGTAATCGTAACATGCAGCCTAAACTGCATGTTCCACACCATCGATATACAGCATGTCATCAGAGCGAATTTTGAATTGAATGATTACGCATACTTGCATTTGCTTCCATTGCTGTCTTACGGTGCGCCCCTATTATTCGCTTGTGCTTGCTCTTGCTGTTTGCGTCGGTAGTCGTCGATAAACAGTGTCGCAAGCTGCGGGTCCCATTGCGTACCACGTCCTTCTTCCAAAATCGCAATCGCACGCTCTTTGGGCATGCCTTGACGGTATGGACGATCCGATGTCATCGCATCAAATGCATCCGCGACCGCGATAATGCGTCCGAACAGCGGAATGCTGTTGCCTTTCAGCCCGTCCGGGTACCCTTTGCCATCAAAGCGTTCATGATGGGAACGTACACCCGGCAAATATGGCCGCATCGCATCGGCAGGCTCCACCTGACGAAGGATACTTTCGCCCATTGCTGGATGCTTTTTAATTTGGTCAAATTCCTCGTCAGTCAGCTTGCCATCTTTCAGCAGTACGGCATCTTTGACACCGATTTTGCCGATATCGTGCAGCAGTGCTGTTTTGCGCAACTGGTCAATATCGTATTCGCACAGACCGGCACGTCGTCCGATCTCGACCGCATACTTCGCTACGCGTTGCGAATGTCCGGCAGTATACGGGTCACGCGCATCTAGCGCCGCCGCAAGTGTGGCAAAATAGCTGTCCAGCAACTGCTGATTGCGGCGATCGCGCATGTTCAATCCTTTGACCATATTGTTAAAACCGACGATCAGGCGGGAAAAGTCATCGGAATAATCATCATGGGCGACGACGCCGAAATCCCCGTCTTCGACGCGGGACATCGCCTCAAACAAATTGTTGATCGGATGCTCTACATCGCGCGCCAGCAGCAATGCGCCGCACAAGCTGAACACGATGCTAACGACGATCACAAGCCCTGCCCATTTCCAATATTCCAGCGCATTGATCCCGGTCATCTCTTGCAGACGAATTTGCGCGGCAAGGCTGAATAATGCTACCGGAAAAACACCGATCAGGAAAATGCTAAGTTGATACTTTTTGCGCACTGTCAAATAAACGCGCTCCAATCCCACTGTGTCGCGACCGTGCAGATTGTACAGCTTTTGTTTGACAACACGCAGCAATGGGCGAATCGTCATCGAGGTCAAGAAAAATTCGATAAATGCATGCATACTAGCGACCATAATCGCTCCGGCAATGCCGATGCCGATGTAATACCACGGCAGCGCAATCCATTGCTGTACAATTGCCAGACTAACAAGTGCAATTGCAGGCACAGTCAAACCGACAAAATGGGGCAGCATAATACGGTAAATCGCCAGCTTCGGAAAACGATGCAATTGAATGTACGCCTGTTCCAATTGTTGAATAGTAGGCTTATCCGTCAGCAACGCTTGCCGAATCGGAGCGACATGATGACGAAATGTCATGCCTTCAAGCAGCAGCATAATCAAAAACGACACAAACATAATGCCGATTAACACTAGATTTTGCAGCATCGTCGCACTGATCGTCGTCATAATCATCAGACCACCGACAACGGCGACAGCCAGTACGGAACCGATGATATAATTGGCAACCATTTCCCGCAGAAATTTTTGATATTCGTTCACAGAAGGCTCCTCTTTTCCGCACGTTAGAACCTGTATTCGTAAGTAGCCAGCATTTCAGTTGCCTGCTACCTGAATGATTCGCTCAAGTTATGAGAGTAATGCATATGAGTTGCCGTCGAACATGTGGCGCGTTATTTTACATGTACTATCTCACTATTATATGTCGGCAACTACAGTCAAAAGTTGATGCTTTAGTTATCGGAAAATAGACTACACTTACAGGAGGACTTCGCATGGAAGCAACCGAACTGACAAGCGATCTCATTTTGCTGCTGGGCACATTGCTGTTGCTCGGCGTGCTATCCGCCAAAATTTCTTCACGCTTCGGTATGCCAGCACTCGTCTTTTTTATTATCGCCGGGATGCTGTTGGGCAGATTTATTTATTATGACAATGCGTTTGTAACGCAATGGTTTGGCGTGCTCGCGCTCGTCATCATTTTGTTTGAAGGCGGGATGCAGACGGAATTTCGGCAAATTCGTCCGATTATTCGTCCTTCGCTGTCACTCGCCACGATCGGCGTATTGCTGACGGCATTTGTGATCGGATATTTTGCGCATCTGATTCTCGGTGTAAGTTTGCTGGAGGGGATGCTGTTCGGTTCGATTGTCGGCTCCACCGACGCAGCCGCCGTCTTTTCCGTACTGGGCGGCAAAAATGTACGCAGTTCGCTCACCTCGACATTGGAAGCCGAGTCGGGCAGCAACGATCCGATGGCTGTCTTTTTGACGATTATGTTTATTGAGCTAATCCAGTCACCGACAACGAGCATTATCGGCAAAATACTATCGTTTTTTTGGGAGATGGGCTTCGGGTTGGTGCTCGGACTCATTTGCGGTAAACTCGCCGTCTGGCTTATTAACAAAATCAATTTTGAGACGTCCAGCTTGTATCCGGTACTCGCCATTTCCAGCGCACTATTTACGTATGGCGTCAGCTCGCTTACCCATGCGAGCGGCTTTCTGGGCGTGTATGTGATGGCGCTAGTGATGGGCAATTCCGATCTGACGTATCGGCGGACGATTTTGCAGTTTAATCAAGGTTTTGGCTGGATTATGCAAATTTTGATGTTTGTATTGCTTGGCTTGCTCGTCTTTCCGGAGCAATTGCCGTCGATCATCTGGCAAGGGCTGGCGTTATCGCTGCTGCTCATGATCGTGGCACGTCCGATCGGTGTGTTTGTTAGCTTGCTGTTCAGCCAGTTTAATTTTACCGAAAAAACGCTGCTGTCATGGGCAGGCTTGCGTGGAGCGGTGCCGATCGTGCTTGCCACCTATCCACTGCTGGCGGGCGTGGAGCATGGGCAATTATTTTTCAATGTCATTTTCTTCGTTGTGCTCACCTCGGCGCTCATTCAGGGCACGACGATCTCGCCACTTGCGCAACGGCTTGGGCTGACCGAAACAAATAACTATGAGCAGCCATCGATTATGGAGCTAGTCGCTACCGGACGCACCCATTCAGAAATTAGCCATATGACACTGACACCGCGCAGCCGCTTGATCAACCGTCAGTTGCAGGAGATCGATCTGCCGCCTAGCGTGCTCATTACGGCGGTGCTGCGCAACGAAGATATCGTCACCCCGCGCGGGGATACAGTGCTGCTGCCAGGCGATAAAATTTATTTACTCGGGCCAAAAGACAAACGCGAAGATATCCGGCGTTTGTTCACTAGCGACGGCAAATCGGCACCGTCCGTCTCCTGAACGATTAGCCTTATAATCGCCGTATGATCGGTAGGACTGGCAGCGATCAACGATTGTCGTTGTCGCAATCGGGCAAATCGGCACACACGAGCCTTTATAAAAATATAGCACTCTCACTATCGTGTTACCACTTCATCATCATACTGTACACAAAAGGCAGTGTATCTCTTATCCAGAGATACACTGCCTTTTAGATCGTATACTGCAACAACCACATTATCCAATAGCTTATAGCGACCTTGCACAAAGCACCACTCCAGGCTTTGTGCTGTCGGCATGATTGAGCCGGCTCAGCAGCATCTCATCAGCTTGTGCTCGAGCACTCCATTGGCGCCATTGGATGCAACATTAGCCTTGCTTGGCAATGTTAGCGGCGAGAATGACTGGCCCGCGTGGCTGACTGCCTTTGTCATCTGGCTCCAGCGTAATCGCAATCGTATCGTAATTTTCCGGCTTAAACGTATAATACATCGCTCCTGTACCGTCCCTCGTTAGGAATGTACCGGCGCTCTGCTTAATATCACCTTTGATCAGCCAAACTTGAAATGCCTCTGTGCCTTGCAATTTAGGCAAATTATCCGCCTGTACGAGCAAATGCGTACCTTTGGCATCAATGACGATTGTAGCCAGTCCTTGTGCTACGATATTTTTGGTAGCTGGACTTAGTTTGACCGCATCATCTACACGCAATCCTTGGCTTGGCATCGATGCCGATGTAATCTGCTGTTGCAGACTGCCAACCTCGCTGCTCGTCATCGCTAATTGCTGTTGTAAACTGCCGATCTCACCGCGCAGCGTATTGGAATATAATCCGATCAATACGACAGCAGCGACCGATACAGCGGTCATAATTTGCCAGAGCGTATGCTTGTTTCGTTCACCATGACGTCGTTTTTTGATACTTTTGTCCATCCGGGACGGTGAAGCTACATCGGAGAAACGGGGGGCTGGCGTGGTCGTGCGTCTCGGTGTTGTCACAGGCGGCGTCGATGCTGCTACAAGCGGGCGTGACGTTTCTTGTTCCTCTTTTTCCAATGATGCGCTTGATACGCTGGCAGTTACGGGAGCAGTCGGTATATCGTTCTGCTTCGTATCCACGTCAAGTTCTGTTTCAGGTTGATGCAACGGAATGACCGGCGCGATAAACGGCTGATCTACAGCGTCATCAACGACTGGGCTATCATGCCCTCCTTCGTCAAAGACACGTCCCAAAATACGATTTTTCATGCCTTGTGGTGGCTGTATGCTTTCAACGGCTAATGGCAACAAGCCGATAACTTCCTGCAGCTCCTTGACGGCGCGGCGGCATTTTCGGTTATGTCTCATATACGCCTCAAATCGCTCCTGTTCTTTCTCATCCAGTCCGCCGAGTACATACATGTCGACCATGTCCATCCATTTGTTCTGTTTATTTTCATTGTCATTACTCATATGCGTTTCCCCCCTTTACCGCTTCAGCAAGCTTCCCATGAAGCTGCCGGATCGCAAGTCTAACCCTGCTTTTCACGGTTCCAAGCGGAATGCTGAATTTCTCGGACACTTCATGCTGCGTCAATCCGTGAAAATAGATCGACTCGATGACTTGCTGCTGTTCTTCACGGAGTTCCATCATTGCTTCACGAATGCGCTGGCGCTCAAAATTTAGCGCCACCTCTTGCTCCACATCGGCGCTGGTATCCGGAAGAACCTGCAGAGCCTCATCACCGACCGGGTCGGCTACAGCTCGCGATGCTTTGCGCCGCAGCATATCTACGGCTATATTTCGTGCAATTGTGAACATCCATGTCGAAAGCTTCCCCTGGCTCCGATCATAGCGTTCCGCGTGATTCCATACTCGCAAAAATAACTCCTGTACGACTTCTTCCGCCGCCATCGCATCGTGCACGATCCGATAAGCAAACGAATAGATCGCACGTTCATAACGATCATATACTTGTTCCAACGCCGTCGGGTCCTTTGCAGCAATCCGACGCATTAATTCTCTATCGTCCATCAATTCATTCATCCAAGGGCTCCTTTCCCATTCCCCTCTATTATAGCGTTCGCACAAAAATTTGCGATGGATGACTTTTATACGCAAATATTTTTTTGTGTACGCTATATACATGGTTACATAAACGAATTTACAGCGGTCAGATGACAACGATCGATCATAGTTTGGCATAAATGATCCGAATCGGAGCGAAAATCTGCCGCTAGTTGAACGTAAGCCGCTTAAACAAACTCGTTCGCAGTTTGCCTACATGCCGTCGTTCATCCGTGTGCATATTCATTGTAGAGAGGATGGAAGCACATTTTTTATAGTATTTGCCCAAATTGGAATTGGGTAACACCAGATGTTCATCCCACAAGCGTCAATTGCTGCATTGTGATCTGGCGTTTTATGTATATTTATAGCTCTATCTTAAATTTAAGACGATTAGCTATTTAATAAACATATTACATTGTTAATTACACATTATTATATATCTGAATAAAATATTTCCTTAATTTTATACTGTTATATCTGCATGAAATGATCGCATACGGTTTAATAACTGCCTATAGCCCTTTTGTACCACCTAGAATTTACATAATGGGCTGGATATATCCAGGAAATACCGCTTTATGCTATAACGGTAAGCCTTTTCATGACCTGAGATTCATTTTGTACTGTCGGATGATCCACCTGTTTGTTTTGCGCGTTTTATCGGATAGACAAGCTGTTACTGGCTGTCGTCTATTCATCACTTTTGAAGGAGTGTGGAATGATGTTCAAATCGGTTCTATCCAAAATCGGCATATTGCTGATGGCTGTTGTGTTGATCGTACCAACAACAGCAGGTGCTGCGGCAACAACCAAAGGGGCTGGCGCTGATCTGCGCGCAACACTGGGACAAATTTTGGGCGAACACGCATTGCTCGCCATTATCGCCATGCAAAAGGGAATTGACGGCAAACCCGATTTCACTCAAGCTGCCGCCGCTTTGAATGCGAATACCGATGAGCTAAGCGCTGCGGTTGCAAGCGTCTACGGTAATGCCGCTGGCGAATCGTTTAAAACGATCTGGTCGTCTCATATCGGCTATTTTGTCGATTATGTCAAAGCGACCGCGGCAAAAGATAATGCCGCCAAACAAAAAGCAAAAGATGAGCTTGCCGAGTACAAAGTCAAACAAGCGAAATTTTTTGCCGATGCGAACCCGAATTTGCCACAAGCAGCATTGGAAGCAGGACTGCAAGAGCATATCGATATGCTGCTAACCGCTTTTGATGCGTATGTAGCCAAAGACTATGCCAAAGCATATGATACAGCAGATCAAGCCTATAAACATATGTTTATGTTCGGTGATATTTTGAGCGCTGCGATCGAAAAGCAGTTCCCGGACAAATTTACTAGCGACATGTCCACTACACAAGCGTCTGACCTGCGCTCCGCACTGGGCATCATTTTGGGCGAGCATGCCACACTGGCTGTGTGGGCGATGCAAAAAGGGATCGATGGTGCACCAGACTTCACGCAAGTTGCCGGTTTGCTGAACAAAAATACGGATGAACTGTCCGCAGCGGTAGCGAGCGTATACGGCAATGCTGCCGGTGACGCGTTTAACAAAATCTGGTCGTCCCATATCGGCTACTTTGTCGATTATGTGAAAGCGACAGCGGCAAAAGACAATGCTGCCAAGCAAAAAGCAAAAGACGAGCTTGCCGAGTATAAAGTAATCCAAGCGAAATTTTTTGCTGATGCGAATCCGAATCTGCCACAATCCGCGCTGGAAGCAGGACTAGCTGAGCATATTAATATGCTGCTGATGGCATTTGACGATTATGTTGCCAAAGATTATACCAAAGCGTACAGCCAAGAACGTATGGCATATGCCCATATGTTTATGTTTGCCGACATATTGAGTGAAGCGATCGTGATGCAATTCCCTGAGAAATTCGGCGGTACATCGAGCGGTGGTTCCACTACACCTTCGACTGGTGGCACAACGACACCTTCCACAGGTGTAGATCATAGCGGTATGAATCATGGTGGCATGAGCGGTACAACTTCTGCCGATGCAAGCCCTGAGCTGCAAACGAAAACAATCCAGTTTACCGTAGGCAGCAAAATGTACATGGTGAACGGCGAGTCGATGAATATGACGACTGCGGCGATTATGTACAACGGTAGAACGTATATTCCACTGCGTTACTTGGCTGCCAATATCGGTGCCAAAATTTCCTTCGACAACAAAATGAAATCGACGACACTGAACACAGGCAGTGATGTGCTGGAACTGTGGAACAATTCGAGCCGTTACAAACTCAACAATATGTTGCAGACGACCGATTCGATGACCATTTCCAGAGACGGACGTACACTGGTACCTGTTCGCTTTATCGCGGAAACATTCAATTGGAATGTATCGTATATGAGCAACGGCATGGTCACATTGAGCAAAACATATTAATTTCTCCGAATCTGTGTAGGCTTGTGTAAGCAGACAGACTTGGATAGATGCCAGTCGCATCAAGGCGGTTTAGCGCCAGCTGATGCGACTGGTTTTTTGGGTTGCTTGTTGCTAAGGGATGTTTGGGAGGATAGTTAAGCATAAAAACATATAAGAATGAGGAAAGCTACGTATACTTCAGACGGATGATTGTGAAGCGCTACCGTATGCTTCTGCTGATGCTACTAATTCGTCTAGCGTATCAACAACCGTAACCGCTCTGCTCGCTTGCTTCTACGCCATTCCGCCTGCTTTTAAAAACTGGAATCTATTTCCATAGTCCTGCCTTGTTGGACATTTCAACTCATGCCAGCAGTCAATATCCATCCTTTTTTGGTACTATCTGATTAATTACTTTGGAATCCGTTTATACAATACATAGACAGCAACAATAGTAGCACACGATTCTCCGATAGGTGTTTACCCGATGATATAAGAACTTCAATGGAGATCGGTGGCGCTATTTCTGATTAGTGGAAGCGCTATATTTCCTCATGGTCAGGCAACCAAATTAACTTTCAGTAAAGGGGTAATCGACAATGAAAATGAGAAAACTGCTTGCACCTGTTCTTGGATTCTCCCTGATGATGCCTGCGGCTGGCGCATTCGCCGCTGAAGGCACAAGTGCTGATTTTAATCCAGAGCTGCAAAATCACACCCTTCAATTTAACTTGAGCAGCAAAATGTATACCGCTAACGGCATGTCCATGATGCTGCCGATGAAGCCGGTAACTTACATGGGTACAACGTACTTGCCACTTCGTTACCTGGCTGCCAATGCAAGCATGAAAACATGGTACGATCCAATGACCGAGACAACATGGCTCGATACCGGTCTGGCACGTTACGAGTTCTGGACAAAAGGCGCTAACGCCAAAGTATACAAAGTGGACAATATGCGCAAAGCGCTGAATGATCCGATTATTTCCATGAACGGTCACACACTCGTTCCGGTTCGCTGGTTCGCTGACAACTTCGATTGGAACCTGACATACAGCAACGGTATGATCACGATGACAAAAGTGTATTAATTACCCGCGCATTTTGCACACATAATGCTTACTATGCTGTTTAGCGGCAAATGATATCATTTGCACGTATAAACAGACAGCAGTACGATCGGTTGGTGCTAAACGCCCGCCGGAAGCTGCGCTCCAAACCCGAAGCCTCTACACTATGTAGACGCTTCGGGTTTTGTTGTTGGCTTCGTATTATGAATTGGCTTCGTGCGGATGAGCGCAGCTTGTGGTCAGATCGTTTTGCTCGTTTAGCAACAAATGCGAGAATTACAATAGACATTTACAGTAGGCAAAGTGGGCGTAGTGAAGTACTGTCTACACTCTATTCGTTCGCTTTTTTGTTCTGTCTATTGTAAAATTTGACTTCCGAATCGATATGCGCTATGATAAAAGATGTTATTTTTAACCCTCGGTTTTATCCTTCGCAATTTTCCGGATGCTGCCGGAATCATTTCAAATTTCCTTTTTTCCTAAACTCACTGAAATTTGACGATCTGATTCACACTGGCGCGGTCATCGGAGCCGCAAGGACAAAAGAGAGGTAGGGCTTTTGTTGTTTTGGATTCACCTTGTATGCTGACATCTCTTATTCCATGTACGGTTATGCGCATACATTACAAGCAAGCGAACCAAAACCGTCCTCGTCCACATTGCTTTTTCACCGCACACACGAGGTTACGGGTTAATAAATAGCTGCAGCAGGCAGCCATATGAAACCGGAGAGCGGGTCTACGCAGCCCAACTCTACGCACGCTGGTCGATCCCAGCGCTCGAACCGGCATAACGCCCACGTTCGACTTGAACCGGTCTTGTTCACGTATAACAGACGCACATGAAGCATTTCACATATGGCTCGTAAGCTGCATGATTGGCTTATGACATGAAACGATAAACATAAGACGCAACAAACTAAAGAGCCTCGGCTGTGCTCACCTGAATGGTGAACATGACCGAGGCTCGTCCAATGTTATGGGGTTTGGGACTTATTAAAACGAACACTTCCTCTTTCAATCCACACCCTTGCAAAGAGAACGATACTTTAGATCGCGTTAATATTCTGCAAGCGATCGCTTTCAATCTACCCTCTCGCACGGAGAGTAACGCGAACATTGCGTCGCACACGTCTCCAAGAAAACTTTCAATCCACACCCTCGCACGGAGAGTGACTAAAAACTCATGATACAGTGCTAAATCATTTAGAACTTTCAATCCACACCCTCGCACGGAGAGTAACATGGATCGTATTGCGGCGCGTACGTACCCGATGACCTTTCAATCCACACCCTCGCACGGAGAGTAACTATACACTGTTTTATTGCTGTAAAATTCAAATCATCTTTCAATCCACACCCTCGCACGGAGAGTAACAAACCCAAACACAACCCCCTAAGCGTACAGCCACACTTTCAATCCACACCCTCGCACGGAGAGTAACAAACCCAAACACAACCCCCTAAGCGTACAGCCACACTTTCAATCCACACCCTCGCACGGAGAGTAACGCAGGAAGACGTGTGGGATTTCGTACGAGACTACCTTTCAATCCACACCCTCGCACGGAGAGTAACGTGTACTGGATCAGCGCCAAGTAGCTCTTAAGCAATCTTTCAATCCACACCCTCGCACGGAGAGTAACCCATACTGTGCAGAGTAATATTTTTGGAGCATAGCTTTCAATCCACACCCTCGCACGGAGAGTAACCGCGGGGCTTCTCCCCCCTTATGTAGCAACGGCTCAAACTACCCAAATCGCGAACCCCTCTTTTACCCTACCGAAAATCGCACCAAACTACAACCAAAAACCTCGCAGCCCTTACACAGCAAGCAGCGCGAACCTCCCAGGGATTTCATGTGCGCTTGCGGTTCGCGCTTTTGGACAAAAAAAGGAACCCTATCATTCGCAGTTGATAGGGTTCAAGGTATAGTAATTCAAAAGGGGTTATTACAGACATTATAGCCTGCTCATCTTAAAATTACCTGATAACAACCTTAAAGAAACATTAATTTTATATTTTTAGGTATCTTCCATTATAATATTTGCCCAAAAAGAGAACGTTACGGTCGCAGTCCGTAACGTTCCATTTGTTTATATATTCAAAAAGGGGTATGACATAACTATAACCGGGTTATCTTAAAAGTTTATGAACCTGACCTAAAAATGTTATTAATTTTCCCGTTTGTGTTGTAAACTTGCCTGCGAATTTCCACTATTGCGGCTTTACCGATGTGTTTGCGCCGATGCCATCCGCCAGCTTTTGCCGTACCGAATCCAGTTTGTATTGCGCCGATGTTGGGTGATCGCGGCGATCGTCGATTTTGACGGCGGTGGATACACGTCCTGCTCCTGCCTGAAAGGGGCTTTCGTGCAGCGCATGAATCGCCCGCATCACATCAGCGATGTCGCCTTCAATAATCGTACTCATCGGTGTCAGCTGTACTGTAATACCGTGCTGAACATCCAATACACGCTGCATATCCGCCACATACTCACTCAAACTCGTACTACCTGTGCCGATTGGAATGACCGTTACTTCTGCAATTGCCATTTTACATTCCTCCTTTGCTTTGATTGTATTCTACCCCTGTTTTACCCAATTTCCAATATAGTGCCAGCTGACCCGGCTGCTTCTTTTAACATCAGCGGTAGCGATCTTGAATGTCAATCATATCGATTTCGCGTTAAATGTCAATATATTGTGTCATATACTCATTCGAACACCTATATGTAGGATATATACATACATTTGCTTTATTACACGCTGCAAGCTGCAACAGCTTCGGGTAAAATGTTGACGCTGCTATCCTATTTATGTCGCCTTAAATAAACAATTGAAGCGGCTGCAAATTTTAAAATAGTAGCTTGACCGTTTTAAATATAAAGTTTGATGTTGCACAGGTTCCCGCTATTCATCAGGACAGGCAGTAGAATTAAAACCAATATTGAAAACAGTCAAGCTATTAGTAGGCTGTCTCAAATGAAAATTTTGTTTAACGTACTTAAATCGATTCAGTACCAAGCAATGGTTGGATCGACAAACTGTAAATGTACTTGAGACAACCTACTAGTGATGATCAAAGTAACGGTAAATGGTATGCTTCACGTTAGCTTGGGAGCCGCCTGCATTTATTTATCAATCCGTTTGCTACGTTTGACATGAGCTAACCCTAATGACTAAAAAATTACAGACAACAAAATAACGTATTCCCTTACCCAATCCTCCGCTCACACACAGAAAGGAATGATTGCCATGACAGTTCGACCCTTTGAACTGGACATAACCAATACTGTAACCGGGCAGCAAACAGAACAAGCTAGCGCTCACTCCCCCACTCATCCACTGGTGGAGCTAGGGCGGCATATTATTTACGGGCAGCATGAATCAGCACGTGAAAATGCTAATCTGAACGGTAACAGTTTTTCCGGCAAAATGAGTCGACTTGGCAGCGAATATTCCAAATGGTATAGCGAGCAGCATCTGTTGCCGACCGCAATTGCAGCAGCAGTGCAAGCCAATCGGCTGTACATACACGATCTGGATCATTATGCACTTGGTACGACCAACTGTATTTTTATTCCGTTTGAGCGATTATTACGTAACGGATACAGCAGCGGTCATGGCAGTTTGCGTACGCCTAATTCGATTATGACGGCGATGGCGCAAGTGGCGATTATTTTCCAATGTCAGCAAAATGCGCAGTTCGGCGGTGTAGCTGCCAACAAGCTCGATTATGATCTTGCCCCGTATGTGACACGCTCGTTCCGTAAACATTTGCGCAAAGGACTGCGCTATGTTGGCGAATGGCAGCACAATACCGCCCATTTACCAGAGCTAGCGCAGGCTGCTGACGAGGCGCTGGAACGCCTATTGGCTAATGCTGAGCTGGGCGATACACACATCGCCACACAATACCCGCTTGCTTATAGTTATGCATTGGAAGAAACGCGCAGCGAGACGTTTCAGGCTGCGGAAAGTTTGATCCACAATCTGAATACGATGTCGAGCCGGGGCGGTGGGCAAATTCCGTTTACGAGCATTAATTACGGTACATGCACTTCGCTGGCTGGCAGGCTAGTAGTGGAAAGTTTGCTAGCAGCTACGGTGCGTGGTCTCGGACATGGGGAGACGCCGATTTTCCCGATTCAAATTTTTAAATGCAAACGTGGTATTAATCAGCAACCGAGCGATCCGAACTATGATCTGTTCGTAAAAGCGATCGATTGCTCATCCAAACGGCTGTACCCGAACTTTGCCAATTTGGATGCACCGCTCAATTTGCAACATCGTGTGCCTGACGATCCTGATACCGAATTTGCTACGATGGGCTGTCGCACACGTGTGATCGCGGATCGATTTGGGCGCAATCATCTGTCCGGCAAAGGCAATTTGTCGTTTAATACGATCAATTTGGTGAAGCTTGGCATCGATTACGGCGTACTGCACGGCAGCGCTGGACAAGCGGATGAGCACGGATTTCGACAGGCGCTGGATGAGTGTATGGAGCTGGCGGCGGAGGCGCTGTTACATCGTTACCGAATTCAAGCTGCCCAGCCTGCCAAAGCGTCCGATTTTATGATGCGAGAAGGGGTATGGGAAGGCGGCGAACAGCTTGCGCCGGATGAGCCGGTCGGGGAACTGCTGAAGCATGGCACATTGTCGATCGGTTTTATCGGGCTAGCGGAATGTATGAAGGCGCTCTACGGCAAACATCACGGTGAGGAGGAGTCGATTCATGCAAAGGCGCTAGCGCTAATCCATCATATGCGACAACGATGCGATCAATTCAGTGAACGATATGATCTTAATTTCTCGCTAATAGCTACGCCAGCGGAAGGGTTGTCCGGCAAATTTGTACGCCGGGATCGCCAGCAATATGGCAGCATTGCAGGTGTAACCGACCGTGCATATTATACGAATTCTTTCCACATTCCGGTCTATTATGAGATGAGTGCGGCGCGCAAAATTCGGCTAGAAGCGCCATTTCACCACTACTGCAATGCCGGGGCAATCTCGTATATCGAGCTGGACGGCAATGCACGCCATAATACGAGCGCAATGATGGCGATCATCTGTTATGCGTTGGCACAGGACATTAGCTATTTTAGTATTAATCATCCGATCGATCGCTGCACAGCATGCGGGTATGAAGGCATGATCGGTTCGCATTGTCCATCCTGTGGCGCTTCCGAGCAGGATGTGCCTATCGCCCGGCTGCGGCGGGTGACAGGCTATTTGACAGGGGATTATCAGACTCGTTTTAATCCTGCCAAACAAGCTGAAGTGCGTGAGCGGCTGAAGCATTTTTAAAGTTGCTGTCGGATGAGGTAGTACATTGGCTGCTTTAAATGTTCGATTTAAATCCGCTGTATACTGATTGATAGCGTGAATCTAGGCAACAGCAAACTATATCGAAAGCAGTTAGAGTAATAGCTGACCGAGCTAAATGTGGAATTTAATGTGATATCGCCTAAACACGTGCATGGTGTGCTAAAGGTATATATGCATATGATGGAGTCGAGCAGACAGCATATTTAGGCTGTCTCAAATAGAAATTGTGTTTGAACGTACGTTAACCTATTGATCATCAAGCAATGGTTAGATCGACAAACTGTACATGTACTTAAGAAAAGCTACTAGGTGGTGTCTTCAAACTGTCCTACGTATCATTTATTGTTCACAAAGGTTAGAAATAAGACCCTGTACAGCTTAGTCTGACGCAAATTACCCGGATCGAACGATCTGTAAAGCAGTTTGAAGACACGCCCTAGTATCGAATGGAGGCACATGATGAATATTTGCGGCTATGTTCCGGAATCGATCAATGAAGGCGACGGGCTGCGTGCGGTTGTATTTATTAGCGGTTGTCATCATCGCTGTCCCGGTTGTTTTAGCCCGCATACATGGTCGTTTCGTGCAGGCGCATCGTTTACGCTGGAACGGCAGCAGGAGCTGATCGCTGAGATGGCAGCCAATCCGCTATTGGACGGGCTGACGATCGCAGGTGGTGATCCTTTTGAGGCGGCAAATGAGGTGGCTGATTTTGCGGGACGTGTACGGGCGCGCTTGCCCTATTTTTCGATTTGGGCGTATACCGGTTATACGTGGGAACAATTATGTGCAGAGCCTAATAAATATTTGAAACTTTTAAACTTATGCGACGTATTGATTGACGGAAGGTTCGTTCAGGAGCTGCGAGATGTAGCGCTTCCGTATCGTGGAAGTTCCAATCAGCGTGTGATCGATGTGCCGTCCAGTCTGACGAAGCAGCAGGTGATCGGCTGGAAATGTGAATAAGCTGATACGCTATTATCGCGCAGCAATTGTAAAATGAATTAAACTTTTCCGTTAATGCAAAATTTTATTGAATAAAATATTGACTTATGCGATTAATTTGCATATGATTTATCTAGCATCATAACAGATGCTTCAACTGCCATAGTCGGTGTTTATATAATACGTAACCATTTGGCAATTTGTCTGCAAGGTGAGCTGTACCGGATCGGTTACAGATCGTTGATCGTAGCACCTAACCTCATAATTCTATTCCTGTTAAAGGGGAGTAGCTGTACAGGCAACGTCGTCATTACGGGTGAATAACCCCGGCTCTGCTTGGCAATGAAAATGAATTTAAACTCATTGTTAGCGAGACCTTTACCACAAATTTGGTGAAGACTCGCTATCTTTTGGAGACCTTTACCTTTGTGGTAAAGGTCTCTTTTATATATATGGCTTCTTTGGAGTCAGTCCTATCACTTTATTTTAGGAGGAATCTTATGGATGCAGCATTATTGTTAGAGTATGGCTGGGTATTGCTCGTACTCATCGCCCTTGAAGGCTTGCTTGCCGCCGATAACGCGCTCGTACTGGCGATTATGGTTAAGCATTTGCCAGAGGAGCAGCGTAAAAAGGCGTTGTTTTACGGTTTGTTCGGAGCATTTGTGTTCCGTTTTGGTTCATTGTTCCTCATTTCGTTCCTCGTGGACGTATGGCAAGTGCAAGCGATCGGTGCACTTTACCTGTTGTACATTTCCATTAATCATATCGTGCGTCATGTGTTTGCTAAGCCGCAGACGGAAGAAGCTGCCGGGGATAAAGGCCCTGCCGCCAATCCGAAAAAGCAGTCCGGCTTCTGGATGACCGTATTTAAAGTCGAAGTTGCCGATATCGCTTTTGCTGTCGATTCCATCCTTGCTGCTGTAGCGCTTGCTGTTGCGCTTCCGGCAAGTGGTTTGCCGCCAATTGGCGGTCTTGATGGCGGTCAGTTTATCGTCATCTTCCTGGGCGGTTTGATCGGATTGATCATTATGCGTTTTGCCGCTTCGTTTTTCGTCAAATTGCTGCAAGAGCGTCCGGGTCTGGAAATTGCCGCTTTTGTCATCGTCGGCTGGGTCGGTGTTAAATTGACCGTCATTACACTTGCTCATCCTTCACTGGCAGTCATTTCGGAACATTTCCCAGAGAACAAGCTTTGGAAGCTCAGCTTCTACATCGTGCTTGTCGGAATCGCGCTTGCTGGTTGGTTCCTGTCCAGCAAACGTGAAGTGCCTGAAGAAGACAATGCTGTCAAAGAAGTGAAGCAGGAGATTAAGGAAGATTTGTAAGTCTATGTTGTAACACGGTTTTGTAACACAGTATAGCAGTCGACTCGTTTTGTTAGTTCGTTACAGGATCGTTTGTTTGCAGCAGATCGATCTGTTACATCGGTTTGAACAGCGTATACTAAAGCGAGTGAGAGCGGATGAGAGCGATTGAAAAAGACTGTCTGGGCATGATGCCAGACAGTCTTTTGGCATGTTGTCGCTATCATTTGACAATGCTGGCATTGCCATTGCTTACAGATGTTCGATCATATCGCCCGCCAGCATCGATGCCGGGTAACCGGAACGTGATCGAGCGGCGACCTCACCTGCATGACCGTGTAGATGAACGCCAAACGCAGCGGCTTGTAAACCGTTTAACCGTTGTGCAAGCAAACCGGCAATAACGCCGGTTAATACGTCGCCAGAGCCTCCGCTTGCCATAGCCGGGTGACCGGTTGTATTGACGAGCACGGTGCCGTCCGGTGCGGCGATGACGGTACGTGCGCCTTTGAGTACTAGAATGATATTATGTTCCATCGCAAACCGCCGTGCCAGCCCTAATCGATCACGCTGCACTTCTTGGGTCGATAGACCGGACAGACGCGCCATCTCACCTGGATGTGGCGTCAAAATCGTCACGGCAGCACGTTTCCCCCAAGACGCAAGACCGTTCGCTTCTGCCAAAATATTCAAACCATCCGCATCGATAACAAGCGGCTGCTCCAATTGCTCCCATAATGTGCGCAACCATTCGCCATCATGCTGGAAGCGACCTAATCCGGGACCGATCGCCACGGCATCGGCTTTGGTCGTCTGCTGCAAAATAGCGTCTGTCGTCGTTGCCGTCCATTGCCCGTCTGCCTGCTCCGCTACCGGTGCCATCATCAGCTCAGGCACATGACCGACCATATGCTTCATTAGCTGTTCTGGCAGCAACCAGGTGACTAGCCCGCTACCGATGCGTAAAGCAGCCCGTGAAGCCATCAATCCGGCACCGCTCATATTCATGCTGCCGCCGACGATCATCACATGACCATACGTTCCTTTATGCCCATCGACCGCACGAGCACGTGTAATATCGATACGCAGTTCTTGCTGCAATACCGAATCGGTAATCAGATAGGCGGACACACCGGCACGCTGGGCGGCGATGCGTGGAATGCCAATCGCGCGCACGATGACTTCACCTGCCGCACTCGCACCCGGATATTGAGTTAAACCTTGTTTCAGAAAAGCAAGGCAGACGGTGCGGCTCGCTTGAATACAGCTTTCCGCCACTTGTCCGGTGTCTGCATTCAGACCGCTCGGAATGTCCGCCGCCACAATCGGCTTGCCCGAAGCGTTGGCAGAGCGAATCATCGCGCCATACGGCTCACGTGGCTCGCCCTTGCTGCCAGTTCCGAGCAACGCATCAATAATGCCGGTATACGGTCTCCAACGCTCAGAAACCGATCGAGCCGTTTGCGATAGCTTCGCGGCAACATCGCCGCTGTTCGGCGCAGACAGCTCCTCTTGCCGCAAAGCAGCAGAACAATCCCATTCGGCATCCCAGACGGCATACTCGATACCGCAACGTTTGGCAGCATCGCGCTGGACGGCGGCATCCCCGCTGCATTGCTCCGGTGGCATCGCATATAACAATGTCACCTTAACGCCCGCATCTTGCAAATAACGGGCGGCAACAAGCCCATCGCCCCCATTATTGCCTTTGCCCACTAGAACGAGCCAGTGTTGTTCCTGCTCTGGCAACACATGCGCATCGCCATAAATGCCACTGCGATGCGTAACCGCTGAACCGGACGGGATATCCGCCACTTCACGCTGCCCATGACACCAGTCGAGCACCTGCTCGGCAATCGCCTTACCTGCTACTTCCATCAGCGACAATGACGGTATGCCTAGCTCCTGTATCGTATAATGATCCAGTTCGCGCATTTGCTGTGCAGTTACGATATGCATACAATACACTCCTTTCTTAAGTCAACTGATCTGCAAAACGGTCTATGCTTTTATTAACCGAAATGAGTGCTGAATCGGCACATCATTTATATTTTCAGACGGTTGCCTGGGCATGCTGGTGAATCTACTGCCCAAACGATCCGTAACACAAAACAAAAGCATCGCCTTATTAGCGATGCTTGTTTATCTATCATTTCATCATAATCGTATAACGGATCGCAAGTACAAGAAGCCGGTCGTACCGATTCATCATGAGGATCAAACTACAAGTATTGCCTATTGAAAGTTTGGATCATTATTTATGATCAATAGGCTACCGTAAATCGATCGCGTACAAACGCAGGCTCCTCCACCTCATCAAACAGAGCAGCAGCATAATCTTCAGCAGAAATACGGCTTGCCCCTTCTTCATCGGTAATCAAACGAGAGGTGCCAATACGGAAATTGCCTGTACGTTTACCCGGTTCAATCCAGCTTGCCGGGCTAACGTATGTCCAGTCCAGATCGGTGTGACGATAAATTTCATACGCATCAGCATGCGCCTGTGCCATCGGACGAATTTCGTCCGGAAATTGCTCTGTATCCATCAGACGCACCCCTGGTTCCACTTCCAGACTGCCTGCGCCGCCTACGATTAGCAGACGGCGAATGCCGGCATTGCGTACGCCTTCGCTAATGCAGCGTGCCGCTTCTGCCAGCTCGTCTTCTTGACCAAGCTGCGGGCCATAAGCGCTAATGACGACATCATGCCCAGACACGGCAGCTTCTACGCTTGCCGGGTCGAGTACGTTCACACGCATCAGATGCAGCTTTTCGTTGGAGTTATCAAATTTGGACAGGTCACGTCCGGCTGCCGTAATCTCAAATTTGCGGCGTAGCCCTTCCTGTACGAGGCGCTGCCCGATCATGCCGCTCGCGCCGATAATAATAATTTTCATCTGTATTCATCCTTTCGGTCATGACAGCTTCGCTGTGCCGGTTTCTGTGTTTTAATACCCGGTACAGTCGCCCCTGATTCAGCCTTGCTGGTGAATCGCCTGGCGAATTTGTTCCAATTGTTGCAAATCGGTCGTCACCTGTTGCAGCGTAATTTGTTCCAGCTCGCTTTCCATCGCACGCTGCGCACGGGCAAATACCTGCTCTAGCTCCTGCTGAATATTGCGCCCAATGTCACAGTTTGGATTCGGATTTTCGTGAATTGCAAACAGATCGTCACGGCTATCATTTTGCACCGCCCGATACACGTCCAGCAGTGTGATCTCACTTGCACAGCGCGTTAATTGCGCGCCAGCTACACCCGGCTGTGTACGTAAAATTCCCGCTTTAGTTAGCAGGCTGATCATACGACGAATGACGACCGGATTCGTATTTACACTGCCGGCGATCAACTCTGAGGTGATCCGCCCTTCGGTACTGTCCAGCAGCGATAATGTATGAATCGCCACCGCAAAACGGCTATTGTATGCCATGCGAATCCCTCCTTTTCAACCTTTTTATTGTCCAGAAAGCAAACGTATTCCCGCTATATAGTATCTGTCCTAATGACAATTACAAATGACGTCAGTCCATACTTAAGTATACCAATAATTCACCTAAAACGAACCCCTTCGTATCTGAATTTTATGTATGACTACACAACAAACGCAGTAAAATAATTCAGCAAAGTAATCGGTAAGGAAAATGATCCGTAACGGCGCAAACGTCTATTTTTCGTTTAATAATACATTAGAGCATGTATGCATATCGCTATGCCACTGCATTTACATAGGGGGACGGAATTGGCAGCCTATTCAAACAAATTGCCATACCTGAACGCCGTATGTGCAATGGACGTGCATGCACGCTATAGCATCCTGTTGCTGCTCATCCAAGTTACGAAAGCTACGAATAAAAAACGACACTAAACGAAGGAGGCAAAAACATGCAAAACGACAATACACTTGCTGTGCTCAAATGGCTTACATTTGCGCTGGAGGCGCTGATGGCGATTCCGCTGATCGGGGGAACGTTTGTGATCAGCTATGGATATGTGCCGCTATTTGTAGCATTTGTGCTGCATCTGATTGCGCTTGTGCTAGCTGTACGTGCGCGGCGCTCACCATTTGGTAATGCGCTTGGCATCGTCACATCAGCGATCGCCTGGATTCCGCTCATCGGTTGGGTGATGCATACGATCACCGCACTCGTACTGCTGGTGGAATCGATTGCGGTCACCGGACGACGCTATGATCGCAATTATAATGATCGTTATGACCGCTACAATCGTTAACAGGCGCTAATAGAAGTTTGCGCAGTGCTTGAATCGTTGGCAACGTTGTGTAATAGTGATATCATCGTGCACAGTTTGTCATAAACGAGCGCTGAAAGGCATCGTTTGGGCAGATGTGCGTGTATACTACAAAATTTCATCGTAAAGGAGTGAAGCGGGTGGAAGCTCTGCAATCAACCCTTTTTCAGCAGAGCCCGGCTGTGCTCATCGGGGCATTGATCACTGCGCTAGCGTTACTAGCGAGCGTATACGGCTTTTCCGCCGCTCAGCGCAGGCTAGCAGAGCGGGAACGCATGCGCCGTATTGAGATCAGTCTGGACTACTGGACACGGGCAGCGGGGCATTTGTATCCGCTCGTTACACCAGACACTACAGCGTCCTATGTAGCGCAACCGCCAGGTGCTGCTCTGCCGTTGCTGGCGGAGCGGATACTTGCTTGCAAAGCAGCTCCTTATGCCGATCGGGAGCTGATCGAGCGCATCGACCAGTACTTGGATGAGCGCAGTCGACAATCGATGTTGCTGTTGTATCGTACACTGCAATTGCAAATTAGCCGTCTGACCCGGGAGCGTCACAATTTGCTAGCACGCGGTGAACAGCCGCAGTGGGGCATGTTGTTTGGCTTGACACTGCGGCCGCTATTGCCTGTTCTCGTCTTGCTGTTGGAAGGCGCACTGCTGCTATACAGTCTGTACGATCTACATAATGCCTATACAGCAGGGCCACCTATTCCATTTTTCGCCATCGTACGTTTTATCTCGTGTACAGGTTCATTGTTGCTGTTGTACGGTGTGCTCAGTGCCGCATTTCGTGAAAGCGGGCGTCGTGCTTCATTTGTGATCATAGCATTGCTGATTGCTGCGCTTAGTTTGCTGCACCTGATTGGATGGACGGCGGCACCGTATATTTTGCTCGTGCAAGTGCTGATGTTTGTGGTCGGTTACCGTTTTACACGTGAGCCGAAGCGCAAGGAACGTCCGTATGCAGGTGAATACGAATAAAGTTGGCGCGCAGACGTTGTTGTGAATTATAGAGCAGTGTATGTTGTATATCGCTGTTAGATTATGTGTTAGTTGCGTTAACATAGTAACGAGCGATGAATATGTGCCTATTTTGCCTGCATAATCAATTTTGCACAAAAACAGCCGATCCTTCGCCAAAAAGGTGTACCTTCCCATCGCTGCTTTATGATGAGGAAGGTACACCTTTGCTGTTGCGTGTATCATTGCGTTCACTATCGAGGTTAGTAGCTTGATCAGCTTAAATGTATGTGCTGTCTGATCGACTTTAACGTATGCACATGTACCTGCATCACACCATAAACTTCTCTAGGCTAGGCGACCTTAAGCTCCATATTTAGCTCGGTCAGCCTACCAGTAACTTGTCTCAGATACATTCAGGGTATGTCTTTGTATCATCGCTTGATCATGAACGTGTTTAAGTACGTTCGAACATGCCTTAATCTATTCATACTCAAGCGATGATTAGATCGACATACTGTAAAATACTTAAGACAAGCTACTAGCTGCTGCCCACATCGTGAACGTTCCGTTTAGTCCTCAATCTCGAGTCGATCTGCCATCACACATACCGGGCGATCGATCGTCAGTTCATGACCGGTTGCGGTCAGACGACCGGAATCCGGATCGGTGGCAAACTGAACGATATTGTTCGTGTCTTGATTGCTTGCCAGCACATAGCCGCCTGGCAACACTGCCAGATTGCGCGGTGTGCGTCCTTTGACCGGCATCCATTCTACCGTTTCCAACTCACCGGATTGTTCGTCGATCCGGTATTGCACGATGCTGTCATGTCCACGATTGGACGCATACACATATCGTCCGCACAGTGACAGTCGAATATCGCCACCGGTATTTTCGCCTGCAAAATCGTCTGGCAATGTAGAAACTGTACCGAGCGCTTCCAAAATGCCGGTTTCCACATGTCGCATATAAGCGGTCACTGTGCTGTCCAGCTCATTCACTCCATACGCCAGTTGCCCGTTGGGATGAAAGGCGAGATGACGTGGGCCTGCTGCCGCCGCACTAGACGTATGCCCTACCTCCCGTAAACCCCCTGCCTCATCCAAATGATAAGCGGTAATACGATCAGTGCCGAGATCGGATACGTATACCATCTGCCCATCCAGTGACGGTACAATCGAATGCGTGTGCGCATGATCTTGACGCTCGGCATTCGGGCCGCTACCTTCATGTTGCGCATGCCCGCTCATCGGTTCCAGCGTACCATCCGCCCGGATTGGAAAGACGCATACATTCGCTCCGGTATAGTTCGCTGCGAGCAAATAACGACCATCCGGCGTCAACTCCACATAACAGGGCGCACCGCCGCCTGTAGACTGACGTTCTAGCAAATGCAGTTCATGTGTGTTTGCGTCTACCGCATACACAAGCACTTCACCTTCGTCCGTTTCACTTGCCGCATACAGATATGAACTATCCGGCGATAGCGCCAAATAGGACGGATTGTCCACTCCTTTAATGCTTGAAACAAGCTCCAGCTCACCGGTATCCCGATTCATGACCGCCACATAAATGCCGTTTTCCTCCACGCTTGCATACGTACCGATATACAGCCATACTTTGCGATCGATCACTGACATGCTCATTCCCCTCTCCGCTAATACTAAAGTTTGATTACTGTAAACAGTGGAACAGGTATAATATTTTGCTGTGCAAAAATCCTTTTTCATTTCAACTCGTGTTTGGATATTACAGACACGAGAAGCAGTACGATCTTTGCTGCACAAAAATCCTTTCTCATTTCACCTCGTGTTAGAAATTCACTAACACTAGCAACAGAAAAAGCCTGCCCTAGCGCAGGCTTACTCTCTACATTAATACCGAATCAGGGCGATAGTGAATCAGTATTTTGGTGATCGATGTTCAGGTTTATGCTGCCAGCGTCCCAGTATAGTGCGTACGAGCGGAGGCACAATAAGGAAAATGAGCAGTGTACGAAACAACTGATAGCAGCTTACCGTTGCTACATCTGCATTGACTTCATGCGCGATCAGACTCATTTGATCCATACCGCCAGGTGCCATACTTAGCAGTGCTGTTGCCGCAGACAGATCATGCCATTTCATCAAAATAAGCGTCGTACCGCACGCAAACAGCATCAGGATTAGACCGCTGCCCAGCGCTAGCAATACGATACGCAGCTTATGCTGAAGTTGTTCCGGGTGCAGCATCAAACCGACCGAGCTGCCGATTAGTAACTGTGCCACATCTAGCACTGATAGCGGAAGCGCCGGTGCATGCAAACCGACCAGTTGCAATCCACATGTAACGATCATCGGCAGCAGCAAATAAGCGGTCGGGAAATTGATCTTTTTGCCAAACAATGCTGCCGCAGGGCACAGTATGAGAAATGGCACTATGGACGGAAATAATGCGCTCCAACTGCCCGCCGACCGGGTTAGCGGTTCTGTCAGTGCGCTTACTTCAGTCGCAAACAATGGGCTAAAGACGAGCAATGGCACAACGATAACGATCATCATCAGACGGGACACCTGCAAAAAGGTCACAATCGTAATATCAATTCCTTCCTGCTCCTCAGCTAGCACGACAATTTGGCTTAACCCGCCGGGAATGCTAGCGATCAGCATCGTTTGAAAAGGAATACCCGTCCAGCGGGACAGCATATACGCCAGACCACCGCAAAAAAGCAGCAGTAATACCGTCAGTGTAATCATCGACGGTAACTGCTGCCCAATACGAGAGAGCGTCGCCATCGTCAGTGATAAGCCGATGGAATAGCCGACGATCATAATGCCGATGTTTTTGGCGACAGCAGGCCACGATGGGCGTAACCGTCGCAACAAACGTGTTCCGATAAATACCGCAATCATCGGGCCTAGCAGCCACGGAACCGGCAAATGCAGCACATAAAACAGCAGCCCACCGCTCAAGCCGGAGAGGAGCACGACAGCCTGTCCGGGGAGCTGCGAAGATATGGTCACGATCTGCTCACCAGCTCATCTAACCGCTGCTGAAAATCGCCTGTAAAGATGCCGCCATGATAACAAATCACTTTGTCCACAGCCAGCGTGCGCAACTTGTTCAGCGATTGAATAGCTTGCTCGAAATTCGGTGTGAATTGTGGAATCGGTCCGACCAGCTCACCATCTATCACATTCATCGCATCGCCGGCAAACAGCGTTTTGCTGTTAATATGGTATAAACTAATATGCCCTGGTGTGTGACCTGGCGTATGAATGACCTGCATACCACCGGCAAATGGCAACACTTCACCATCGTGTACAACATGATTTACATTTGCTGGCGTCGCTGCCGAAAATACGCGGCGAAATTCATCCGCATCCTCCTGTGACACACTGGACAGCAGCATATTTAAACGCTCAGGTGAACCTTTAACAAATGGGGCAGTGCCATCGATAGCTGCACGATCATGCTCATGGGCATACACTGCAAGCTGCGGCTCCTGCGCCATAAATTGCGGCAATGATCCGATATGATCGATATCCTGATGAGTTAACACGACGCTACGTACCGGATAGCTCGGATGGATCAACGCTTGCAGCGCCTCATAACTGCCCGGAAAGCCGGTATCAAACAAAATCGCCTGCCCTTGCTCATAAATGACAAACGGATGCAGCACGATCGGATTCCCGCCTGCTTCTAGCTTCAATTCCAATACTTCAATCTGTTGCGTAATATTCATGTTTGTCCGAAAACCTGTTCATACAGGCTTCAGTCCACCTCCTGCGCATTGGGGATGATTTCTTCGTATATGTATTATTATGCTTTCCAGGTAGGATTGTCAAAATTGTTAGCACATGTATTGTGTATATACATTCATATAAAACAACCGGATAGTCGCCCACTCCATCTATCCGGCTAATAATAAACGACCCGGTTTCGTCCTTCTCGTTTCGCCCGGTACAATGCTTGATCTGCCTGCTCAAGCAGCAATTGTGCTTCGGTCAACGGATACGTAGATACGCCGATCGATACCGTCACTTGAATGCGCTCTCCGTTAGCAAGCGTAAATTGCTGTTCTTCCACGAGACGACGCAGTTTCTCCGCAGTCTGTGACGCCTGCTCTGCCCCGCATCCGTTCAGCAACACGACAAATTCCTCACCGCCTTTACGAGCACAATGATCGGAAAAGCGCACTGAACGATGCAGCAGTTCGCTAAAACATACGAGCACAGCGTCACCTGCAGAATGCCCGTACGTATCGTTAATCGTTTTAAAATAATCGATATCTAGCATTAATAGCGAAAACGGTTCCTGTGTCTTTTCCGTTTCCATCATTTTCTGCTCAAAAATACTTTCAAATGCGCGCGGATTGTACAGCCCGGTCAGATGATCCCTGCTCGCTTTTTCTTTGAGTAAATACAGAGAACGGTTAGAGCGGCTTAGATGAGTGAGCAGCAAATACGTAAACAAACCGCCGATCGTATACATGATAATGACCATGATCGTTCCGTAAACCTCCGCGATCGGAGACAAAAAATATGCCGCTATACATGGGATGACCATACTGCTTCCGATAATGATACTCCAGCGACCAATCGATTTGCGATGCTGACGATCAAGTAACCATGCGGACAATACGTATGACAGCACAATCATCACACTACCCGCCACGATCGCTACATCATTACTCAGATCAAGCAGCCAAAAACGAGATATCAAAATGAACAACAAGGCAATCAAGCCCGCTGCTCTGCCGCCCATATATACAGCGCTTATAATGGCAAGTGTGCGCAAATCAAGATGAAAACCGTCTTTTGTTGCCTCACCAAACAGCATTAAAACGACCCCAAGACAACCATGCAGCATACCGGATACATACGGATACAGATGACTGTATTGCGGAAAGGAATCTTTGAATTTATTTAACAATAAATTAGTAAAAAATAGAAAAGTTGTTACCATTGTCAGATTGTTAATAAGGTTAATCATACAACCAGCCCTTTCGCCTAAATCGGTTATGATGCCTGGTCTATGCAGAAATCGCCCCACCGCTTCGGCAACCGATAACAGCAGCTTTGAACAATAAATTGATTAAGCTACTATATTATATAATTACGGACAAAATACCTTTGTAATTCATAGGGACTTAGAGCTAAATTCCTAACTTTTACAGCAGTTTAAGCTAAATGGCGATACAAAGACCGGATCGATCGCATCAGGGTGTGTTATTACTAGTAGCTTGTCTCGAATACATTTACAGTTTGTCGATCCAACAATGGCTTGGTGCTAAATCGATTTAGGGACGTTTAAACACAATTTTCATTTGAGACAACCTATTAGTTTTTTGACTTATCTGTTTTGACAACACAGCAAAAAAATTTACTATAGTATCAACAAGCGATACTATGCAAATGAATAATAATCATATGATCGTCCACATCCACAACGAGTAACCGATAAAGGAGCATTGAAATCGGTTAGAAGATTTTTGGCAGAGGCAGGTGTAACTAATAAATAACTTATTGCAGTATAAAGGATATATTGGAAAAGTCGATGTCGATTGGGATGCTGGAATTCTTCACGGAGAAGTACTGTATCTCCGAGACGTTATTACGTTTCAAGGAGAAACACCTACCGAAATTCAACAAGCTTTTCGTAATTGTATCGACGATTATCTCGATTTTTGCCAATCCGAAGGAGAAGAACCGGAAAAGCCTTTTTCGGGTAAATTTCTCGTCCGACTGACTGCTGAACAACATAAACTTGTATCGCTCGCTGCCATGTCTAATGGAAACAGCCTGAACAGTTGGGTCGCAGAACATTTAACTAAAGATGCGGAACAAGAGCTTAATGAAAAAGGCATTCGTACTGCTGAGCTTTTACCAAATGCTTAATTTAAGCTTATGTATTTGCAGGTATACGCCAAAAAACGACTCCCTGTTGGAAGTCGTTTTTTGGCATGTGGGTAGACTTGTACGCTAACTCCATCGTCTATCCAACCGTTGCCATACATACATAGCAACGGCTCACACTCACTATCGTCTATTCATCGCCCTTACATCAGCGATCGCTAGCGGCATCAGAACGAGTTTTTGATCACAGCTTCGCTTAGCGGGAAACGTCCGGAAGCGTACGCAGGCTTGCCTGCTTTACCGACCGTGATCAGCATCACCGGAATGTAGCGCTCGGGTACGTTGAAATGCGCTACAAACGCATTTTTGTCAAAACCGCCCATTGGGCATGTATCATAGCCAAGCGCACGTGCAGCCAGCATCAAATTCATCGCTGCGAGCGATGCATTGGACAGTGCGCCATCGCGTGCTACGCCTGGATGTCCGTAAGCACCATCGATTTGGCTGATTAGTGTATCGCGAATTTCCGGGCTCATCGCACCAGCTTCCACGAGTGCATCATAGACAGGAGCAGCGTTTTTGTTCGCTTCCAAATCGCCCAAAATGGCTACGGTAAACGAGCTGTCCACGACTTGATTTTGATTGTAAGCGATCGGTAGCAGCTCTTGCTTTTTCGCTTCATCGTCGATCACAAGGAATTTCCAATGTTGCAAATTCCAGCCGGATGGAGCCGCATTAGCCGCAGACAAAATCATGTCGACATCCTCTTGTGGGATCACATAACCTTTTTCGTACACTTTTACGGCATGACGGTCTTCGATAACCTGAATCGTTTCCGGTTTGATTGCGTTAGACATGAACAGCACTCCTTTGAAAAATGAATAATTACCTGAATGCAAGCAGCCTGTACAGCAAGCGACAATAGTCGGAAGAAGCGCCGATTATAGCAACTGTGCACAGTTACACAGAGCATCCTTTACGACTTATGAATAGTAATCTTATATACATTCCACTGTGATTATACGATCGCATCAATAGCGTGTCAACTGCGGTTATACTGTTATTTTTTGTATATAGTTAACTGTTATTTTTCCGAAATCAGTATCATCTTAAATCAAACTATGACTATGCAGCGCCGCTTGCACCCATTGCAATAAACGCAAGTCCTGACCGGCACCAGCGATCACCGATAATCCTACCGGTGCACCGTCGATTGTACCTGCTGGAATCGTAATTTGCGGCAAGCCGGACAGACCTGCGATGGAAGAAAGCTGCATCGTTTGGGAGCGGCGCTGTTCATTTGCTGCTCCGTCAATATGCAGTTGCGGCGCTGGGCCAGTCGCTGTCGGCAACATCAACAATCCATTATGACCGAGCAAACCGCGCAAACGCTCACGCACAGTCTGTTTGAGCATAAACGCGTCTGCGTGATCATGACGACGCAATGTGCTTGCCCAGCGAAAGCGTCCATCGATATCTTCGGCAAATACCGGCTGTACCGTTTCGACCCATTGCCCATGCTGCTCCCATATTTCTATCGCTTGCACGGTGCGAAATGCCGTCATCCAGGCGGGCAGCCCTTCCGGTGCGATCGAAACAGACTGCGGTTGCAATGCCGCACCATCCCTTTGCTCCAACAACCGAGCCGCAGCTGCACGCAGCAGCTCCGCCGTCTGTAGCTCGGTTGCAGCCCATGCTTCCTCCGGTATGTATACGTGCTCAAAATCCACTGTCCCAGCATTATGCTCCTGCCCTGCACTAAGCAGTACGCTGCCAATCCGATATAACAGCTCAGCACTATTCGCCATCCAGCCAATCGTATCAAAACCCGGTGCCAGCGGAATTACACCGTTCATATCGATCGCACCGTGAGTTGGACGCATGCCATATATGCCGCAATACGAAGCCGGAATACGCACCGAGCCACCCGTATCGGTGCCAATCGCAAACTCGCGCAGCCCGGCGGCAACGACAACCGCCGAACCGCTTGAGGAACCGCCAGGAATGCGATCCGGTGCAGCCGGATTAACCGGTGTGCCATAGTGCACATTTTGCCCGTTCAAGCTATACATCAGCTCATCCGTCTGTGTCGTGCCGTGCAGCACCGCTCCCGCAGCTAGCAAACGCTGTAACGCCGGTGCTGTCGCGGTTGCAGCAGCATGGGTACGCAGCCAGTCCGGATTGCCTGCACTAGCGGTGTGTCCTTCCAGTTCGAATACATCTTTTACGCCAAAACGCAGCCCGGCAAGCGTTCCGCCTGTTCCCTCACCTGTCATCGTCCATTGCTCATTTACAAATGCATTCCATTTTTGTGTCATTGCGACTCCCCCTCTATTGGTCAGACGGCAGCATCCCGATGCTGCGTTCTTTTATTATCGTAAGCAAATTATTATTTTCTTGTTGAAATCGATTATTAACCATTATATATTTATTCATATTGCAATTAAAAGCATTATTTTGCAGACAAAAAGAAAGTTGTTACGGATTACAAATTATCCCGTAGCATCCATTCAAACCGTACGCAAGTCGGTTCGATCCGCTATGATCGTATACGATACAGCAAGCGTTAGCGGCTTGTTTCCGGTACGTGATCATCATAGCTTGCTCTGCTTGCCTTGCATCCTACCCCAATCAAGGAGTGAATAGCATGCATTCTTCCAAACTTCCCGGCGATATGCAGCCGGTGCATATTGACGATATCGATCGCCGGATTATCGCCATTTTGAATCAAAACGGGCGTATTTCTTACACCGATCTTGCCAAAGATATCGGGCTGTCCCGTGTCGCTGTACAGGCGCGTGTCAATGCATTGATCGAAAACGGTACGATCGAGCGCTTCGCCGCCGTCATCAATCCAGCCAAAATCGGCATTGCAGTATCGGCGTTTTTTAATGTGGAGATCGAACCTAAACATTTGCAAGAAACGGCGGACAAACTTGCCGAAGAACCTGCCGTGACAAGCCTGTATCATATGACCGGGCCGAGCAAGCTGCATATGCACGGGCTGTTTCGTGATAATCAGGAGATGGAGACGTTTTTGAAAGATAAACTATACACAATGCCGGGAATTATGAGTGTCGATTGTCAGGTACTCATCACACGCTACAAAAGCCGGATGGGAATGAGGCTGTAAATGACGAACCAATCTGTAGCTCCACCAGCTGATTCACAGCAACAAACTCCATTTCGTGATGCGACTTATAGCGAGCTATCATGGGCGATGATTCGTACCGGTGTGCTCGGCTATGGTGGCGGGCCGTCGGTGATGCCGCTATTTCGCTATGAGGCGGTAACTCGTTATCGCTGGATTAGCGACGATGAATTCGGCGAAATTTTGGCGCTTGGCAATGCGTTACCAGGCCCGATTGCAACCAAAATGGCGGCTTATCTCGGCTATCGCAGCAAAGGCGTGCCCGGTGCGATCGTCGCTATTTTGGCGCATATTTTACCATCGTCGATCGCGATGATCGTGCTGCTGTCAGCGGTCGCTTTTTTGAGTGAATCGAAAATGATTCAAGGTATGATCGCCGCGGTCGTACCGGTCATTGCCGTTATGCTCGGCGTTATGGCATATGAATTTGGCGACAAAGCGGTCAAAGGGCTAGGGCTTCCGCTTGGGATTGTTCTATTTGTGATCGTACTGCTGCTGTTGCAAGTCGTACACGTGCATGCCGCGATTGTGATCGCGCTGTTCCTATTGTATGGCGCCTTTCATTTCCGCTTGGTGAACTGGCTGCAAAAGCGACGTCATGGTGGAGGTGAAGCATAATGTGGAATGTGGACTGGCTGAACTGGCTGAAGCTGTTATGGGGCTTTTTTCTAGCAAATGTGCTCGGTTATGGTGGGGGGCCTGCCTCGATCCCGCTCATGTATAACGAGATCGTAACCCATTTTCACTGGTTGAATGATACTCAATTTTCCAATGTGTTGGCGCTTGGCAATGCACTGCCCGGCCCGATCGCCACCAAGATTGCGGCATTTGTCGGGTTTGACGTGTCCGGCATTCCGGGTCTGCTAATCGCGCTGGTCGCTACAATCGTGCCATCCGCGGTAGCGATGATCGTGCTGCTGCGCCTGCTGCAAAAATATCGCACCTCTGCGGTCGTCAAAGGGCTTACATTGCTTGTGCAACCGGTCATTGCGGTGATGATGCTCTTGCTGACATGGCAGCTTGGCGAGGAATCGTACAGGTCGATCGGTCTATGGCAAACGCTGGCGATCGCGCTAGTCGCTTTCTGGGCAATGCAAATTCGCAAAATCCATCCTGCTTTTGTCATTATTGCCGCGTTTGCGTACGGTGCGTTTGCGCTGCCTTATTTTATGTAATGAATAGGATTCGGCAGCTCATATTGCCGATGCCCGTGTACACTGCACCCCTGTCCACTGCCATCCGGCTACCGCAGGGGTGATTGTCGTTAGATCGTTCATATGTGCCGTCTAATTTTACAGCTTATTGGCACTTGTCGGCGCGAGCAGCCGATGCTCAATCGGTGTCGACAGGACGATCAATGTCGTATAATCCCCATAATGACTAATCCGGTTTTCAAACGTTTCCAATTCGCGAATGGAGGGCGTAAGCACTTTAAGCAAATAATTGTACTCACCGCTCGTCCGATGACATTCTACAATCTCCGGCGCTTCCCGGCACACTTCCACAAAATTAACCCCGTTATTCGTATGAAAAAGATAATATGCAGACGCCTGATATCCTAATTTTTCCGGTGAAACGACGGCTCGATATTCGCAAATCAAACCGTTATCTTCCAACCTGCGTACCCTTTCTGTCACAGCAGGCTGCGACAAGCCTACTTCTTTGCCCAGATCGGTCATGGAAATACGGGCATGACGTTGTAATTGCAGCAATATTTGCTCATCAACCTGATCCATATGTGTCCTCCTTTAGAAACTTTTTTTATCGTTCGGTCAAAATAAAATGTGCCTAAGCGATATAAACGTCTGGAGGTTGGTCATGCTGATTACGCTGAAACGATATATCACGATTCTCTATTCTAGCAATTGTGTTCTAGCATGTATAGCCAAACGGTGTTATTAACGAGCACGATAACATCATTTACCGCTCGCTAGCTGACTTGTTATATATGATACGCACAAGCAAATGGGTATGTGTCGCTCGTATCATTATATTAACTCCTCTCTATTATTATGCACAAGGCACGTTATCTTATATTTTAAAACAATCGATCGATCTTTATACTGACAATATATTTATACAGTTTATCGTGAATGTAGAGCGGACTTTTATGGTTGCACAAGTGTAGCTAGGCATCATCGACTGGCGACTCATTCGTTACTTTGGCATGAACGGCTCGCTGCCCGCCAGCGCCGGGGTGGTGGCACAATCGCCGGTAGGCACAGGCTGCGAAGTGCGCTTTCGCCAGCTTACACTTGCCGTTCCGCCGCCGGATGACCGTTTTGCTACAATGGAATGAGCTTACATGCGATAAGCTTGGATTGTGACAACCGTCGCCCGCTATGATGCATACGAACAACCCTGCACTTTACGATACAGTACAGGGTTGTTTGTCATTCATTGTTATGCTCATTTAACGCCGCTCCGCAGCAACAGTTTGCGTCAAAATCGCCTTCATCATCGGCACATACAGATGCCAGTAAAACGCATCCTCACTGCCAGGCTGATCGAGCGTGAACCAACGTTTGATCGTCTCCCAGCCTGCATAACGACGCCAAAATGGATATTGATCATGATCGGCATAATCGCCGGCAAAATAATACGATGTATACGTCGCATGCTGCTGCCGAATAACCGCTGGGAACGTATCGCCAATGCCTGCCTCTTGCAGCTTTTGCTTGCCGTCTGCGGTCAAACCAAGATCATAATTCGCCAAAATTTCGGTGCGTGCCGCTGGCTTCATAATGTCAAACCAGTAATTGTAGCGCACCGTTGGATCAGAGCCGAGCAGCGCCTTCCCTTGCGTCGTCAGCACCGTCTGCACGCCCTCCGTTCCGATCTGCTTGCCTTCTTGCAATACGACGACACGTCCATCCTCATTCACCAGCACGACACCCCGCCCGGTATATGGCCAACGATTCGGGTCGCTGCCGTCACCAGTCAGAAATGCTGGCACCTCACCGCCACGCGCCAACTCGCCAAAATAACGCCCTGTCCAGCCCGTCCACTCCACCCCGAGCAGCGGATACATCTGATTGCGCACGCTCGCTGGTGTCGGTGTCGCCAGACTGTTAAACTCCGCGATCAGCGTCTTCACGCCCTGCTCGGTCACACCGGTGCGAATACGCTGCACATCCGACAAATCAAGCCCGCCATACAGCATGCCTTGTGACAGATCGCCATCATCCGTACCGACGCTGCTGCCGTCAGCCGTCTTGCCATATTGTGCCCTTTCAACGCCATACGTATCGGCGACATAGATCATATCGGTATTACGCATATTTTGCGGCAATCCGGTCACTTTGTATTGCTCATTATTTTGCGGGAAAAATCCATAATAATCGGTCGTATAGTCATAACGCTGTCCATCGGCTTTTGTATACTTTTGCTGATTGAGTAGCCAAACTAATCCTTTATGCTCCCGATAGGTCGTATTGGGCACCGTTTTATCGAGGATCGTCACTTGCAGAGGCGTAGCCGGCTTTACTTCCCACCATACCCACGGCGTTAACAGCAGCGCCACAATCAGCAGCGGGATGAGCCAAAATGTCCATGCCTTTCTGCCTTTCATGTGCCACCTCCATCTGCGCGATTATCCGGTTTTTTGGAGTTCATTACACCGCCGCGCGCCATATCGCCCCAGCTATGCTTTTTGCGTGCCGCGATACGAATGAGCCCTTCAAAGCGCCAGAGCGTCATCAACGGGCGATACCAAAACGTTTCCGATAATGCGTACAGAAACAGACGCGTCAAATCACTGACCCGTTTATACCGTTTAAAGCACCATTCTTCAAATAGCACCGCTCCCATCGATAACAACGACCCATACAACAACATGAGCAATGCCAAAATAAGCGTAATACGAATATCGATCGTATCGAGAAACAAGCCGACTAGCACGGTCACGATCCCGAACAATTCCACTACAGGCCCAAGCAGCTCAACGAACAGAAAATACGGCATCGAGATCATGCCGATTTTGCCATAGCGTGGATTAAGCATCATCTTGCGATTTTTCCATAAACTTTCAAACAATCCGCGATGCCAACGTGTACGCTGACGACGCAAAATTTTGGCATGCTCCGGCGCTTCTGTCCAACAAACCGGATCAGGCACATAGACGATGCGGGCTTTGCTGTTCTTTTCTTGAATACGGCGATGCAGGCGTACGACCAGCTCCATATCTTCACCGATCGTATTCACTTCATAACCGCCCACCTCGATTACCCAGCTTTTTTTGAAAATACCGAATGCGCCCGATACGATCAGCAGCAGATTGTAGCGACTTAGCCCGATCCGCCCCATCAGAAACGCGCGCAAATACTCGATCACCTGCATAACGACAAGCGGCTTATGCGACAGCCGCACACTGTCTCGGCTCAAATAGCCGCTATCTACATAACTGCCGTTGGCGATACCGACACTGCCGCCGGTCGCAACGATTTCCTCATCCTGCCCGGCATCCATAATCGGCTTCATCACTTTGATAAACGCATCTTGGTCGAGTACCGTATCGCCATCGAGTGAAGCAAAATACGGATACTGACACACATTGATGCCGACATTTAGCGCATCCGCCTTCCCGCCATTTTCCTTATCGACCAGCACCAGATTACTATGCTGAAGCGAACGGTAGATGCCGCGAATCGGCTTCGTTTCTTTGCCTAATCCTGACCAGCGCACACGACTTTTAATTTCCACCATATCAAATTCATCGATCAGTTGTTGTGCGGTGCGGTCTTTGGAGCCATCATTAACGACGACGATTTCGAACTGCTTGTAGTTAATACCAAGCAATGAACGTACGCTCCATACAATGTTCAATTCTTCGTTATACGCAGGCACGATAATCGATAACGGCGGCGCAAGTTCTTCCTGCAACACTTGTTCATACTGGCTTTCGTTGACATCCTTTTCCCGATTCAGCTTACGTGCCGCAACGAAAAAGAGCACGATATAGACGAGGCTGACGACCACGACATACACCGCAATAATGATATTAATGATTTCAAAAATCGTACCGATCCACTCAAGCCAGGTTGCGTTCATATTGTTTCCTTTCCAGCGTCTCCTCCGCCATCTCGCGTGCATAGCGGTCCGCATGTTCACCGGCAGCTACTTTTCCGAGCAGCTCCAGTCCATTTTTGTAACCGGACAGCGAATCGGCTGCCTGCTGTCGTACTCGATACGAAGAATCGCCTAGCATCTCTAACAAATAGGGCACAAACACATCCTCTTGTATATTGCCCATCACTCTGGCACGCATTAAGCGCTCCGGCCACGAAGATGCAGCGCGTTCAGGGTGATCATGCTCATCTTCCAGCGTCTCCACAAGCTTGTGTGTCGCTTCAGGTGACATATATCCAAAATTGGAAATCGTTTTGAGCGTCCGAATGCGCTGCTCACCGTCCTCGCTGCCTAGCTGACGTTCCAGCAGCGACAGCACAGCCGCAGAACGAATATTGTTAATGCGCAACGCATCGAGCAAACTGTATCGAACACGCTGCGGCAACAAATCAAAGCGCTCAAGCAGCTCGTCGAACAATTGCTGACCGAGCGGCAACATAAGCTGTAACAACTGACTTTCTGATAGCTCATGTTCATTATCACTTAACACAGCCACGATCCGCTCATTGTTCAGCTTGGACAAAATACGCAAAATTTGAAAATATTCCTCATCCGTGCAGCGCGGCGCTTCCATCCAGCCTAGCAGCTCCGGCTCTAACGAGCGAATCCGAAACTGCTCGATCCAGAGCAGCGTATTCATACGTGTACTCCAGCGCCGATGGTGCAGCGTCTTCCGATAATGTGCAGAGAAATAACGTTCGGCAAATTCGTAAATGAGCTTGCGTTCCTCCGGCGTATTGCTGATCGATAACCGATGCTGCAACGCCTCTTGTACCGCTTCCATCCGAAACGGCTCGCGTGTGGACAGACGCCGTGACGCTTCACCGGTCGCCAAATATGCTTCTAACGGCGAATCCGGCTGCTCCAGCTCACGCACCATTTCCTCGACAGCAAGCTGCCGTTTATTGTACATTGCTTTGCGATACGCCAAATACGCATATAGTAAACATAACAGCAACAGCATACACGCGCTTAGCACCATAAACACGAGCAGTGCCTCGTTTGTATCCAGCGTCATCATGCTTTCATCCTCCCTAGCAACCGCCGAATACGCGCCTCCAGTTCCACTACACTGAACGGCTTGGTCAAATAATCATCCGTACCTGCACTGATCGCATCCGCCACTTCACGATCATCGCCTACACCGGTTAACATGAGCACCGTATACCGATTGCGCCGATTGGAGCTGCGCAAACGACGTAGCACTTCCATGCCGTTCATGCGTGGCATCATGCGATCCAATATGAGCAAATATTTGGCATCCTCCCCATGCCACGGATCACTAAAAAATTCCTCGCCATCACTAAAGGCGCGAATATCAAGCTCATGCTCCGCTTGCAATGCCGACAAACGCTTCGTCAGCATATTGCGAATCAGATCATCATCATCGATAATCGCCAGTCTCCAAACGCTAATGTCAACCGGCGGCACAGGCGCTTGCTGAATCTCGACAGTCTGTTGGCTCAGCAACGCCTTTTCATCGCGATCTACCCATTCCAGCCGTCGACCCGAACCGTCCCGCGCGGTCACCTCACGAATCGTATCGGCACGAAATACCGGTGCAGACGGAGCGGCTGTGCCAGCATGCTTACTGTTGCTGGCAGAAACAGGCGGTACTTGGGCAGCGCTTCTACTATCGTCAGCAGCAGCAGGTGGCACTTGAGTAGCACGTCTACTATCGTCAGCAGCAGGTGGCACTTGAGCAGCACTTCTACTATCGTCAGCAGCAGGCAGTACTTGAGCAGCACTTCTACTATCGTCAGCAGCAGGTGGAACCTGAGCAGACGGCGATTGCGACCGCGCTTCTGACTGTACAGGCGCTGAAGACTGTGTAGTCATCGGTTCGGTAACATTATCATCGTCATCATGATCCAACCATGATGAACGAGCGGATTCATGTCTTTTGAGACGGGAAGACAACGATGAGATCAGATCATTCATTTTTTTTAATGACAAATAATCGTGCTCGTCCTGGGCAAATGCCGTAGCCGGTTTAGCCGCTTGCTGGCGCTGCGTAGCTGTCTGTTCCTGTTGCCGAGAGGATTGTGTTTGTGGTGGGACTGGCTTGGCAAACTCGGCGCTGACTGGCGCTGGTGCGGCGACGGATTCAGCTGCACCTGTCTCGTTCAGCTCGGTATGATGCTGTTTGAAATACGTAGCCGCATCCAGCATCATCTCCACCAAGCGCGTCGCCTGTCCGTTTTCCACCGTTCTACGTCGTTCAGGAACGATCATAACCCCTTCGCGACTGCGCTTCGCTTCCGCTACAATGCGCATCATCTGGTCATAACAGACAGCTGCCGTCATACCCGGCTTAAGCTCAAGCACACCAGCCGAAAATGATAAATGGTATCCGTCCAGTCCTGCTTGTTCATCCTGTCCAAGCCGTTCTAACAACTGACGGGCAAAAGAAGAAGCTTCCTTCTCACCAATTCCCGGCTGCAACAAATAAAAACGATCATGCCGATCGCGCGCCCAAATATCTTGCGGACCAAGCGCCTGCTTGACCAGATCGGAGAAATACTTTAACAGCCGATCGCCTTCCGTATAACCAAAACGTTCATTAATATAACGGAAGCTGTCCAGATCGAACAACGTCAATGTCGCCGGTTGTGGTCGTTCCAGCTGCAATTGCAATTGACGAACGAGTTCCTGTGCCAAAAAAGTACTGTTGTACGCCCCGGTCAGCTCATCCATCATTAGCAAACGGTTCAGTTGCAAGCGGCGACACACTTGTCGTTTCACCCGCACCGCAAATTCATTCATATTAAATGGCTTGCCGATAAAATCATCCGCACCTAATTCATATGCGCGAATTCGGGTTGAACGGTTACGATTCGTACTCATAACGATAAACGGAATCAAATACTGCTCACTGCGAGACTGCATTTCTTGTAATATGTCCAAGCCGTTTTGTTTGTCCAACATAATATCGAGTACGACACAATCCGGCTTCATATTGTAAAACAGTTCCATCGCCCGCTCGCCATCCGACGTGGCAAGCACCATATAACCAAGTCGCTCCAAATGCTCTTTAATGACAAGCAGCAGGCTTAGATCATCATCGACAACAAGCACGGTGCCCTTATACGGCGGCAATTCCACTTCTGCTGCTTCAGTCATCTCCGACTGCTCTGCCGTCTGTTCTCCTTCCGGCTCATCCGCAATGTTTAACAACAAAAAAGCGAGCGGTGCCAGCAGTTCACGCGCTTGTGCAGCATTCCATACTTTGGTGCTTTCCGCTTCAACATGTTCCAACAGTTTGGAAGCGGCACGAAACCAATCATCCAGTCCGATTGTGCCTGCCGTACCTTTGGCGGAATGCAGTAATCGATACAATTCCGCTTCACTGCTAGATTGCCCGGATGTGGTCGCAGCTTTGATTTTGTCCTTCATTTGCGTTATAAATAACCGCTGGTATTTGTCCATAACATCCTCCCCGGCTGCCATAGCGGCACATGTGATACAGCCCTGTATAAATAAAATAGATTGTCGATATCGAAATAGCTTAGCCGCTACGCTATAAGCTTGCATGCATCACATTCGATAGTCAGGATGCGATTTCCTTTATTGGGAGATAAAACACTAATCACCACAACAAGCATGATGCTATACGTTCATGTAAAAAGCGAGTACACCGGCTGAATGGACGCGTTCACCTTTTATCGTTAAAGCTGTCGCCTAACAGATCGACCTTGATTACATCGTCGACCAGCTTCAATTCAGCAGCACCGAGACCGCTACGCTGCAACACTTGTTGTACTAACTGTGCATCCTGATCGCCGCTTGGCAAGATCATATCGGTGCGCATGGTTGGGGTTTCCTCACCCATTAGCGATACGCCCAGTTCCAATAAACGCTCAACCGTAAATGGTTTTTGCAAATATTTCTCATCTACCTTTTCGGCAAAATCTTGCGGCTGATCCAGTGCCGACGAGACGATTACCGGTACGTCACGGGTTAACGCATTACTTTTCAAGGCGGTAATAAAATCCCAGCCGCTTTGGGGCCCTTGCAGATGAATGTCCACGATACAGAGCAATGGTGGGCGTTTTACTTGTTGTAAGCCAAGCAGCGCTTCTTCGGCATTGTTCAGCGTCAAAATTTCATATTGCTGCTCCTCAAAAGTAGCGGCAATCAGGCGGGACAGATTCTCCTCGTCTTCAATCACGACAATATGATTGTCCAGCACAGGCACATTCAGCTTGGGCAGTCGTACCGTAAATATACTGCCTGCACCAAGCGTAGACTCAAATGTAATCTCGCCGCCAAGATCGTTCAAAATTTCGCGTACGATCGCCAACCCAAGACCGGTACCACCAATCTGGCGGCGATCGGAATTGTCGACCCGATAAAACTTGCTGAACATTTTATCTTTCGCTTCGTCCGGAATGCCCAATCCGTAATCTTGCACCTCAATGAGCCAATGATTCCCTTGCTCACGCAGTCGTACATCGACCCGTTCTTTGCCTGGCGAATATTTGATCGCATTGCTGATCAGATTGTGCATCACCTGGGTAATACGGTCTTGGTCAGCACGCACCAATGCCGTCCGTTCCGGCAACTCTGTATACACATGATGCTCCTGCTTGCCATCCCATTGTACCGCTACATCACCAATGATCGTGCGCAGATCAAACGGAACGAGCGTATATGTCTGCTTGCCCGACTCCATCCGCTGCAAATCAAGAAAATCGTTAATCAAGTTAGACAGACGATTCGCTTCACGATGGATCGTTTCCATATAGCGCTTCGCCTTCTCCGGCTTGACCTCACGGTTCAGCAAAATCTCAACAAAACCGAGAATGCTCGCCAGCGGCGTCCGCAATTCATGCGATACGATGCTGACAAACTCATTTTTCAGCTGGTTTGCCTGTTCTTCTTCGGTACGATCACGCAGCACGAGCAGATGGTATTGTTGTAAATCAGCGCCGGTAATTACATTGATATACATTTCCATATGATGAATACTACCGTCACGCGCACGCAGACTGAACTGTGTTTTCCAATTGTTCAGATGTTGCTTAATCGCATGCAACACCTGCTCGCTTAGCTTGTAGCTGCCCATATGTTGCTGATCGAGAAACGCATTCAAACTATCGATCGAAGCACCGGTTTTTAAATCCGGCAATACCGCACTCACCTGTGCATTGCAAAACGAAATGATCCCGTTATGATCGCACAGCACCAAACCTTCATGCAGTGAATCGATAATTTCCTGTACCGTATCCCGCTGCTGCTTGATCATCAACTTTTCCGTTTCCAGCTCGGCATTCAATTCTTCCAAGCGTATGCTCTGCTTGCGGCGAGCTTCTCCAGCAAGCTGCGCCTGATATGCCAGTCCGAATTGATTAATTAAGCCTTCGGTCAACATACGGTCTTTAATATTAACCGCCAGACTGCCATACGTCGTAAACAGCAAATACCCGATCGCCTGCATATGTTCATCAAACAGCGGATAATAATGATCATCTGCACGCTCATATCCTTGATGCAGACCAACTTCTTCACCGCTCAGTGAGCGACTGCGCACGACCGGTCGGCGCTCCTCTATCACTTCCAGCGCCGGGCCATACAATTGTTCCACACGGCGCTCGGTATCATGCTGTGGCCAACCGACCGCATACACCATCCGAAATGGACGGGCTGACTCGCTCTGATCGCGCACGACGAGCATCACTGCATCATGATGGGTAGCCTGCATTAACGCACGCAAACTATGTTCCAAAAAATCCCCCATACTGCTAAACCCGGTCAACTTCTCCTGATACGAATTGATCAACTGCAACTGTGTTTCACGCTCGGTTAACTTTTCCAAAATGACCGCTTGTTCATGTTGTTGCGCCAAAATTTCTTCATTTTGCGCTTCCATCTCGTCATTTTGCTGCTCCAATTGTTGCAAACTATGCTCATGCTGTTGATCGCGTTCACACAATTGATCGGACATATGATTGATGCCGTTAATCAAGCTAGAAATCTCGTCCGCCGAACGGCTTTGTTCCACCTGTAAATATTCGCCATTGCTAATCCGGCGTACCGCCGATTCCAGACGGGTAACAGGTTCAATCATCGATTTACGCAAATAGCGCACAAGCAGTAGCGCCGCAATCAGACCGAGCATGATAAACACAATCGGAATAAACAGCACGATCGAATTCAGCTGCTGACTTTGCGTCATTAACCGATTCACTTCCGCGCGTTCCTTGCTGATCAACTCATCTAGTCCGGCATTGACCGAGCGTACGAGCGGCGTCGTAATCGTACGTGACGTACGCTCAATCTCAGCTTGCTGTCCTTGCTTTTTATAGCCTTCAATTAGCGGAAAATAACTAAAATAGGCTCGGCTTTGCTCATCCAGCTCAGTAATCGCATCTTTATTGTCGGTGCGATTGGCAGAATCAAGCCGATATTGCTCCAACTCCTGCAAAAAGCGATCTCGATCCGCATCTGCCTGCACCCGAAAATTAGCAGCATCAAAAGCAAGATAGGCTCGAAAATTCGATACTGCCGAACGATACGATTCCTCGATCGTCTGCAATCGATTTTGCTGGTTCAGGTGGTTATTAATGCCGGTATTAATAGCGGTAACTTGTTGCTTAAACACCCATTCGACCGCGAAAATAATCAACCCAAAAATCAAAAAGGCAATGATCGTCCAGCGGGTCACACGCCGAGCAAGACCGCCAGTTTGCATCAGGCGCCCTCCCCTGCCAGCAACTCCTCTGCGGCATCGATCAGCGCGAGCGGGCTAAATGGCTTGGACATAAACAATGTCACACCCGCCTGTTGCGCTCGCAAACGATCCTGCTCCTGCGCCTTCGCAGTCAGCAAAATGACCGGCTTGTCCGCATTGGCATTGCCGCTGGCACGCAGCCATTCGCATACTTCGATGCCTGTCGCTTCCGGCATCATATAATCAAGCACAATCAGATCGTATTCCGCTGCAGCGAGACGATCTTTGGCAAGCTGTCCATCCTCCGCTTCGGTCATGTCGTATCCTTCATCCTCAAGCGTTTCCATAAGCAAAAAGCGCAGCGCTGGTTCATCCTCAGCAATCAAAATTTTCTTATCCGTCATTCCTTCCGCCTCCGCATCCGTCAGTTTTCGGTCGCTTTGTGCCACATATCGGCGGATCATCGGAATGATCCGTCATCCATGTCTATACGACAATTCCGCAAACTTCGTACTTTTCACATCATATTGAAATCGTTTAAAACAATAACTATTGTATATTACCACAATCATCCATCCCATGAATAAACTTAAACTGTACCCATATATTACACATCTGGACGAATAACTTCTTACTATTCATTATATTCATATTTATATGGATTTTTAACCGCGAATGTCATCTCTTATTCGCGTTTCACACATAAATGGATGACAATTGGCGTTGTTATACGTTCGCGATACGAGCAAACGTTTTGCAAAATATATAAATTTTAAGCTTGCTGCACGATGCGCAAAACAATGAATATGGTATACTACCTACATATGGAGTTGAATTTACATGATGGAGAGGGGTTTTACGACAATTATGCTACAATTCAGTCCCTCCTTTTTACAAATAGGTTCGACCGTCGGACTGCTCGTGATCGCTTTGACGGCGATTTTGGTGCGCTCACGTACGAATCATAGACCTGTAAACGCCAAAAAGATTTTGATTCCGCCACTCGGTATGAGCACCGGTTTTTTTATGTTTGTCGTGCCGGATTTTCGCGTATCGTGGTTATGGGTAGTCGGGGCATTTTTGATCGGGTGGTTTATTTTCTCGTATCCGCTCATTCGCGGTACACGTTTTGAGCATAATGGCACCGATGTGGTCGTTCAGCGCTCGAAAAGCTTTTTGTTCATTTTGCTTGGGCTGCTGCTTATTCGTCTGCTGTTGCACCGCTTTATCGAGCATTACATTACGATTCCGCAGACGGCAGGTGTGTTTTTTATTCTTGCTTTTGGTACGCTGCTACACTGGCGCCTCGATATGTATCGTAAATACCGCGCCATTCGCGAACAGGTTGAATCCGGTCGCTCGGTTGGATAAGCTTAGTTCGGCAGTTGATGATGCGTCGATATACTATACAACAAAAAAGCTAAAGCTCAGTTCCGATTTGTAACATGGCTACTGTACATTAACAGCGTCTTTACAGGCATCGGTGAATTGACTTTAGCTTTTTGTTTTTTGATTGTCAGCACAGTATTAGTATAGGTTTAACTTCTCTCATTCCTCAGCTACACGCACAAGCTGCTTACCGAGATTTTCGCCGCTGAACAATCCGATAAATGCTTCTGGAATGTGGTCGAAACCGTCGATAATATTTTCACGATATTTCAAACGACCTTCGCGTACCCATTGTCCCAGTTCATGCAATCCTTCCTCTTGTTCGGCAGCATAGTCGCCTACGAGAAATCCTTTGAGCAAAACGGTGCGTGTGAGCAGCATCGGCAAAATGCGTGGCCCAAGCTCTGGTTGCTCTTGATTGTAAAGCGAAATCTGCCCGCACAGCGGAATGCGTGCATTGCGATTAAGCAGCGGAATGACCGCATCGGTAATGTCACCGCCTACATTGTCAAAATACACATCAATTCCGTCCGGGCAAGCACGCTCAAGCGCCTGTGCCAGTGGCTGATCGGTTTTGTAATTGATCACTTCGTCAAAGCCGAGTTCTTCTTTAAGATAGCGATTTTTCTCATCCGAGCCGGAGATACCGACGACACGGGCGCCTTTGATTTTACCGATCTGACCGACGACCATGCCAACCGCACCGCCAGCACCGGATACGACTAGCGTTTCGCCTGGCTGTGGATTGCCGATGCGCAATGTGCCAAAGTAAGCGGTCAGTCCGGTCATGCCTAACACACCGAGTGCGGTAGTGATCGGTGCCAGTTCAGGATCAATGCGACGGCAGCTTTTGCCATCGATAATGCCATACCGTTGCCAGCCCCAGCCGCCAACGACGATATCGCCCTCGGCAAATCCTTGCGCACGGCTATGCAGCACACGTCCGATCGAGCCACCCGTAATCGGCTCACCGATTGCATACGGTGCCGCATACGATTTGGCGTCTTTCATCCGTCCGCGCATATACGGATCGACCGACACATACAACGTTTTAACGAGCAATTGCCCGTCGTCCGGCATATTCAGTTCTTCCTTTTTCACTGTAAAATGTTCCAACGCAGGTGTCCCCTCCGGACGACTTGCCAGCGCGAAATATTCATTAAATTGTTCTGCCATTGTGCATTCCTCCTTAGCTATAATTGCTGTTATTCATTTCTTCATAGTACCTTAACCCGCTTACATTCAGTGTCTGACTGACTACCTCTTACGAAACATACACTGGAATCGTAGCTTGAGCACATCGCTGCTATACAATAGCAAACTGCTTAATTTAACGCGGTCAAACTACTGTAAGCTGTCTCACGTAAACATCGTGTTTGAACGTACCTTAATCGATTCATCAACAAGCGATCGTTAGATCGACACACTGTAAAGGTACTTAACACAAGCTACTAGTAGTCTGTCTCAAATAGAAATTGTGTTTGAACGTACCTTAACCTATTCATCAGCAAGCAATGGTTAGATCGATAAACTGTAAATGTATTGGATACAAGCTACTACTACTCTGACCGAGATTAATTTAAGTGTGGAAGCTGGAACAAGCTATTATTTATCAGGATTCCAGTGCATGGTCAAAATTAACATTGAACTTGGTCAAGGTACTAGTGACTTGTCTCAAGAAGATGTAAGGTTTCGTCCATCTGAACTCTGCTTGAACCGTGCAGCATTCAGACGAACGCAATCCCTGAATAAATTTGAGACAAGCTACTAGTCAAGCGATCAGGGAATATATCTATCCCCTATGAGCGCGCGACCATGTAATAACTCCAGCCCACTTTATTATTTACCCCAATCTGCCTATTTATGACATCCTGCTGGCAAACTGACTTTGAAGTATGCTCACGATCGTTGCTATTAGCGATAATACTGCTGCTAGTAGCATCGCTTATACATATGTTATCCACTATAACTATCCTGTGTGATCTATGTGCTGCTTACTTATATAGGTTATTTTGCTACGTAAAAACCTTTAAAGCTTCACATACAGTTATTCATAGCAAAAGAGTTAACTTACATGACATATTTAACAGTTACACAGTGCTAAAAAGCATGTATAATGGCAAGTGTGGAAAGTATTTTAACATCGCTTCATTTGTCGTATCGTGGAGTTATCGATCCGATTACCGGCTGGCTGCTGCCTGAATGCCAACGGGTAACGTGAAATTTATAAAGAGTGGAGGCTGTGCATTTGGGCAGAAAGAACAGAAAAGTAGCCATTGTTGGGGTTGGAATGGTCGGTGCAGGTTGCGCTTATTCCATGATCAACCAGTCGATCGCTGACGAAATTATGATGGTAGGGCGTACGCATGAGAAAGCGGTCGCACAGGCGCTTGACCTGTCACACTGTATGGACTTTACCTCACATCGTACTAAAGTGTATGCAGGTGCACTTGCCGATTGCGGTGATATGGATATCGTTATCATTACCGCAGGCGCTAATCCGAAGCCAGGACAAAACCGGATGACGATTTTGCATGAAGCGGCTGCCATTACACAGGAAATTATCGATCCGATTATGGCAAGCGGATTTGATGGCATCTTGATTATTGCCGCCAATCCGGTCGATGTCGTTACGTATCTGGCATGGCAATTTTCCGGGCTACCACGTGAACGCGTGATCGGCACCGGCACATCGATCGATTCCTCCCGTCTAAAAACGATTTTGTCGGACATTTTCTCCATCGACCCACGCAGCGTACACGGCTATGTACTAGGCGAACATGGCGAATCCCAATTTGTCGCTTGGTCGCACGTAACGATCGGCGGTAAGCCGTTGCTGCATATTTTGGAACAGCATGCCGAGCGCTTCCCTGAACTAAGCATGGACGATGTCGCACTCAAAACGCGTGATGCAGGCTGGGAAATTTTCCTGCGCAAAGGGCATACACAGTTTGGGATCGGCAACGCACTCGCTCATATCGCTCGCTCCATCTTGTACGATGAACATCGGATTATCGCAGTCTCTGCCATTTTGGACGGCGAATATGGACAAAAGGACGTATGTACCGGCGTACCGGCTATCATTAGCGGCGATGGCATTCAGGAACTGATCGAATTGCGGCTAGACGAAGACGAACAACGCCAGCTAGAGCATTCTTGCAATGTAATACGCAGTGCGATCGAACAAGTGCAAGTTACAGTGTGAGCTGACATGATAGTGACAAATTCACTTGCGAAAGCCAGTGGCAGTAAAAATTGTCATTTCGTTGTAGCAAAATTTATAATCCAGCTTGTTTAAGGTAATCGAGCACCGTATAAGCATGTCGGAACGCGTAGTTTTATGCATTTTGGACACGGCATTTTATAGGTTTTATCTATAAACTTATAGGCTAATACAAATAGATACGCAATGGTCACTACCTAATAAACGACAACAAAGCCAGCAATAGCCGCTTATCCTCCGCCGGATTCAAGCTGCTACTGCTGGCTAATTTTTAGTTGTACGCCTATAACAAACATCCATGCCAGCTGAACCGAGTACAATCGAACTAAGCATTGTGCAATTGCCTCTCTGTACATACGTATGAGCAACGATACGCTAACAGCTATGCTCGCTTATCTATTCATGCTTGTTTGCTAATTGAAACGATACAAAAATTACGATTCAAATGCACATCCATACCGAACGTATTTTCACTTCACCGTTAGCACTGGGCAATGCGCATGTTGAATCACTTTATGGCTCACACTGCCAAGAAACAACTCTGACATCGTGCTCATGCCACGCGTCCCGATCACGATTAGATCGCTCCTGTGCTCGTTTGCTATATCACAAATGACCGTTGCCGGATCACCGGTATGATAACGCACATCGTACGCCACCCCGGTTGTATCCAGATACTGACGATAAGGCTCTGTTACCTCGCGCCCTTCCTCATCCAAACGTTGACCGATGTCCACGCCAAGCGGCGGCTCGGCAACCATCATCGTCGGATTTACATGCAGCACAGTCAAATGCGGTGCTATGTGCATGGCTTGCGCCAATGTTACCGCATGCTCCAAGGCACGCTGTGCATGTTCAGAACCGTCCACAGCGATAAGTATCCGCTCATATGCTAAATTTCCGTGTACTTCTGACATGAACTCGTCCTCCATTCATTCGTTTGTATACATTATTAATGTCCATGCGATACATCGATGCTTGCCAGATGGCGCCGACGGACAGCCAGTACAATGACAGCGATCAATACCATTAAGCCGCCAAAATAAAACGGTGTTGCCGAGTTGTACCATTCCGCCAGCTTCCCTGCCAAAAACGGCGATACTGCACCACCGAGGAAACGAACAAAGCTGTATGCCGCCGATGCGACCGAACGTTCCACCGGAGCCGATTCCATCACCGCAGTCGTAATTAGCGTATTGTTAATACCGAGGAAAATACCGGCGACGATTACACCGACAATAACGAGTACTGGCGAACCGAGCGCCGCACCGAGACCCATAAACACAAGATCAAGTGCAAATAGCGTCAACATCACACCCATTGAGCCGGCGAGATTAAAGCGCGCTTGCAGCTTTGGTGCTACGAATACCGACGTAATCGCTAGCAAAATACCCCAACCGAAAAATACATAACCAAGACCGTGCTCATCCAAACCCATCACATACGGCGAATACGCCATTAACGTAAAGAAGCCAAAGTTATACAGAAAGGCAACAATCGCCAATGTTTTGAGCGCCGGGAATTTTAATGCTTTAAACGGATCAGATAGCGAACTGCGTGTTTTCGGCTTCGGAATTTTAGGTAGCATTACCAAAATAAATACAAATCCGATCAACATCAATACACTCACACCGAAGAACGGGCCACGCCAAGAGATCGAACCGAGTTCACCACCGAGCAGCGGGCCAACCGAAATACCGAGACCGAGTGCTGCTTCATACAAAATAATCGCTTTAGCTGTACCCGAAGTGGACAGACCGACAATCGCGGACAATGCGGTCGCAATAAAGAGCGCATTGCCAAGCCCCCAGCCACCACGGAAACCGACGATTTGAGCGATCGTATCAGACATCCCGCCCAATGCTGAGAAAATAACGATTAACACAACGCCGCTCAGCAGCGTCCATTTGACCCCAATCCGGCTAGACACAAAGCCGGTGATTAGCATCGCCAGACCGGTTACCAGATTGTAGCTAGTAAACAATAGCGATACTTGACTCGGCGTTGCATTAAGCTGTTTCGCAATCGCCGGCAAAATCGGGTCAACTAGACCAAGACCCATAAATGAAATCACACAGGCAAAAGCAACCGCCCACACCGCTTTCGGCTGTGACAGCAACCCGCCCTGATGAGGTAACTCTTTAATTGAAGCTGTTTTCGTACTCATAATCGTATGGTCCTCCTCGTATTGTTTGCTTACTGTTATAGTTCTCTATGCGCTGCTGCTTCACGCCCCAGCCTCTCCATACCGTCACGTACTTGCTGACGCAGCTGCTCTGCTTCTGCTTTGAAGCTATAAATGGTGCGAATTTTGCTTTCCATCATATCAAGTTGTTTGCCCAGCGTATTATCGATCTGTTCCAGTTGCTGCCTGCGTTCTTCCAGATCGGTAATATTCCGATAGCGTTCGCGCTGTCCTTTGAGCACTTCGACGATTTCGATATAGCCGTGCAGCTCCTGTAACGAAAAGCCAAGCACATCGCGTGCACTAATAATCTTTTTGAGCCGATCGATATCGTGTTGTGTGTACAAGCGGGTATTGCCCTCACTGCGTTGTGGGGACAGCAGACCAATCTCCTCATAGTACCGAATCGTTCGTTTGGTCAGATTGCATGCACTGGCAACTTCATCGATTTTGTACAATGTCATGGTCTCACTCCATTCTTTATTTAAATAATTACATATCTTATATGAATATATTACAACTATTTAACGTTAACGTCAACGTTATACTAATAGTTTTTCATATTTTTGTAGGTTTTCAGAAAAAAATCACTTGCTCGTGCATTAATTTGTTAGATTTAGCAGACTGATATGGGTTGCTGCAACTGTACTTACAGACTCAAACAAGAATGTAAACTACAGCACAAAATATAATTAGGAGCTGGAGCGAGAGCTAAAAAATAAAATTGGGGTGAGGGCGGAAGGAGAGAAATGGAGATTACATACACAAAAGAGCTGCAAAACCCGAATTCGTGCCAGGTTTGCAGCTCTTTTGTAGTTAGATTAGATTTAAATAGTCGCTACGTAGCGATCATACCAAAGATCGTTTGTGCATTTATAAATTACTTGCTCGATTTCTCTACCGCGTGACCGCCAAATTCGTTACGCAGTGCGGCAACGACTTTACCTGTAAATGTATCGTTATCAAGGGAACGATAACGCATCAGCAAGGACAGTGCAATAACCGGTGTTGCCATTTGCAAGTCCATCGCTTCTTCTACCGTCCATTTGCCTTCGCCGGAGGAATGCATAATGCCTTGGATTTCTTCCAGGCGACCGTCTTTAGCGAATGCATTTTCGGTCAGTTCCATCAGCCATGAGCGGATGACAGAACCGTTGTTCCAAACGCGAGCGACTTTTTCGTAGTTAAAGTCGTACGGGCTTTTTTCCAATACTTCGAAGCCTTCACCGATCGCTGCCATCATACCGTACTCGATACCGTTGTGCACCATTTTCAAGTAGTGACCGCTACCCGCTTCACCGGCATACAAATAGCCATTTTCAACAGCGGTGTCGCGGAAGATCGGTTCAACGACAGCCCATGCTTCTTTATCGCCACCGATCATATAACAAGCACCGTTACGCGCACCGCTCATACCGCCGGATGTGCCTGCGTCCATGTAATGGATGCCTTTTTGCTTCATTTCGTTGTAGCGACGTACGGATTCTTTGTAGTGAGAGTTACCTGCTTCGATTACGATATCGTGTTCGGACAGCAGTGGAGCGATCTCGCCCAGTACAGAATCGACTACACCGTGTGGTACCATCACCCAGACGATGCGTGGCGCTTCCAGCTTGCTCACCATATCGGCAATCGTTTCGACGCCTTGTGCGCCAAGACCGGTAATTTCTTTTACCGCTTCTTTGTTCAAATCAAAAGCGACAACCTCATGTTGGTGATCCATCAAGTTTTGCGCCAAATTCATACCCATTTTACCTAAGCCAATCAAACCGATTTTCATAGTATAGCCCTCCGTGTGTTTGGGATGGAATATCCCTTTTTTATCTCTAGCTTGTCTACTTCATCTATCGCCAGTCCCAGTAGCTTGTCTTCAGCACAAATAAAGTACGTATTGAAATCATTTGCATACGGGTTAAGTGTACATATAACAGCTACACCACATCGTCATCCAAGACAAGCTACTAATGCTATTCATTCTAGCACAGTCTGGCATGCTGCAAAGCCACTTATCCGGCTTTGCAGGCATGGTGAATACGCTCTGTTTATCATTAACCAGAGCGTAAGCCAACCATTCATTTATACAAGAACAGCTACTTTCACTTAACGCGCAGCGGCGACACCGGCACGTACAGGCGCGGCATTTTGATCGCCCAACCAGCGGAAACCTTGCTCGGCAAGCAATGCGTCAGACGCTTGCGGGCCATAGGTGCCGGCAGCATAATCATGCAGCGGCAGGCTATTGTCGGCAAAAGCTTCCAAAATCGGCTGCACCCATTGCCAGGACAGTTCAACTTCATCCCAGTGAGCGAAAAATGTACCGTCACCGTTCAGCGCATCACCGATCAGTAGTTCATACGCTTCCGGATCATTGTCCGTACCCATCACAAACTCTGATGTCATCGGCTCTAACACACCGGTTTTTACGTTGCGACGATTCAGTTGCAGCGTAATTTTCTCGTCCGGGTTGATGCTAATCGTCAGCATATTCGGTTGACCGTCGCAATCGACACAAATTTCGCTGTTTTGCATCGTATTTTTAAATTCGATCACAATGCGAGTCGATTTCTCTTTCATCCGTTTACCGGTACGAATGTAGAATGGCACACCTTCCCAAGAGAAATCATCTACCCAAATGCGCGCCGCCACAAATGTATCGGTATTGGAACCAAGCTCGATGCCCGGCTCATCTTGATAGCCTTGCACTTCACGACCGGATACGACACCAGCATCATATTGTGCACGCACGATATGTTTATGGGCATCTTCTTTGGCGATCGGACGCAGCGCTTTGGCGATATATTTTTTGTGGGAGCGTACATCGTCGGCTGTATGTCCGCCCGGCAGCGTCATCGCGGTCATCATCAGCACTTGCAGCATATGATTTTGCACCATATCGCGGATCGCTCCGGTATGATCGTAATAACCAGCACGTTCTTCTACGCCGACGACTTCGGAAGCGGTAATTTGTACGTTAGCGATGTGGCGATTGTTCCACAGCGACTGAATGACCGGATTCGCAGACGTGAACGATTCCATATTTTGCACCATCGGTTTACCTAAATAGTGGTCGATACGGAACACTTCTTCTTCAGCGAATGTTTTGCTTAGATGTTTGTTCAGTTGACGTGCAGATTCCAGATCATGTCCAAATGGCTTTTCAATGATCAGGCGTTTCCAGCCGGTCGTGTTACCTAGACCACTTGCATTAATATTGTCAGCGATCACGCCGAAAAATTCCGGTGCGACCGACATATAAAACATACGGTTTTGCGGGATATTCAGCTCGGATTCACGTTGCTCCACCAGCTTCAGCAGCTCTTGATAACCTGCTGTATCATCCACATTCAAAATATGATAGCGAATCGAACGCAGGAAAGCGTCAACGGTCTTGCGATCCTTCGGTGTATTGCGGGAAAATTGTTGCAGCGACTGCTCGACATATGTTTGGAATGTCGCATCATTAAATGATTTGCGGCCCAATCCAATGATCGAGAAGGCTTCCGGCATTTTGCGATCCACATACAGGTTGTACAAAGCAGGGAAAATTTTGCGTTTTGCCAAATCCCCGGTTGAACCAAACAACACAAATGTCATAGCTTCCATATCGTTTCTCCTCCAAAATGTACCTATCCCTTTTCTCTATCCAGCATCAAACGATGCTGCTGGCATATGGGCTAGTTATCGTACAAACATAATAATTGCCTACAGTATACGGTTGATATAGCAACTATATCGACAAAAAAATAAACGAATGCTCGTCTTAGATATCCATCTCGTATCCATTTCATATAAATTAAAATACATATCAAATATCCAAGCATCGTCATAAAGTCAATCTGCCATTGTGTCTCTTTTGTGACAGCCAAGCTCACAAAAATTACAATAGACCTTGTGTCGAACAATGTCAAGATGAAAATGAAACTTTCACATTGAATATTACCGCTTACATTACATTTTTGCAGCTTGCCGTTTCGCTTAATACGCTTTAGCTAGGACATATAGGCAAACATGGCGTGTTGGAACATCAACCACCGTTTGCATCATCCGAATTTGCGTGCCTGCCTCAAGAGTTTACAGAGAATAATGAAAACACTCCAATCATTTTTCCGCTTCTCTCCGTGCGCTGATCTCGTTGACAGCTTTCGGTAAAAGTGATAGTCTAACGTCGATTCAACGCCTTGATACAGTTTAAGTTATGCTTTGCAACAGCATACAGCGGTTGCAGCAAAGGTTGCTACACCAACTATACCCACTCGTATGCATATAGTATCTTGACTGCTTTCAAGATTGGCTTTATATCCGTGCTGTCTCCTTATTCATAGCGGAAATCTAGGCAAGAACAAACTATATAATATAGTTATAGTTAAAACGGTCAGCGTAATAGGCTGCATACGTACGGTATGTAGGTATGTAGGTATGTAGGTAATGGTATCATACAGGCTTCCAAGTATTACAGTACATTTGATTTGTTCCCTTGATTTGTACGATGATTATAATAGACGATCATCTTACTACAGCACCACATAATAAGCGATTAGACGGCAAAATGATCATAAACAGAACTGAACAGTCAGCGCTAGACGTGTACGCAAACCTGGTAGGTTGAGGCATCCACTACTGCGGTACAAAACAAGGGGACAGACTTCCGTCTCGCACAGGAATCTAAGAAGTGGGAGAGAAGATGGATTCCCGTGCTCAAAAAAGGTAAAGTATTTTGCTACGCAGAAACCTTTTTTCATTGCGCCCCGTGTTTGAAAGTCGCAAACACTGAAATCCGTCCTTCCCCCTTATTTCCTTCCCGTAGTGAAGTGCATCTCGTAGCCTACGAGTTTGCATATACGTACTAACGAATCCAGCGATTAATAAATAAGGGTGAATGTTATGCCATATGACGTAGAAAAGAGTTATACCGTCTTCATTCGCGATGTGCAACTCGCCATCGCAGGTTATATTAAACAAAAGCTAGCGCCATTCAACCTCGCGCCAGAGCAAACATTTGTAATGATGCTGCTCTGGAAAAAGGATGGTCTGACGCAAAATGAAATCGGTGAACGGCTCGGCAAAGACAAAACGAATATTACACGTATGCTGTCCAATCTGGAAAATAAAGGATTTATTCGTAAAATCACCTGCACCGACGACCGCCGCTGCTTTAAAATTTACCTAACTCCCGCAGGTGCCAAGCTGGAACCAGCCGTCTGTGAAATTATGGAAGAAGCCGGACGCAATCTGATGGACGGTATCGCTGAAGATGAACGGGTCGTACTGCATCGACTGCTGAGCCGGATTAAACAAAACGCCCAAACCGATGAAACGCTCGCCGCACTGCCGATTCTCTAATACGCTTAAAAGTCATTATGTAACATTTAAATATCAAAATCAGTATAGGCTAAAGGTTTATACTGATTTTTTTGATTCATAAAAAATTATGCTACAATTATTTAGTTGCTCATTAACTGGTTCGAAAAAACAAGGGAGTGATCTAATGCTAAAATCCTTTACTGTTAAAAAATATAGAAATTTAAATATAAACAACTTAAACTTCGGTAAATTGAATTTGATTATAGGTCCTAATAATGCTGGTAAAAGTAATTTGATAGACGCATTAAATTTTTCTTCCAGTGTTATGACGAATGAGCATGATAATAACTCAAAAAAGTTTTCTTATTATAAAACTTCCTTTCTTAACGAATTACAAAAGCGCGGCTGGAATGATATTTTAGATAGACATTCTAAAAAACCTAACTCCATTGAACTTAGCTGGGTTTTAAGTACATTTGAGAACCTACCCGCTTTAAAATATAGTTTGAAATTTAAAGTCCCTTCAGATCACCATACACCACCAGAAGATTTTGAAATCACTTCCGAAAAATTAAATTATGCCAGCCCACAAGAAGGTCAATTGGCTCCTTTTGAATTCATCTCATGTCACAGTAAAAAACAAGGAATCGGTAAATTCTCTGTTAAACAAAGAACTTTAACTAGCGCGCCAAAAACGGTTTCACTTAACGTATCCAATAAAGATTCTGTCTTAAATCAATTGGAATCTCTTTTAGAAGAAGAAGTTTTTCGACTGGATTTGTATCCAAATTTCAAAAAAACAGCTACTCATGTCACTAATTTTTTCACTAGATTTAGGTCTTACCGCAGTACCGATTTCAACTTATCTGAAGTTAAAAAACCTATCAAATCTAACTTAAATTCAAATTGGCTAGAATTTGATGCTAAAAATTTTGTTAATGTACTAGCTTTTCTAGAAAAAAAATATTCTTTTTTAAAAAAATATGAACAAATAATAAAAGAAATATTGCCTGATCTCGATAAAATCACCATAGAACAAATTGATGATACTTATTCATATTTGCAGCTCACTATAAATAAACGCCACTTCAAATTATCTGAAATGTCTGATGGCACTATCAAAATGCTTTTAATGGCATTAATTTTATGGTCTCCGGAAAAATATTCTTTATTAAGCCTAGATGAACCTGAATTGAATATTCATCCTGCTTGGTTAAGAAAGTTAGCCAATTGGATCAAACTCTCTAATTCCTATGAGCAAATTTTCGTTAGTTCTCACTCCCCTGATTTCCTAGATGGGTTTACTGATTATTTTTCAGAAGATTTATTGTCGTTACTTGTTTTTAATGTAACAAACTCTAAACAAGAAAAAGATATAAATAACCAAGTTAATATTGTAAAAAAAGAAAGTTTAATTACACAACTAGAGCAAGGTTGGGAACTGGGAGATTTATATCGAATTGGTGAACCTAGATTAGGAGGTTGGCCTTGGTAAATGAAAACCATTCATTATTTTTGCACAGGTGGAGAAACAGAAGTAGGTGGAATGCAAAAATTTCTTTTAAAAATAAACGCTAATATTAATTGGTCAAGACAATTCCCAGCTTTAAATAAAGGTGCAAAACCGACACGATCTGATGTTACCTCACCAACTATGTATAATGCCCATACTGGCACAACCGGAAAAAACCTTGTAGCCAAAATGCACAAAGTGCTTAAAGAGTACTCTCAAAATTTTATAAATAGTGATGGAATTTTACTGATTGATGATGCTGATTGTAGGTTTTTAGATACAGATTTTAACGCTTGGATGAATAGATTACAAACGGATGTACAAACTATTCTTGGTAAACCTATTCCTGTTTATGTGCTTATTGCTTCTCCGGAAGTAGAAGCTTGGTTTATTGCTGATCCTATTCATTCTTTCGAAAAATTATACAGTAACTTTCCTGGTTTTGGGCATCAAATGTCGCAGTATATCAAAAATCAAATTCTTTGCGGCGCGCATATCGAACAATTTGGTGGTCCATGTATTAACGAAGCATGTACTATAAAACTAAGTAATGAATTGATCAATATATTTTCAGATCAAGATTTTCTAAAACCATTTATTCAATTATACGGTATAGAAAATGTTAAATTCGGTCTTCGCTACAGTAAAAAAACACATGGAGCACAGATGCTGGAAGCTATTGAACCAGATATAGTGAGTTCTCATTGCAATCTGTTTTTTAAGCAAACGTATCAAAAATTAGCCCAACTTTAATTTTCACTAGGGTGTTTACGCTAGCTAATATGATTGATTAGCTACCCATCCAGTACAGAATAAGCATAACAAGGCGAATCTACTAGTTAAGGTCAATTGGTGGATTCGCCTGCTGAATCAACCGAATCGGGCCGTTTGAATTCAGGGCGATCATCTGCTCGGTCATTTCCGCCGGCGTGTACGGCATCCCTTCGCGTAGCCACCAATGAATGACCCCAACATAAGCGGAGCTAATATAGCTTGCAATTACATCTTTGTGTACTGGCAATTTATCGTCCGCTAGCTCGGCAAATTTTTCCTCGTAAAAACGTGCGATATACTGCTTCATATATTGCACAAAATTGGACATCGCCTGCCGTTCAAACATCACTTCAAAAAATCGTTTATACCGGATAATGTACGTGAAAATCCGGTCGGCAATATAGCGCTGCAATTCCTCTACCGCTTGGTCAAATGAATTCGCATCACGTGCCTCCCCAAACAGTTCACCTAACAACTCATCTGTCACTGCATACAGCAAATGATCTTTCGTTTCGTAATGCAAATAAAACGTTTTCCGATTGACAGTAGCAAGATTGGCAAGCTGTTGAATCGTAATTTTGTCGTACGATTGTTGTTCCATTAGCTCGATGAGTGCATCACGCAACAGCGCTCGTGTACGTACAATACGCGGATCGATGCGCGGCGTCTGCGCCGGATGATGAATCGGTGACGGTACGGTTCCGGCAGGTTGAGGTGTGGCAGAAAATGAATCAGGCATCGGGATCACACTCCTGTATCGTTTATAGTTGCATGCAGATCGAAAATTCAACATCTTCACACTTATTTATACCACAAATGAGGCATAAGCCGCATCAGTAATTGTTCTGGTTATTGTAACCGCCAAACGGCTATCATATAATGCTTTATGTTGTATATAATTATTTCAAAAACAAACATATTGCGAGCAATGTTTATTACAACTCACAACAAGCAAAATAGATAAACGATATAACCTACAGGAGTGAATCCAGATGGAATCGATACAACAATTAATTGCAGAACAGCGTCGCTTTTTCAAAACCGGACAAGCGCGTGATCTCGCTTATCGTATGGAAGCATTGCGTACATTGCGCAGTGGTATTGAGCGTTATCAACAGCGTATTATAGATGCGCTGCATACCGATCTGAACAAATCGGAACCGGAAGCATTTGGCTCCGAAATTCGGATCGTGCTGGGCGAGTTGGACTTTGCGCTAGAACATTTAACCGCTTGGGCAGCTCCACGCACTGTGCCAACCGCAGCCGCGTTGCCGGATGCGACCAGCACTATTTATCCCGAACCGTATGGCACCACATTGGTTATTGCGCCGTGGAACTATCCGTTTCAACTCGCTTTTGGCCCGCTAATCGGTGCGATTGCTGCCGGTAATACGGTTGTGCTCAAACCGTCCGAGCTGACACCAACTGTATCGCACCTCATTTTTGAACTGGTAACCGATCTGTTTCCCGCTGCTTATATCGCTGTCGTGGAAGGCGAAGTGGAAGTGAGCACTGCTTTGCTTAAGGAAAAGTTTGACTATATCTTTTTCACCGGCAGCACCCATGTCGGACGTGTTGTCATGCGTGCCGCCGCCGAGCATTTGACCCCGGTCACACTTGAACTCGGCGGCAAAAGTCCAGCGATCGTACATGAAGATGCCGACCTAAAACTGGCGGCGGAGCGCTTGGCACGCGGTAAGTTCCTGAATGCCGGACAGACGTGTGTGGCACCGGACTATTTGCTCATTCATAGCAGCGTCAAAGCTAAATTTACCGAATTGCTGCAAGCCGAAATTGCCGACAAATACAGCGACGATGTGCTGCACAACCCGCACTTCCCTCATATCGTAAATACACGCAATTTTGATCGTTTGACCGGATTGATGGAAAATGAACAGGTGCTGCTCGGCGGACGTTCCAAACGCGATGAACTGCTGATCGAGCCAACACTGCTGGATCAGGTAAGTTGGGATGCGCCGATTATGCAGGAAGAAATTTTCGGCCCGATTCTACCTGTGATTGCATATGACGAGTTACAGCCACTGTTGGATGAAATCGTTAACCGTCCTAAACCGCTGGCATTGTATTTGTTTACGCAAACTGAAGCGCTAATCGACGAAGTGTTAAGCACGGTATCATTTGGCGGCGGCTGTGTTAATGAAACGTTATCGCATATGACGTCTCACTATTTGCCATTTGGCGGGGTCGGTGAAAGTGGGATGGGGTCGTATCATGGTCAGCAAAGTTTTGAAGTGTTCTCGCATCATAAAAGTGTGCTGAAGCGGAATTTGTGAGTGGGTTGGAGTAAGTAGGGATAGCAGGATGATGGAATGGGAAAAAGCAGCAGCCTGTGTGAAGGGGCTGCTGCTTTTTGGTTTAGTTGATGGGTTGGAGGGCGGATTGGTGCTCTGTGCTGTTACAGGTAGTTAAGCTTGATGGCAGCCGCTTGAGCTAAATGGGTTATTACCTACATGGCTGAAATCGGAGTGTCACTACAAAGACTGATGCTCAGCAACAGCTTGGTGACTTTCAATCGACACTTCTGCATGGGGAGCGACTGTAGCGATTATTATCGTAGTTGCGATCATCATGACCTTTCAATCCACACTCCCGCACGGGGAGCGACCCTATTCGGACGACGGCATCGCATTTACGGGTTTTGACTTTCAATCCACACTCCCGCACGGGGAGCGACCAAAGACGCTCAGAGAACTTCCAAAACTCATATCTCTTTCAATCCACACTCCCGCACGGGGAGCGACGAAAAACAATTTTGCTTCCACTTCTTTTTTATCTCTTTCAATCCACACTCCCGCACGGGGAGCGACCAAATTATATGAATCTATCTTAAAAGTTCTTATGCTTTCAATCCACACTCCCGCACGGGGAGCGACAGGGACTTCTATACCCAAAATCAGCCGATTCGGCACTTTCAATCCACACTCCCGCACGGGGAGCGACCACGTATCCTGAAAGGAGATGAATAGACTATGAGACTTTCAATCCACACTCCCGCACGGGGAGCGACTGATTATATAATCCCACTCTACGTCAATTTTTTCTTTCAATCCACACTCCCGCACGGGGAGCGACACCAAATGATGATGTTAACCGAGCCGGGGGCGGCTTGCTTTCAATCCACACTCCCGCACGGGGAGCGACGACTTCTAAATTTATCTATGATATACTTAGTATATAAACTTTCAATCCACACTCCCTCACGGGGAGCGACAGTGGGTTCCCAAGGTGACACACTGCGTTCTGTTGTCTTTCAATCCACACTCCCGCACGGGGAGCGACGTTAGAACGCCGCCGAACGCAGCGCTAACGAAGGCTTTCAATCCACACTCCCGCACGGGGAGCGACGTTCGACGACTGGTCTTCCGCTTCCAGTTGATTGACTTTCAATCCACACTCCCGCACGGGGAGCGACTTAATACGATATTGTCTCAAAAACTTAGACGATTCTTTCAATCCACACTCCCGCACGGGGAGCGACTACCTGTACCGCCTGTATCACCACCTGAACCAATACTTTCAATCCACACTCCCGCACGGGGAGCGACTCCCGCACGGGGAGCGACTGCCAACCCTTCCAGCCCTTATCCTACAAGGGAAAAACGGGGGATTTCCGCGAACCTCTCTTTTAGCCTACTTCAAAACTGCTCCAAAAACAACAAAAACGCCGAAATCCCTTACGTAGCAAGGAGCGCGAACCTCCCAGGGATTTGATGTGAGCTTGGCGTTCGCGCTGCTTATTATCTATACTTATTTTTCAGTCCCATATTCATTTACAAACAACTACAACTACAAACAACAATCTTCATTTACAACCCTTTACAACCCTTCGTACGTTTGCACCTCAAGCCCGTCCAGCGGCTGTACGATCACTTCGTAATCGTCATAACTACGCGCTGTCTCGACCTGTTCTTTTTTCTTCAATTGCAATGAACGATGGACTTTGGCGGAGGAATATTGCCCTAATTTGGAATTGTGCTCCCACCAATATACATGGTGTACTTCCATGCTGCCGTCCGGTCGTGCAGAGGAAGTGTCATTTTCGAACAAAGTCGTTAATGCCTGGCGGATATGTTGTGCATCTTCTTCGGTAAAACCTGTTTTTTCAGCGAGTTGGGTGTTGATGCTACCGTAAAAGACGTACAGACCGAAGTCGACGCGGTGTTTCATGCCCATCGTATCGGAACCTTTTTTGTTAGGGTCGCCTGCTGGTGTGGTCGAGTTTACGCTTTTCGTAATTTGCAAACTGGAAATATCGATCGGGTCGACGCTCACTGCCGCATGAATCGATACCGGGCCGCGCACACCAATCGAGACGCCCCCACCCGCTTCACCACCTCCGCTAAAAGCAAACACTTGCCCAAAACTGCGCACATCGATCCACTCTTTACAGGCGACTTGTGCATACAGTTCAATGTTTGTTTTTTTGCCTTTGGCAAATTCCTGTACGGCTGCATTCGCATCGACCCGATCCTTAATGCTGCGATGACCGTCGCTGCGGCGCTCATCCGATTGCACGAGCAATGACAAGCCCATATCTTGCAGACGATTGCGAATTTTGCGCTTCAGACATACATCCGAAATTTCACCGTAGCCGTCGTAATTTTGACGCGGACGATTGCCGTTTAATGGATCACCGTTCGGATTGGCATTATGGACAGACAATACAACAGCAAAATCGATTTTATGATCCAGTGTACTCATCGTTTATTCGCTCCCTTGTTCATCTTGGTCACTCGCAGTTTGTTCATCGTCGGTTAGCGCGGCATCTTTCGCTTTTTTGCTCGTGTACAGGTCATGACGCTGGCTATAAAATCCGAGCAAATACAGTCCGGTTAACGGCTCATTATTAAAATCTTGCGGACGCAACTTGGAACCGACTTCATCTAGCAGCATATTATAATACGTTGCCGCCAGCCCTAATCGTGCTTGATACGGCTGTAAATTTTGTTGAATAATGCTCCACGTCCGCATCGGGTGTCTGGCAAACGCATTCATATACCGGATCGCATTGGTCGCTCGTTTTTCCTCTTTGCCCAATGCTCTGCGTTCCAATACATCAGCGATCGCAAGCATACGTCCAAACAGATAACTTCGATCTTCCAATTCTGTATCGATTGCCACGCTAAAGCCCTCCTGTTTATCGTTGATATGTGACGAATGGAATGTGTCAGTATGTTCGTTTCCGGTTGTACTGCTAGCTTGGCGACGTTGCTGGTCAATAGATTGTTTGTTAATTAGCGCACATGTAATACTAAGCGTCTTTTCCCATTCCCAATAATCCATGCTCACCGGATTGGAGGCGCGCTGCATCGCACTGCGTACGATATCTTGCGGAATGGCACGACCTTGAATGATCGAAGGCAACATGCGCTCCATTAATTCTTTGATCAATTTGTCACTAGCCTGCGCGCCATATGCTGCCCAGGCGATATCGCGTGTAGACGGTGCGCCGCTAAAAATCAGTCTTTGTTTATGGTCATCTTTGCGATACGCATGTTGCCAAAAGCACGTCTCATGCCAGTCTAACAACTGATCGAGAAACTGGTTTCGTTTCAAATCCTGATAATATACAATCGACAAACGCCCTGGTGTCGCCGCATCCAAAATCATAACGATAATATCGGATTCATACTGCGCGTCATAACGAAACCCATTAATCGCCTTGCGTATTTGCTGCGCAAAGGCGCTATGTGTACGATCTCCACCTAATGCAGCATGTTGGCTGGCAGTGTCTCGCTCCGCGTCAGGCTGCCATGTATCCGCTGTCCATTTATTTATTTCCGTACTATGCGTGTTCAACTCCGTATGATTCACTTCATGCGCTTGTACACACACATCGTATGAGTCTGCAAATGCTTCCGGCACGTCCGGTCGATCGGTTCCCCAGACGAGAAATACTTTACTGTCTACCGGGATGCCTTGTCGCTCGACTAGCCATTTTAAGGCATTATGCGCCTTTTGCGATACTTCATAGCTGACGACTGCTGCATCGGTGCTATGGTGAAATCTGCCGCGATACGTAAAGCCGGATGTATCGTTAGCCGAAATCAGCTTCGCTTTATCGCCGGAATTACGAATACGGGACGTATGTTTGTCCGCGTAGGGCAGCATCTTGCCAGTCACATAACATAATTCCGGTTGACCAAGCTGCTGCTCATAAAAGGCGATAAATGACTGCTGTACCGACGGATCACGCCATAGTCGGCTTTCCGGTTCACCAGGCACATTTACCGCAAAACGCACAAACGCCGCGCTTTGATCACCAGCGATCACTTTAAAAATAGCGGGCTTTTCGCCCATTTCAGTCGTCCACTTGTCCAGCAATTTACCATCTTCGCCAACATGCAGTATCTCGCGCTGCACTAGATCATGAATCAGTGTGCCTTTGGCAAGATAGCGATATACCGCCTGCACTTTAGGGTGGGCAAATGGCGAATCACACCATGCTTTTAGATTTTCCATATAATGTTGATGATGAAGATTAATATCATTATATTTTGATATATCTTTATTTTTTTCTTTCTTCTCGTTGTTTGGACAATACTTGTTAAAATCTACTGAAATGTATTGCAACTTATCATGCAAAGGAAATGGATTAATTCCATTACCTCTGCTAGCTGAATCTTCTGTAGTAGGAAGAATTGTACTGTTTAAAGCTTTTTCAATAACTTTAGCCGACAGTAAATCTCCATTTTCATTAAGCATAATCTCGATATGAGCTGCCTGTGTTGTATGTGCCACTGGAATAAGCGCATATTCACGTCCACGCTTATTCGTTTGAAATTGTCCGACAACCTGCTTATTATTCTCAAACGTAGCATACAAACTTTGCAACCAATTCATCAGCCCTCCTCCTCGCCAAACCATTCCGCATACAGTTCATCTGCCGACTGAATCATGTTGGCGGCAAAAGGTTTAATGATGCCGCTCCCGCTTTTACGCACATACGGACAGTCTTCCGGACGATCAAACTGAATAATGCCACGCTTCATATTGACGTGCCATAAACGGGTTTGCAGCTCATTGCCGCCCGTCTCATCAGGATAACTAATCCCATGCAACATCACGCCAAAATGCAGCTCATTCACATCATCATACGCCCCTTTACCTTCGCCAAATACAGTCGGCTCCACATACGCTTGACATTCACGTGTGCCGAGAAAAATATCCCGTCGTCCGCCTGCCTTTACCGCACGGCGGGCGATATTATGATGTTTGTGCTCGTTGCGATCAAAAGCAAGGTCTTCCCGGTGCATATTAAACTCAAAATGCGCGCGCACCTGGTAACGTACATCTTTCAAATAGGTGTAATAGGAAAGCGTGTTTTTGGCGCTTTGATATTCGATCGGTCGAATGCCTTTCGATTCGGTTTGAATCGGATTCATAATCCGCACTTCATCGACATACCACGTAATGGTCGGCTTCCAATAGATGCTTTCGGTAATGCCTTTGAGCGCCTGATACGTAGGCACTTGGTAACTAAATTTCTCCCCACCAATCCGAGTCAGCGGATCAGTGAACAGCGCATAGTTGCCATACACTTCAAACTCAATTTGATTACGCAAACGATTCACCTTCTTTTCCCGCTAGAGGGGGATTGATGTTAAGAGTAGTGATAGGACAGTCACAGTACTTGTTAACGTGATGAACATCGGTTTATGAATCCATTCGATCCCTATTATTGCTTAAGTTTGCATGTTTTCATATAACATATGTTGCCTGTAGACTTAGCCCTATTGCACTTTAGCCAATCAGCACTGACAAATCGGCTGTGCCTTCAAGATCAATACCATACTCGTCAGAATAGGCATTCTCTAATAAAATCAATACTTGACCTTCAAATACAGGTTTGATATAGCCTTCGTCAGAGAGCTTTTTGAATGCCTGATCATATACATTGACCATATACTGCTGTAATTCTCGAAATACTGCACCGAGATCGATCCTTCTTCGTTCGCCCATCAGATCAGCGATCAACTCGCGCGCATTTTCATTGTACGGAGCAATAATCGAATAGGTCTTACTGTCAATCACTTCAAAATACTGCTCCACCGTCGCAAACGATGCTTTACTATATAACGGAAATTTAACCCCATGCTTGTTCACATAAGCTCCTACATAATCTGCATTACTATTCATCAACGTAAACAATGACTGTTCCAGCTTATTGACAGTATAATCCATATCGTTCTTAATCTGCTGGTAATAATATTGAAAATACATACGTAGATTGGCAGGCGACAAAATTTCAACATCTTGCGCCACCCCGCGCCTTATCTCATCCAAAATACGATTCGTCTGCTCGCCACCGATGCGAATTTCCGGGAGTCTGGACAACACTTCATCCTGTGCACGAATAATATAAACTTGTCGCAACCGATCTTCCCCATGACGATTGCAGCGCCCCGCCGCCTGAGCGATCGAATCGAGCCCGGCAAGCGAACGAATAACACACTCAAAACTAATATCCACACCTGCTTCAATCAACTGTGTACTGACGCAGATGACTTGCTCGCTGTGTTGCGGATGCTTTCTGCTAGCTTCCAGTTTCTTTTTCATCTTTTCCAGCATTTCTTTTCGATGCGCTGCACACATATTCGTACTCAAATGAAATAGCGCCACTTGTCGTCCTTGTTCAGCATACGTCTGTTTTAACTGATCATACAGGCGCCGTACCGCTATTTTTGTATTCAAAATAATGAGACAGCTATTCGCCTGCTCCATACACTCGCCCACAAAATCACTAATTTCACTCGCATCCCAGCCGCTTACGGTCGTGCGATCAATAATCTCGACTCGTTTAAAACTCGTATTCACTTCAGCCAGATTGGATACGATCTCACTGTCAGGCGGCAGTGTAATCGGATTTTCCACTACATCCAGTGCCGGTTGGGTCGCAGTACACAATACGATGCTAGATCGCCCGATCGTTTGCAGAAAATTCAGTGCCATATTAAACAGCGAAATACATTTAATCGGCACCGCTTGCACCTCGTCAAAAATCAACACCGCATTCGCTAGCCGATGCAAACGCCGTGTATTCCGCGTGCCTTTCGCATAAAACGTATTTAAAAACTGCACCATCGTCGTAAAAATAATCGGTCGATCCCAATAATCTCTGGCGAGCCGAATCCGTTGCTGCTGTTCGTCCACATCATCATGCTGCGGATCGATCTCATCCACGACATTGGAATGATGCTCCAAAATCAAATCTCGATCCGCTTCTGGCAGCAATTTGCGAATTTCCTGCGCATTTTGCTCGATAATGGTCGTGTACGGAACGATATAAATAATCCGTTCTTTGCCATGATCGAGCGCATGACGTAACCCATAACGTAAACTGGCTAATGTTTTGCCGCCGCCTGTTGGAATCGATAATGTGTACACATTTGACGGTTTGGCAGCAAATTGCTCGCATTGCCGCGACATTTCCCGGCGCAACCGATTAATTGGCTCGCCCGCTTTTGCTGTCTGCTCCAGCTTGGCAAGATGAGCCAGCAAATGATCATATGCCCGCTGAAAAAAAGACTGTGCTATTTCCAACTCATCGGTCGGAGCAGACGGCTTTCCTTCTTCAAACAAACGACTATTGTGACGATCTGCATCGATCAGGCAACTAAATATGTATTTGGTCGTCAGTGCTTCCACAATCGGACGATGTTGTACCTGTAAAGAGTGGTGGATTTTCTCCATCACACTAGCAAATTCGTTTGCCGCCTGAGTGACATAGTGATCGAATGTATCGACCGATTCACGCTCCCAAAATACGCGACAAGCTTGCTCATAGTCCTGTTGCAGTTGCCACCGCTTCTGTTCGTCCCGCTTGCTCCATTGTACACGATCTAGATAAGGTGATGTTTGTTCTCCATCCACAAAATTCCGTAGCCCTTGATGATGCGAAATGATACAGTTTCCGATCCATTCTGCCGCTACACTGCGCGCAGAAATTCCCTGCTGCTGAACATAGCGATCGTACAGCAGCTTGCCGCCTGCGGTCGAATGATCGACAGAACCTTTGCTTGGGGCATGTTCCGGATCAAACACCGCAGCTTGAATATAATCGTAAAAACGAATCGTATTTTTCCCCAAATCATGCAGCCAACCGGACAATCCAGCCAGATGTACTACCCCGATTTTGGCTCCATAATGCTCGCAAAGCTGCTTCACCTCGCGCAGATGATCATCGACGGTTTGAATTTGTTTGTCGTGTTTGCGAATATGTGCAATATAATCCATCAGGCTGCCTCCTTCGTAAAATGGTTTATATGATTACACTTTTAAAAATGATCAACACGAACGATCATCTATCCACGCTATATTCTCACCGTAATTCAATATACATCGCTGCCAAACAGCGTCTTTTATTCCAGCAGCAACAAGCCTTCTGGGTCATAGCCCGGTTTCACCCCAATATGCTCCACCCGCCTTTTCCAATTCGCTCCTAACATATAATAACGCAAACTGTCCTCGGTAATTTCCATTTCTTGCTCTAGCTGTGTGCGTAGACGCTTGAATTGCACCGGATCGACAAGGCATTCAAACACTGAATTTTGCACACGCTGTCCGTAATTTTGGCAGATTTTCGCAATATTGCGCAGCCGTTTGCGCCCAGCAGGTGTAGATGTTTGCACATCGTACGTAATCAGCACCATCATCGTCAGCCCTCATTTCCATAAAAATGGCGGATAGTCGTCCAGATCGCCGCGAATATGGCGTGCCATCAATAATGCCTGCGCATACGGCAACAGACCGAGCGAAATTTTCTCTTGTAAATAAGGATGGTTAATCGCTTCCTGTTTGCGTTGTTGCCAAGCACCGATGACCGTTTTGCGCGCCTCGTCTGTTAACAATACCGCTCCATTTTCCTTGTAGATAAACGAAGCTGCTGTTAGCTGTTTGCGATTAATGAGCGTTAACACCAACCGATCCGCCATATACGCACGCAATTCCTCCATCATATCGAGCGCCAGACTAGCACGCCCCGGACGATCACGATGCAAAAACCCTACCGCCGGATCAAGCCCAACCGTCTCTAGCGCCGCTTGCACATCCAGCCGCAAAAAAGTGTACAACAGCGACAAGAGCGCATTAACCGGATCAAGCGGCGGACGGCGGTTGCGTGTCTGCATATGAAACGTATCCCGTTCGGTTAAAATCAGTTCATTAAACGCCGAAAAATAAATTTTTGCCGCTTCGCCTTCTTTGCCACGAATGGAATCGACATTTGTAAACGAAGGCAGGCGCTGGGCGCTCTGTTTGAGTGAATCGACCGCCTGCTGCACCTGTGCCGTCTGCATATGCACACTATGATCGCGAAGTGCACGCTGCAATACCGAGCGCGAGTTAATGATTTTCCCCTGCACCATTTGTACCGCCAGCTTTGCCGACTGCTCGGGGTCATCTGCCAGCCGATATTGTTTGCGCCGCAGCAATACATTGCCGGACACTTTGCCTTGAATACGCGCACGAAAGCGTCCGCTCTCACTCAGAAACGACAAAGAAACCCCGCGTTCCGCACATAGATGAAATAACGCCGGGCTTGCACCTGTATAACCAAAGGTAACGATTTGCTCCAAATTGTGAATCGGAATACGGGATTTCTCCTGTTGTTCACTTTCTCGCTGTCCTTTTAAAATGAGCACATTTTCCCCATCGCGCGCCAAATAGCTGTCTGCTGAAGTCACATACAATGTATTGAGTAACTTTCGCATCCTACACCTCCGAGCATAGTAAGGCATTGCCTTCTCCATTGGTTAGTTTAAATACGACTGAATGTACCGGGATACCGAGCTGTTTTTCATCTGTGGCATGCAGATGTCTTGCAATGAGCACGATTGGCAGCCTTTTGTGTATGCGGCAGGTGGAGTCATGCCTTGCTGCATACATATCCTCATTTGCTCCAAATAATAATGCACACGCTCACGCAAATCCGGCGTAAAGGTGACTCGTTCGCGTCGCTCAGGCTGCCCGTAAAATAAAGCCCCTTGCTCAATTTGCACATCCATCATTTCTTCCAAACACATCGCCTGCGCACATAACTGCACATGATCCCAATCATCCGGCTTCGGTTTGCCACGTTTGTATTCCACCGGGTAAGGTATCCAGCGCCCATTCCGATTCGGTAATGGAGTGGAATAACGCTCGTCTGTAGCCGTTTCCATTTGATGAAATTCCACGACATCGGCAATCCCGCTCACGCCGAGCCGGTACGATACTAACGGCATCGCCCTGGAAATGATCAGCTTGCCACGCTTTTCCTTAATGTCCGGCTGATCCGCTTTATGATGCAGCTCCTGCCCTTCATATGTACGTAAATTATCCGCCCACTGCTGCTCCAGATGAATCAGTGCCCACTGACGACGACAAAACGCAAAATGCTGAATTCCCGACAACATCAACAATTCATCATCACGATACAAGATTCCACATCCCATCTGGTATAGATGGGATAATATTACTTTATAACTTAGATAGTTAGCAATACCTTTTTTAGGGTATGGAGATAGCTTTTTGAAGTTGTTACGGTGGGTGGGCGTATAGCGGTAAACTGGGGTTTGCTATGATGCCTAAGCAAACGATCGGGGAATTCACTGTAACCGTCTAGTTTGGAGCCAGATCGGTTGTTATTAGCTAAGCAGGCGAATGGGTTGATTTTACACATTCCAGCGCGAACCCCAAGCTCACATCAAATCCCTGGGAGGTTCGCGCTCCTTGCTGGGCAAGGGATTTCGGCGTTTTGGTTGTATTTTGTGCCCTTTTCGGCTACGCTGAAAATGGGGTTCGCGCTTTTTGGTGTGAAAAGCGTTGTGGGGTAAGGGTTGAAAGTGCCTGCGGTCGCTCTCCGTGCGAGGGCGTGGATTGAAATAACATTGTGCCAGATGAACCAAGCGTCTCTGCACCGTCGCTCTCCGTGCGAGGGCGTGGATTGAAATATGTAGCGAAACTGGGCAGCGAGTATGTGATTCTGGTCGCTCTCCGTGCGAGGGCGTGGATTGAAATGCCAGTCGCCGGATCGACGTAGCGCATGATACCGTCGTCGCTCTCCGTGCGAGGGCGTGGATTGAAATTATTTGAAATCAGAAGAATAAAAAAATTTAAATCGTCGCTCTCCGTGCGAGGGCGTGGATTGAAATCTGTGTCCATAACTCACCTACTTAATCGGCTGATGTCGCTCTCCGTGCGAGAGCGTGGATTGAAATCGAAAATTTAGTCTTCATCACAAAAAAGCACTTCGGTCGCTCTCCGTGCGAGAGCGTGGATTGAAATCGGCATTTCGTCCCCTAATTTCTTCACCTCTGTCGTCGCTCTCCGTACGAGAGCATAGATTAAAATTCATTAGAATTAACACTAGGAATACTAAAAATAATCGTTCTACATGCAAGAATAAAAGTCACAATCATTTATCTTCGCCTATAGCAAAACCACAATAAATCCCTCCACTTCAAAAAGCACGAATAAAAGTGTTTTCGCTCCAAGTCAAATGGATTCCCAACACTTTTATTTTCCGAAAAAACGAGTTAAAAATCTTGTTAAACTACACTTTTTCTACTAAAATAAAAATAACTACCCATCCTCTACTACCCAGCAATCTATTTGAAATTAATACTTTTTTAAGTTATTATAAATCCCAAACGCATAAGTGGAGGATTGCCGATGACAGAGTTGCTTGATCCGCGAAATGACTTTTTATTTAAGCGCATTTTTGGTAGTGAAGAAAATCGTGATGTGCTGCTAACATTTCTTAATCGCACCTTTATGGAAGCGAATAAACCATTGCTACGCGAAATCATTTTACTCAATCCATACACCGATAAAGACTCACCCACGGACAAACAGTCGATTATGGATGTGCGCGCACGGACGACCGAAGGTGAACTAATTAATGTGGAAATGCAGCTTTTTAACCGTTATGATATGGAGAAACGAACGCTTTTTTATTGGAGCAAGCTGTATACTTCACAGCTAGTTGAAGCACAATCTTACAACACGCTGCAACGCTGTGTAACGATCAATATCGTAAATTTCAAGTTGCTAAAAAATGAGCTGTATCACAACGTATTTCATCTACGTGAGGATCGAACCGGAATCGAGCTGATCGACGATATTGAGATTCATTTTTTGGAATTACCCAAATTGGATGCGAGATCGCTCCCGTTAGAACAGGGCGGATTAGCAAATTGGCTGTTATTTTTACAAGGCGCAACACCAGACCAATGGGAGGTGCTAACGATGAATGAGCCGAAATTGAAAAAAGCGATGACGACGCTGGAATTTCTCAGCCAGGATCGCGAAGCCCGTATGCGATATGAAGCCAGACAGAAATTTTTGCATGATCAGGCTTCGCTAATGGAAGCCGCCAAAAATGCAGAGATTTATGGATTTAAAGCAGGGATAGAAGAAGGCATCGAGCGAGGGATCGAAAAAGGGATCAAACAAGGAATCGAACAGGGGATCGAACAGGGGATACAGCAGGGACGAGAGGAAGAAAAAAGGCAAACTGCTCTCCGACTGCTTCGTTTACATGTCGCCATCTCTGCGATTGCCGAAGCAACCGGGCTGTCGGAAGATGAAGTTCATTTGTTATCGAAGTCATTGGAATAAAAATATAAAGGATAACACATAAGAAGCCGTGCGGAAAAAAATTCTGTTCCGACACGGCTTTTTTACATATTTTATATGGATGTAGAATTAAGAGAATAAACGCTTATGGATTGCATGATAGCGAATTAATGAGGAGCGCCAAACGAGACAGTTTTAAACCATCTGGTTGTGTATTTGCAATCATCGTACTACAACGGACTTGGGCGTTTACATGCGCATTTAGCGCGAACCCCAAGCTCACATCAAATCCCTGGGAGGTTCGCGCTCCTTGCTGGGCAAGGGATTTCGGCGTTTTGGTTGTATTTTGTGCCCTTTTCGGCTACGCTGAAAATGGGGTTCGCGCTTTTTGGTGTGAAAAGCGTTGTGGGGTAAGGGTTGAAAGTGCCTGCGGTCGCTCTCCGTGCGAGAGCGTGGATTGAAATGCCCTCGTTTTAGACGTGGGCCTTTTTTCATCTTGTCGCTCTCCGTGCGAGAGCGTGGATTGAAATGATTAAATGATTCGGAAGCACACCGATAATGTGCTTGTCGCTCTCCGTGCGAGAGCGTGGATTGAAATAAATGATGCAAGCGAAAAATGAAGTGGTGAGGCTGGTCGCTCTCCGTGCGAGAGCGTGGATTGAAATGCTCCAGATTGGTATGAGGCAAATAACAGATCGGGTCGCTCTCCGTGCGAGAGCGTGGATTGAAATCAGATTGAAAAGGCTGGACAACCGCTCAATCCAATGTCGCTCTCCGTGCGAGAGCGTGGATTGAAATTAGTCGGGGATCGCAAGAATTAATCCACGATGACTACGTCGCTCTCCGTGCGAGAGCGTGGATTGAAATGCGTTCGGTCACTTTGTAGTACCAGAATCCGTATCTAGTCGCTCTCCGTGCGAGAGCGTGGATTGAAATTGGAACTTGTCTACCTGCTCTTGGCGCGGAGATACGTCGCTCTCCGTGCGAGAGCGTGGATTGAAATAATTGCTTAGAAGTTAGCTAATCTATCTTTATTTTGTCGCTCTCCGTGCGAGAGCGTGGATTGAAATATTACGGCATTGCAAAAGGGTTTAACGCCAGCCATTGTCGCTCTCCGTGCGAGAGCGTGGATTGAAATGCTTAGAGCAGGAAAAACACCAATTAATGTATCAGTCGCTCTCCGTGCGAGAGCGTGGATTGAAATGGACTACTGGTAGCACGCTTTATAATTGTGTAAAAGTCGCTCTCCGTGCGAGAGCGTGGATTGAAATAGGTATCCACTACAACCGCTTCCCGTATCACGCGTCGCTCTCCGTGCGAGAGCGTGGATTGAAATATAAAAATATCTCGTTCCAGGCTCATCCGGTATCCCCGGTCGCTCTCCGTGCGAGGGCGTGGATTCAAATGAAGGCATCCTCTAGCAAACACATAATACATATAACCAACCATCCCGCCCGCCTTACATCCAACTGTACAAGTGAATCTACACCACAAACAAAAGGCGATAGAGTCAATTGCTCTATCGCCTTTTGAACTATTCCGTTTTGGTTGTTCCAGCTTTGATGAACGTATGTCCATACTCATCAATAATCAATATGGTTTTGTCTGTGACTTGTTCCACTCCATGTGCAACTTGGTCGGCAGGCAGATCATTTGTCGTCTGTTTCGTGCGATTAAAGTAGTAATCACCTACATAAATAGTAGCAACATCATTCTTTACCTCATTGAGGATTGCAGGAGATACATCCACCGGAGTTGTAGAAGCTTCCTGACTAGCAGCATTCGCATTTTTACCGACATTGTTCAAAAAGAATATACCACTACCAAGCACACATGCTGCGGCAACAACAATACTTCCTGTTTTCCAAGCTTTATGAATCATGGGGATCATCCTTTCTAAATTCAAAGAGTGTAGCCGTTCCCAGATGTGATTAACTTATCTGAACGGTTGTTAAAAATAAAAAGATAAATAGGTTTGTCTGATGTAGCTTTAGGTACATTTCTGATCGTAATTGTTTTCCCGTTAATATTACCTGCAACTTGTACAGAGCTAGAAGCCAAACTCCCATCAGTCGACATAAAGCGATACGTAATATCTGCTGGAGATTGTCTTAATCCCGTATCCTGAACGATGTTTAAACTGATCGTACCATATCGATGCCCCGGCAGTGGACTGTTTGATATGATTCGATTTGTAAGATTATTAAACGAATAGGACATATTCTGTCCATCCGTAGCTAGAATACCAATGCCTGAATTTTTGGTTGGAGCAGGAGTCAAAGGACTATTAAAACTGCCTGGAGTTACAGGATTCAGTACTGTAGGATTCGTTGCTGAATTCGTATTATATGTATTTTCTGTAGAACTTTGTGCAGAAACCATACTCATACTTGATAGAAATATAGAGACAAATAAAATCAACGTTGCAGCATTTTTTTTCATTTGTTCTTCCTGAGTATATATGTATTTTAGTAAAGCTTGATGTCGACAACCCATTGATAGTTTCATTAGCAAATATATCATTAGATTACTTTTATTTCAATATATTAATCTAAAAAGATAAAAATAACATTAATTGTAATAATATACACATTGACTCTATCTACTTAACAATCATTCTAAAATCCTCCAACTATGTAGTGCTCTTTTCCTGCATGAATAATAAATTAAAATACGTTAGTGGAGTTTTTAAAGATACTACTTTCATTAGCAAATAACGCAAAAACGGGATATCCGATACATCACATTCATCGGATATCCCCTCATCATTCTGTTGTCTACCTCAACCTTGCCATCCATACTCATACTATAAAACGAATACTACGATCATCGCTCCATCCAACGCCAATCCTCGTCCCTCACCTACAACTCCGTCGACTCCCGAATCATCAACTCATGCGACAAAATCAAACTTTTAATCGTCTTTTCCTTCTGATTTAGCTTGTCGATCATCATCTGGGCGGCGCTACAGCCCATATCGTACATCGGTTGCGATACGGTCGTTAGTGTCGGTGTCGTCATATTGGAAAATGGAATATTGTCGAACCCGATTACCGCAATATCGGATGGGGTATGTAGTCCAGCCTCGCGGATCGCTTTGAGGGCGCCGATTGCCATAATATCCCCGATCGCGAACACGGCGGTTGGCAACTGATCGAGTGTAAGCAGCTTTTGCATCGCCAGTCTGCCGCCTTCGTAATCGACTTCACCACGACTGATCAATTCCTCGCTTAGTTCGATGCCGGATTCGGCAAGCGCTTTGGCATAACCTTCACGGCGGGCGGTCGCATAGCGGAAGTCGTCGCTGGCGGTAATGAGCGCAATTTGGGTGTGCCCGGTAGCGAGCAAATATTTGACCGCTTTGTATGCTGCCATCGTATTATCGATGCTCACATAGGGGATGCTATCGTTTTGCGGAGAATCGCCGCATTGAATAATCGGGTAGCCGTCTTGCAATTGCGGCAGCAACACATCTTCCAAATCCAAGCTTGGGTCGAGTGATATAATACCGGCGGCAAGCTGCTGCTTCGCTGTATTAATAAAAAAGCTCTGGATTTCCGATGACGCATCCGTTTCGCAGACAAGGATATAATAGCCTTTGCGACGGGCGGTATCCTGAATACCTTGCAATATTTTGGAATAAAACGGATTGGAAATGCTCGGCAGCAAGACGAGCAGCATATTCGTGCTCGCTGTACGCAAATTACGCCCCATCATATTCGGCTCATAATTCAGTTTGCGAATCGCTTTTTCCACCGATTGTCTCGATTTGTCTGATACAAATGGATGATTATTTATGACACGCGACACTGTCGCCGTTGAAACGCCTGCTTCCCTGGCTACCTCCTGAATTGACGCCATATTTCTTCACCTTCCCGAAACGCTGTAATTAATGTAATCGATAACAGTATACACTACTTTTTTTACGAATTACAGTTATATTCATTCCATTTTATACATAAATACAGCTTAAAAAGGAATGAATACAGCTAAATTTATTAAAATAAACGTCTAAAATCGTATTGACTATGTATATTTATTCAATTTATAATCACCTTAACAGTAATCGATTACAATTTTAACAAAACTAACATCTTCTTTACGCTTCTAAACGGGGACAATTGTAGGTCGCATTCTGTGTAATGGATTACATTTTAAAGGGGGATTTATTGAGAATGAAAAAATGGACAGGTTTGAGCGCTTTGCTATTGTTGTGCACGATGACGCTAAGTGCCTGTAGCTCTGGTAGCACATCCAGTGACACCACTACAGCATCCACCCCATCCACCGAGAAAGTTACATTGACTTATGGAATGTGGGACAAAAATTACCAACCCGCCATGCAAAAAATTATCGACACGTTCGAGCAATCTCACCCCAACATTACCGTTGATATTCAATTAACACCGTTCGACCAATACTGGAATAAATTGAATGTTGCCGCAACCGGCGATAGTTTGCCAGATGTGTTCTGGATGAACGGCCCGAATGCATTAAAGTACATCTCCAATGATATTTTGATGCCGCTGGACGATCTGACGAAAAAAGGCGATATTCAAGTTTCCAATTTCCCAAGCGGTCTGATTGATCTGTATAAATCGAATGACAGTCAGTACGGCATTCCATTTGAAATGTCTACAATCGGACTGTGGTACAACAAAACATTGTTCAAAAACGCCAATGTAGCGATCCCTGACGATACATGGGATTGGGATAGTGTGAAAAAAGCTGCTGCCAAGCTGACCGACAAAAATAAAGGCATCTGGGGCATCGGTGCACAACAGAAAAACCAGCAGGGCTATTATGATACGATTTTGCAAGCTGGCGGTTATATCATTTCGCCGGATCACAAAAAATCCGGTTATGATCTGCCGGCAAGTATTGAAGGTTTGGAATATTGGACGGATTTCATCAAAGCCGGCGATTCACCAACCGCTGCGCAAATGTCACAAACCGATCCGGTTAAAATGTTTGAATCCGGCAAGCTCGCAATGCTGTATGACGGCTCATGGGATGTAGGCGAATACGCTAACAACGCCTATACAAAAGCTAACGTAAATGTAGCGAAGCTGCCTAAAGGTAAAGAAGATACACAAGTCATCCACGGCGCAGCCAACGTCATTAGTGCCAAAACCGCTCATCCACAGGAAGCACAGCAATTTTTGACGTATTTGAGTTCCAAAGAAGCTAATGAAATTTTCGCTTCGTTTGGTTCCGGTATTCCTGCTTTTAATGGTACACAGGCGGCATGGGTCAAATCGGTGCCTGAGTTCAATCTGCAAGTGTTTATCGATGCGGCAGCTAACGCCAAACCGTATCCGGTGTCCAAAAATACAGCAGCATGGCTTGCATTAGAAGACGAGTATTTCACAAAAGCATGGTACGGACAGATGAGTGTTGCGGACGCTGCCAAAGAAGTAGCTTCCAAAATGAACGACATCCTTGCCAAAGAATAGACCGTTTCGATTCAGAGCTCGCCGTCTGCGTGCGGGCTCTGAATCGGTTATGTGCAGGAGGTTTTCATAATGAGATGGTGGCTCGGTCGAAAGTATAACAAAACCGATGTGATGTGGGCATTCATTATGATTGCGCCTAACTTGCTCGGATTGATGTTTTTTTACATGTGGCCGGTAATTCAAACGTTTTATTTCAGCTTTACCGAGTGGGGCGACTTTGGCAAATACCACTGGGCAGGGCTAAGCAATTATGAAACGATGTTACATGATCCTGATGTATGGCATACGCTGCGCAATACGTTGCTGTACACGTTTTTGTCCGTACCGATCAGTATTGCGCTCTCGATTGTCGTCGCGACACTGCTAAATCAGAAAATCAAGTTTATATATTTGTATCGTACATTATACTTTTTGCCGGTCGTTACGATGCCAGCAGCGGTGGCGATGGTGTGGAAATGGCTATTTAACAGCGATTACGGCTTGCTCAATCAACTGCTGCACAAGCTATCGATTGAAGGGCCGATGTGGTTGACCGATCCGCTAGTTGCTCCGTTTGCGGTCATTATCGTCGGCGTGTGGAGCAGTATCGGCTACAATATGGTCATTTTCCTGGCAGGTTTGCAGGGCATTTCCAAATCGTATTATGAAGCAGCCGATTTGGATGGAGCCGGATTTATTCGCAAATTTTGGACGATTACGCTGCCGATTTTGTCACCGACCGTGTTTTTTGCAAGTTTGATTTCGATTATTAATGCGTTTCAAGTGTTCGACCTGATCTGGATGATGATTGGCGACAAAAATATCGCGCTCGATACGACCCAATCGCTCGTCTATTTTTTCTACCAACAAGCATTTGTGCTGAACAATGAAGGTTATGCGGCGGCGGTAGCAGTATTGCTGTTCACGCTCATTATGATCGTTACGATTATCCAAATGAAACTGCAAAGCAAATGGGTTCATTACGAATGAAAGGAGACAGCAGCCTATGACCAGCAAGCTGAATGCTGCTCGAATCATCATTCATATTATTTTGATCATCGGTGCGGTGGCAATGGTGTTTCCGTTTCTATGGATGGTACTCACGTCCCTCAAAACGATGGAAGAATCTACACGCGTACCGATCGTCTTTTTCCCGCAGCAGCCGATTTGGGCGAATTATAGCGGTGTGTTGCAGTTATTGCCTTTTTTTGAATTTTTTATGAATACGATTATCGTGGCGGCAGCGAAAATTATCGGTCAACTGGCGTTCTGTTCGCTGGCGGCGTATGCGTTTGCCAAGATCGATTTCCCGGGTAAACATGTATTGTTCGTGCTGTCACTGGCAGTGCTGATGGTGCCGGGTCAGGTGTATATGCTGCCCCAGTTTTTGATTATGCGTGATTTGCACTGGCTGAATACGCTGAAGGCGCTGATCGTGCCGGGTCTGTTTAGTGCGTTTGGGATGTTTATGCTGCGCCAGTTTTTTATGTCATTGCCTAATGAATTGGCAGAAGCGGCGAAAATCGATGGTTGTAACCAGTTTAAAATTTACTGGCGCATTATGCTGCCGTTGACCGTTCCCGGTCTGATGGCGGTGGCGATCTTTACGATGCTGGCGTCGTGGAATGATCTGATGTGGCCGCTGATCGTAAACAGCAGCCCGGATAAAATGACGCTCGCTGTCGGCTTATCGCTGCTGCAAGGGCAGTTTACGACTAATTTCCCGGTGTTGATGGCTGGATCGGTGATGGCGACGATCCCGATGCTCATTATCTTTATTTTCTTCCAGCGTTATTTTGTCGAGGGGATTTCGATGACAGGTTCCAAGTAAACGATTTTGCATATTGGAGTGAACAGGGATGAAAGTTGCAATTGTAGGCTGTGGCACGATGGGCCGTATACATGCTGCTAATTTGGCAAAAATGCCGGAGGCGGAACTGGTGGGCGCGTTTGATGTACAATATGCGGCAGCACAGCATATTGCCGATACGTACGGCACGACCGCATTCCATGATTTCGATGTGATGATGAAGGAGACGGACCCGGATATCGTCTGTGTGTTGTTGCAAACACCGCTGCACCGGGATTATGTGCAGCAAATTGCCGATTATGGCAAACATGTATTTTGCGAAAAACCGATCGCACTGCAAGCGGAAGAAGGCAGAGCGATGGCGGCGTATTGTGAGGCAAAAGGCGTTCGTTTGTGCATCGGGCATGTGCTGCGCTTTTTCCCGAATTATCAAGATATGAAGCGCCGGGTCGATGGTGGCGAAATCGGACGCGTCGGTGTCGTGCATACAAAACGGGTCGGACCGCATCCAGGGGCTGCGAGTGCATGGTATCATGATTTTGAACATAGCGGTGGTGTCATTATGGATTTGATGATCCATGATATCGACTTTTTGCGCTGGACATTGGGCGAAGTTGAATCGGTGTATACGATCAATTATCGTAATTCCGAGCTGGATTATGCGCTCGTCACGCTGCAATTCCGCAACAAAACGATCGCCAATCTGGAAGCAGGTTGGGGCGTACCGGAAGCGTTCCGTTATGGGATCGAACTGGCTGGCAGCAAAGGTTTACTGCGCTTTGATAGCAATAGTGCAGGCTCGCTGCATATCAAGCGCGCGCACACACAAACGGCGGGCGTGGCAGAGGTTGCTGTCCCGCAAAGTCCAACGTATGCCGATCCGTATTATCGGGAACTGGAACATTTTATTGCGGCGATTACACACGGTACTCCACTGCTGATTACGGCGGAAGAAGCGTGTACGAATATCGAGATTGTGCGTGCTGCGATCCAATCCGCTGCAACCGGATTGCCGATCTATCTGTAGGAGGACGAGACTGTGACGAAACTTAACATAGGGATGATCAGCTTTGCCCATTCGCATGCGTTCAGTTATTTGGAGCAATTGCTGCAACTGCCTAACGTCCATGTAGCAGGCATTGCGGATGAAGATCAAACGAGAGTAGCCGAAGTGGTCAAACATAACGGCATTCCGTATTATGACGATTACCTTGCCTTGCTTGCGACCGATATCGATGCGGTCATTATTTGTTCCGAAAATGCGCTCCACGCTCGGATCGCCATCGCTGCTGCCGAGCATGGCAAACATATATTGTGTGAGAAGCCGCTTGGTGTAAGCATCGAAGAAATGGATCAAATGATCGCTAGCGCACACAGCCACGGCGTTCAGCTAATGACCGCCTTCCCGTGTCGCTTCGTGCCTGCCGTAGTCGAGGCAAAAGCAGCGATCGAGCGTGGCGAGATTGGCGAGATTGTAGCGATCAAAGGCACTAATCGCGGCACAAAGCCGGACATTCCGTGGTTTACGGACAAACAGCTCGCCGGTGGTGGAGCGGTATTTGATCATACGGTGCATGTGACCGATCTGATGAACTGGTTTATGCCAGAAGCGCGTGTAACCGAAGTGTATGCGCTGGCAGAGACGTTATTTTATGATATCGATATCGATGATGCCGGTATGGTGCATATGAAATACGATAACGGCGCAGTCGCGGTGCTTGATCCAAGCTGGTCGCGCACCGCTTCGTTCCCGACATGGGGCGATGTGACGATGGAGATTACCGGCACGAAAGGCAGCTTGTGGATCGACTGTTTTGAGCAAAAAAATGAGCTGTTCAGCGATACGACGATGAAAGCGAACTGGTATTACTGGGGTGATGATATGGATCATTATATGCTCAAAGCGTTTGTCACTGCCTTGCTAAACGGCGAACCGGTGCCAGTTACCGGGCTGGATGGCAAACGATCGACCGAAGTCGCCCTATCCGCGTATGCTTCGGCAGCAAGTCGGCAACCGGTAAAGCTGTAATGGATTAATAATTTGTCCGGTCTGGTGACAATAAAGCAATCGTATTGGCTGCGGTTGCTTGTAATGAATAGGTATCATTTGCTTATAGGCGAATGATCACCGTGTTGCTGCACGCCTGCTTTGTCACTGCACTATGTTCTATTTCTGTACAGAGACGGTAGCCAGACAGCGATCACTGTAACTAGGGCATGTACGCAAACCTGTCGTGTTATAGTAGCTCCCACTGCGGTACGGAATAAGGGGACGGACTCCCGTCTCACACGGGAATCTACGAATAGAGAGAGGCGGTAGATTCCCGTGTTCAAAAGTCGTCCTTACCCCTATTCCTTCCCTCCGTTCCGTGCTGCTCGCAGCCTACGAGTTTGCGTACACGCTCTAGCCAAAACGCTATTGAACGAGAAGCATCACCTGCGAATATACGCAGACGTACGCCAATCAAGAGCAACAAACTCGCATCGGGTTTGCTGCTCTTTTATTGTTTTTAGAGGCAAGTTGTGGTGCGTGTCATCGTTTTATGGGGGATACCATCCCTTCACTATATCTACAATTTAAATTCATATGTGGCATAAACCTCAACTGACCCTGTATTGTTCATTGCTTTCACGGTGCAAGTGTTTAAAATAATATGTATAATTTTATATAATAGTGTTTATATAAATACAGACTGCCTTTGTGCTTCTGTTCCTGATGATGCTTTCAACTACTTTTAACCTATCCAAAGAGGTGTATCCTATGCTAGCTACAAACTCGCTCGGAAACGAACAATCTGCGCTGCTCAAACAGCGCATTCAAGATGCAGTCGACCATCGTGTCGATCATACCGTGTTTGATATCCATGCAGCGCTGGAAGATGTATTAAACGGAATCGGACTGTCAGCAAAAGATAGTGGCGGCGACATTCACTTTACCGGCAAAGACCCGATCGTGCCCAGCGTACTACGGCTTGCCAGCTCAGCGGGTATCGGTATGGTTGCCAAATCGGTAGCCGCTGCCCATCTGTGGCAATTGCGCGGCGGAAAAGGGCAGGACATTGCGCTCGATTTGCGTCAAATTTTGCATCGCCTGTCCCCTTTTTATGATCGCAAATGGGAAAAGCTGAACGGTTACTCCCCATCCAGCCCATCCGATCCAAGTCCATCGTTTAAGTTCCGTTTTTACCAGACTAAAGATCAGCGCTGGGTAATGCCGCTAGAACCGTATCCTAAGCTGAAAATAAACACTTTAAAACTGCTAAATTGTGCCGATACGCCGGAAGCTGTCGCTCACGCCATTTCACAGTGGACTGCACGCGATCTAGAAGCAGCGGGTGCAAAAGCCGGTGTCGTCATGCCGATGGCGCGGACGGTCGAGGAATTTCTGAATGAGCCTGCTTTTGAAGCGATTGCCTCCTTACCACTCGTTGAGATTGAGAAAATCGGTGACAGTGCCCCAGAACCGTTACCACAAGGCGGATCGGCACCGCTGGATGGCATTCGTGCACTCGGTATGGGTCATGTGATCGCCGGTGCAGGTGTCGGTCGTGCGCTGGCGCTACATGGTGCGGATGTGCTGAACATTTGGCGTCCGTCCGATTGGGAAGTGGATACTACGTATTACACCGCTAATGTCGGTATGCGTTCCGCCATGTTGGAGCTGAATGATGAAGCGGCTCACGGACGGATGATGGAACTGCTCCAAGATGCGGACATTTTCTTCGCTAACCGTCGTCCTGCTTATCTGGAACGGTTCGGACTTGGGGCACAGCAAAGCGCTGCACTACGTCCGGGCATTATCCATGTGTCGGTATCGCTCAATGGCGACGAGGGCGTCTGGGCAGATCGGATCGGTTTTGACCAAACGGCAGGCACATTAACCGGTGTAATGGCGCTGGAAGGCACACCAGAGCAACCGGAACTGCCACCGATTCTAGTCGTCAACGATTATATTATTTCATGGCTTGCCGCAGCAGGCGCAATGGCTGCACTCGCGCGCCGTGCAACGGAAGGCGGTAGTTACCGCGTGCATATTTCGCTTAGCCGGGTCTCGTTATGGCTCATGTCACTCGGTCTGTTTGATAAACCATTCGCCCACCAAACCGCTGGCTCATCGGACGAACATCTGTATGTTGATCCCGAGCTATTTACTGCCGATACCGTATGCGGACATTATCAGGGCGTGACCGATCAAGTGCATATGTCGGAAACTCCGGGTGCGTATCGAACTGTGCTCGTGCCACGCGCTTCAGGACGGGCGGAGTGGTTGTAATTCAGCCAGATATAGCAGGAAACGAAAACGCATGATGAAGGCATACTATGATAGAAGACCTACTACGAAGATAGCTATTATAAGCCGATCATTTACGCTACGCAGTAATAATAATGATACAGCCGGTGTTCACTCCTGGCTGTACCATTTTAATGTGCCCTGCACAATAGTTTGCAAAAACTCATCAAACGATGCTGCCACCTTATCGCCATCTTCAAACTCCGGCTCACGCCCGTATATAACAGCACCTTCAACACTGTGCGTGTCTATCGCATAAAATGCATATTCCGGCTGTACGATCATAACTACAGGTACATACCGATCCCAAAACGATCGAATCTGCTGTTGCCACTCCACATCACCAGCAGCAGCATCCAAACTGATACGCTCCCACTCATTCCAAACAAATCCGACATCCCGGTCAGACAATCCGTCATCGCGCTGTTCATTATAATGCTCAGCAGTCAAAAACCACGCCTGCTCTTGTGGAGCAACCAATTTGCGAACAAGCTGTATCCAAACAGACAAACATTCTGGTAAAACCCCATATCGCTCAGTAAGCACACTCGGAACAGCAATCCCGTCCATTCGCTCACCTATCGTCCCAGCAACAAGTTCCATTTCACAGCCCTGCTCACGATGCCATTGCACAAATGCTATGATTCGTTCGTTGATCAATCGTCTACACCTCCTTGTCTATGCACTATAGGGTCGTATAATGCTGTATCGATTCAATTAAATGATAACCATTTGTCTCATTTTCAGGCATCGTATGCTCATGCCCTAGTAGGCAGACCAAGTTAAGTTTCAACTTTGATTGTGTGCTGATAGCCTCATCTATAATAGATTAAGCTAGCTTTAAAACTCAAATCAATCTCGGTCTAAGTACTAGCTATTGATCAAGCAAACCGACTAACCCTATTTCAAACGAAAACAACATAAAAACCCCTGATTGCATCATCCATGCAACCAGAGGTTCTCAACACAGTTTCCATCAAAAAACAAATTGATCAGGACGCTTCAGCAGGTTCCAGTTCCGCTACATCCTGGTTATACACTTGCCCATCATGTTCCTTTAGTACACGACTGCTAACTACGCCGGATACCATCGAGCCGCTTACATTCAGAGCGGTTCTGCCCATATCGATCAACGGTTCAATCGAGATTAACAGACCGGCAAGGGCAACCGGCAGATTCATCGTCGACAATACGATCAATGCAGCAAAAGTAGCGCCGCCACCTACACCGGCTACGCCCAGTGAACTGATCGTAACGACCGCAATCAATGTTAAAATAAACTGCCAATCGAGCGGATTAATGCCTACCGTTGGCGCAATCATTACTGCTAGCATCGCCGGATAAATACCGGCACAGCCGTTTTGACCGATCGTAGCGCCAAAGCTCGCTGACAGATTGGCAATGCCGCTTGACACACCGAGCTTACGTGTTTGTGTATCGATATTGAGCGGAATCGTTGCTGCGCTAGAGCGCGAAGTGAACGCGAATGTGAGCGTAGGAATGATCTTTTTGACATATTGCACCGGATTCAAACCAGCGATTGCCAAAATGACCAGATGTACGACAAACATAGCAATTAAAGCCGCATACGAAGCAAGTACAAATTTGAACAAGTTTAATATATCTTGACCGCTAGTCGTAGCGACCATTTTCGTAATCAGTGCCAAAATACCGTATGGCGTCAGACGCAAAATCAATGTCACGATCCGCATCACGACACCGTACACGGCTGCCATAACATTTTGGAACACTTCGCCTTGTTTCGGATTTTTACGCATAAAACCAAGTGCACCGACACCTACAAATGCGGAGAAAATAACGACCGCTAGCGTGGACGACTGACGTGCACCCGTCATATCTTCAAATGGATTCGTTGGGATAAATTCAAGTAACTGCGCTGGCAATGGTTTATTTTCCACATCACCTAATTTTTCCTGCAACAACACACCGCGCTGTTCTTCTACACCGCCAATCGGCATCCCTTGCGCAGTCAGATGGAAACCGAGTGCAGACGCAATACCGATTCCAGCCGCGATCGCTGTCGTTAACAACAATACGAGCAAAATCGAACCGCTAATTTTACCTAAATTTTGGCGTCCATTCAAATTCAGAATCGCCATAATAATCGATACCATGATCAGCGGTACAACGATCATTTGCAACAGACGTACATAACCGCTACCTACCAGATTAAACCAACTGATCGAATCCGATAGTATAGTAGAGTCCGGTGTGTACACAAGCTGCAAAATAACACCAAATACGATCCCAAGCAGCAGACCGGTAAATACACGTTTAGTAAAAGAAATATGTTTTTTCTGCATCCAGGCGAGCAAGCCGATTAATCCGACCAGCACTGCTACGTTAAGGATGATTAATAAAGTATCCATAAATTTCTCCTTTTCTTAACTTTTTTACAGTTGAGTCCATACAACTGTTACAGTTTAACATAAACCCGACTAAACTCATAGTATTAATTAATCGAATATTTTTCAGCTTCGTTTATGTGCATTTTGACAACAAACTAGATCATAATGTTTTCACTAGCGTTCAAATCAACTGCATCCAGCAACTGCAATTTCGATTTCCTAAACGATAAACTCATTAACATGTTCAGTTTGAGCAAACATTACATCGAATCATCACACTCATATAACTGTCTATTCATTTTTCGACAAGCAGATGATCGGTTAGGATACGTCGTATTAAGCTCCATCTGAGCGGTAGCACATGAATGAACGCTCATGATGATACAGCTTATGCTCAACCTAGCGATTACTAACTACGCAGACAGGGTTAATATATGATCATGTGGTCGATACGTGTACGGCTGGCGTTTATATAGGCAAAGATACATAAGATTAGGATCAGTGCTATCGATCCCCATGCTCAACTGAAAGTGTGGGCGACCGATCTACATACCGCCACCAGCACAATGATCAATCCCACGTACCGCGTGTTCATCTGAATATCAAATCATTACAGGAGGCATCACTATGCTGATCGAAGCCATTTATCATCGTCCAAAGCTAAACTGGGGTTATCCGTATGACCGGGAAACGATTCATCTGCGTTTGCGTACAAAAAAGCAGGATGTGACTGAAGCTTCTGCACTGGTAGGCGATAAATACATTTGGGACAAATCGAAAGAGCTTGTGCCGATGACGATCTTTGCCACTGACGAGCTGTTTGATTATTGGCATTGTGAAGTAAAACCGCCGTATCGGCGGCTGAAATACGGGTTTAAGCTTAGTGACGGCAATGACACGATCTGGATGGATGAGGACAAATTCGGTGCCAATGAGCCGGATATGGATCGTCTGTTTGATATTCCATTTATTAATCCGGTCGATGTGTTTACAACACCGGAATGGGTAAAAGATGCGGTGTTTTATCAAATTTTCCCCGAGCGTTTTGCCAATGGTGATCCTTCCAATGATCCGGAAGGCACGCTGCCGTGGGGCGGTAAACCGGAATGGTACAATTTCTTCGGCGGCGATTTGCAAGGCATTATCGACCATCTGGATCATTTGACCGAATTAGGCATTAATGCGATCTATCTCTGTCCGATCTTCAAAGCGACGACCAATCATAAATACGATACCGAAGATTATATGCAGATCGATCCGCATTTTGGCGATGAAGAAACGCTGAAAAAGCTCATTAACACCTGCCATAGCAAAGGCATCCGTGTGATGTTTGACGCGGTATTCAATCATTCCGGCAAAACGTTTAAACCATTTGTCGATGTGCAGGAAAAAGGGGAGCATTCGCGTTATAAAGACTGGTTCCATGTGCGCAAATTCCCGCTCGCGGTCGAAGATGGTGTACCGACATACGATACATTTGATTTTGAACCGCTTATGCCAAAGCTGAATACGGAAAATCCCGAAGTTAAAGCGTATTTGCTCGGTGTCGCTCGTTATTGGGCGGAAGAATACGGTATTGATGGCTGGCGCCTTGATGTGGCGGATGAGGTCGATCATCAGTTTTGGCGTGAGTTCCGGCAAACGGTAAAAGCGATCAATCCGGACATTTATATTTTGGGCGAAATTTGGCATGAATCGAGTCCGTGGCTGCAAGGTGATCAATTCGACTCGGTGATGAATTATCCGTTTAAAAACGCGGTGACCGATTTCTTCATTAAAGATACAACCGATGCACTAACGTTCTCGCATGCAATCGGTACGCAAATGTCGCGCTATCCATTACAAGTAACCGAGGTTGCCTTCAATCTGCTGGACAGTCATGATACCGCACGCGCATTAACGGTAGCTAAAGGCAATAAGGAGCGACTAAAATTGGCGGTGTTGTTCCAGATGACCTATACGGGTGCGCCATGCGTATATTATGGCGATGAAATTGGAATGGAAGGCGAGCATGACCCGGATTGCCGTCGCTGTATGGTGTGGGATGAGGAGGAGCAAGATCGCGAGCTGTTCGACTATTATCGTCAGGTGATCGCTTTGCGCAAGCAGCATCCGGCACTGCGTCAAGGCAGCTTCCGCTTCCTCCATTCACGCAAAGACAGCAATGAGCTGGTGTACGAGCGTGCAGATGAGCAAGAACGCTTTGTCATTATGATGAACAGCTCTGACCAGCCGCTAACGGTTGAGCTTGATCTGGGCGCAAATCACTGGGAAGATGTGCTGGAGCAACAAGAGCTAACGCTCGATAATGGACAGCTTGGACACGAGCTGCCTGGCTTTAGTTACAAAGTGTTGCGCTGTCTGGAGCCGCAATCCTGATGTCTATAGCATAATAAGTAATATGACCAGGCTAAATCAAGCTAGCTAACAGGCATGCCCTAAGTGAACAATGCATCGTTATCCATTGTTCCGCCACTCCGCTTACTGAGGCAACACGATGCTATAGCATGATTAACTATTGCTTTCAATATTCGCTTTGAATCCACTTTATGTCCTTATTTGTAGCGGTAATCTACACCGGTTTAAACTGTATATTTAAAACGGTCAGCGTACTATTAGGCTGTCTCAATTAAAAATCAGGTTCACACATACCTAAACGTGTTCATTGTCAAGCAATTATAAACTAGGCATACCGTGAATTTATCCGAGACAAGCTACTATGCTATGTGACTACACTATTTATGGAATAAAAATGACGGATTACCCATCACTCGCTACCCACACAGGCAAGGCAGCTGTTTCTCCAACAGGAGGGCAGCTGTCTTGCCTGTTCTATGCTATATGTACGATTGCAAAACTTGTGCCGTATAGGTGCGGTATGATGAAGCACAGTTCTACACCTTCTTTTACAAATGAATCCAAAATGGACTTGCTTCCAGCGCGCATATGGCATATGGTTGTATACGCACAATCGCCATACAGACCCGGAATTTGCGCTGAGCAAGCTGTTGCTGCTAGGCGTTGTCTTCAAACCGTCAACTTTGTCGTCTCCTTATTTCATTAGTTGAAATTGCAGTCGTCAAAATGGTTATGTTTCAAGTGAACTGCGTTGCATGTATGCATAGTCTAATGAAAATAAACCGGATAGAGTTGCCTGTAAAGTAGTTTGAAGACACGCCCTAATCAAGTGGCTTTCGGGTGCAGGCGAAGCTCATCCGCGTTGGTGCTGTCGTGAAATCAATATCCCGATCCATGCAGCGACTGATGCGGATTAGTGTATCGCTTCGATATTTTCAAGGCAGGGGGCTTTGATGTATGAGTATTTCCAATGCTTCATCTATGCTGGCGGCATGGCTCAGCCTGTTCAGCAATATTGCACTAACGCTGCTTAAACTGATCGTCGGCTTTTTGTTTAACAGTCAAGTATTGATCGCAGACGGGATTCACAATGCCGGTGATGTGATTGCCTCCGCGACTGCACTTGGTTCGATGCGCATCTCCGCTATACCGCCGGATGAAGATCATCCGTATGGACATGGCAAAGCAGAGGTGATCGGCGCGAGCATGGTAGCGGTTATTTTGATGTTGGCGGCATTTTATATCGGGTATCATTCGATTATGCTGCTGTTTGAGCCACCGGTACAGCCACATATTATTCCTTTGATCGCCGCAGCGGTATCGTTGTTATGGAAGCTGGCGCTGTATATGTATACGATGAAAGTAGGGCGCGCGGCGAATAGCAAAGGCTTGATCGCGACGGCGCAAGATCATCTGGCAGATGTGTATGCGTCAGCAGCCGCTTTTCTCGGCATCGGGCTGGCGCTCATCGGGGAACATTACGGTTATGAACTGCTCGCTTACGGCGATCCGATTGCAGGGATGATCGTTGCCTTGCTTATTTTAAAGCTCGCTTACGAGACCGGACGCGAATCGATCGACATTTTGATGGAAAAGGCAGTGCAACCGCAAAAGATCGACGCCTATACCGCCGTCTTGAGCGCAATGCCGGAAGTGAAACGGATCGACCGTATCCGTGCACGTGAGCATGGGCATTATATCGTTGTCGATATTCGCATCGGTGTGGACGCAACACTAACGATCCAGCAAGGACATGATATTTCCAGACTGATGAAAAAAAACATTATGCAATCCGATGCACAAGTGACCGAAGTGCTTGTACATTTGAATCCGTGGTATGCGGTTGAGCAAGAACAATCGGCAAACACGGATACGACAGTAAAGTCATCGCATTGACCGTCCTCTTTGTAAATTATAGTTCGGCTTGCTAGCTGTTCTTGTTGCGTTAACCGGCATATGTGTATAGTGGGTAGCTCTGTGTAAGTTGGCATAAGCGCGCTTCGCCGTGCTGCCCGCTATCGTATTCCGGTTGAAGCAATGTCGTCTCGTCATCCTCTTTGCGGCATTAACTTTTATGGCGAAACGGCTACCGTAAATAGGTTGAATTTTAATTTGAATTATGGACTACTATTGCTACAGTTCAACCTTAAAGTCGATTGGAAATTTAAATTATTTTTGGTCAATGTACTCCTGTTTGTATGCGCACTCCTTTGCAGCCATTACAGCATGTACGGGCTGCTCCGCTTTTTGTCCATCATTGCTTTCCAACATCAAATCCCCCATTTTTCCGTCTAATTGTACTATTTGCGCAATCATCTGCGCTGCTGGCAATTTGCCGGATTCCTGTTTAAACAACTTTGTTCACGGTTTAATACATAGCGTATACATGAAATTTATGGAATTTTTGCCAATGGAAATTTATGAATGCTACGTTGCTACATGTATCCTTTCCACTCAGCATAGATCAAAATGTCGTTATTTGTCATATTCCAAAAACGATTTGGTTGCAGGTCGCTTGTTTTGTTGTACATATATCGCCATGCGACCGTTTTACCTTCTCTCTCCTTTCTGCTGACTTTCCTTGATTTGCAAGGCTTTGTTTACCTTTGTCCCTTATGCACAAAGGACAAATTATGACATCTTTCAATTGATGTCGAATCGTGAAAAGCATAAAATTTGAAACAAGGAATCACATTCCTGTTTGTGCACAGCTTGTTCTTGGTATCGTTTACAATCGAATCGTTCGAAAGGAGGTTGTCGATTTTGAAGAAGCTGACCGACAGGCTGACGATGATGCTTCAGTTTTTGATTGGTGCACATGGCGAATACATTACGATCCGCGATGTGTCGGATCATCTGGACGTCAGCGAAAAAACGGTCAAGCGCGAGTTGCCGGCTGTCGAAGAATGGTTACGTCAGCATCAGCTCAAACTGATTCGCAAGCCTGGAACCGGTCTTGCCTTGGATGGTGAGTCGCATGCACTACATGCCGCACGTCATGAGCTGGAAGGGCAAACCCCGCGTAAAGATTACACCCGCGAGGAAAGGCACTACTTCATCATCAGCGAACTTCTCCTTTCTCGTGAACCGATTAAACTTTATGCTTTTGCTTCACAATTCAAAGTCACAGAAGGCACACTAAGCAATGATCTCGATCGCATTGAACAATGGTTATCGTCCTTTGACATTACACTTGTTCGTAAACCAGGGCTTGGCGTCTATATCGAAGGCACGGAGAGCAGTATCCGTTCAGCGCTTGTACATTTATTGTATGAAAGCGTTGACGAGTATCAATTGACTCATCTCGTGCGTCATCGTTTTCCGCCAGATGAGGAACCGGGACGAGTGCAATTTCATATCCGCAATCGGCTGCTGAACCTGGTCGATGACGGCATGATGGATCAGCTTCAGCAGTATTTAGGCTTACTGGAACGCGATATGCATATGAAACTGACCGACAGTGCTTATATCGGGCTAACCGTCCATCTCGCGCTGGCGATTGAGCGCATTCGTAGTGGGCAACGTATTACGATCGCTCCGCGCATACTCGATGAATTGAAGCAATTAAATGAATTTGATATCGCTCGCCAGCTTGCCCAGCGGCTGGAGCAATCGTTTCAGATTGCGATTCCTGAAGATGAGCTAGGTTATATTACGATGCATCTCAAAGGAGCAGAGACACGGCTTGGTGCCGAGTCCGATTCATATTACGAACATGTCAGCTTTGAGCTAGTCAAGCTGGCGCGTGACATTTTGAAGATGGCGGAAGCGGAAACCGGCTTTGAGCTGAAAGACAATAGCAAGCTGTTTGCCGGGTTTATTAATCACCTAGGTCCAGCGATTGAGCGCTTGCGGCTTGGACTCGACATTCGCAATCCGCTGCTCGCTCAGATCAAAGAGCAATACGCGCCGACATTTGAAATCGCTCGCAAATGTGCACGGCTACTTGCTGAATTTACCGGGCGTGAGGTGCCGGAAGCAGAGATTGGTTATCTGGCGATGCATATCGGTGCGATGTCCGAATATGCCGCCGCCCAGACCCGTCCACTGAAAGCGATTATCGCCTGCGCCAGCGGGATGGGCACATCCAGTCTGCTCTCGATTCGCGTCAAACGCGAGTTTCCGTCCTTGCACATTATCGATGTCGTCTCATCTTCGGAAGCGGTACAAATGGAAACACGTGCCGATGTGATCATCTCGACCGTTGAGGTGGATAGCAGCATCCCAACCGTACGCGTATCGCCACTGTTATCGCCGGAAGATATTAACGATATCCGCAAAACGCTATCCCGGCTGGAACTGCGCAGCACAAACCGTCCGCAAATACAGCGTGCTTCCGATCCGGCAGAACGGCTCACCGACACACTCGGCTCGCATAAAGAAACGGTGACTGGTGTGCTCGATCTGACCGCTGGGCTGGTCATCCGCGACGGTTTTCGTACCGAGTCGGTGACCGAATTGATCCATCAGCTTGCTGTTCTGTTCACGAATTCGCCGGAACGCGCCAATCGATTGGAGCAAGAGCTGCATGAACGTGAGCGCATGGGCGAAACGGTGTTATCGCAAGATGGACTAATTTTGCTGCACTGCCGTTCTAGCGTCGTGTCCAAACTGTTTCTCGGTATTATTCGTTTCGCTGCACCGATTCAGGCGGCAACACAGTCGGTTGATCTGTACGCCGCCATCGTGCTGCTCGCGCCGAAGGACAGCAGCAAATCGTATTTGGAAGCAGTTAATGAAGTGAGCAAATCGCTAATCGATCGCCCTGGCTTTGTTACAAGGCTCGTCTCGGAACAACCGTCTGAGCTGAAATCCGAAATATCCGGTATGATGCGGGATTTATATACCCGTAAAATTGAACAATATATGATGGAGGTTGAACAACTATGAGCACAGTTACTACTTCTGCTCCAGCCAAACGCAGTGCACGCGACCGTGTACAAGGATTTGGACGCTTTCTTAGCTCGATGGTGATGCCGAATATCGGCGCATTTATCGCATGGGGTTTGTTAACAGCATTGTTTATCCCGACAGGTTGGGTACCAAACGCGACCCTTGCCACAATGGTCGGCCCAATGATCACCTACCTGCTGCCACTGCTGATCGCCTATACAGGCGGTAAAGTCGTACACGATCATCGCGGTGGTGTACTCGGTGCGATTGCAGCGATGGGTGTCATCGTCGGTGCGGACATTCCAATGTTTATCGGTGCGATGATTATGGGTCCGCTCGGCGGCTGGGTCATCAAACAATTCGACAGAGCGATTGAAGGCAAAATTAAAGCTGGTTTTGAAATGCTCGTTAACAACTTTTCCGCCGGTATTATCGGGATGGCGCTGGCGATTGTCGGCTATCTCGGCATCGGCCCGCTCGTACAAGGTTTTACTCATCTCGTTGAAGCAGGCGTAAACTTCCTCGTTGCGCATGATCTGCTGCCGCTCGTTTCTTTATTCGTAGAGCCTGGTAAAATCTTGTTTCTGAACAATGCGATCAACCACGGTATTTTCACACCGCTGGGCGCACAGCAATCGCTGGAAACAGGTAAATCGATTTTCTACCTGCTGGAAGCGAATCCAGGTCCAGGTCTTGGCGTACTGCTTGCCTACTGGTTGTTTGGTAAAGGTACAATCAAAGCTTCTGCACCAGGCGCAATCATTATCCAATTTTTCGGCGGTATTCACGAAATTTACTTCCCTTATGTACTGATGAAACCGATCCTGTTCGTGTCGGTTACGCTTGGTGGTATGGCTGGTGTATTTGTGAACAGCATTCTCGGTAGCGGTCTGACAAGTGCAGCGTCTCCAGGTAGTATTATCGCTATTCTGGCGCTCGCGCCAAAAGGTGGCATATTGCAAGTTATCGCTGGTGTTGCAGCGGCTGCTATCGTATCGTTCCTGCTGTCTGCATTTTTCCTGCGTCGTTCACCTGTAGGTGAAGGCGATTTGGAAAAAGCACAAGCTGCTTCTAAAAGTATGAAAACTGGCGGTGGCGCCACTGCACCCGCATTGTCCAGTGCTAACGATCTGCAAACCGGTAATGTTCGCAAAATCGTATTCGCTTGTGATGCAGGTATGGGTTCCAGCGCAATGGGCGCATCGTCGTTCCGCAAAAAAGTGCAACAAGCCGGTCTGCCGATTCAAGTAACCAACTCGGCGATTGACTCGATCCCAGGCGATGCCGACATCGTCGTTACACAGCAAAACTTGACTAGCCGTGCCCGCGGTAAAGCGCCTAATGCACAGCATGTCTCGATCGACAATTTTATTAACAACCCGATCTATGATGAAATGATCCAAAAGCTAAAAGACGTTGCGGCTGGCAATGCAGCCTCCTCGATCCCGAAAGAAGCGGCTGGTGTACGTGAAGAAGTGAGCGATGTACTGAGCCATAACGCGCCGCATATCGTCGCAGATACACAAAGTAACGCTGCGGCTGGCACGAGTGTACTGCGCCAAGAAAACATCGTACTCGGTCTGGCAAGCGAGTCCAAAGAAGAAGCGATTCGTAGAGCAGGCGAACTGCTCGCTAAGTCTGGCTATGTAAAACCGGACTATGTAGCTGCTATGCATGAGCGTGAACAAGTAGCGACCACCTATATCGGTAACGGCGTCGCCATTCCACACGGTGTTGGTGAAGCGAAAAAGCAAATTCAAACATCCGGTATCGTCGTGCTGCAATATCCACAAGGCGTTGAGTTTGAAGGTGGCAAAGCGTATCTCGTCATCGGCATCGCCGGTGCAGGCGGAGAGCATTTGCAAATTTTGACCAAAATCGCTGAAACGATCGAAGACGAATCGGTTGTACAGCATCTGTCCAAAGTAACGGATGCCAACGAGATTTATCGTACGTTCTCGATTTAAACGGATGTAGTCGGCACGGTTGAACAAACTTTAGCTAGTCGGCTGACCAGCTTACATTCAGTGTCTGATTCACTCCATCTTTATGAAAGATACACTGGAATCATAGCAGGAGAACATCGCTGCTCTACACGATCAAACTACTGTTATTATACAGAGCAATAATGGTTAAATCAGCAGCGAGATGGCTGCTGATTTAACCTGTTTATTCAATAGTGGGCGCTGGTTGATGCATCCGTAATATTGTCTCTTTTGTACAACGTCCAGTATGCGAACTACTGTAAAGCTGAGCGTTGATAGGATGCTATTGTCTGCCATATGTAAGCAATTGCAGCAGCTTCAAAGCTCTGATTAATGCTAGTCCATGCGCTAACCTATGTGCGATTATGATCGGAATTAATAATTGCCAAGACATTAGCTCAATCACATCGCTACTCAACACATCGTCAATTGATTTCAGCGCAGCTTGCCTATGCAATCATTTATGAAAACCAATCTTCTGGTTATCTGAATATTACTGCAAATGACAAGCTGCTCTATACTTATGGAGGTGCACGCTATGAAAAAAGCAATTCAGTTTGGAGCAGGCAATATCGGTCGTGGATTTATCGGAGCATTGCTTGCCAATGCTGGTTATCATGTCGTATTTGCCGATGTAAACGAAAAAATGATCGCTGCGCTCAATGAGCAAAAGAGCTACAACATCCACATTCTCGATCTGGAAAAAAGCGTACAAACGATTACAAACGTATCCGGCTGCCTGTCCAATAGCACAGAGATTGTAGACGAGATCGCCACCGCACAAATGATCACAACAGCGGTTGGTCCAAATGTACTGAAATTTATCGCGCCAACGATCGCACAAGGCATCGAAGCGCGCCGTCATGCTGGTGCCGGGCCGCTTAATATTATCGCCTGCGAAAATATGGTCGGTGCAACGAGCCATTTGCAAGAACAGGTAGAAACCCATCTGTCCGCAGCAGGTAAAGCGTATGCACACGAATATGTCGGCTTTGCCAACTGCTCGGTCGATCGGATCGTGCCTCCATTCCAGGGCGATCATCTGCTTGACGTTGGTGTCGAAGCGTTCCATGAATGGATTGTGGAAGAACCGAAACTGAAAGGCGGCACACCGCAGATCGACGGCATGAAATTAACCGACAATCTGGTTGCCTACGTACAACGCAAGCTGTTCACACTCAACACGGGTCATGCAATCACCGCTTATCTTGGTTTCCTAAAAAGCATCGAAACGATCGATCAGAGCATTCAAGACGAATCGATACGTGCGATCGTGCGCCCAGCGATGGAACAAAGCGGTGCGGCGCTGGTGAAAAAGCACGGCTTTGATGCTGACGAACATGTCAACTATATCGACAAAATCGAAACCCGTTTCAAAAATCCGTATATCCGTGATGAAGTGATTCGTGTCGGACGCGAGCCACTGCGCAAGCTCGGCTCTGCTGATCGTCTAATCGGCCCTGCCAATATGGCGGCTGAACTTGGACTCGGTCGCGACCATCTGCTACAAGGCGCAGCCGCCGCCTTCCATTACGACAATGCCAATGACCCCCAATCCGCCGAGCTGCAAGGACGCATCCAAGCCGAAGGCGTAGGGGCAGTTGTGAGCGATGTGACTGGTTTTGCTAAAGGTAGTGAGGATTATGACCAAATTATGGCGGCGTATGAGGAATTGAAAAGTTGGAAAGGTTGATAGGTGCAGCAGTCGTTATGTGTACGTGAATCGAGGCTTAACATTAAAATAATCGTATCTATATCCACAATGTAACGTGTTACAAATCAATCAAATCGATATTGAAAGGATACTAATATTAGTATATAATTGCGGTAACCACAATCAGAAATAGCCCTACCGCGCCAACGGTAGAGCTATAGGATACAAAGCATGGTAGAACGCACGGCGTGCTATGTGACGATTAATTTACGAAAACCCACCGAGGGTCGCTAACCTTACTCGGTGGGTTTTTTCCGCTTGTTTTTAAGCTTGCGATAAACAAAATGGCAAAGACGATACATTTTGCGTCCGCTAAGTACAATACTAAGCAAAGCCGCTATCATCTTTAACACATCAACAAGCTCAATCCAAACAAGTGCGATCATGGCATCACCTCCTTATGGAAGGCTACGCCGTGATCGCCCCACCGAAACGCTCTATATCTTATTGCTAAGTATATAACTTATATAGCACACATATCAATACAATTAACGCATATACGTCATAGCAACCTAAGTCATATCAACTTAAAAGGAAAATCGATTCATTTTCGCCCTGTTGTATCGTTCATATACGTATCAACCAACCGGTTATTTCTAAAATCTACATTCTGAATAGTATTCCATTCAGAAAATTGTTTATTAGTATTTTGTACTTATTTTAAACTTATGCAAATATGACGATATCATTTTCTTTCATTCGATTGAACTCAAAACTCATATATTGTTATTTTCACAATACTTCCCGAGTCAATTCCAGATCGAATTTCCATATTATTTTATAGTGTTAAATTTATATAAGTTACATAAATAGATAATATGATCAGATTTCCTCTATTATTGTTATGCCGAATGGGCGATCAAGCCTTTTGAATTCCACACTCAATGCGTGCCACGGCTCGTATAATCATCTACCACACTATGATCGGTATCATAAAACAATACATCCCCATCTGCCACCTCATACTGTACCCCATACGGATCGGTCAGCATATGATCGCGTTTCCCATCTGTATGGTCATACCCTTCTTTGTCCCACCATTGATTGCTACCGGGCGCGTGCATATATTGCAAATGCGGGTGCGCGATATCGCCATTTACAATCGTTTCCATATTAAAATTGACGACAATAAACCCCTGCTTGAGAAAAATCGGTGACTTCTCATCCAGTCCCCCATGTGACCGCGCATATGCCGCCAAATCGGTTCCTTTGGGCACGACATACACCTGTGCAGGCAAACTATATTCCCCATACCACTGCTGTACACTCGCATTCACACGTGCCGCCGAAGCCGATGCGTTCGCTGGATGGGCGAAAGTATGAATA
>NZ_JAXSQZ010000010.1:0-150477 GCF_034659835.1 Paenibacillus campi
TAGAGCTGACTTCGAAAGCGTAAGCGACCGCTCGTAAGAGCGGACAATATTCCCTGATAGCTCAGTTGGTAGAGCACTCGACTGTTAATCGAGTTGTCACAGGTTCGAGTCCTGTTCGGGGAGCCATGCTCTCATAGCTCAGTAGGTAGAGTGCATCCATGGTAAGGATGAGGTCACCGGTTCGATCCCGGTTGAGAGCTTGTTTTCAAATTTTAATAAGGCCCGTTGGTCAAGGGGTTAAGACACCTCCCTTTCACGGAGGTAACAGGGGTTCGAATCCCCTACGGGTCATTTCTTTCTTCTTTTAATCATTATTAGAAGATTAAAGATGTAAAGGTTTGTCAGTGCCTATCGGGTCTGGGAAATACGCTTGAACGTTTTGTATTGACGGCATTACCTTTACGACTAATACTTATGGAGACTTAGCTCAGCTGGGAGAGCATCTGCCTTACAAGCAGAGGGTCGGGGGTTCGATCCCCTCAGTCTCCACCATCGTTTTCTTAAACGTTGGGGATTAGCCAAGCGGTAAGGCAACGGACTTTGACTCCGTCATGCATAGGTTCAAATCCTATATCCCCAGCCATTAAGAGCCATTAGCTCAGTTGGTAGAGCACCTGACTTTTAATCAGGGTGTCGAAGGTTCGAGTCCTTCATGGCTCACCATTCTTCATTCACAATATGCGCGTGTGGCGGAATTGGCAGACGCACTAGACTTAGGATCTAGCGTCTTACGACGTGGGGGTTCAAGTCCCTCCACGCGCATACCATGCGGACGTGGCTCAGCGGTAGAGCATCGCCTTGCCAAGGCGAGGGTCGCGGGTTCGATTCCCGTCGTCCGCTCCATTATGCGCCCTTAGCTCAGCTGGATAGAGCGTTTGACTACGAATCAAAAGGTCAGGAGTTCGAATCTCTTAGGGCGCGCCATATTTTCATATTACTGCACATCGGGATGTAGCTCAGCTTGGTAGAGCACCTGGTTTGGGACCAGGGGGTCGCATGTTCAAATCGTGTCATCCCGATTGTACGCGGGTGTAGTTCAATGGTAGAACTCCAGCCTTCCAAGCTGGTAGCGTGGGTTCGATTCCCATCACCCGCTCCAACATGTGAATAAGACCGGAAACGGTCTTTTTTTGCTATATACAGCTTTATGAAACTTCTATATTGATGGATGGTGCTTGGTGAGCCCAGCTGATTATAGATATAGTGGACGAGCAAAGTAATAATAGTAATGCAAGCGTATTCATGTTTTATTTTAAAGGATAAGCTGTACAGTGTCTTATTTCCGACCTTTGTGAACAATAAAATGATACGTAGGATCGTTTGAAGACATCACTTAGTCCGTATAAGCAAATGCATGGAACTATCTGTTCCATTTATTCTGGTGCAGTTGCTGAAAAGGAAAAATGAGATTTATTTTGTAACTCTTGGTCAAGCTTACAGCAGCAGTGTAATAAGATTGGGATTATGGTCATTTTGACAATAGGACGAATTTAGCCTTCACACTTTAAACGATTGTAGTATAATAATGTAGTGCGATAACGCTGTGAAGTCATTATGAATGATTGACAGAATGTTTGCATAATTACTCACAACCTACAAATTAATTAAAGTATTCATACATACTTTGTTGTATGATGTGAAGAAGATGTTAACCTTCAATACAATCAATACCGGTGGGGAAGGATAGGAGGAGAAGCATGTCTGAGTTGACTGTGAATGTAAGTAAAAATCATTCGAACAATTTGCTGCGACGCGATGTACGCTTTTTGGGGAATATTCTTGGTGAAGTTCTCGTGCATCAGGGCGGACAAGAGCTATTGGATATTGTAGAGAAAATCCGCGAGCTGAGCAAATCGCTGCGTGCTGTATCGCTGCCAGAAGTATTTGATGAGTTTAAAACATTAATCCGTCATCTGGATTCGGATAATCGACATCAGGTGATCCGTGCGTTTGCTATTTATTTTCAACTCGTTAACATCGCTGAACAGAATCATCGTATTCGCCGTAAACGCGATTACGAGCGTTCTGCTGGAGAGACGGTACAGAAAGGCTCGATGGAGAGCGCTGTACAACAATTGAAAAAGCATAATTTTACAGCTGATGAGATTGAAACGCTGCTCGCTGATCTGTCGCTGGAACTCGTCATGACCGCTCATCCGACTGAAGCTATGCGTCGTGTCATTCTTGACATTCACAAGCGTATCTCTGAAGATGTGAAGCTGCTGGACAACCCGACTCTGACCTTCCGTGAACGTGAGCAATTGCGTGAAAAGCTTCTGAATGAAGTGATTACGCTTTGGCAAACCGATGAGCTGCGTGATCGCAAGCCGACGGTACTGGATGAAGTGCGAAACGGTATGTATTATTTTCATGAAACATTATTCGATGTATTGCCAGAGCTGTATCAGGAGCTTGAGCGTTCGCTTGCCAAGCATTATCCGGATCATCACTGGCATGTACCGGGCTTTCTGCGTTTCGGTTCCTGGATCGGCGGTGACCGTGATGGTAACCCGTCCGTAACGGCAGATGTAACCTGGAAAACATTGCAGATGCAGCGTAAATTGGCGATTCGCGAATATCAGCGCATTTTGCGTGAAATGATGAACTCGCTTAGCTTTAGTACAACGATTATCGATGTATCCGAGGAGCTGTTGTCTTCGATTCAGAAGGACCGTCTTCACGTTACGATCGAAAAAACATATAGCTGGAACAATGAAAACGAGCCTTACCGTATCAAAATCGCCTATATGCTGCGCAAGCTGAACAATATAGTGGACGAATCGAAGCAAGGCACACTGGAGCGTTACAATGACGTATCCGAGCTGCTGGAAGACTTGTGGACGATCGATAAAAGTTTGCGCCATCATTATGCAGACTATGTCGCGGATACGCATGTACAGAAAATGATTCGCCAGGTGGAGCTATTTGGCTTCCATACGGCTACACTGGATGTACGTCAACATAGTCAGGAGCATGAAAATGCGCTAAAAGAAATTTTGGCGGGCATGCAGATTGTGGACGATTACTCCAAGCTGAGCGAGCATGACAAAATCGAATTGCTGGGCAAACTGCTCGTTGATCCGCGTCCGCTCACTTCGCCTTACTTCCATTATAGCGATAGCACAGCGGAATGTTTAGCTGTATATCGGACGATTGCCCGTGCACAGCAGGAATTTGGCCGCACTTGTATTTCCAGCTACCTGATCAGTATGACGCAAGGGGCAAGCGATATTCTTGAAGTAATGGTATTTGCTAAAGAAACGGGTCTGTTCCGTCTGTTGCCGGACGGTTCGGTGCATTGTACGGTTCAAGCGGTGCCGTTGTTTGAAACGATCGACGATTTGCATGCAGCACCTGCGATTATGCGCCGTGTGCTTGATTTGCCTGCGTATCGTGCAGGTGTGGCTGCAATGAACAATCTGCATGAAATTATGCTGGGCTATTCTGACAGTAATAAAGATGGTGGCGTAGTGACGGCGAACTGGGAGCTACGTCTCGCATTAAACGATATTACGGCGATGGGACAGGAATACGGCATTAAGCTTAAATTTTTCCACGGTCGTGGTGGAGCGCTCGGTCGTGGCGGTATGTCGCTTGATCGCAGTATTATGGCGCAACCACCTCATACGATCGGTGGCGGTATTAAAATTACCGAACAAGGAGAAGTGCTGTCTTCTCGTTACTCGCTGCAAGGCATCGCTTATCGCAGTTTGGAACAGGCGATTTCGGCACTGATCACTTCAGCGATGATTGCCAAAGTGGGCGAGCCTGCTGGTGAAAACAATCAGGAGTGGGACGAAATTGTGCGCGGCATTTCGGAAGTGTCGCTGAATAAGTACCAAGACTTAATTTTCCGTGATCCGGACTTTATGAGTTTCTTTAAACAATCGACACCATTGCCTGAAGTAGGTGAGCTGAATATCGGTTCCCGTCCATCCAAACGCAAAAACAGCGATCGTTTTGAAGATTTGCGGGCGATTCCGTGGGTGTTTGCTTGGACACAAAGCCGTTATTTGCTGCCAGCATGGTATGCAGCCGGTACGGGCATCCAGCATTTTTATCAGAACAAGCCGGAAAATATGGCGACACTGCAGCAGATGTATAAGGAATTCCCATTTTTTAAGACGCTAATCGATACATTGCAAATGGCGATTGCGAAGGCTGATCTGATGATCGCGCAGGAATATGCCAAAATGTGCAAAAATGATGAAGTGCGTGCCCGTATTTTCGGTATGATCGAAGCGGAATTCAATTTGACTCGTGAGCTGGTGCTGCAAATTAGCGGTCAGCAAGAGATTTTGGATAATGTGCCGGTCATTCAAGAGTCGGTGCGTCTGCGCAATCCGTATGTTGATCCACTGAGTTATTTGCAAGTTCAGCTATTGAGCGAGCTGCGTACGATTCGTGAAGATGGCTCAGATGATGCCGAGTTGCTGCGTGAAGTATTGCTTACGATCAATGGCATTGCAGCCGGTCTGCGCAATACAGGTTGATCTGAACATTCATATGTTGTGATACTTGCTAAGGTAATACAAAATGGAGCGGACGGTATACGTCCGCTCCATTTTGTGTGCCACTAGCGTGTGCCACTAGCGTGTGCCACTAGCGTGTGCCACTAGCGTGTGCCACTAGCGTGTGCCACTAGCGTGTGCCACTAGCGTGTGCCACTAGCGTGTGCCACTAGCGTGTGCCACTAGCGTGTGCCACTAGCGTGTGCCACTAGCGTGTGCCACTAGCGTGTGCCACTAGCGTGTTTTGATAGCAGTAATTTTACGATCCTATGTTAAAATGAATAAATTACAGTCGAAATTTAACAAATTGTATATTTACTGATGGATTAACATTGCAATTTATCGAATCATCCAGTACGATTTTAAGTGGACTGTAACGGGTTAAACGAGTGCGTCATATACATATTGGGAACATAGTTTGGGGGAGTGATGGTGGATAATTTGGATACGAGACTGGTGAAGCTGGCGCTAAAGGGTGATCAGCGCGCATTTGCCGAGATCGTGGATTTATATAAGGATAAACTCTTTCACCTCGGTTATCGTATGCTTAGCAATCGGCATGAGGCGGAAGATGTCGTGCAGGAAACGTTTTTGAGAGTATATAAAAATCTGGATCGTTATGATCCAAAACAAAAATTTTCGACCTGGATTTATCGGATTGCGACGAATCTGTGTATTGATCGATTGCGTAAACGCAAGCCGAGCTTCTCGCTAGATGCCGAGTTAAACGATCAGGATAATACCGATGGCTATGCGCTCATTCCTGGTGATGAGCGTACGCCGGAGAGTGAATATATGCTGACCGAAACACAACATCTGATTCATCAGGCGATCGATTCGCTGCCGGACAAATACAAGACGGTGATGGTGCTACGGTATTTGCAGGAGTTATCACTGCAGGAAATTAGCGAAGTGATGGATATGCCGGTGACGACGATTAAAACGCGTGTGCACCGTGGGCGGGAATTTTTGCGCAAAAAGCTGGAAAACAAATTGTAATATGTTTGCGGACATTGTTTTTTTGATGATGGATGCTATGTATTGTGTATACCGTATACGTTAAGCGCGAATCAGTGGCGAAAGAGCTTTATTTTAGGCGGCATGCCATACGAGCAGTAGCATGAATCGTCAGCGGCAACGGTGTAGAGGACATCAGTATGTATTTCTAAGTTTCCAAAGTCGATAAACAATGTAAACAAAAGTATTGCCGACCTTGCATAATTCGTGTGAGCAAAGCAGGAATGCTATCGCAAACAGCGATGCTATACGTAGACACATATATAAATCGTTGATAGATGAAACGATATAGCTGCTTATGCCTACGATACACTATTATTTACGTATGAATCATCGCTAGGAGAATTTTGTAAAAATCTTCGTTTATTTTGAAACGTTACTAAAGTTGCAGCGTATTTAACAGAGTATTCGCTGTTCCATGCACATTGCCGTTTATGGTATGATGCATGAGGCACTATTTTACGAGAAAGGAATGGCTCATATGGATTGCAAACTGGCCGTCTCCTATATTCATGAGTATTTGGACGGCGATCTCTCGGATGAACGGGCAGCAGAGCTGAAGCAGCACATGGCTGAATGCTCGGAATGTCGAGCCGTTTTTAAAGAGCTGGAGCAAACTGAATTGCTCTTGTTTGCTGTCAATCACCGCAAGCCGCCAGTATCTGATGAGCTCACTGACCGGATCATGCAGGCATTGCCAAAGCCCAAAAAGTCGTCGGCATGGATTACATGGTTAAAACGCCATCCGGCTTTAACCGCAGCAGCAGCATTTTTTATTATTTTGCTCGGTACGTTGCCGCTTTGGAATGAAGGTCCTGAGATGATCGTCAAAGGGCAAAATCTGGATCAGGTTGTGATTGAAGGAAATACGGTTATTGTGCCGGAAGGAAAGACTATTGACGGCAATTTGACGATAGAAAAAGGACAAGCTAGGATTTACGGTGACGTTGAAGGCAATGTAACAGTGATCGACGGTAGCGTATTTCAAGCAAGTACTGCCCATATCTCCGGACAAGTTCAAACGATCGATCAAGCAGTAGGCTGGCTCTGGTACAAAATTTCAACTGCATTCGCGGATGTCGCCTCTACCAATTAAATCATGAATCGAAAGGCGCCTCTTGCCAAGATGGCGTCTTTTTTTGTATCATTGCCGATGTTCTTTGCATGTTGAATGAAAAACCGTGTAAAATAAGAAAATAGGAACAGGTTTCATCGGTCGTCTGCAGCCGCCAATTCACTGATTTATTTTCAACCAAGATCGTCATTTTGGCAGCAAGTTAGGGTAATAGGATAATAGTGCTCAAGTGCGGTTATCATTACAGATGCTCTAGCAAATAACCGGGACGGCAGATGCCAGGTTAAAGGTCCACCAGATAGAACATAACGGGGGTTGCAGTATGGAGTATTTTGCGGACTTGACTTGGAAAGATTCCATTAAAGATATTATCGATATTTTGATTGTTACGTATATCATTTATCAGCTCATTTTGCTCGTACGTGGAACGCGTGCGGTGCAGCTGCTCAAAGGTATTTTGGTGCTCGTCGTCGTCTGGGCACTCAGTAGCTGGTTTGATCTGTATACGCTGAAATGGTTAATGAATCAGGCGTTTACGTTTGGTGTACTAGCGATCTTTATTATTTTTCAGCCGGAGTTGCGACGCGGTTTGGAGCAGCTTGGACGCGGTAAAATATTTGGACGTACGGTAGCCGATGAAGAAGAAATTACGCGTATGATTAACGAAGTGATCAAGGCGGTTAACTATTTGTCCCGGCGCAAAATCGGGGCGCTTGTTGTGTTTGAGCGTACGACCGGGCTGAACGAATATACCGAATCCGGCATTAAAATGCAGTCGGTGATCAGTTCAGAACTGCTCATTAATATTTTTATCCCGAACACGCCGCTGCATGATGGGGCGGTCATTGTGCAAGGACAACAGATTGCTGCTGCTGCCTGCTATCTTCCGTTATCGGAAAATCCGTTTATTAGCAAAGAACTGGGCACACGGCACCGTGCAGCAATCGGTATTAGTGAAGTCGGGGATGCGATTTCACTGATCGTATCGGAGGAGACCGGGCAAGTATCGCTTGCTATGAACGGGCAAGTAGTGCGTGACATTAATGAAGAATCGTTGATTTCCAAGCTGCACGAAGCGCTTAAGCCTAATGTGACAGCAGAGAAAAAGCTCCCGTTCTGGAAGCGGAAGGGGGGAAATCGTGATGATGGACAAATGGATCAGTAATAATACTGTCGCCAAAATACTCGCGCTTGTAGTGAGCATTTTGCTATGGGTTATGGTTCACATGGACAACAATACGATTCCGACCTCAACAACGTCCGCTGCAATGGGGACGAGTGTGATCAACAATGTGGAAGTGCAGCCATATGGATTTGATGAGGACAAATATGTATTAAAATCGATTGAACCTGCTACGGTCAATATTGAAGTGCGAGGACAGTCTGATCTGATTTCTTACTTTTCAACGAGCAGTTATAAAGCCAAAGTGAATTTAAGCGATATTAAAGGTGCAGGCACAGTCACATTGCCAATCGTAGCGGAAACGCCTGCTAGTGTGCAATATGTATCGTCTACGCCAGGTTTTGTAAAAGTAACGATTGAAGAAAAAACATCCAATTCGTTTATACCGCAAATTCAAGTCGAGGGCGAACCTGCGGCAGGTTATCAAAAGGGTGATCCTGTCATTGTGGACGGCCCGGACAAGGTGAGCGTAACGTTACCGGAGAGCCGATTGCGCGATGTGGGCAGTGTGCAAGGCGTTATTAATATTGCAGGGGCGACCGACACGGTCAATAAAACGGTCACACTGGCGGTATACGATAAGAGCGGTGCAGCGATGAAAGATGCTGTCGTCTCGCCGGCAACGGTTAAAGTGCAAGTGCCGATCGGTAAAGCATCGCGCACATTACCGCTAACGCTAAGCTATATCGGTCAATTGCCGGATAATCTCGTGCTGGCAAATACGGAAGTAAGCGCGGATGAAGTAACGGTGTATGGCTCACAATCGGAGCTGGCGGCGCTTGGTTCATCGATTACCGCGTCTGTTAATCTAAGTTCGATCAATCAGGCGGGAACGGTTACGCTTACGGCGGCGCTTGATTTGCCGGAAGATACGGATCGCATTTCGCCGTCATCGGTACAAGTGAAAATTACGACCGAAAAATTCTCGGAGCGGACGGTGCAAAATGTGCCGGTGCGTCTTACTGGAATCGGCAACAATTTGGAAGCGACCATTACCGACCCGCAAAGTCAGCAAGTCGCAATCAGTATTAAAGGAGCACCGGATGCGATTCAAGCGGTAAAACCGGAAGATATTAAGGCTACCGTTAATTTAAGCGGGCGCGTCGTTGGCACGTACAAACTGCCTGTGCAGATCGTATTGCCTGAAACGGTAAGTTTGTCCAATCCGGGCGAACAGATGAATGTGACCGTTACGGTAACCGAAAGTAGCGGCTCTACAACGCCGAGCAATTCCGAGCAAAACAATAGCGAAGGTTCCACTGGCAATACCGGGGAGGGAGAGCCGAGTAACAGTACAGGCACAGGAAATGGCTCAGGTAACAATCCTACGAATCCCACCGAAACACCAAGCAATGAATCCGACAATGGTACAGAGCCTTCTGGCGGCGGAAATGGCAATAACGGCTCCAGTACGGATAAACCTCCAGCGGCAGACGACGGTAATAGTTCATCTGCCGAGTCAGGTACAGGTAGTACAGCTTCGACTCCTCAAGCAAGCACAGTTGATCAAGCGCTGAGCAAACCTGTCGTATCCGCCAACACGTATCATTAAATCGGTCGCTCGTGCTCTCGGAATCACGCTATTGACATCGACTGTATAGAAGACGTATAAAGAAAGAGTTGCACATCGGTGAATCGGTCGGACACATCCGCACCGATTCACCGATATGCCCAAATGATGGATTGGTTAGTCTAATCGGATGAGAATATCCAACTGAATATAATTATAAGGAGCATAATTCATGGGTAAATATTTTGGAACAGACGGCGTGCGTGGTGTCGCCAATAAAGAGCTTACAGCAGAAATGGCTTATCAAATCGGACGTTGTGGAGGGTATGTACTGACCCACGGTGCCGAGAAACCAACTGTGGTCATCGGTATGGACACACGCATCTCGGGTTTGATGCTGGAATCTGCGCTGGTCGCGGGTATGATGTCGATCGGAGCTCATATTATTCGGTTGGGCGTTGTCAGCACCCCGGCAGTTGCTTATATTACCCGCCTGCTTAAAGCGGACGCTGGTGTAATGATCTCTGCTTCGCACAATCCGGTTGAAGATAATGGAATTAAGTTTTTCGGTGGCGATGGTTTTAAGCTGTCTGACGAAACCGAGCTGAAGATCGAACAGCTGATGGATGCGGAGCATGATACATTGCCACGCCCTGTAGGTGCGGAACTGGGGACGATCGTAAATGATGATACGTCCAAATTCAAATATTTGGAACATTTGAAATCGACGATTACGCATTCGTTTAAAGGGCTAAAAATCGTCATGGATTGCGCGAACGGTTCCGCTTATGAGCTGGCACCGACATTGTTTAAAGAGCTGGGCGCAGAAGTGATTACGATCGGCGCTGAGCCAAACGGACTCAACATTAACGATCACTGTGGTTCGACCCATCCAGAATTGCTTAAGCAAGAAGTTGTGCGTCATGGAGCGGATATCGGGCTTGCTTTTGACGGGGATGCGGATCGTCTGATTGCGATTGATGATCAAGGCGCAGAAGTCGATGGCGACTATATTTTGTGCATTTGTGGCGATGCGATGAATCGTGCAGGTAAGCTGAAAGACAATACGATCGTCTCAACGGTTATGAGCAATATCGGCTTTTATAAAGCAACTGAGAAGCTCGACCTGCGCACCGCACAGACGGCTGTTGGTGATCGATATGTGATGGAGGAAATGAAACGCGGCGGCTATACACTTGGTGGTGAGCAGTCTGGTCATGTTATTTTCCTCGATTATATTACGACTGGTGATGGCATTTTGACGGCTGTACAGTTGGTCGATACATTGGTCGCATCCGGTCAAAAGCTGAGCGAGCTGAAAACGATGATGGACAAATATCCGCAGGTGCTCGTCAACGTACGTGTAGAAAGCAAAGCACGTTATGAAGGTAATCCGGCAATCGCGGAAGCTGTCAAAGGGGTAGAAACGAAGCTGGGCAGCAACGGTCGTGTACTCGTGCGTCCATCCGGCACAGAATCGCTAATTCGTGTTATGGCAGAAGGCCCAGATAAGGATGAACTGGAGCAATATGTGGGTGAGATTGTTGATGTAGTCAAAAAAGAACTCGTTTGATCGCTGTATCAGCTAAGAGCATTCCTGGAAAAGGGATGCTCTTTTTTGATATCGATAGAGAGGCAGAAACGGTAGTGGTAGATCAAATAGAAACTCCATTTAGCTGACTATGGTTAATAATTTCGAGATGATAGTGTAATAATATAGGATTTGTATAGGTGTAATATAACGTTATAGCCACTTTCGCCAATATTGTCGCATGTACGATTCTCCTTATGCTCGTCTATCGTGGTTGTATCGGATGTGCCAGTTATACATTCATCCCTACAACTAAATAAAACGGCTGCCTCGTCCAGCTAGCGGTTTAACGTTTGAGATGATAGGTTAATGATGAAGATATTGTTAATATTGATGGTGTATCCTATTGCATTGCTCAATCATACGGCTGTCACATTTTTATCATTGCTATAATCGTAAAAGATGCATATAATGAACGAGTTGCTGTTTGTAATATAACTGTAACATTAGGGATAAAACGATAGCAGCTGGACTCTAATAGGGAAAGTGAGGATCGAGGTTACTTTTGCAAGATCAAGCGCCAGAGCTCGAGAGACGGACGGATATGCATCGAGCTGACGAGGTGAAGGTGTTCGAAACATTCGGCGGGGACCTTCCGGTAACGCACTATACCGCAAAGCGGAATCCAAATGCCAGGAGTGATCCTGGTGACAAAGATTCTGTCAGGTGCATCATAACTAATTATACGTATGAATGTGCATAAGCAGCAGGAAGCAGAGCGGGTGGAAACATGTACATTCACAAATAACGCCTGGTAAAGCTTCTTTTTCCGCATGCTTATGTATGATTCATCTCTAAAATAAATGATTGAAGCGGAGGAATATAAACATGTGCGGTATTGTTGGATATATTGGAAATCAGAATACACAAGAAATTTTGATTGATGGTTTGCGTAAGTTGGAGTATCGTGGGTACGATTCGGCGGGAATTTCGGTATTTACCGATACAGGTTTGCAAGTTATAAAGGCACAAGGACGTATGGCTAACCTGGAATCAAAGCTGGAGCAACATCCGCTTGTCGGTACAGCAGGAATCGGTCATACACGCTGGGCTACACACGGTAAACCATCGGACGAAAACTCTCATCCGCATACAGATGCACAGCATAAGTTCTCTGTTGTGCACAACGGTATTATCGAAAACTATCTGGAACTGAAAGATGAACTAATTCGCTCTGGTATTCAATTTGTATCCGAAACCGATACCGAAGTTATCGCTCACCTCGTAGCACGCGAATATGCAGGCGACATCGTGAAAGCTGTGCAAAAGGCGGTTACGTACATGCGCGGTGCATTTGCACTTGGCGTACTGACCGAACTGGAACCAGATAAACTGGTTGCTGTGCGTCAAGCAAGCCCACTCGTAATCGGTGTAGGCGAAGGCGAGAACTTTATCGGTTCTGATATTCCGGCAATTTTGAAATATACACGTAACGTCTACATCCTCAACGATGGCGAAATGGCGGTTCTGACCCGTGATGCGGTTGAGTTGATGACGATTGAAGGCAACTTTATTGCTCGGGAAATGATTCGTGTGGACTGGGATGCAGTCACCGCTGAAAAAGGCGGTTATGATCACTTCATGTTAAAAGAAATTCACGAGCAGCCAAAAGCATATCGTGATACGATGCTAGGACGCATTAATGACGATGGCAAAGGCGTTCATTTCAGCGATCTGAAGCTGACGGCTGAGCAAATTCGCAACATCCGTAACGTGCAAATCGTCGCTTGTGGTACAGCATACCATGCAGGTCTGGTCGGACGTAACATCATTGAGAAGTTGGCGAAAATTCCGGTGGAAACCGACGTTGCTTCCGAGTACCGTTATCGCTCCCCAATCGTCGATCAAAACACGCTTGTGATCGTAGTTAGTCAATCCGGTGAAACGGCGGACACACTTGCCGCTTTGCGTGAAGCACAAGCAAATGGCGCGCATGTGATCGCGGTAACAAACGTTGTTGGCAGCTCGATCGCTCGTGATGCGGATGATGTGATTGCAACGCTGGCAGGCCCTGAAATCGCGGTTGCTTCGACTAAAGCATACACTTCCCAGCTGATCGCTTTTTATCTGTTCGGTCTGTATTTGGCTCAAGTACGCGGTACACAAACAACAGACGAAATCGCGGCTACATTGGCAGCGATGGAATCTTTGCCAGAGCAAGTAGAAACGGTACTCGCTATGGCACCAGAGATCAAAAAATATGCCGAGCATATCGCCCAGCATAAGCATCTGTTTTTTATCGGACGCGGCGTTGACTATGCGGTCGTACAGGAAGGTTCTTTGAAGCTGAAAGAAATCTCCTACATTCACTCTGAAGCGTATGCAGCGGGTGAACTGAAGCACGGTACACTGGCGCTAATCGAAGAAGGCATTCCGGTGATCGCGCTGGCGACGCAGGAAGATGTATTGGAGAAAACGATCAGTAACATCAAAGAAGTAAAAGCACGCGGCGGCGAAGTGATGGTCATCTCGTATGACGAGCATCGCGAAGACTTGCTGAAATCGGTCGATTATGTAATGACGATCCCGAAAACATTGCCATTGCTTAGCCCGGCACTGTCGGTTGTGACGCTGCAATTGCTCGCTTATTATGCTTCGCTTGCATTGGAGCATGATGTGGATAAGCCACGTAATTTGGCGAAAAGTGTGACGGTGGAGTAGAATTACAGTTTAATCGTTGCAAATGATAGGAAATTATATATAAATAATGGCTTCGCTCCTTGTTTTGAGGGGCGAAGCCATTCGTCGTTTGTGGCATATTAGCAGGTGATGATCCGCTATTGACACAAAGTAACTATGATACTCGTTAATATAACATAGTGGTGAACACTACTGAGCACTACTGAGCACTGCTGATCGCATGATCACAAAAGAAAAGCCCGAAGCAAATTCCATCTTATCTACGACAAAACCTGCTTCGCCTCACCTTCACAACTGAAACCGATACCCTGCCCCCCACACTGTCTGAATATACTGGGGATTTCCTGGATCAACTTCAATCTTATCGCGTAGTCGATTAATATGCACTGCTACCGTAGCGCTATCCCCAATCGAATCCAGTCCCCAAATCCGCTCGTATAACGCATCCTTACTAAACACAATATTCGAATTAATGACTAGAAAATGCAGCAGCTCGAACTCTTTCTTTTTTAACTCTAATTCCTGCCCATGCAAATAAGCGCGGTGAGCATCAATATTGATTAAAAATGCGCCGATCTCGATATTGCCGCCGCGTGCGTTTTGTTCCAGATTGCCTTTGAGGCGCGCATATTGTGCCAAATTGGACTTTACCCGTGCCACCATTTCGTTGGGAGAAAACGGCTTTACGATATAATCGTCTGCGCCAAGACCGAGTCCGCGTATTTTATCGATATCTTCCTGTTTGGCGGTAACCATCAGAATCGGGATATCGAGCTTTTCGCGCAGTCTGCGGCAGACGGAGAAGCCATCTTCACCGGGCAGCATCAAATCAAGCAAAATGAGATCAAAACGTCCCGACAATGCCAGTTCAGCACCGGTAATGCCATTGTCGGCAATTTGAACGGCAAAATTGTTAATTTCCAAATAATCGCGTTCAATCGCCGCGATCGCTTCATCATCTTCAATAATCAAAATATGTTTCATCCTTGTTCCTCCTGCACGATCAGCGGTAAACGAATAATGATACGCAGCCCGCCGGATGGAGCATGCAATGCTTTAATGCTGCCCCCCATACGTTCGACGGCTTTGGCGGTAATCGCCAGTCCCAGTCCGCTACCTTTATTCGGATTGTTGCGCGACGGATCGCTGCGGTAAAATACATCAAACAGATGACCAAGCGATTGCTCCGGTACACCTGGACCATTATCGGTCAAATAAATAATAATTTGTTCGCGCTGTACGATCGTCTGAATTTGTAGCAAACCGCGTTCATGTTGTCTGTATTTCAGACTATTTTCCATAATATTCGTAAAAATGCTGTCCAGTTGCAACGGATCAGCGAAAATGCGGGCTGGTTCAGCAGCCAGTTCCAATTGAATATCGAGCCCTCGATCCGCATATTCCGCGATCGTCGCCCGAACGAGCGATTCCAGCTCACGATTGACATCGAGCAGCTCCGGGTCATAGGGATAGTCGCCCATATCCATTTTGGAAAAGAGAAAGATTTTGGCGACCATGCGGTCGATATCTTCGGCTTTTGTTTTGATCATTTGAATATAGTTATGCCGCGCTTCAGGCGTGTTGGCTACACCGTCCAGCAGCCCTTCCGAATACGCGCGAATCGAAGTGAGCGGGGAGCGCAGATCGTGCGAGATGCTGGCGAGCAGTTCTTTGCGATTGTTTTCCTGGCGTTGGATAAGCTGCATCGATTGCTTAAGCTTTTCTGCCATATCGTTAAAATCATGACATACGCCAGCAAATTCGTCTTTGCCATGATAGCGAATACGTGTATCCAAATTGCCGTCGCGAATTTGCTGTACCCCTTCGATTAGCATATGCAGCGGCTGATTAATATGTTTAAACACAAAATGCGTTAAAAACCGATTCGTAAAAAAGATCGTAATGAGCACGCCTAACGCGAATAATACGGTAAATAGTGTAATTAGCGAATCATATTCGGTACTGTAGGAATTATCCGCCAGCGGCGTATATTCATTAAAGGTGGAGATCAGATACGTTTTATCGCCCATCGTTACTTTTTTGCTGGTTAAACTGGAATTTTCCAATACGATACTGCCATCACCGTTAAGCGCCCAGATTGCCGCAATCATCGTGTTCACAGAATCGATATTTTGATCGCCCATATTAAGCAGCAATCGCCGTGATTTGTAATCGTACACAGTCAGCCGCATATGATTCGTTTGCAAATAGCTTTCCAGCTTTTGTCGCTTCTGTACGAGCGTATTGTTCGTATCATGGCTTAAATCAAGCGCGGTCGATGTCAATGTGTCAGGCACATCGTAGCCGGACGGATCGCTCGGATATTTGACTTTCCAATATTGCAGCGACATATACTGACCGGCTGCGATAATGATCGCGGAAATGATGACAGGTACGACAATCATCAGGATGTTGGAAATAATCAGTCGGTGTTTAATGGTCATACCTTTGCTCCTTTGGACATCTTATGGGCGCTTACGGAATTATTGTAGCACAGAATAATGCGGTCGATGGAGCAGTTTGCATGATCGTGTTGGATGGGCAACATACCTGGATTCGTTTACAAGGATGCTCTAATCGTAGTGTGCAATAGTCAGTGTCTTTAAATTGTCATAGTGGTTATTTCATTAGTTAGAGATAGCATCCTTCAAATGAAATGAGTTCACGCAATGAACACCAACTGCATCAAGTTGACTGTAACGCAGCGATACGTTGCCAGCTTCGTCTGTACATCGTGAATGAGTAGTATCGGCTAACTCTAGTTAGTCCGTACGCAATTGTATCCTAGCAGATCGGCTGCGCTGGCATACCCGTTAATTATTTAGTCCGTACGCAACGCATGAATCGGTCGCAACCGTGCTGCCTTATGCGCCGGAATGATGCCAAATAGCACACCGATCACAAACGAAAATGCAAACGAGATCGCTACCATACTCCATGCATATTGAATTTGAAACGGAGTGAAATGCCCGGCAATCCAGACGAGTCCAAGCCCGGTGCCAATGCCAAAGCTGCCGCCGAGCGTACTGAGAAAAATCGATTCGATCATAAATTGCAGCAAAATATTACTTTTCTTCGCCCCGATCGCTTTGCGAATGCCAATTTCGCGTGTGCGTTCATTAACCGAGACGATCATAATGTTCATAATACCGATACCGCCCACAATTAGTGAAATGCCAGCGATGCCAGCAAGGGAAGCGGCGAGCAATGCGGTCGTTTTCTCCGCGGATTTGATCATCGCCTGTGCATCAAAAATATCAAAGCCGGACGGATCGCCAATCTTGTCTGTCATTACTTGTTGCAGTCGTGCTTTAATAGCAGGAATTTGCTGCGGATCACGCGCTTTGACCTCAAACGATTGAATGCCTTTCGTTTGTAAAAAGCGCTCGGCTGTAGCGAGTGGAATTAGAATTTTATTGTCATTGGAGCCGCTTAAACTGCTGCCTTTTGCTTTGAGCAAGCCAACGATCGTAAACGTATCGCCATTTAGCCGTATATCGTGCCCGACCGGGTTTTGCATGCCAAACAGCTTGGTAGCCGTTTCGGTGCCGATCAAAGCGACTTTTTGCCGATACTGATTATCGATTTGTAGCAAAAAACGTCCACGTTGTACATGAAAATCTTTTACATATTCATAGGCAGGCAGTACACCTTCGATCGATACGTCGGTATTACGATTGCGGTTTTTGGCGGTAACATTACCGGAAATGGTCGGTGATACACCGCCTATGCCTGGAATATTACCGAGATCATTCACTTCCTCCGCTGTCATTGACGTCACCGCTCCATACCCGAAAATATTAACGGACAACAGATCAGTGCCCAGATCGCCAAACTGCTCGCTCACCTGATTGTTAAAGCTAAGCCCGAGCGACACGATCAAAATAACCGATGACACCCCGATAATAATGCCCAACATCGTTAAAAATGAGCGTACTTTATTGCCGATAATGCTAAGCAGCGCCATCCGTATACTTTGAAAAAAGATCATACTTCATTCCTCCGGTCCTCGGTCAGCATCCCATTTTGAATGCGCACAACTCGCTTCGCTTGCTGGGCGATGTCCAGATCATGGGTAATCAAAATGATCGTATGCCCTTGTGCATGCAGCCGTTGGATCATTTGCATCACTTCATGCCCGGTATGGGTATCAAGCGCCCCAGTCGGTTCGTCGGCAAGCAGCAGCGGCGGATTACCGGCAAGTGCGCGCGCAATCGCCACCCGTTGCTGCTGACCGCCGGATAGTTGGTTAGGACGATGGTGCATCCGTTCTTCCAGCCCGACTTGCTGTAACGCTTGAATCGCTCGTCGTTTACGTTCGCGTTGGGACAGTCCGCGATAGATGAGCGGCAGTTCTACATTTTCCACTGCCGATAACTTGGGCAGCAGATTAAAGCTTTGGAAAATAAAGCCGATTTTCTCGTTACGAATGCTGGCGAGTCGATTATCGGACAGCTTGCGCACATTATGCCCATCCAGCATATAATCGCCGCTATTGGACAAATCGAGACAGCCGATCATATTCATTAACGTTGATTTGCCAGAACCGGAAGGCCCGATAATGGCGACAAATTCCCCTTTATGCACCGTAAGCGAAATGTTTTGCAAAATCGGCATCTGTTGTCCGCCCATCTTATAGCCGTGCGACATCTGTTCAATCTGTATGAGCGGTTCCATCTGATTATGCACCTCCATTACTGGAGTTGCTGCTGTCGCCGCTACCGGTACTGCTGCTTGTGGCATCACCGCTGTTGATGCCAGTAGAAGAAGATGTGCTATCTGTTACACCGGTCGTGCCCGTTGTGCTGGCATCGGTCATTGTCTGGCTATCGCTCGTCAAGCCGCTGGCACCTTGATTGGCGTTACTCGTCGCTGTGCTAAGACCGCTCATATCTGAGGAGGGAACGCTGATAAGATCGCCTTCTTTTAATCCGCTTACGATTTCCACTTGACTCTGATCGTGAATACCGACCGTAATCGGCTGTTCTTTGGTCGGTGGTGGGGATGCTGGCGAATGTTGGGTCGTTCTGTCCAGCTTATTGACTATATAACGATTGCCCTGCTGAATGATCGATTCGATCGGTAGGACAAGAATGTTTTGTTTGTGCTGTACGAGAATGTTCGCTTGTGCTGACATGCCTGCTTTAATTTGACCGGGATCATCGAGATGGATCGTGACGCCGAAGGTGGAAACACCGTTTTTGGCAGAACCTTCATTAGCGATGGAAGCGACATGCCCGATAAACGCTTGCGCAGGCATCGCATCGAGCGTAAGCGTCGCTTTCATACCAGGACGAACTTTTAAAATTTCCAGTTCGTCCACTTGAATCGTGGCGCTCAAATCGCGATAATTTACAATCGTAAATGCTTCAGCTCCCGCGCTCGTGGCGCTGCCAGCAAACACATTCACTTTGGTGATCGTTCCGTCGGCAGGGGCAAGCAGTGGAGCCGGTGCCGCTTGCTCTTTTAGCAGACGCGCCAGCTCGGTTTGAGTAGTGGTGATATCATCCTTTGCTTTTTCAATCGCTTGATGGGTACTGTCCAGCTCGGTCTGAGCGGTGTTGTCCATCATTTGCTGTTTGTATTGCTCTTGTTTGGCATGCAGATCGCTTTGCTGCTGTTTGAGTGTATTTTGCTGCTCGGTTACGTCTTTGGTGTTGTCTTTTGGTTTGTAGCTAACGAGTACTTGTCCTTTTTGGACGTGCGCATTCAGTTTGCCGACGACTTGGCGAATCGTGCCTTCCTGCTCGGTGTACACAACGGTCTGATTCGTAGCTTTGACTGGGCCTGAACCTTTAATTAGCACGGTAATTTCGCTTTTTTGGACAGCGATCGACGGTGTGGCATCGATTACTGTTTCTTGCGTCTGTTTGGGCCATAACAGATAAACGGTAGCAGAGGCGGCAACAAGCGCGGCGACGACCGATGCGGTGATCCAGATTTTCTTTTTGTTATGCATGAGAACCTCCGTTATTGGCTGACATATTGCTACTGCTCTGCATGGAAGTAGTCGGTGGAATGATGACCGCGGCAAAGTCGATCGGATAGCTTTGTGCACCAAGCAGTATGCGCTCACCTTGGAATTCGTCATACGCATTGATCGTAAAATGACCGCCTGTGCTCGTTTTGTACGTATTGCTTGTTAGTGTGAGCGAGTACGGGATCGATTTGCCAAGCGTCAAGTCTGTGCCTGGTGCAAAGCTTTTCTCTTGTACGCGTCCATTCTGGTCGATCCATTGCAACACAAGCGTATGTCCGTAGGTGCCCATCGTGTACGTATTATCTTTGCTTAAGCTGTATGTCATATTGATCGCCATGCTGTCTTCACCTTGATTTAGTGATCCGGTTACACTATTAAGCGCAAAACGGTATGGGAACAAATCCATCTCACTGCTGACGCCAGCAACGATCGGAGTTGTCTGTGGACGAAGGGTAAGCTCGGTAGCGTTAATATAGCCAGTAGGCGTTGTGCCGGCAGTCGCCATTTTGCCATCTGTAATCGCTTCGCCAACATATAGTGTCAGCTCGGATGTGTTTACTGAAGCAGGTAGTTTGGCGGATACGTTGATTAGACTTTTGCCATCCGGACCGATTGATTGTTCTGGCTGTACGACTGTAGCTTCATAGTATTCATTAGCACGTGTTTTGTAATAAGCGACTAGACGGGATGAAGCGGTGCTGTGTTTTTCTTCGTTTTTTAGTTCTAGCTCGGTATACACGATCTTTTGGCTCTGTACGCCATACGTTAATGTACGACGTTCGTTAAGCTGTGCTTTTTTGCCGCTTGTCGTTATGTGGAAGGCGTTTCCACTAGCGATGTGTGTAACGGCTGAATTAGGCTGTCCGAGCAGGAGTGACAGAAACGGATTGCTGCTGTCCAGTGTCGATGCCGCCGTTTGGTCAGTGCTATCGGAAGCTACATCGGCAGTCGGAGCAAGTTCCAGTTTCAATTGATCGATGTCCAGCCCGGTATCTAAATTCGCTACCGCATAATAAACACGGCTTTCCCCGGCACCAAGTGAGCTGTTATTGTTCTCGGCAATAAGCTGGATCGAGCGGCTGCTGCGATCGTTCCCCGTTTTGATCCAGCCCCCTAGCGTCGGCACATTAACAGCGTCTGTTCCACTATTACGCAGTGTGAACTTGGTGACAACGATATCGTCGCTCGTCCACGGCAGGCGTTGCACCGATTGTACAGTCACGCCAAAGCTGCCGTAATTGTTATCGAATGTGTATTCGGTCTGAATCGATTGGCTCTGTTCCTGTTTGTACGGAATCATATAAAAGGCAGTCGGCAAAATAATCGCTGTGCCCGTCCGCGCCGTATCGGTCGTTGGCACCGCATTGGCACCGCTATCTTGCGCTGTTACCGCAGGCTCGATCAATTGCAATTGCAGCTGTTGTTGCTTGAGCTGTAACGGCACTGTGGTCGCTAGCTGAATGAGCTTTTCTTCCAGCGGTTTGAGGGTAAGACTGGCAAAAGCTTTCGTCGTAATCGGGAATGTGTAGCCTTCTGCCGAACGAATCGCCGTTTCGTAAGCAGGCAATACGATCGTTTTGCCGCCTGTATTTTTTAAGCGGAATTGCAATGTCCATGTCGCTTTATTACCGCTCGTAGACATCGTAGCGGCACGAAGTTGTGTCTCAATCGTCGTTCCATCGATCATCAACTTGCGTGATTGGGCAACCGGTACCGTCAGACTGGATGCACTGGCGGCAGGCAGTTTGAATGAAGCGATAGGTAGTTCGAGACTGGCGGCAGTCGATGCGGTATCGGTTTTGCTGTCGGTTGAGCTATTTGTTTGTGTAATTTGCATGAGCAGATTGTTCGTTTGTAACGCACTCGGAATCGCTGTTACATACTGCACCGTACTCGTCTCGCCTGGTTGTATATCAAGCTTACGACTGGACTGATCCAGTGAGAGCGGATAGCTGGCACCACCTGTTGCTTGCAAATAAGACGTATACGGTAATGAGCTTAATAACCCGCTGCCCAGATGGGTCACAGTAACGGTCAATCGTGCATAACGTTTTCCGTTAAAATTGACGATTTGCAGTTGTTGCGGCTGCAATTTCATTGGTGTGCCGTTTACGATTACGTTGGCACTTTGCCCGGACGGAAGCGCTGGTGAATAGCTTGAGGGTACGGTAAAGGTGCCCAGTTTCTTTTCATAAGTGGCACTGTTAAAATCCCAACCGTATATGGAAATTTTGCTGCCTGCAAGCCGATTCTGGTTTTGTACACGCACATAATAGGTAATCGACTGGCTCGTGCCTGCGGCGATCATGATGCGATCTTTATGCTCGGGGATGAGGATGCCTTTGACCAAGCCATTTTGGACGGTGTAAACACGTGCGAAAGAGTTGATTAGTTTGTACGGGCTGGATGTTTGATTCGTGTAAGTTAATGTGTACGTAAGTACGCCGCTTGCATGGCGTGCGGCAAGCTGTATGTCGGTCAAGCGGACGCTAACGCCAGTTTGCAGCGAGATAGCGGGTAAGGAGGCAAGCGAGCGATTGTTGGTAGCGGCGCTCTGTGTAGCGGCTACTTTGGCGGGAGCGGCACATGCTGCCGGCATGCCGGATAAGCTGCTGGCGACAACGATACCAGCCAGCAGGGCAACGTAAGATGGATGCTTCTTCATTCATGTTCCTCCTGATCTTTAGCTATGTTGTAACGTATATAGATGTAGTGTAGAGGAAGAACATAAAGTCGATATAAATAAAAACGCTTTGATTTTAGCCAGAGCTTAAACGAAGTTTAAACTTTTTATAAACTGATACAAGAGCAGTCATGTGGACGACAATTTACCGTATGACAGCGCAAAAAGCGTAGCTAGTGATGCACGATCGGCTACGCTTTTATTTATATTCAATTTAGTATTAAAGTAAGCGGTTCCAACATCGATCAAACGTGCAATACAGCAACCGTTCGTTTACCCTAGCTTTTTCAAATAAAAGAAATACGGCTCCACATTGCCTTTCATATCCATATAACCCATCAACACATCCGGACTGACACGGCGAAAATGATCCATAATTGGCAAATGATCATAAACGAGCGTCGCTGTAATGCGTCCGCGATGTTCGACCATTCGCAGACGACCTTCACCACCAGAGCTGGGTACAATTTTCATTTTATCGAAAATACGACCCGGATCGGCAGCGAAAATATGACCGTTGCGTTTGTAAAATAGCAATGGATCGACCTGATCGACCGAGTGAAACGCTTTACCATACCAGTGCAACTGTTCCAATGCACCTTCCATCGGATGCCCGGTATGCAGCTCAAAACCGCGCCATACGCCGATCATATGTTCAAGCTCAACCGCATCCAATTCATCATACAAATCAAAGGCTGCTTGGGGAGAGATTCGTTCCTGATACGTCAGACTCCAAAATTGCGGTTCCAGTGTTTCCAGCATCGAAGCGCCTCCTTCTGAAATGGGCATACAGCAACGAAAATAGTATCATTTGTAATTAAAAGGAAAAAAATCCTGATAATAAAGTATAAGGCTAAATAACCTATACTGAAACGTGAACCGTTTAAAAATAGCAAATTCCACGATCATTGCTGTCATTCGATAGCAAAATATAGAGCGGTATAATGATCCAGACAGCTACAGATGTTATGCTTGCTTAGCCATTATATAATTATGGCTGTTGACTATGGGGAGGAGAAAAGCAGGCGGTGTAGAGTAGAAATAAGTGTGGATAATGTTTAATCGTGGGTCACTTTGCTCGTCAGATGTGCAGAACCGTTGCAGTCGACAGCTTTATGATCGGTAATGAGCAATGTTCGTTCATCCAGCTGTTGGCGAATGCGGGATAACAAACTTCGAATATCCGGCATCATCACCGGCTTGAAAATAAAATCGTGAATATGATATTTACTCGCCCGGCGTGCATAATCAAATTCATCAAAGCTCGTCAACAGCGCCATTTTGGCGTTCGGGCAGTGTCGTTGTACTTGTTCAGCCAGCTCAAGCCCATCCATCACAGGCATGCCCACATCCGAAATGATCAAATCCGGCACGATATCCGCTAATGCTTGCAGCGCTGTTTGCCCGTTGTCGTACGTACCGACCAGTTCAAACCCGTATGCATGCCAATCGATGCGATAGCTTAATCCGTCACGCATAACACGGTCATTGGTTGCGATCATCACTTTATACAATCCAATCACTCCTTTATATTGCCTGATGGCGTCATACATGGAAACTAGAGCGTTGACCTCGTTAAATAAGCCGTTTGCTATTGCAGAGCAGCGATGTTCTCCTGCTACGATGCGAGTGTATCTTTCAGAAGATGGAGTGAAGCAGACACTGAATTTAAGCTGGTCAGCCTAGTAGAGCGTATACGCAAACTTGGCGTGTTTGCAGCATCCCCACTGCGGTATACAATAAGTGGACAGACTCCTGTCTTACATGCGAATCTACGAATAGGGAACGGCGGTAAATTCCTGTGCTCACAAAATGAAGGAATGAGCATAAATGAGCACAATATAGATCAATGTGCTTGAAATAGTAATGTTATTTTATATAACTTATATTATTCTTGATCATAACATAAAATTAGTGAATTAGGACGATGCTAGAGCGCCCATTGTGTATTTAAAGCAAAAAATGATTACAAAGTCAGATAATCTGTCATTTAAAGGAGTGATTCATTGTGCAATTGCAGACAGAACGACTGCTGATCCGCGAAATTGTAGACAGAGACTGGACGTACATACATCGCTATACGACGTTACCTGAAGTGACGATGTACACCGCCTGGGGACCGAATACGGAACAGGATACAAAAAGCTATGTACAAGCTGTACTGCGTATGCAGCAACAACAGCCCAGAACGGAGTATGAGCTGGCGATATGTTTAAAAGAGCAAGGCATGCTGATCGGCGGCATCGGGTTACATCTGACCGAGCAAACGAACGCCGAACTCGGTTATGTGCTTCATCCCGCCTACCAAGGCAATGGCTATGTAACCGAAGCGTGTATGGCTGTGATCGAAGCGGGTTTTCAGCAGCTTGGCGTTCACCGCATTTATGCCAAATGCCGTCCACATAATAGCGCCTCCGCAAAAGTAATGCAGCGCATCGGTATGCAACACGAAGGTTTGCTACGAGAACATTGGTTTTATAAAGGCGCTTATCATGACTCATTGCTCTATTCGATTCTGGCAAGTGAGTATGAGCAACTTGCCTAACAGGAATGAAGATGAACAGCAGTGCGTTGAAGATAAACAATAGTGCGTTGAAGATAAACAATAGTGCGTTAATGAAGATAAACAATAGTATGCTGCTAAACTATAGATTAGCTCGGTTATGTTGCTGGGAGACGGATTTGATGAGTAACGCAAAACGGCTGTTCCGTATAAGAACAGCCATTTGCAAATGTACCGCTAATCGGCTTTGCCATCGTACAAGTAGCGGTCAAGTATGCTGTGAAGTTGAATATTGTTGTGGCACAAGTCGTATGTGGTCATCATCGGCGGTCAGTTGCTATCCTACTATATGTCCAATACAGTCGTACTTCATAATATTTCATACTTTATGCAGTCAATTAGTTATATTTTAAATTTTTATCTTCATAATTTTAACATTCTTGGTCATCACTTATTTCGATGAATTATAGCGTAGATTTGGCTTAGACCGAGCTGTATTTTTGGTTCCATTTATGCGTTTGTGAGCAAATTATACGGTTTTATCGTCAGCATGCCTAGAACGAATCGGATTCGGCATACGCCAATGCAGTGGGGCTTGTTCTTTTAACGTTCCTGCTAGCTCGCCGCCTTCCAAACGCCAATATTCCAGTCCACCGAGCATTTCTTTGACAGAAAAGCCGAGGCTAGCGAGTGTAGCGGCTGCTTTGGTGGCACCATTGCAGGCAGGACCCCAGCAATAGGTAATGATCGTCTGCTCACGATTCCAGTCTGCTGTTGTCGCAAGATTGATCTGTTTGCCAGCGAGATGAATGGCGCCCGGAATATGACATTGTTCATAAGCAGCAGCATCTCTCACATCAAGCAAACGAAAAGGAGGTTCGCCTTTATGCAGATCAGACATCACATCCGCTACATCTGTTTCACAGGCAAGCCGTGATGCCCAATAGTGCAGCGCTTGCTCTGGCGGTGCTGCTGGTATGCGAAGTACAGCAGAATAACGGGGTGTAGATTGAGTCATAGCGATCACATCTCCTTTAGTTTTCACTACATAGCTTATTCGTGGACGATCCGATGTGCTTATGCGTCATACGCGGTTTGACTGCATAAGCATTAGTCTGAACGATCAACATCGTTTTACAAGCTAGACAGGGCAGACGGATGGGTACTGCTGTACACGATCAGCTAGCGATTACGGCTTCCGATACGGTCTGTAGTCGTTTTCTGATATAGTAACGGTATGCAATGCAATGATCCAATCGATTGCGCTGATCCGCTTGTATGCTCATTGTACGTTACTCGCCAACCGTTACTGCGGTGAAAAAACTGATGATAGCTATCGAACAGATCGATAATGCGCTCGTATTCCGTCACCGCTTATTTATTTCTATGTCGCTTTGCTCATACGTATTTAGGCTGTAACAATGGAGGAGTGCTAACGATAAGTATTGTGTATGTACCTTAAACTTAAATACTTTGCTTTATGTTCAATCCGTATATTGGAGTACATTTTATTTTAGTGAGAACGCATTGTTGCCACTGCACTTTCAAGTGCATAATTATACATCGTGTACGTTTACCAATAACCGATAACAGGAGGTGGAATATAGATGGAATTGCTCTATTTGCGCACCTTTTGTGAGCTGGTAAAATGGGGCACCTATACCCGTACCGCACTGGAACTAGACTATGCGCAGTCTAGCATCACAAATCATATTCAGCGCCTGGAACAGCTTTACGGCGGGCAGCGGCTGCTCATTCGTAGCGGCAATAAAGTGCTGCCTACAGCGGCAGGCGAACGGTTATTGCCGTATGCAAGACAAATGTTGGAGCTGCAACAAGCGGCACATGAGGCGCTACAGCAAACTCAGCCACAAGCAGCTGTATTGACGATCGGTACGATTGAGTCATTGTCGGTTCATGTGTTGCCAGAGCTGTTGGAACTGTTCCGTGACGAGCATCCTAACTGTAAAGTGCGCATCGTACTTGCATCCGAGTCAGAGCTGCTAACCGAGCTTCGTCAAGGGAAGATCGATATTGCACTTGTGCTGGATACACCTATGGCGGCAGAAGGCATGATAACAGCGATTTTGTTTGCTGTCCAAATGGCGGTTTTATTGCCGCATCATCATCCACTGCACCAGCAAACAGGTGTAAAAGCTGCCGATTTGCACGAATATCCGCTCATTTTAACTGAAGAAGGTTGTACGTATCGTGCCTATTTGCTGCGGACGTTGCAGGCGGCTGGCGTAACTGCTAATATTCGTTGGGAGATGGTAGGCATGGAAGCGATCCGGCAAGCGGTCGGTAAAAGTTGGGGGCTTGGCTTTTTGCCGTTGTATGCGGTACAAGGCATGGATATGCCGCGCGTAAACCCGGGCGGCATGCATGTACTGCCGTGGACAGAGCAGGATGTGAATTTGTACGTACAGCTACTGTATCCGGTACAAGTAGATGTTAGCACAGAAGCGTTTGTACGGTTGAGCCGGCTGAAGTTTGCTTCCAGGTCGTTAATGCCTTAGAGTAAACTAGTTAGCATACCGGCTATGATGACACAGCGTGTAATTGGCTTTTTCCTAAATAAGACAACACCGTCATGATTAAATTTGTTAATTCCTATGCAAATAGTAAGAATAAACTTCATTTTAATTTGGAATCAAGGTATACTATTGAAGAAAACGGGCAAAATAAGCTATACTTTTCCCGCAAACCTATCTCATCAAAGGAGTGTCATTATGCCACAGGTACTTGTTTTTGGACATAAAAATCCCGATACAGACACGATCTCATCTGCTATCGCTTATGCAGCTCTCAAAAAAGAGCTGGGCGTAGATGCTGAAGCGGTTCGGCTTGGCGAAGTAAACGGTGAAACACAATATGCATTGGATTATTTCAATGTAGCCGCACCGCGTCTAGTTGACAAAGTGAGTGAAGTGAAAGAAGTTATCCTCGTCGATCATAATGAGCGTCAGCAAAGTGCCGACGATATCGATCAAGTTACCGTCACCGAAGTTATCGACCATCACCGGATCGCCAATTTTGAAACGAGCGCTCCACTGTACTATCGCGCTGAGCCAGTCGGCTGCACCGCAACGATTTTGAACAAGCTGTACAAAGAACACGGCGTAACGATTACGAAAGAAATCGCTGGTCTAATGCTGTCTGCGATCATCTCCGATTCACTGCTGTTCAAATCGCCAACTTGCACGGAGCAAGATGTAGCTGCTGCGCGTGAACTGGCTGAAATCGCTGGTGTAGATGCGGACAAATACGGTCTGGATATGTTGAAAGCGGGCGCTGATTTAAGCGGCAAAACTCCTGCTCAACTGATCTCACTGGATGCCAAAGAATTCCAAATGGGCGATGCTAAAGTTGAAATCGCCCAAGTAAATACGGTTGAAATCAATGATGTACTGTCCCAACAAGCGGAATTGGAGCAAACGATCCAAACGGTAATCGAGCAAAAAGGTCTCGACCTGTTCCTGCTCGTTGTAACGGATATTTTGAACAATGATTCCGTCGGTTTGGCACTTGGTAAACGTCAAGACGTAGTAGAAACAGCCTACAATGTATCACTGAACAACAATACCGCATTGCTGAAAGGTGTCGTTTCCCGTAAATCGCAAGTTGTGCCTGTATTGACGGAAACATTCACCAAGTAAATTATACTTAGATTACCGCTCATGCGCAGTCTGCTGTTATGCCTGAATAGGCGTCACAGAGCAGACGTATCTAAACGCAAAAGGCTGTCACGCTTATGAAGCATCCGCTTCACCGTGACAGCCTTTTGCGTATCCGTATTCATACAGTTACCGATCGATTAGCGGCAACAGATTGATCATCTGTCAGCACGTCAGCGATTAAGACGGTGCGGACGGATGATTGCGATATACAGCATGAGCAGCCGGGATATTGGCTTCGATTTTGCCGATCAGCTCCAGCAGCAGTGTGCGCTCTGTTTCCGATAGCCCGCTCATCAGATAGGAGGCGCTTCGAAAATGAACCGGCAACAATCGCTCCATCAATTCCAAGCCTTGCTCACTCAAATAAATGATGCTAATCCGCCGATCTGAAGCATGATTGCGGCGACGTACTAAACCATCCCGCTCCAGCCGTTCCACCAGCCCGGTAACGGTCGCTTTGGTCACACTGGCACGTTCAGCCAGCTCGCTGGCGGGCAATCCTTTGTCCAAATGTCGATAGAGCAAAATCAATAGTGCATACTTGCCGGGTGAAATGCCGAATTGCTCAAAACCTTCACTACTCACTCGGAACATATTAAATGAAGTACGCATAAACAATAGCAACATCTCTGTCGCCGGTACATCGATCTCCGGCACTTGCGCCGAGATACGTTGTAGCATATCACGTGTAGGCATATCGCGAATATCAAAGTCCATAGCCGATTCGTCCTCTACCTAAGACTCACAAGCACGCCATAATGGATGTTTAAACAGGCTGCTGGCGGTAATGATTCATGTTCACTGATTATAGCCTGAATATCGTTCGCTTGTCTTGTTGCATATAATGGAATAAAAAGTATTAAAATTCCTTTTTTCATCGCCTTTGTTAAGCAAATGTTAATAAACATAATTCGACTCTAGTGCGCGTAAACGTATTATTTTAAGAATTGTGAAAAGTGTAAAATAGTGTTGCTTTAACTTAATTACTGAGCTAAGATTTGGTGGAGGAACTAGGAGGGGGAACGATATGACTGTATCTAGAGCACGAACAATTGGACCTGCACGATTCAATACAGCCGTGCATGCGCTCGCAGGTTTGGCACATAATGGGGGAACGGTGTCTAGCTCGATTATTGCGGCACAAGTCCAGTCGCACGCGACATTTTTGCGCCGTATTTTGGCAACGCTTGCCAGTCACGGTATTGTGGATACACGCGAAGGTAGAGATGGTGGCTATTCGCTGCGTATTCCGGCAGATACGCTCACATTGGCAGACATTTATCAGGCGATTCGCACAGAGGAACAATCCGGACGCGAGACGTACAAAGCAGGCTGCGCACCACTCGGTGAAGCGCTGAGCGGTGTGATGCAAGACGCCGAGCGTCAAGTCGTTGAATATTTAAAAAAATATACGCTGGCGGATTTGCTGCATGATGCCAATCAACGTAAAAAGCAGGAAAATGCCCGCGAAACACAAATGGCAGACTAAGCCATCGTTACATCGCAAAACAGCAACGCTCTGATATCATGTCGGATTAGTTGGACGACATCAGAGCGTTGCTTGCTGCTTAGTTATAGTTGCTTATCAGCTTGTTGACGCGCAAGCAGCTTCTGTTCACGCCTTGCAAACCAGGTGGCAAGCAACGAGCCGGAAATGTTATGCCATACGCTAAAGATAGCGCTCGGTACAGCAGCGAGCGGATTAAAGTGAGCAGCGGCAAGGCTGGCACCGAGACCCGAATTTTGCATCCCTGTCTCAAATACGATCGCTTTGCGTTTAGCTGCGTTCATGCCAACGAGACGGGCAAAGCCATAACCGAGCGCGTAACCAAGAACATTGTGTAAAATGACGACGGCAAAGATGAACAGACCGGATTCCACAATAGGTGTTTTGTTCAGTGCGACGACAATCGCAACGATGAGCACAATCGCCAGTGTGGATACAAACGGTAAAGTTACTGCTGCCGCTTCAGCCTGCTTGCGGAATACCGCCTTCACGATCACGCCCAGCACGATCGGAATGATGACAACTTTCAAAATATCGACAATCAAGCTACCGGCACTTACATGCATCCACTGACCTGCTAGCAGTGAGATCATCGCCGGTGTAGCTAGAGGCGCGATGAATGTCGAGACCGAGGCGATCGAAACGCCAAGTGCGACATCGCCTTTAGCAAGAAACGTCATCACATTAGAGGCGGTACCGCTCGGACAGCATCCGACAAGGATTACGCCAACGGCAATATCCGGCGGCAGATGAAGCGCTACAGCTAGGCTGTAAGCAAGTAGTGGCATAATCATATAATGACCGATCACACCGAGCGCTACATCCAGTGGGCGGCGAAACACTTCTCGAAAGTCCGCAGACGATAATGTTAGCCCCATCCCAAACATGACGATACCGAGCAATAACGAGATTTGTGCTTTTAGCCCGATAAACGAGTCAGGCAGCAGAAAACCGAGCAAGGCAAACAGAATGACCCAAACGGAGAACGTATCTCCGATAAATTTGCTCATTTTGGCAATGGTGTTCATTGTGATCGTATCCCTTCATCCATCATTTTGGTAGCATACACTCACATTACAAAGCGTATGACTGATTCATACTACTATAAAAAACATTACATAACTACCGTTTCGTGTTCAGAAAAATGGAGTGGAATTAGCCTGTTTTTTGTCCAAAATGCACAATCGTTACTATTATGTAATGGATGTTGTGGATCGCATAAATAGAAATAGAAGCAGTCAGAGCAATTATTGTACACAGGAAGCGTTATAGCGGTCTGTGTATTTTTTTGTTTGTTATGAGCTTTGTGTTATTGCAGTTTGGCGAGATCAAAATACGCGGCGTAGCGATATCGTACGCATGGATGCGTTAACCTAGCCAGCTAAATTCGCCATAGCTTGCTGTATAGTTAGTGGTAGCGGTAGCACATATTAAGGAAAGACGCCTTTGATTATTCAAGCGACCATTTACGATTAGACAGCGCTCGTGTGCGTATAAGTCGCTAACGATCGTTTCCTGTTACTATTTATTCATTGCCACTCAACTCGTATGATCATAATTGAAAATTTCAGGAGCGATTTATAGCAGATGACGGTATAGTAAAAGGAACAATCGGAATGATTCATCATGGCAGCATACATAAATATGCCTAACGATAACGATGTATCATCTCCATATACATCATTTGGAGATAACATTACATTATTTAAAGGAGCGAATAGAATGGAGCAATCGGTGCATAAGCCGTATCAGGTCGGTATCTTTTTGTTTGATGAAGTTGAAGTGCTGGATTTTGCGGGGCCGTTTGAAGTGTTTTCGATTGCGGAAATTGCGTCGGGTGTAAAATGTTTTAATGTACATACGATGTCTGCCGACGGGCAACCGATTGCGGCGCGTGGCGGTTTGCGTGTACAGCCACAATATAGTTTCGAGCAAGTGCCCCCGCTTGATCTGCTCCTCATTCCGGGCGGTTATGGAGCTGAAGAAATCGAGCTGTACAAGCCGGAAGTGTTAGATTGGATTCGCGGTTATGCCGAAAAGGGCGTACAGATTGCTTCGGTATGTACAGGCGCATTGTTGCTGGCAGAAGCAGGCTTGCTGAATGGTCTGCATGCAACGACACACTGGATGGATTTGCAACGATTGAAGGAGCAATATCCGGATGTGAGCGTACGAGCCGGCGTCAAATTCGTCGATCAAGGTAAAATCGTTACGTCTGGCGGCATCTCGGCAGGCATTCATATGTCGCTGTATCTCGTTGGACGTTATTACGGTATGGAGGTGGCACGGATGACCGCCAAGCGAATGGAGTATGATTGGGATGAGATAGGAAAATAAAGTTAATTTTAGTAAGGAGAATAAAGATGAGTACACAAAGTAGAACTGAAAAATTATTTGAAAACAAATTAGGTATGTATCCTCATCTTAAATATATACGTAACAAATTATGGTTGAAAGACGGTAAAAGTCGGGTTTCTGTCATGGTTGGAGCTGGATTCAGTTTAAATGCGAATATAATAGAGCAATCATTGGATAAAATGTCTGATTGGCCTCAAATTAAAGAACGGTTAATAGAAAGATTGCCACATCATAAAAGCATTGAATTAAAAAATGTGCTAGACATTGGACAAATATATGTTGATGAATATGGGCGTACTTCCCTAGATGAAATTCTAAAAACGTCTGTACCTGATAATAATTATGAGCCTTCTAGGTTACATTACGATTTATTAAGGTTACCGTGGAGCGATGTCTACACGACTAATTATGATACTTTGTTGGAGAGAACTCGATCAAATTTGTATGAGCGTAGCTATGAAGTAATTTATAACATTAGTGATATACCTGGGTCTATTCAACCGAGAATTATTAAATTGCATGGTAGCTTTCCAGCTCAAAGACCGTTTGTTTTCACTCAAAGAGACTATGAGAATTATCCTTCCCAATTTAGTCCCTTTGTAAATATGGTTCAACAATCTATTATGGAAACTACTTTTTTGTTGATAGGGTTCTCTGGCGATGACCCCAATTTTGAGCAGTGGACAAGCTGGGTTTCTAAAAATTTAGGTGAACATATGCCGAAAATTTATATGATAGGGATTGGACAAAAAGAGCGCTTAAATGATTTGAATTCAAAAGGCATAACTTTAATTGATTTTGAAGAAATTTATAAAAATGATCCTAATCGTTACCATACTATGTTTACAGATTTGTTCGAATTTTTTAGTTTTCAAAATAAAAAACAGAAAATGGATTGGCCCTACAAAAGTTATGGTGATTTACTATTAGCAGAACAAGAAACCTTAGTTGATAAGATAAAACTATTAGAGTTTAATCGCGAGAGTTACCCCAATTGGGTTATTATACCTGATGTAATCAGGAGGGGATATGCTGGTTCTATTCGCCATTTTACAGAACGCTTTTTTGGAGATTTGAATTTGAGATTTTTAGAAGATGAACAAGACTCAGAAAAAATTATCTCTTTAATTAATGAATTACTTTGGTGTTATAAAATATTTTTAATTCCATTAGGCTCTTTAATTCATCGACGGTTAAAGCAAATTATTGAATTATATGACAAAAAAGAATTGTTTGCTGAAATACTCTTAGTTTTATTAAAAGAGTCAAGATTAGATTGTCAAGTGGAAGAATTTAATAAGTATCAGCTTAAGATTTCTACAATAAATCTGACAACAGAACAGCAGCATGAATCTATCTATGAGGTTATACAGTTAGCTCTTTTTTTCGGTGAAATTATGAGAGTAGAAGAAGAAGTAAATCGTTGGAATGTAGATTCAAATGAAATCGGATGGATTTTAAAAAAAGCAGTTATATTAGAACGCATACAACATAAAGAAAAGTCGATAGACTTATTTAAATCTGCATTGCAAGTGATAAGACGATTATTGACGATTCAACCGGATGATTATAGATTGTTATCTTTCGAAAGTGTAATCTTAAATTCCAATTTGTTATTGGAGAACGAGCGAGGATACGATAAAGATAGATCAAGATATCTTCAAATTCTTTATTGCAACACTAATAGAGAGTTTGAACAAATAGCTTTATCTGTAAAACCTTACGAATATAGCTTAGGCAAAAGTAGAAAAAAAGCATTTGATCCAGACATCATAAATGTTTCTTACTCTTATGGTGATCCTGTAACACAGGAACTTCTAGATTCTTATGCATTAATAAGTATAAATGAGCTTTTTAATTATAAATGTGCTAAAAAGAAACATGATACAGCAATAGAAAATTTAAAATTTTATCATCCCTTTTTATCAATTATTAAAAGAATAAATTTAAATAACAGCAAAGGCATGGATGATATTATCTCAAGAGAGTATATTTATAACTTAGATTTAGATAGTTTGGAGTCTCTACTAAGACTATCAAAAAACGTTTTGAATCATCCTAAACAAGCTCTTTTAGATCAAGATACTGCTTTGGAAATGCTGTCTAGAATTTATTTTGCGCTTCCCAATAAAATGAAGTCAGAAATTGACAAGCTAACTATTGATGAGATTAAAAATTGGGAAGCAAATTCTTCTATTCAAGATTGGAGACTAAAGAAGAAAAAGTCTTTAGAGCATTTAGTTAAAAGGATATTTAGAGACAAAAATAGCAAACAACAATCTGAATTTTTAGAAGAAATACTGAAAATTCAGATAATGAAACAAGATTTTATTGAACTTGAGTTATATAAAATGTTTTATTTTGATCCAATATTAGTGGTTTTGAATAATTTGAGTTCTAGTTTTAAAGTTAATGCTAATCAAAGTTTTGTAGACTATTTATTTGAGAATCTAGAGCAAACTGAAAGTCAGAGTTTAAGAGAAGGTGCAATAATAAGAATATTTTTACTAATAAAAAAAGATGCTCTATCTTATGAGTTTATAACTAAGTTCAAATCATTTGTTGACCAGTTTAAAGCACATCATAAGAAAGATATTAGTGATTTTCTTTGGAACAGACACATTGACAATGCCATTAATAATTGTGATTTAGAAAATATTATTAAAGATGAGAAAATTGCAACACAATTTTTGCTCAAAGGCATTCCTTTAATTGAATTTGGGGAAGTAGCACTAACAAGGTATATGAGAGAACTATCCACCATTTACCCAGATTATGTATTGAGTCAAGAACAGCAAACTCCTAGCTACGAAGAATATCAAAACTGGCTTGCAAAATTTTTTGAATGGTGGGCGACTCAAAAGACTATATTACAAAAAAATAGTGATATTCATTCTACACGTTTAAATGGTTTTTTAGAAACCATGATTACTTTGAAAAACAATATACTTGGTGTTATACCTAAGCAAAGTCTCACTCAAGAACTGATTGAATGCACAGAGTCTTTTTTCTTAGAACTTTGTTCGGTTTATCCATCTCATTCATTATATCTGCTTCCTAGTTTAATAAGATTAGGATTAAGAAATGAATCTGAAGTACAAAAAATAATTTCTCAATTAAATAGTAAAGAAGATGATAAAAAAATAATAAGTTTAAATTGCTTATATGACTATCTTATCTTTATAAATAAAAATGAAATTTCAGAAAGTCCAAATGTAGTGAAAAATATAATATTTGATAATATGAGATATACTTCTAAGGAGGTTAGTACTAATTGTTACAATTTGCTGTGTAATTTGTTTGAATTTGCTCCATCTATATTTGATGCTTCTGATATAGCAATGTTAAATCACCATTTAAGCTATTGTTTGCAAGAAATAAAAGATGGAAGTTTAGTGATTGGAAATTTAGAAGATTTTGAATTGATTTCTGCAATGGCAGGATTAGCTAGTTATACCTTCAATAGCAAATTGTTTGATAATGACGGTACTAATTATGACTGGAAAGAATATATTGTGAATCATAAATTGCCAGAAGTGAGACAATATGCAGAGGCTTTTGAAGTACATTTATTATGAAAAGAGGAGCATCATGTTTGAAGGCCAAGCGATTTTGCCTGCGATCAAAACGATGAAGCAGTTTGATCAGCTGTTGGATAGCCCGTATCGATATGGCGTGTTTTTGGATACGCATGTGGCGCAATTGAAAAGTATTTACCGGATGGCGCAAAATCAGGGCAAGCAGATGTTTTTGCATGCTGATCTTGTGCACGGTTTGAAAAACGATGAGTATGCGACCGAATATTTATGTCAGGAGATCAAGCCGTACGGCATTATTTCGACGCGTGGCAATGTGATTTTAAAAGCAAAACAAAAAGGTGTCATCGCTATTCAGCGTGTATTTATGCTCGATACGATCGCACTCGAAAAAAGTTATGCATTGCTCGAAAAGACGCAGCCGGATTATATCGAAGTATTGCCGGGTGTTGTCCCCCATATGATTCACGAAATTGTACAACGGGCGGGTGTGCCGGTATTTGCCGGCGGTTTGATTCGGACGGTAGAGGACGTTGAACAAGCGCTGAAGGCAGGGGCGACGGCGATTACGACGTCCAATCCGCAGTTGTTTGCTCATTACAAACAGCAGTGAACAGACAGCGCCATTGAATACCAGCTTAGACGTAGATGCGCATCATTATGCACAATCAATGTCCAACTGTAGCCGATTACGCGATAAAACAGTATAGCGCTTTCAAACTCATTTTGCATGAGTAATACATGAAAAAAATCATGTTGACACCGCTTACATGTTACGATATGATGAACACAAGTTAATACATGTGACGGAGAACCGGAGAGCCACGCAAAGCCTGCTGCATATCAGCGGGAAGTTTGCGATGGCTCCTTTGCGTCTTTGAAGCGGTATAAACCGGTTTGTGGTTTTCATGTCATACGAAATTTACGACAACTTGAATCGTCATCAGGTAATACGTTAAATGATCGATTTCCACATTTGAAATGGAGGTAATGAGCATGTCACCGTTTTTGGCTGAACTTGTAGGGACGATGATTTTGATCGCATTAGGTGGCGGCGTTTGTGCGGGGGTATCACTGCGCAAAACGTTTTCCGAAAGCTCTGGCTGGATGGTCATCGGTGCTGGCTGGGGGCTTGCGGTTGCGATGGCGGTCTATGCGGTTGGCAGCATTAGCGGAGCGCATTTGAATCCGGCGGTTACATTGGCGCTGGCGTTTAATGGCGATTTCCCGTGGAGTGAAGTGCCTGCGTACATTTTGGCGCAAATTATCGGGGCGATGGCTGGAGCGTTGTTAGTATATTTGCAATATTTACCGCATTGGGGCGTTACACCAGACCCGGCAGCAAAGTTAGGTGTATTTTCCACTTCGCCGGCGATCAAAGACCCGCTTGGTAATATGCTGAGTGAGATTATTGGTACATTCATTTTTGTCATGGTATTGTTGTCGATGGGAGCGAACCAGTTCACACAGGGGTTGCATCCGCTCATCGTCGGTTTGCTTGTTGTCAGTATCGGTTTGTCGCTGGGCGGTACGACCGGTTATGCGATTAACCCGGCACGTGACTTCGGTCCGCGTCTGATGCACTTTCTGTTGCCGATTCCAGGTAAAGGATCATCCAATTGGGGTTATGCATGGGTGCCGATTGTCGGGCCTTTGCTCGGTGGTTCGCTGGGCGGACTGTTTTACAAACATGTATTTCTCGATCAGAGCACACCGATGTTGTGGGTCATCGTTGGCGTAACGATCGTCTGCTTGCTGCTGGCGTACTGGAATGGTCGCAAAATTCAGCGTGCTGCTTCCAAGCATGCCGCAGCTTAATTCGGACTTGATCAAACCGATCGCTTAATAAACTAATACATCAAACAGTAACCCTTTTGAGGAGGAACTATGTTATGGAACAATATATTATGTCACTTGATCAAGGTACAACGAGCTCCCGTGCGATTCTATTTAACAAAAAAGGCGAGATCGTTTATATGGCACAGCGCGAATTTCCGCAATATTTTCCAAAGCCAGGTCATGTTGAGCAAAATGCGGATGAAATTTGGAGTTCTATTTTGGCGGTTATCGCCTCTTGTCTGTCTGAATCGCATGTTAAGCCATCGCAAATCGCCGGGATCGGCATCACCAACCAACGTGAAACGACTGTGATCTGGGATCGCAAAACCGGCGATCCGGTCTACAATGTGCTCGTCTGGCAATCCCGTCAAAGTTCCGATATTTGCGATGAATTGAAGGCTCAAGGTTTAGAAGCCAAATTCCGTGAAAAAACCGGTCTGCTAATCGACCCTTATTTCTCCGGCACTAAAGTAAAATGGATTTTGGATCATGTAGACGGTGTGCGTGAACGCGCTGAACGTGGCGAGCTGATGTTCGGTACGATCGATACATGGTTGATCTGGAAACTGTCCGGTGGCAAAGCGCATGTGACCGATTATTCAAACGCATCCCGTACGCTCATGTACAATATTTTCGATCTGAAATGGGATGAGGAGCTGCTCGATATTCTCGGCGTACCGGCTTCGCTATTGCCTGAAGTTCGCCCATCGTCCGAAGTGTACGCACATACGGTAGATTATCATTTCTTTGGTGAAAATGTACCGATTGCCGGTGCCGCTGGTGATCAGCAAGCTGCCCTGTTCGGACAAGCTTGTTATGAAAAAGGCTCGGTCAAAAACACATACGGTACAGGCTGCTTTATGCTGATGAATACAGGCGAACAACCAATCCGCTCTGAACATGGACTAATCACCACGATCGCATGCGGTGTAGGCGACAAAATTAACTATGCGCTGGAAGGCAGTATTTTTGTGGCAGGTTCGGCGATTCAGTGGTTGCGCGACGGTTTACGGATGTTCCGCGATGCGGCGGAAAGCGAAAATTATGCGACTCGCGTTGAATCGACGGATGGCGTGTATATCGTACCTGCGTTTGTCGGACTGGGTAGCCCGTATTGGGATAGCGATGTACGTGGTGCAGCATTCGGTCTGACACGCGGTACGAGCAAAGAGCATTTCATCCGTGCGACATTGGAGTCACTTGCGTATCAGACAAAAGATGTACTGACCGCGATGGAGAGCGATAGTGGCGTGACGGTCGAGTCGCTTAAAGTCGATGGTGGTGCGGTGAAAAATGGCTTTTTGATGCAGTTCCAAAGCGATATTCTCGGCGTACCGGTAGAGCGTCCTGCCGTCAATGAAACGACTGCGCTGGGCGCAGCGTATTTGGCTGGTCTGGCTGTCGGATATTGGGAAAGTCTGGATGAGATTGCTTCCACCCATAGCGATCTAGTGGACAATTTCACTCCAGCGATGCCGGATGAGCAACGCGAACAACTGTATGCAGGTTGGCAAAAAGCGGTACACGCTACGATGGCGTTTAAGTAATATACGATATAGCATGGTGATGATATGATCCGTTTGAGACGGAGCGAAAAGCCTGCATTCTTGCCGCCAGGCGGGAGTGCAGGCTTTATTTGTACGAGAAGAAGCAGGTTTGTACGAGAAGAAGCAGGTTTGCATAATATGCTGATCGCTTGTATAAGCTCTTTTCCCACTTCCTAAACGCAAACTTTCCCCTAACTAAACACGTAAAACGACGGCTATTCCCTCATAACAGCTACCTGCCCGTGCACGATACCATTTCCTTTAAAATACATAGTGAAATATAGTGCACAGTATGCTACGATGTCTATTGAAAATGATAATCTTTATCAATAAAAGTAGAAAAGGCGGTTTTAACGGTATGTATACTTTGCGCAAATACAGCATGATATTAATGACGATTTTGCTAGTAGCGGTGTTGGCAGCATGTGGGCAAGCACAGACCGGTTCGCAATCCGAGTCAGGCAATGCGTCTACAGCAACAGGCAACAATAATGAGGCGGCAACGTCAACTGAAGCGCAAGCGACGATTAAATATAAAGCAGCTAATGGCGAAGTGGATGTGCCGAGTCATCCGAAACGGATTGTAGTGCTGGCGGACAGCTATTATGGTTATTTTGTAGCACTAGGTTTAAAGCCGATTGCGACGGTTGACCATGTATTTACGAGCAGTATGCTAAAAGGCACAACCGACGGCGTAACGAACCTGGGCGCAACGCCCAAAGTGGAGGAAGTGCTGGCACTAAATCCCGATCTGATCGTCGTTTGGGATGGTGATGCCAATCTTGCCAACTATGAAAAAGTAGCGCCAACGGTAGCGATTAAATACGGTCAATATACTTACAAACAGCAATTGCAGGAATTTGGCAAAATGACCGGCACTGAAGACAAAGCAAAAGAACTTGCCGCAGCCTGGGAAAGCAAAATTAACGAAGCGAAGCCTAAAGTGCAAGCAGCTGTCGGCGACAAAACGGTCTCGATCATCCAACCATATGCCAAAGGTGTATATGTGATGGGCGACCGCTATGGACGCGGCGGTGAGATCATTTACCAAGAGCTAGGTTTGAAAGGCACGCCGATGACCGAGCAAAAAGCGATCCAAAGCGGACCAGGTTATGTCGATATTTCGCTGGAAAATGTACCTGACTTTGCTGGGGACTATATTTTTACTTCCCCGTGGGGCGGTGATGGCGATACGACCGGTCTGGCATTGTACAACAGCAGTCTATGGAAAAACTTGCCTGCCGTCAAAGCAGGGCATGTGTTTACTATCGATCCGATTGCGTATTATTTCAACGATCCGATCTCGATGGATGCACAGCTTGCTTTTATCGTGAAAAGTTTGACAGGTGCGGCTTCTTAACTATAGCTAACCTATGTTAAGCTGCAATAGATAGCGGTGCTGCGTGTTTAGCAACCGAGGCAAAATGTTTATAAAATTTGAACGATTTCTTTGCCACCCTCACATGAATATGCTATAATAACGTTAACAAGTTAATAATTACGTCATGAGACTTTGAGAGACCACGCATACACACGGCATTTGCCGATTCAGTGTACTGTTCGTGGTCTCTTTTTTACGGTCTTATTTGGAAAAATATTCAAGGATTAAGCAAAGTACAGGTCGAGCAAGCTGGAATTTCGAACGATCCATTGAAACTTTTTTATGACTGAAGTTGTGCAGTTCCAGAGCTAACGAAACGGTTATTAAATACGATATCGAATCATCTATTTAAATTAACGATACAGGGAGGCAAATGTAATGACGATGTTTGCGGCACATACAAGAGCAGAGCAATTGCAAAAGATGAGCACTGAAACGCTGGACGTGTTAGTAATCGGCGGTGGTATTACCGGTTCAGGGATCGCATTGGATGCTGTCACACGTGGGATGAAAGTCGGTCTGATCGAAATGCAGGACTTTGCGGCAGGTACATCTAGCCGTTCGACCAAGCTAGTGCATGGTGGTTTGCGTTATTTAAAACAATTTGAAGTAAAAATGGTAGCGGAAGTCGGTAAAGAGCGTGCGATCGTATACGAAAACGGCCCGCATGTAACCACACCGGAATGGATGCTGTTGCCGTTCCACCAAGGCGGTACATTTGGCAGCTTTAGCACATCGGTTGGACTGCGTGTGTATGACTTTCTTGCCGGTGTAAAAAGCAATGAACGCCGCAAAATGTTAAGCGTCCAGGAAACGCTAAATAAAGAACCTTTGATCAAACAAGAGGGCTTAAAAGGCGGCGGTTATTATGTCGAATACCGTACCGATGATGCGCGTCTGACGATCGAAGTGATCAAAGAAGCGACAACACGTGGGGCGTTGGCGGTGAACTATGCCAAAGCAGTCGACTTTATTTATGAAGATGGCAAGCTAAAAGGCGTTAAAGTAAAAGACACGATCAGCGGCAAAGAATACCGGATTATGGCGCATAAAGTCATTAATGCCGCTGGACCGTGGGTCGATACATTGCGCAAAATCGACAACTCCAAAAAAGGCAAAACATTGCAAATGACCAAAGGGATTCACCTTGTGATCGACCATGCGCGTTTCCCACTGGAACAAGCGGTTTATTTTGATACACCGGATGGACGGATGGTATTCGCGATTCCGCGTGATGGCAAAACATATGTCGGTACGACCGACACGGTGTACAAAGCCGACCCGATCCATCCACGGATGACGACCGAAGATCGTCAATATGTGATCGATGCGATTAACTATATGTTCCCGACCGTCAAAGTGACGGTGGACGATGTGGAATCAAGCTGGGCAGGTGTACGTCCACTTATTCACGAAGACGGCAAATCACCATCCGAAATTTCGCGTAAAGACGAAATCTGGCAGTCTGATAGCGGTTTGATTACAATCGCAGGCGGCAAACTGACCGGGTATCGCAAAATGGCAGAAATGGTCGTCGATCTGGCAAGCACATTGCTGAGCAAAGAAACAGGCAAAACGTTCAAACCTTGCCAAACGAAACATATGACGATTTCAGGCGGTAATGTAGGCGGTTCGGCAGGTCTGCCAGCCTTTATTCGCCAACATGCCGATGCTGGCGCTAATGTTGGACTGACACGCGAGCAAGCGGAGCAGTTGTCGAGCTTTTATGGCTCCAATGTGAGCAAACTGTTCGCACTGGTCAATCAGCAAGATGAGCTGGCTGCCGAGCTGAAGCTGCCAGTCGATGTGCGCGTACGCATCGTATATGGGATGACAGAGGAAATGACGGTTAAACCGGTCGATTTCTTTATTCGCCGCACCGGTGCGCTCTTTTTTAATATCGCCTGGGTACAGCAGTGGAAACAGCCAGTGATCGATTATATGGCTAAACGTCTAGACTGGACTGCCGAGCAAAAACGCCATTATACCGATGAGCTTGAGGCACAATTGCACGATGCGGTCGTTCCTTCGGATGCGGAAACAAGCAGTGAATTTGCCGTTTAAGCGATCGATTGCACGGAATGGTGGAAAATTGAACTGAATGGTAAAAAAAGCTGAAGCCCTTCATGCTGCTCACGTAGCTGAAGGGCTTTCTGTTAGTGTGATCGTTGAGTATGCTTAATTAGTTAGGATGGTAGTTTGCTACGTAAAAACCTTTTTTCATTGCACCTCGTGTTTGAAAAGCGCAAACACTGAAGTCCGTCCTTATCCCTTATTGCCTTCCCGCAGTGAAGTGTAACTCGCAACATACGGGTTTGCTTACGCTTCCTAAAACCGAGTTAAAATTTTATTTTGATTATGTACTTACTATGCAGACCAAGTTAAATTTCAATTTTTATTGTGTATGATTGTAGTGCATACGACTGCAATAACGATCTCGATCTCACTGGTGAAGCTGATGCTTCCCCGACTAAAGTCTAGGTGGACGCATTACCCCGCGGCGGAAGCGAGTGAGCGGCGGTTGTGCTACAATGAATGGCAGTAACCCAAACTTATCCACAGACGAGCACGCTAATTTATACATATCGGGGTACATACTATGACATAGGATTATAAAAGGAGGACGTCGTGATGATTAAAAGGGCGATTATTGCACCGGTGTTGCTGTTGCTCGGTGTGTACTTATTTTTGAATCCGGGCGGTTCGGGCAATGCGGGCGAGATTTTTGCGATTTTTTGGCCGACATTGTTTGTGATTCCGCTGGGGTTGTTTTTGCACTGGTTGACCTTTTCGCTTGTGGGTAGGCAAGGAATTGGAATGCTCATACCGGGCGGGATTTTGATCGTAGGTGGATTGGTGAGCCAGATTGCGCAAATGTTTGGATTATGGGGCATGATGTGGCCGGGCTTTATTTTGGCGGTGGCGGTCGGATTGTTTGAATTTTACTGGTTTGGTACACGCAACAAATGGCTGCTTATTCCGATTAATTTGCTAACTGTGCTGTCGCTGTTGTTTTTTGCGGTATTTTCGATCGATTCGGTGTTGTCGCGTTTTGTGTTTGTACAGCCGTTAGTCGCAGTAGCGTTGCTGTTGGGCGGGGCATGGATGATGTTTGCGCGCAAGCAGGATTGGTAGGGAGAAATGGTAGATGGTGTTCGGGTGTGTGCGCAAACCTATGTTTAAAAAACGCAAACACTAGCAGCCATCCTTATCCCTTATTGCCTTCCCGCATTGAAGTGCAGCTCGCAGCCTACGAGTTTGCGTACACGCTTTAGTAGGTTGTTTCCATAAAAATCGCCCCCTGTGTTCATCTGCAAATGATGATGAGATAGACACACCTGAATTTAGGTTAGACAAACTACTGGGAATGATTTTCGATAAAAGCCTGTTCCTTTGCTGGAGCGGGCTTTTTAGTTTGGATGATGCGCATAAGCTCGTTTTGCATGAGGCGGAATTGCATTGTATTTACGGTATAAGGTGTTCATTTACAATATAAAGTGGAGTTTGGGCACGATTCTATTCGTTGATCCTACACGGATGATTGGATACGTATATGGCAAATTGGAGCCGATCAAGGATGTGGATGTGAGCCTGTTATCATATTAAAACGGTACGAAAGCGGGTGATTGAGGGTATATACTAGAGTGCATTGAGTAAAACAATACATATAGCAGGCAAACGGAAAGGGGATTGATGCAGATGGAGACGGTTAATGTTATTTTAGTCATTTTGCTCATTTTATTGACGTCGTTTTTTGTGGCGTCGGAATATTCGATTATTCGGGTGCGGATATCGCGCATTAATCAACTGGCAGAGGAAGGCAATAAAAATGCGAAAGCGGTGCAGTCGATCATCGGCAAGCTGGATGAGTTTTTGTCCGCCTGTCAGCTTGGTACGACGTTGACTTCGCTTGCACTCGGTTGGCTGGGAGAATCGACGATTGAGGAACTGTTGCAGCCTCTATTTGTGCTGCTGCATATTCCGGATGCGATCACGCCAGTGTTGTCGTTTTTGCTAGCATTTTTATTGCTGACGTATTTTGAAGTAGTAATTGGTGAGCTGGTGCCAAAGTCATTTGCGATTCAGGTTGCGGAACCGATGGCATTATTTTTTGCCAGACCGATGATTGTATTTTATCGGATCACCTATCCGTTTAACTGGGTGTTGAGCCGTTCTTCACGCCTAATTACCGGTCTGTTCGGGGTGAAGCCGATCTCGGAGCATGAGGCGGCGCAAAGCGAAGCAGAACTGCGGTTTGCGCTGTCTGAAGGGTATAAAAGTGGCAGCATTACGCCGACAGAATATCGGTATTTAAACAATGTGTTTGATTTTGACGAACTCGTTGGCAGCGAGATTATGGTGCCGCGTACAGAGATGATCTATATTGCGCAGGATGCGAAGCTGGCGCGTTTTTATGAAATTATTAAAGAGGAGCCGTTTAGCTTGTTGCCGGTTGCGCTTGAAGGCGATAAGGATAAAATTATCGGGCTGCTAAACGTAAAAGAAGTGCTGCGCGACGTCGTGCACAGACAGCATTCGCCCGAAGATGCAATCGCTTCGTTTATCCGTCCGGTGCTGCAATTGATCGAGACGGTGCCTGCGCGTGAGCTGCTTGGACGGATGCAAAAGGATAATATTCATATGGCGGTATTGCTGGATGAATACGGCGGTACGGCGGGCATTGTGACGCTTGAAGATGTGCTGGAGGAAATCGTCGGCGATATTCCGTCCAAGTCAGATAGCGAGCCACCGCCCACACCTACGATTACGAAGCTGGGCGACAAGCATTACCAGCTGCAGCCACAGGCGCTTATTCACGAGGTGAATCGTCGCCTCGGTACCGATATTGAAGCAGGTGAAGCGTATACGATCGGCGGCTGGATGTGGACGCGCAAATTCAATATTCATGAGGGCGATTCGGTAGTGGAAGATGGTTTTACTTTTACGGTTACACGGATGGAGCAGCAGCATATTCGGGCGATTGAGGTGCAGCCGTATGTGGAAGATGATGAGATTGATATCGATAAACGGGATTAAGCGGTTTGAAATGAACCGTATATAAAAAGCACTGTCTCATGCAAAGCAACCGGATCGAACGGTAGGTAGAATAGTTTGAAAATACCGCCTAGTAGTTGGAGAGCGAACATATGAGCAGGCTAATGGGAGTTTAGAGCATTAGCCAAAATGTACAATATGGAGAAACATGCCGACATTGATTAGCCTATGAATAGATTAGTATACCGGCTGATGCTGCACAGCTTTTACATATAGCTGTCAGTCAAAGTCGGTTCGTACTTATCATCATTCAGCAGAACATGGAGCAGCACGAACGGAATATGGTATAATAAAGGGAACTATTTTACGAATAGCGGGGTGGATCAGATGGCGAAAAAAAATAAAGCATCTGCGCGTCCAGCGGTTACGGCGCACGATAAACCAGCAACGCTCAAAGATATGCTAAGTGCGGATGTGCTGGATAAGCTGAAAGCACAGGCGACAGAGCTGCGTGAGCAAGAGTATGAGCGTCAGGAGCAGCAGCGCCGTCAGGCAGAGGAAGAACGCCGTACTGAGCAGAAGCGACGCGATAATGATTTTGCCTATTTGCTCGATCATAGCAAGCAGGATTGGAAAAAATATAAATAATCCACTTGCGCTGAGCAGATGGATGATGATGTGAAAGATAGCACCGGTGTGGACGTGAACGGCAGATGCCGCTGGCACATCGGTGCTATTTTTGGTCAAAATTTAGGTGAGATAAGGTAAAATACATCTGCAACGGATGCAACAGAGAGATGCCGCATAGGATGCAGGCGATCAACGAAAGGAACATAACACGATGAATGGACAAACACGAGCAAACATCCGTCCGGGTCTGGAAGTGGATATTGTACTTAAGCAAGATCAGCGGTCAGGCACATTGACACGCGGAGTAGTGAAAGATATTTTGACTAATTCACCAACCCATCCGCATGGCATTAAAGTCAGACTGGTATCCGGGCAAGTTGGACGGGTAAAACATATTGTTGCGTCTGCCAACGGATCATCGCTGCTATAGCGCATCATTGGATCGCTTGAGCTGGAAAATGGAGTGCAATGGATAAGCTGAATACGAAAGGGGTACACAGGATGAGACAAAATAAATTAGGTGGATATATGAACTGTAAATAATTAATTGCTTAATAAGTAAGATAATCTCAGCTATCTCATACCGAATTCAATAATTTGTCTATAACCTTTGGAAAAAATTTTTCGCATTTGAAAAAGAAAATCCAAACGAAATATAGTTGTTGAAATTGCTGAACAAAGGATAAAAGATAAACAGACATTGGATAAGGAAGTTCCAATGTCTGTTTTTATTAATCATAGGGACCTAGAAAACGTACACCATTGAAATGAATCAAGTGAGATGGTGCGTCTGCAACCCAGACTTCTGTTTCCCATGCTATTTTAGGCAAATACTTTGCCATTAAACTACGAGTAGGGAAAGCAGTCACATACACAAGACCTGCGGTAGAATTTTCAAATAATCGTGCTAATTCTTTATGTCGTTTACCGTCAACTGGGCCATGACTTGTAACGGATTCGATTAGAAGAAGCCAATTCCGTTCTTGATAGTAAATGACAACATCGGGCATTTTTCCATGAGAGTCAACGTTTACTCTAAGACTCTGCAAAAGGTTTTTGTCAAAATATCCTAATTTCTCTCCAGTATCTCCAGCATAAATCAAGATTCCTCCTGGAGCATACCGAGGCGCGAAGTCTTCAATAATGTCTTTAATTAGCTCACTATGTTCTCCAGGACTAATGAGTATTTGCCGTCCTGGAGCGATCTGAACAGGTATTCGGTTTTGCTCTCGTTGTTTAGCATATTGTTGGATTAATGTTTCTCTCACAAGTAAATATTCATGCAAATTTTCTTGCCATTGAGAAGTTCCAAATGATTTGAAAAGTTTTAATGCTTCTGGCTCAATTTGATAAACTGCTTTAGGACTATTAACTGATCTGGTTGGTTTGTCAGGATTGTATACCACAATACCAGCATCGACAAATTGATGTATTGATTGTCGCCTAAAGGTCTCTCTTGTATTTGGTGCATATATTTTCCCATAATATTCTCTGGCAAAAACGATAATAGGTGTAATGCCTATTAGAGGGGCGCTGGATTCTATCCAGTTTTTATCAGGGCTTAAATTCAAAAGTGCAAGTAAGCATAGAGCAGTTCGCTCATTGTGCTGTCCTCTTGGTAATCCTAGAGATTTAATAATCTCAAGTGCTTCATTGATTTTATTCTGATGATCATTGATCATAAAATCTCCTCCAACTTTTCATCAAGCTTCTGCTGTTCTATTTTATCAGCAATAGTAAGAACCCAACAGCCAAGAGTAATCAGTACTTCTCTACTTGGGTATTTCATGGCCCGTAAGTCGGTTGCATTTACTTGTGTATGACCATTAAACATTCTAAAGTATTCATCAACCCATGAGGAATTAAGGTAAGCCAACAAACCATGTGCAAGTTCTTTGGGAATGCCTGACTTTTTTGAATGGAATACATTTAAACTATTTTCGAATGCAATAACTTCACTATTAAATTGATCTGGATTTAATACACCCGCAACTAATCTTTTCTTTTCTTCTTTAGACGAGAAACGTTTTACAACCGTATAATACCCATTTGGATATAAAAGTTTTTCGGTTTTCTCATTTCTTTTTATGGCATTAGGGTTTTTCATTTCTTTGGGCCATTGTACGTATTGTCCTACAAAGTGGTTAGGATAAAATAACGGTACAGAATCCGGCTCAGGCATTTGAACTAAATCGTTTTTTGACCGAAAATCAACTACAGGACCGGTAGAAACTTGTACTCCAATATCTTGCAATGTATATACAATATGATCTGATTCAACAATTGGGTTTTCGACTGATGAAGTTGGGATGTGAATAAATTTTTCAGCATCAAGAGAAGATACGATTTTTTCAAATGGGCGTACTTTAGTGACATAATCAGTAAAGGAACTATCCGTTGATGACGATACAACAACATCACCTTGAATACCGCCGCGTTCTAAGAGAATGATTACATTTTCTTGCAAAACTTTATCGTCTTTAAAAGCCTCAGTTCTTGAGTTGAAAAGATGAAGATGATGAATTGCAGCTTCATTAAGTAAATAATTTCTGAAGTGACGGAAGTAGGGACCATTACAAAAACTGCGAGGTATAATTGCTACTACCTGACCTCCTTCTTCCATTAAAGCGAGAGCGAGTGCAACAAAGGCAGAGTACAAATTACCAGTTTCAATTCCTACATCTCGAAGAATTTTCCGGTAACGTGAATCGCTTGGAAACTGTTTGTATGGAGGATTAAGTATGGCATGAGTGAAACGAACTGGATTACTGCTGTTCAGTAAAGTGTTGTTATTGATCAAAATGTCTACTGCCCATTCAATGAAATCATCAGCTATAATCTGGGTGTTTAGCTTTAATTTATCAGTATATGTTTTTATAGAAGTCTTTAACTGTTCGCGCAAAATGTCATCGATCTCAAAAGTATACGAATTTATAGTAGCACTTGACTCGGAAACAATTATCCGATCTAAGTAAGCGCAAGTTAATGAGCCGATACCTGCTCCGGCATCAAGTAAGTAGTGATCGCATGTATTTGTTGGTTTGAAAAGAGAAGCCATGTACTCAGCAACACCTATAGGGGTCATAAATTGACCTAATTGGGATCGGCGTTTTGAATTTAACAATTTATTAACTTCTAATCTTCTTTTATCGATTTCTTCAAGCAAAAATGACATATATAGCACCTCAAGTATATGAATATTTATTGTATTATTATATCTTAAGTTTCATTATGAAGTGAAAAAGATATATTTCACATGTTTTGCCCTACTATTTTGTTGAATATGAGAGATTTATAATTAATTCACCAACCCATCCGCATGGCATTAAAGTCAGACTGGTATCCGGGCAAGTTGGACGGGTAAAACATATTGTTGCGTCTGCCAACGGATCATCGCTGCTATAGCGCATCATTGGATCGCTTGAGCTGGAAAATGGAGTGCAATGGATAAGCTGAATACGAAAGGGGTACACAGGATGAGACAAAATAAATTAGGTGCGTCCGATCTGGTCGTTGGTGAGATCGGTCTGGGCTGTATGTCGCTCGGTACAGATGAACAGCAAGCGATCTCGCTGCTGCATGAAGCGCTTGAGCTTGGCGTCACATTGCTCGATACCGCCGATCTGTATGATGAAGGGCGGAACGAGGAAATTGTAGGGAAAGCGATCAAAGGGCGTCGTAGCGATGTTGTACTCGCCACCAAAGTCGGAAATCGTCGTATTCCTGGCAAAGAGGGCTGGGTGTGGGATGCTTCCAAAGCGTACATTATGGAAGCGGTCAAACATAGTTTACGCCGTCTGCAAACCGATTATATCGATCTGTACCAATTGCATGGCGGTACACTGGATGATCCGATCGATGAAACGATTGAGGCATTTGAGCAACTGAAGCGTGAAGGTATTATTCGCCAATACGGTATTTCGTCCATTCGTCCGAATGTGATCCGTGAATACGTAAAACGTTCGCATATCGTCAGCCTGATGAGCCAATATAGCATATTGGATCGTCGTCCTGAAGAAGAAGTGCTGCCACTGCTTGCCGAACATGGCATTAGTGCGATTGTGCGTGGCCCGGTAGCGAGTGGGGCGCTTGCGCACGGACGCGAAGATAAAGCGTTAAAAGGCTATCTCGGTATCGAAGGCAGCGAGATCATTACGCTGCGCCATCATCTGGAACAACTTTGTGACGAAGGGCGTAGCCTAACCCAGCTGGCGATTCGCTACGCGCTTGCCCATCCGGCAACCGGTGCAGTCATTCCGGGCGCCAGCTCATCCGCGCAATTGCATCACAATGTGGAAGCAGGCAATTTGCCGCCGCTGACTGATCAAGAGGTGACATTGATTCGCTCGTTACGTCCGGCGAATACGTATGAGCAGCATCGGTAAGGATAATGAAATGGATCGTTAACGGACAATGCGGTGCAAGGGAATGAACCTGTCATTACAGCACAGTTATAAAGCGCTGTGATAGATTGCTGATCGCCTGCTGCCGTACATGTTAGGAGATCAACGATCAACCGTGGAAGTATATAGGACGATCCGGCAACTTGTGCACATAATGAAACGAGTACATTAACCGTCATCTATTGAAGTCGGACTGACACTTCAATTGCTTTTGAAGGTGGCTTAGCATCTATGCGTTTGGTGAAGCATGAACTGTATTGTTGACGAATACACTCTGCTCGTTTGGCATGTCCTTTGATCTCGTGAACGGTTACAGCTACAGATCACTTTGTCTGTATCCATCGATCTGCATCTATCAATGACACACAAACAAGCCGCTCTTGGCATTAGACGAGGGCGGCTTGTTTATGTTATTTAGCCAGCATAAGCAGAAAATGACATAAAAGGTATGACATGACCTGTTAATCTGGTTAATAAGTGGACAGAGTGGATTGCAGACGGGAGGCAGAGTACATGTGGAGTGCATTGATGTGGGGAGCGATTGCAGGCTCAGCGGTGTTGCTTGGCGCTGTAGTAGCAGCATTTTTCAACATCCCCAAAAAGATCATCGGCTGGATTATGGCATTTGGTACAGGTACATTGATTGGTGCTGCTTCGTTTGAACTATTAGAAGATGCGATCGATGATGGCGGACTGGCAGCGACTGCGATCGGTTTTCTGGTGGGGGCGGTTGTGTATACGATCTTCGATCTGTATGTGTCCAGTAAAGGCGGTGCGAATCGCAAGCGTTCGTATAAGATGAAGCAGGCGCTGTCTCCGACTAGTACAGAAGGTACAGCCGCGCAAGGGAATGGAGCGCACAGTACCGATCATTCTGCGCAAGATGGAATTTACCGCACTAGCATATTACCGCCACATGCCTGCGCACAGGGAAATACAGCAACAGAAACCGCTGTCCAGAATCAGTCCGGCAAGCGGAGCGAAAACAGTAATAGTAATAGTAATAGTAATAGTAATAGTAATAGTAGCGGCGGTTCATCCGCGAATGGCAAACAGCAACAAGATGGAAAAGGACAAAGTGGGCTTGGTATTTTCGCCGGTACAGTTATGGATGCGATCCCTGAATCGATTATGATCGGTGCAAGCTTGCTTACTGGACAAGGTGTAAGCTGGGTGCTCGTCGTCTCCATTTTTGTTAGCAATATTCCGGAAGGGTTATCGAGTACAGTAGGGATGCAGCAAAGCGGGTTTTCACGCCGTAAAATATTTTGGATGTGGCTCGCGGTGCTGACCATCTCAGCGCTAGCATCTATGCTCGGTTATCTGTTCCTGGAAATGCTGCCAAAGGAATTAAAGGCAGGCATCGGCGCTTTTGCCGGTGGCGGTATTATCGCTATGCTGTGCTCTACGATGGCACCGGAAGCATATGAAGAAGGCGGCCCGATCGTCGGTTTGATCGCTTCGCTCGGATTGCTTGCTGCACTGGTGCTTAGCATATAAGGGACATAACGGCGTTAGCGTGTCATTTAATTATATTTATTACTACAAGCTAAGTGATATAAAGTGATCATGGATGCGATGCGTAATTGAAGTTGGTTTTATACAGTTATTGTTCGGAAATAGGCTGCCGACTAGTAGGCTGACCAGCTTAAATGCAGTGTCTGATTCACTCCATCTTATGAAAATACACTGGAATCGTAGCAGGAGAACAGCGCTGCTCTGCAATAGCAAACTACTTATTTAACGCGGTCAGCTTATTAGTAGCTTGTCTCAAGTACATTTACAGTTTGTTGATCCAACAATCGCTTGGTGCTGAATCGATTTAGATACGTTTAAACACAATTTTTATTCGAGACAGCCTACTAGGATATGTACGCAAACTCGCATGCTGTGAGCAGCACTTCACTGCGGGAAGGAAATAAGGGGGAAGGACGACTTCAGGGTTTGCGGTTTCCAAACACGAGGTGCAATGAAAAGAGGTTTTTGCGCAGCAAAATACCGTACAGATTTGAAACTAGGAATGTACATGTATTCCTCATCCGCAGCTTCCTAGTCGAGACGGGAGTCTGTTCCCTTATTCCGTACTGCAGTGGTGGCTGTCTTAACATGCCAAGTTTGCTTATATGCCCTCCCACCACAACCAAGAAAGCGTCTACACGACAGCAAGCGCGGGATTTGCTATACTACGATGTACAACCCGTTTTATGCATATCAGATTGTTCATACAAGCTTGCAATGAATGTTGCTGGGAGAAGGGGAGTCGTCATGAAGGGATCATTGTTTGTAGAGAGACATGCCGGACGGGAAATGCTTATTTATTTGCCGCCTTCCTATGAGCACGCCAACTATCCGTTGCCTGTTGTGTATGTGCAGGACAGCGGTGATCTGTTTGATCCGGTATTAAACGGTAACATTTATCATCTGGAACTTAGATTTGCGGCAGGGACGTTGCCGGAGCTAATTATGGTAGGCATTACCCCGCAAGATCGTATCCATGAATATACGCCCTGGTCGGCGCAAAAATTGCAACCGGGTCGCCATTATGATCATTTTGGCGGGCGTGCCAGTCAGTATTTGTATACGCTCACTCATCAGGTGAAGCCGTGGGTCGATCGTAATTTTTATACCGATCCAAGACCGGAATGCACCGGCATGATCGGCAAGTCGCTTGGCGGGCTAGTAGCGCTGTTTGCTGCCTACGTCTATCCCGAAGTATTTGGGCGCATCGGCGCGATGTCAGCATCGCTTTGGTATGAAGGATTTGTAGAGTTTATGGCGGAGCGTGAGCTGGCGTCTGGACTGCGCATCTATATGGATATCGGCTCGCTTGAAGGGGTAGCCAAGCAAAATCGTCAGCGTTTCATGCAGTCGTTGACTAATGAAGCGGCAGCGATTTTGGCGCGTAATCAACAGCAGCCGGATCAGCTATATTTTGTGCGTCGTGAAGGGGAAGATCATGAGGCGGATTCGTTTTATCGTCGTTTCCCTGAAATGATGGATTGGCTGTTTGCCCGCAATACGGTACGGCTGCTGAAATAGTATGCTGCTGTCTTATGCTGTTAAGCAAAATGTACTGTACTGTGTACTGTCACCATTTCAAATCGGATATAAACATGCCTAAGCGTATGGATGATCAAACGATCATCAGCTACACATACGATAAATCAAAGTGACACAAGCGATTACCTTGCCAAATTGACGTTAAAAGCGGATAATAAATAAAGATATTTCTTTAAATTAAGATAGATTGCGATCCGGCAATCCGTCTGAAATAATGATAACGATCAAACAAGCTGGTATGCCAGCACAGAAGGGAGCGGTTCTACACATGGAACGCATTCAAACAGAGGAACAATATCGTGAGTTAATTGGCGGTCAGGATTATACGGTGATCAAATTTGATACGAACTGGTGCCCAGACTGCAGAACATTGGATCGCTTTATCGGAGATATTATCGAGCAAAACCCGGAAAAACGCTTTTTTGCGATGGATGCCGAGAAGTTTCAAGATGTAGCTGAGCAAAATGAAGTGCGCGGTATCCCGAGTTTGCTCGTCTATCGCGGCGGCGAGAAAATCGCCCATCTGCACAGCAAATTCGCCAAAACACCGACTGAAGTTTCTCAATACCTTGCGGAAATTAAGTAAGACCTTATCGTACTAGGGCGTGTCTTCAAACTGCTTTATAGATCGTTCGATACGGATAGTTTGCGTCAGACTACGCTGTACAGAGTCTTATTTCTGATCTTTGTGAACAATAAAATGAGACGTAGGATCGTTTGTAGACACCATCTAGAGCATGTACGCAAATTCGTAGGCTGCGAGCCTCACTTCACTGCGGGAAGGAAATAAGGGGGACAGATGGGCTTCAGTGTTTACGTTTTTGAAACACGGGAATCTACCATTACTCCTACTCCTACTCCTACTCCGTAGATTTCGGTGCGAGACGGGAGTCCGTTCCCTTATTCTGTACCGCAGTAGTGTCTGCTCCAACATGCCACGTTTGTGTACACGCCCTAGATGGATAAAGCTGTTCCAACAAAATACAACAGCGGTAGCAGTATGCGCAATCGTTTGAGGCGCACGCTCTCGATCTTGATCCAACACATACGAAACAGCCTGACCGGATTGTATTCCGTGTCAGGCTGTTTGTAGATGTGTACTCTTGATTGGCACCGAAGCATGCTGGATTGGCTACTTCATTGCCAATTGACGGCGTTTTAAAACAAGCTGTTCTACACTGCGCAGATGCAGCAGCAGTTCGTCTGCTTCGTCATCGCTTAAATCGCGAATGTTTTCGATCAGCTTATTTGCCATAGTGCCAAAAATTTTATCTAATGCACGTCCACCTTTGCGCGTAATCGAAATGCTCACATACCGGCGATCTTGATCGGAACGTGTACGCTCGATCAATTCTTCCTGTTCCAGCTTGTCGCAAATTTGCGTAACCGCGCTTGTTGTTAGCCCGGTTGCCTTAACGATATCGGTACCGTATTGACTGCCATTATTCAGCAGAAAATGCAGGATGAAAATTTCGGTTGTATTTGATTTGAGCTGACGCATCAGCGTCGGCAGCTCCATAATTCTCGGCATACGATCTACCAGCAGCAAGTAACTTTTCAAAAGCTCTCCAGATGTCTCCAATTGTGAAATCCTCCTTAGTTGAAATAAATAAAACTGTTAGTTAATTATTGGTATAATGAAAGCAACCGGAAATGGGTTGGCTATCAAGAATAAAGTATGTACATCGCCAAGATGTGAGAAACTAACATACTTTAAAACAGCCTTACCACAGTTACTCAAACATTTCTTAAAACTTCCTTAACAATATAGTAATTTGTTACCAGTATTACGTCAATGCAAATTCGACAGATTGAGACAAAAGACCGCTATCATTGACGTAAATTTGAACATTTTTTATAATTAACTATCAATATTGCCTGTTTGCAGGATGATTTTAAGAAAATGAACAATATTTTAAGTAAAAGGTGGCATCAGCTACATTGAATCAATCATCACTTCCTTTTGTAACGATGGATGAAATCGTACGTGAAGGGCATCCGGTATTACGCCAAGTTACCGAGCCGGTAAGTCTTCCGCTGTCCGAAGCGGATCGCACGATCGTAAATCGCATGATGGAGTTTCTAAAGCAATCCCAAGATGAACAAGCAGCCGAAAAGTACGGTTTACGACCAGGAATCGGTTTGTCGGCTAATCAGATCGGCTGGAATAAACGCGTATTTGTCGTCTATTTCACGGATGATCAAGACCGACAAGTGGAGCACGTATTTTGCAATCCCAAGCTGTTAAGCCACTCAGCTGCGATGACCTATTTGGAGCATGGCGAAGGATGTTTGTCTGTAGATCGCGATGTTGAGGGCTATGTACCACGTTATGAAAAGGTGACCGTACAGGCGTATACACCAGATGGAGTGCCATTTAAGCTTAAACTTAAAGGATTTTCCGCGATCGTGTTCCAGCATGAGTATGATCATTTGAACGGTGTGATGTTCTATGATCATATCAATCAGCAAGACCCATTCCGTCTGCCGGATACCGAATATATTAAGCCTCTTTAATTCTAAACTATTATATCGGTTATTAAGCACAGTTTGGTAAACTTTTTTGTTATAAAATTTAATACTTTTTTAAAACTTAAGACATAGAAGAAGGCTGTCGCTTGCAGACAGTCTTTTTCTTTGCCATGATGTTATGATACAGTATATTTCCAGATGCGTTTTTGTAAGCGTTTCATATTTTAAAGGCTGATTTAAAAAACGTACCGTACAGTTATGATTGATGATCGATACAGGCAGTGTATTACAGCTTAATGAGGGAGAGCGGTAAGCCAATGTGGCAGTTGTTCATCCAACGCATTAACGATATTAAAATAAAAAACAAGCTGATTATCGCCTATATTTTTGTGGTGATGTTGCCTGTGCTTGTGATCGGCGGCGTGGTAGTCAATTATTTGCGCCAGGATGCACTGGACAGTGCGATTGAACAAACGACCAACAATGTGGAGCGAATCAAAAATCAGCTAACTACGATGTTACGGGTGCCGACGAACATTTCGAATGAGCTGTTGTTTGATACCCGTCTTAGTCATGTCGTCAATACCCGTTATGACCGTGTATACGATCTGGTAGAAGCGTATCGCAATTATCAGGAATTCGACGAATACCAACGCCTTTATTCCGAGGTATCGGCTATTCGCTTTTATACGACAAATGATACGATTCAGGACAATCTGGAATTTATGCGGGTCACTTCCGACATTCGCAGCAGCAATTGGTACAAAGCGGCGATGAACAGCCGCGTCATTAACTGGTTTTACCGTAGCGACGATCAGATTAGCCCGATCAAAGTGCTTAGCCTCGTACGGAAGGTTAATTTTACCGATTATACGACTAGCGGAGTGTTGGTGATTGAGCTGAGTCAATCGTATTTAAATTCATTGATTAGTGCCGAACCGTTTGAGACGATGATTCTAGATGACAAAGGCAATATCGTATCCGCCAAAAATACGGAATTAATCGGCAAACGACTGGATGATCCGGATATCGATCTTGACATTGATCCATCAGTCGAGCCAGGCATTTACGAACATGAGGTGAATGGACAGCTATCCAACATCGTTGTTGATGAGCTGATTCCGGAGAGCAGTGCCAATGGACTAAAGATCATTTCTGTCTTTTCCAATAACAGCATCGTGCGCGATTCCAATCGGATAATTTTGATCGGTACGGGGATGCTCGTTGCCATTTTGCTAATTGGACTTGTATTTTTACAGATGATCTCTCTATTGATTACACGTCGTTTGTCAAATTTAAGCAGACAAATGAATAAATTGGGAACTGGAGATTTAAAAGTGTCGTCCAATATCGGTGGCATGGATGAAATCGGACAGCTTTCCCGTCGCTTTAATGATATGGTGCTTAACATTCGTCAGCTAATGGATCAAGTGTATGAATCGAATGAGCGCAATACAAGATTGGAGATTAGCCAGCGGGAAATTAATTTTAAAATGCTGGCAAGCCAGATGAATCCGCATTTTCTGTTTAATGCGTTGGAATCGATTCGTATGAAAGCGCATGTGAACGGGGAGAAGGAGATCGCTTATATTGTGCGTTTGCTCGGCAAGCTCATTCGTAACAATTTGGAGATTGGCAACAAGCATACGACGATCGAAGGTGAGATGGAACTTGTTCGTTCTTATTTGGAAATTCAAAAGTTCCGTTTTGGCGCTCGACTTGGCTATGAGCTGCTGCTTGATCCACAAACAGCACACACTTCCATTCCACCGTTGATCATTCAGCCATTAGTCGAAAATGCGATCGTACACGGTATGGAAAGCAAGGAAGGTGGCGGTTTGATCATTATTCGTACGTTGCGCATCGAGCAAGAGGTCATGATCGATGTGATCGATAACGGGATCGGCATGAGCACGGAACGGCTTCAGCAAGTGCGAGCATCGCTGCATACAGATCGTGAAGGCGACCGCATCGGACTGAAAAATGTACACCAGCGGTTAACGCTATCTTATGGGCTTGCTTACGGGCTGCACATTGCCAGCACGCCAGGCGGTGGTACGCAAATTTCGTTCAAAATTCCGTTTGCCCCATTGCACGCCGCTACAGTCGAGCAGTCGATCGAGTGAATACAAAATAGACATCGAATAGACAATGAAGGGGGAGCATCATGTTTAAGGTAATGATTGTCGATGACGAGCCAGCGATCAGAGAAGGGTTGAAGACGATTATCGATTGGGATCGGATCGGATTTGAAGTGGTCGATGCGGCGGCGAATGGTCGCGAAGCGCTGCAAAAGTTGGAACGCATTCAGCCTGACCTGATGATCATGGATATTCGTATGCCCGGCATGAACGGTCTGGAGGTGATCGAGCAGCTTCGCCGTCAGCATAGCCGGACGCATGTGCTTATTTTGAGTGGGCATGCGGATTTTGAATATGCGCGCCGTGCGCTTGGTTATGGGGTCGATGGCTATTTGTTAAAGCCAGTCGACGAGGTAGAGATGGAGCGCGAGCTCGTGCGTGTGTATGAATCGCTACAACAGGCACAGCATCTCGCTGTACAGCGTCAGCAGCCTGTACATGAGCATGAACTGATCGAGCAGATGCTGCTCAGCAGCTCAGGCAAGGAGCAGGAACGCGCGTTGCAAGCGTTGGCGCTCGATTGGTCCTCTTATCAAGTACTGCTGCTGGAACAATATGTTGGCAAGGGCGATCCTGCCGATGGCTGGAGCAGCGAGCTGGAGCAGTTGCGTAGCTGGTGGACGTCGGAGCAGCGGCATATCATTTTTCGTGCAGGCAGTTATATCGGGCTGTTGACCGGTCGTCCGTATGGGCAACGTGAGCTAGGTGAGCTGCGCGAGCGGCTACTTGCTCATTGTTCAGCAGCGGAAATATGGTATGTTGCCGCAGGAACTGAAGTCGATGAGCTGGAACAGATTCGTCATAGCTATGCAGAGGCAGCTGATTTGCTAGCGCAACGCTTTTGGTTTGGTGCAAATGGGCTGGCGCTTGCTGGCAGCAAACAGCAGCAAGTAGAGGTAGCAAGGCAGCAATCTATCTTAGCTACGCCACAGGCGAATGAATGGGCAGATCGATTGTATTATGCGGTCGATATTCGCAGTTTGGAAGCGGCTGAACGTGTATTGTCCGATCTGATCACCGCCTGTCATGCTGCCGGAATGGCTGAACGCGATACGAAAAGCCTGTCCTCCCATGTGCTGTCATTGGCACTCAGTCGGCTCCCAGGCAGTGTGTCCGGTTCCGGCCCGGCAGTGCAGCAATGTCTCGCCCTTATACCGGAACTGTATTCGGCACCGGCGGCTACCGAGATGGTTCGGTTAATGCTATGCGGGTTGGAACGATTGTTGCAATCGATCAACGGTGTGAGTCACGAATCGGTGATGAAGCAGATGACCGACTTTATTCGTCGTCATTATAGCGATAATCTGAAGCTAGAGCTGCTTGCCGAGGTGTTTAACTACAATAGCGCTTATCTTGGCAAAATGTTTAAAACGTACACCGGCGAATCGTTCAATCATTTTCTGGATGGGGTGCGGCTTGATCGGGCGAAACAGTTACTGGCGCAAGGGATGAAAGTGCATAAGGTGGCATCGTTGGTCGGATACGCGAATGTCGATTATTTTCATAGCAAATTTAAAAAGTATACCGGCGTTTCGCCTTCGGCGTACCGTGAGCAAATCGAGCGCGGCGAGCAAGGCTAAAAACTTGCCAACGGTTACGGACGCAGCTGTTGGTGCTGTTAGCAAAGCAAGCCGTACAGCCATTCATAACGAGCAGCAATAGAGCTTGCGCCAATATCGGATAGACGCGAAGCACATATCACCTGGCAATCAAATGACGGATAAATGACCGAGAAGATCATCTGTTATGTTGGTCATATTCAAACGCGATAGCGCTGAACATAATAGTATTAGCCCAAGATGGTGCAGCTTTGCGTGCGGAAATTGATTTATGTGCTTACTTTGCAGCTGGCAGATAAATGTTCCTTATTCCTGTATAGCGTAGTTCATGCTGCTATACATCGGCTTGCCCTACACTTAAAGCGAACAGTACGTTATGACGGCATCCAATAAATAGTATGCAGCCTGCTTTCCTTATGGAGAGCAGGTTTTTTGTATGAACAAAGACAGCGGGCAGTTGGAAATGGACAGCGCATATCCGTTTATTTGTAGTGATGAGCGGTGCTGTGGCGAAGATGTCTAATTTTTATATGATTTTACATACAATTTGTCAGGTATTAACAGTAAGCGCTTTCTTTTATAATTTCAGTATGTAATCCACACAGATGCGTGGCAGGTGTATAGAGCCTGATCCGGCAAGGATGAAGCCGATTATTAGGAAGGTGGATGAGACGATGGATTCAACAACGAAGCAGACTTCTTCCCGCAAACGGGACGAGCTAGCTACTGCCCGTCAGCTTAAAACAGGCGGTTTCTGGAAAGTGTTTAAGCAGCAAAAGTTTCTGTATCTGATGTCGGTTCCGTTTGTCATCTGGGCATTTATATTTAGCTATGTACCGTTATGGGGCTGGTTGATGGCTTTTCAGGAGTTTCGTCCGGCACGCTCGTTTTTCGAGCAGAAATGGGTCGGATTGGACCAGTTTATTACATTGTTTCAGGATCAGCAGTTTTACCTGGCACTGCGTAATACACTGGCGATGAGCTTTCTCGGCTTGATCTTTGGCTTTATTTTCCCGGTTGTGTTTGCGATTTTGCTCAATGAAGTGCGTGGCATGATGTTCAAACGGACGGTGCAGACCGTTTCGTATTTGCCACACTTTGTATCATGGGTCGTTGTGGCTGGGATCGTAACCAAATCATTGTCAACGGACGGTGGAATTATTAACGAATTGCTAGTATCGCTACACATTATCGATCAGCCGATTCAATTTATGGCACAAGGGAAATGGTTCTGGGGAATTGTAACCGCTTCCGATGTGTGGAAAGAGATGGGTTGGAATACGATTATTTATTTGGCGGCGATTACCGGTATCGATCAGGAGCAGTATGAAGCGTCCAAAGTCGATGGGGCAAACCGTTTCCGGCAAATGTGGCATATTACACTACCAGGGATGCGGACAACGATTATCGTCTTGCTCATTATGTCGATCGGTCACCTAGTCAGCATCGGATTTGAAAAGCAGTTTTTGCTCGGCAACAATCTTGTGACCGATTATTCACAAGTGCTTGATCTGTATGCACTGAAATACGGGCTGGAAATGAACCGGTACTCCTACGGTACGGCGATCAGTATTTTTAACTCGGTAATTAGTATTTTATTGCTGTTCACGGCGAATGGCATTTTCAAGAAAACGACCAAAGAGAGCATTATGTAGCTTGCCGCTCATATCGCTGCCCCGCTGCTGCTCGCTGTACAAGTATGCAGTAGCAGGATAGCGGCACCGATTCGATTGAAAGGGGAGATTACGTATGGCAGCCAATAAAGCGTTTAACGCAACCCGAGGCGATAAAATATTCGATGTGTGCAATACGATTTTAATGTCACTCGTGTTGATTGTGACATTGTATCCGTTCTTGAATGTACTGGCGATCTCGCTAAATGAATCATCCGATACGGTACGCGGCGGCATTCATATTATTCCACGTGCCTTTACACTGGAAAACTATTCTGTTATCTTCCAATATCAGGGATTGTTGCAAGGTGCGCAAATTTCGGTGCTACGTACGATCGTCGGCACATTGCTCGGTTTGTTGAGCGCATCGATGCTTGCGTTTACGTTAAGCCGGGTCGATTTTCAAGCACGACGTTTTATCTCGGTCTTTTTGGCGCTGACGATGTATGTGACTGCCGGGCTGGTGCCAACGTTTCTGCTCATTCGTGATCTCGGCATGATCAATAGCTTCTGGGTGTATGTGTTGCCTGGTGTTGTAAGCGCATTCAATGTGTTTATTATCCGCTCCTTTATTGATGGTTTGCCGTATGCGTTGCAGGAATCTGCCAAACTGGATGGTGCGAATGATTTTACGATTTACTGGCGTGTTATTTTGCCGCTCTGTAAGCCGGTATTAGCGACGATTGCGCTGTTTTTGGCGGTAGGGCAGTGGAATGCATGGTTTGATACGTATTTGTACAATGCTAGTGCGCCGCAATGGACGACATTGCAGTATGAGCTAATGAAAGTGTTGCAGCAGAGCACACAGCAAAGCGGTGCAGTCAATGCGAATGATATGGCAAGACAGATGGCGAGCATCTCGCCGGAATCGATTCGGATGGCGATTACGATCGTAGTAACGGTGCCGATTCTGATCGTGTATCCGTTTCTGCAAAAGTATTTTGTCAGCGGGATGACATTAGGCGCGGTGAAAGCGTAAGCCAAACCGCAATAGCATAAGCTCAATTGGAAGCGAGACGGTATAGGGGTGGAGCGCAATCAATGTAACTGCATCAAGCACAAACATACCGAGTATGATCGTACCGTAACAAGTAGCTATGTGTAACCGTATCCAACAGCTATGTGGCGATACTGTCGCCTTAGCATATAGAGATGGAGTGCAACCACTGAAATCAAAGGGGGCTTTTGAATGGCTAGTAAATGGTTGAAATGCATTATGATCCCGTTGTCGGTTGTCTCACTTGCAACAGCAACTGCTTGCGGAGGCAGCAGTGATCCGGCGCAAACGGAAACATCGGACGTATCCACACCCATTACAATTTCCTTCTTCGGCTCGGATGCGAATCCGACATGGAACAATATGAAGGATGATGTCGGACAAGCAATTACGAAAGCGACAAATGTAACGATTAATGCCGAGTACGATGTGAGCGGCGGCGGTACGCAGAAGATCGCCCTGATGACTGCTTCCGGCGAATATCCAGATACTATTTTCCCAAAAGGCTCGATCACAAAGCTGGTTGAAGCTGGCGCATTGATTGATTTGACCGATCTGATTAACAAATATGGCCCGAATATTAAAAAAGTATATGGCAATGATCTGTCCCGTCTGCAATACAGTAAAGAAGACCCGTCGATCTATGTGCTGCCAACTAATGCCGGTGTAGGCGAGACGAAGTTTGATGCGGGCGGTGGCTTTGAAATTCAGCACCAAGTCATGAAAGAGCTTGGCTATCCGAAAATCAAAACGGTGAAAGACTTTGAAAATGTACTAAAAGAATACAAAGCGAAGCACCCGACGATCAATGGACAACCGACGATTCCGCTGACATTAAATGCGGATGACTGGAAAATTATGATCACTGTCACGAATCCTGCTTTCCTAGCAACAGGCGCACCGGATGATGGTGAATTTTACATTAATCCAGAAACATATCAAGCCGAGCTGCATTATAAACGTCCAGAGGAAAAAGAATATTTCCGCTGGCTGAACCATATGTATAATGAAGGTCTGCTTGACCCGGAAACATTTACACAGAAAAATGATCAGTATTTGTCCAAAATTGCCAGCGGTCGTGTGCTCGGTCTGATCGACCAAGATTGGGACTATCAGCAAGCCGAAAACTCGCTCAAAACATCCGGCATGCCAGAGCGTACGTATGGACATTATCCACTACAATTGGATGATTCCACCAAAGACCGCTCCTTCCAAGATATCGGCCCACCGGTCGGTTATGGCATCGGCATTACGACATCCGCCAAAGACCCGATTCGGATTATTAAATTCCTCGACTGGATGGCTTCCGATGAAGCACAAGTGCTGAACAACTGGGGCATCGAAGGCAAACATTATGAAGTGAAAGACGGCAAACGCGTCATTCCGCAAGCTATTCAAGATCGCAAAATTAATGATAACACCAACTTTACGAAAGAAAGCGGGATCGGTATGTACTATTTCTCCGTCCATTATGGGGATGGAGTGAAAGATTCCGGCGGCAACTACTACACAACGAACTTCCCTGAGCAAATTTTGGCAAGTTATACCCAGCCGGAGAAAGATGCGCTTAAAGCGTACGGTGCGACCACATGGAAAGACCTATTCCCACCAAAAGAAGATTTCCCGATTAAAGCGTGGGGTGCTGCTTACAATTTGCCTTCACCGGATGATCCAAGTTATACGGTCGCGTACCAGAAATCACAGGATATCGTGCGCAAACGGGTGCCGGAAGCGATTTTGGCGAAACCGGATCAATTTGATGGTATTTATGATCAGATGGTTGCCGAGCTGAATACAGATGAGATGAAGAAGATGGAAGCAAGTTATTCGGAATTGATCAAAAATACAGTGGAGTTGTGGAGTAAATCGAGTACAACGAAGTAATATTTCCCGGGAATTACTGTTGATGATGGATCGCATCATCGCCGGTGAAAGAGCAGTAGAAACGAAGATGAAGCAAAAACGAGTAAGCAAAAGCAATACAAGCCAAGCACAAAGGGGGCGCGCGTAACAGCGCTCCTTTTCTGCTATCTACAATAACTAGACGAATAAAAGCGGAAAGCGATAGCAGCCTAGTAAATTGTCTCAAATATATTTACGGTATGCCTAGTTCATAATTGCTTGACAATGAATACGTTTAGGTATGTGTGAACCTGATTTTTATTTGAGACAGCGTACTAGTCGACGAGTACGAGTATGTTGACTACTTTTTAATACCGACTTTGAGTGCTTGTTTAGGTCGTTATGAAGAAGGAAGCGAAGTCGCTGTACAATTCAAATGAATCACGGTCAACACATAAGTACATAGTCTCGATCCAACATACAATTAACATGCATCTGAACTCGTTTATACTCAAGCGATTAGGGGATACATCTACCTGCAATTAGAAGGAGACTATCACTAGCTACTGCATGCTCCACTGATCTTAAAAGCATAATTAGACCGACATAACAGACTAACCCTATACAAATCCCTAATTTCCCGTACATAGAAACATAAGTTACAGCCTGTTATGACGCTAGTGTATACACTATGATGTAAGCGTATACGTTGGTATGTTGTATCATTCACATACTCATCTATTTTGGGAGGCTATACATATGACTATTTTTCAATTTCCGCAACATTTTCGCTGGGGTACAGCTACCGCTTCATATCAGATTGAAGGTGCGTATGAGGAAGGTGGGCGTGGCTTGTCGATCTGGGATACATTTGCGCATACACCTGGCAATGTATATGACGGGCATAACGGCAATATCGCCACAGACAGCTATCATCGGTATGAAGAAGATATCGCGCTAATGAAGCAACTTGGCATCGATACGTACCGCTTCTCGATCGCTTGGCCGCGTATTATTCCGGATGGAGATGGTGAGATCAATCGCGAAGGGATCGACTTTTACCATCGGTTTGTGGACAAGCTGCTGGAAGCGGGCATTGAGCCATTTTGCACGCTGTATCATTGGGATTTGCCGCAGACGCTGCAAGATGATGGCGGCTGGGAAAATCGCCGTACGATCGATGCGTTTGTGAAATATGCCGAAGTGATGTTCCGTGAATTTAGCGCCAAAATCAAATTGTGGCTCACATTTAACGAGCCGTGGTGTATCGCCTTTTTGTCCAATTTGGAAGGTAAGCATGCGCCTGGCAATACCGATTTGCAAATTGCGCTCAATGTAGGGCATAATTTGCTCGTGGCGCACGGACATGCGGTTAAGCTGTTCCGTCAAATTAGCCCGACAGACGGTCAAATCGGCATTGCGCCCAATGTTGCCTGGGCGGTGCCGTACAGCAAAAGCGAAGCGGATCGTGCAGCTTGCAATCGCAACATCGAAGTGTATGCCGACTGGTTCCTTGATCCGGTGTATAAAGGAAGCTATCCGCAATCATTGTACGATTGGTTCAAAGCAGCAGGCGCTACCCCGCCGGTGCAGGCAGGCGATATGGACATCATCGCCCAGCCGATCGATCTGATCGGCATTAACTACTATCATCCGACCGTAAATCGGTACAACCCGAAAGCCGGTTATTTGCACAGCGAACCGATCGATATGGGCTTGTTCAAAACCGATATCGGCTGGCCGATCGATTCGACCGGATTATATGATGTGATCCATTATTTGCAAAAATACGGCAATATCGATATTTACATTACCGAGAACGGGGCGTGCATTAATGATGGTGTGCAAAACGGCATCGTAAACGATACGGTACGGATTAGTTATTTGCAGCAGCATATCGCTCAGGTGCATCGTGTAATTAATGATGGCATCCAGTTAAAAGGTTATATGGCATGGTCGTTGATGGACAATTTTGAATGGGCGGAAGGTTACCGCATGCGCTTTGGGCTGATCCATGTTGATTTCCGTACCCAAGTGCGTACACCAAAAGAAAGCTTTTACTGGTATCAAAATGTGGTGCGTAACAACTGGATGGAGACGCGCTAATTCGGTATCAACCGGAGCAGGCAAACGATAAGGCAAAATATAAATGAAGCATTGCGAATCAAAAGCTTCCTTTTGTGGTAATAAGTCGTATGGCACTTCTGCTTGGTACGCCGGCTCAAACGATGAACCGATTCAGGCAGACATAGCAGTAATACGACTATCCGGGAAAGGGGAGTGGATTCCGTGGCTACCAAATCCAGAGGACCGAGCGAGAAAAGCTCGGCACAAAACACATATGGACTTAGCAAAATGTTAACTGTTGTCGCATGGCTAAGCTGTGCTGCCGGTATTTTGCTTATCGTGCTTAATCTGCAACCATTCAATGATAACAATCTCGGTTTGATGATCGGTGTCGGCTGTTTGGCTGCATTTGCCTTTATTTATTCTTTAGCCAAATGGCTTGGCTCAATGCAGGCGCGCAGTGACGAAGGGAAAGATGGCATTAAGGACGACTAGTATTTTCCTGACTGTCCATGCGATTTGTCATAGGCAAACATAGCTGTCCAGCTTGAATTTTAAAATTAAGGCTCCTTTAAGAATTATTCTTAAAGGGGCTTTTTTACGAAGTAAATATATGTTAATCTTTAAATAATGTGAAAACATTCACTTCTGCTTGCTGATAAATTGACAGATTTGTTAACAAGCCAAAAAAAATCGAAATTTACACCTTCTATGGATACGCAAATAGGACACTTAGTGTTAACATAGGAATGTGTGGTTTCAACATTATGAACGTCATAAGCGTTAAGTGAGAAAGGGGATCAAGATGAGCAAAAAACCAGGTTCGCGCCTTATGTTCTGGGTTGTTCTGGTTGTGACTGTGTTGTCGCTGGCTCTGACGGTTTGGGCGCTAGTTGCTGGTTCTAGCAATTATGCTGTTCTTAATCCGAAAGGACCAATCGCAGAAGGACAACGCGATGTCATTATCATTTCGACGATTCTGACCGCGATTGTTATTGTACCGACAACCATACTGACCTTCGTTATTGTATGGAGATATCGTGACAAACCGGGCAGAAAGGCTAAGTACGATCCGGATTTCAATCACAGCAATGTGTTGGAATCGATCTGGTGGGGCATTCCGATTGTCGTCATCGCCGTACTCGGTATCGTAACCGTTCGGTATACGTACGCACTCGAGCCTTCCGTAGCTATTAAGTCTGACAAACCACCTATCGTCATTCAAGCCATTTCGTTGGATTGGAAATGGGCGTTTTTCTATCCGGAAGAAGGAGTCGCTACAGTGAATACGCTAACGATTCCGGAAGATCGTCCAATTCGCTTTGAACTGACTTCCGATGCTCCGATGAACTCCTTCTGGATTCCGCAGCTCGGTGGACAAATTTATACGATGTCCGGTATGGCGATGAATTTGTATTTACAAGCAGATCATACAGGCACATACTACGGTTCAGGCGCCAACTTTAGCGGTGAGCATTTTGGTGATATGAACTTTGATGTCAATGCCGTAACTGAATCCGATTATGAAGCATGGGTGAAAAAGGTGAAAACCGAGTCCCAGCCGATGACGCTGGATACGTATGAGTCCATCGCAACACCGGGTACAGCGGACAAGCAATATTTCTCCTCCTTCCCTGAAGGATTGTTCCAAAAAATCGTAACCCAGTATTTGCCTGGCGGTTTGTCTGAACACCGTAAACCGGTACACACGACACCTGCAATGCGAGATCAAGGCATTTAAGACGGTTGGTTGAAGTGACGTTATGTTGTACGGACGATATGCGCCGCATGCGTCCGCGTAAATAAGCAGCGCGTCGGGAGAGCTTTTGTGCCCGGCGTTCGGTGCTGTATTCCAATGGTATTCATGCAATGCCTCCATACATGCGGGCGATACGCCGGGCATGGACAAAGAAAGTGAAAGGAGCTCAACGATGCTTGAAAATATTAAACAGTTTGCATCCGAGTTTTTTGTTACTGGCGATCCGTTGATTTACGGTGCAGACGTATCCATTGGATTGGTAACGATTGCGATCGTTGCCGGATTGACCTACTTCAAAAAGTGGAAATGGCTCTGGCGCAACTGGTTGACTACGGTTGACCACAAAAAAATCGGTATCATGTACATTTTGGCTGCGATTATTATGATGTTCCGTGGCGGTGTCGATGCGCTCATGATGCGGACGCAATTAGCGATTCCGAATTTTGAATTCCTGCATCCGGAACATTATAACCAGGTATTTACTACACACGGTGTCGTTATGATCCTGTTTATGGCGATGCCCTTTATGTTCGGTTTGTTTAACGTCGTTGTACCGTTACAAATCGGTGCGCGTGACGTTGCGTTCCCTTATTTGAACTCGCTTAGCTTCTGGCTGTTCTTCTTGGGCGCAATGTTGTTCAACCTCTCCTTCGTTATCGGCGGTTCGCCGGATGCCGGTTGGCTCAGCTATCCACCGCTGTCCGAGCTGCAATTTAACCCTGGACCAGGGCAGAACTTTTACATCTGGGGTATCCAGATTTCCGGTATTGGTTCCCTTGCCACAGGTATTAACTTCTTGGTAACGATTATCAAAATGCGTTCACCAGGTCTGACGATGATGAAGCTGCCAATGTTCACATGGTCGGTATTTGCAACTTGCGTTATCATCATTTTTGCATTCCCAATTTTGACAGTTACACTTGCTTTGCTGTTCCTCGACCGTTTCGGGGGCGGGCACTTCTTCACCCTTGACGGTGGCGGTAATCCGATGATGTATATTAACCTCATCTGGATGTGGGGTCACCCAGAGGTATATATCGTTATTTTGCCGGCATTCGGTATTTTCTCCGAAGTCGTCAGCGTGTTCTCACGCAAAAAGCTGTTCGGTTACACCTCGATGGTATTTGCGATGATGATTATCGCGTTTGTTTCCTTCTTCACATGGGCTCACCATTTCTTCACGATGGGTTCCGGGGCGGACGTTAACGCCTTCTTCGCTTTATCAACGATGTTGATTGCGATCCCGACCGGGGTTAAAATCTTTAACTGGCTGTTTACGATGTATCGCGGTCGCATTCGCTTCGATCTGCCGATGCTATGGACAGTAGCGTTTATTCCGGCGTTTATCGTCGGTGGTATGACAGGGGTTCTGCTCGCGGTTGCGCCTGCTGACTTCCAATACCATAACAGTTACTTCCTGATTGCCCACTTCCACCAAGTTCTGATCGGTGGGGTCGTGTTCGGTTACTTTGCCGGCATGTACTACTGGTGGCCAAAAATGTTCGGCTTCAAGCTGAACGAAACGCTGGGCAGATGGTCATTCTGGTTCTGGAACATCGGTTTCTACGTATGTTTCATGCCGCAATACTTGCTCGGTCTGATGGGTATGACTCGTCGTGTAAGTACATTTGACTGGGATACCGGCTGGGGCCCACTGAACGTTGTATCGACGGTTGGTGCGTACCTAATGGGGATTGCCTTCATTTTGCAGGCGGTACAAATTGCTTACAGCTTTAAATATCGTGAAAAAGACACTACCGGCGACATCTGGGATGCTCACACATTGGAATGGACGATCCCGTCTCCGGCTCCAGAATACAACTTTGCCATTACTCCGGTAGTGGACAGCAGAGACCCATTATGGGTTGAAAAGCAGCGTCGTGCTGCTGGCAAGCTTCCGCAAAAGGATGCCAAGCCAAAATACGAACCAATTCATATGCCTAGTAACTCGGGTATCCCGATTGTATTTTCTACTTTCTTCTTCATTGCGGGCTTTGGCTTTACCTTCCACTGGGTGTGGATGGGAGTGCTTGGACTCGCCGGCGTACTTGCATGTCTGGCAGCCCGTTCCATGAATGATGACGAGGGCTTCTACATCCCTGCCGAGGAAGTAGAAAAGACTGAGGCTTCATTAAGGGGGACACTTTAATGGCACAAGCCGTATCACAGCACGGTCATGATCATGCACATGGTCATGATCACGGCCACCATGATCCGCAAGAACTGAAAATGCTTGGCTTCTGGATTTTTCTGATCACGGACGTTATTTTGTTCGGTACGCTGTTTGCTACGTATGTTGTATTGCACCACAATACAGCAGGTGGCCCGACAGCAGCCGATATTTTCGAAATGCCAGGTGTTATCGCTGAAACGTTTGTCCTGTTGACATCGAGCTTTACGAGCGGTCTCGCTGTACTGGCAATGAACGCTGGTAAAGTGAAACAGCTGATCGGCTGGTTGATCGTTACTTGGGTGCTCGGTGCAACGTTTATTTTCCTGGAAGTTGACGAGTTTATTAAACTGGTACATGAAGGCTTTAACTACGGTACTAGCGCATTTGCAACTTCGTTCTTTACACTTGTCGGTACGCACGGACTTCACGTATCGATGGGTCTCGGCTGGATGCTGCTCATTATGATTCAGTTGGCACGCAAAGGCATTACCGATGTAACACGTGGTAAAGTCAATGTGATCAGCTTGTACTGGCACTTTTTGGACGCCGTCTGGATTTTCCTCTTGTCGGTCGTCTATCTGATGGGGGTGATGTAAGATGGCGAACCATTCCGATCATTCACATGGACATGAAGAACATGCACACGGCTCACTAAAGTCTTACATTATCGGTTTTATCCTGTCGATTGTGCTGACGATCATTCCGCTCGTTGTTGTATTGAACCATATGCTGTCGGAAGTCCCGACGATTCTGGTCATTATGATCACAGCGATTTTGCAGTTCGTCGTTCAGCTATTCTTCTTCATGCACGTACGTGACCGTCAAGGCAACCAGCCTCGTTGGAACGTTATGGCATTGATTTTCGGTCTGGCGATTGTACTGGTCGTCGTATCCGGTTCGATCTGGATTATGACGTACAATGGTGTAGGCTACTAAGTTGTTGATTGCAGGCATATTGTCTGTATAATAAAGCCCTTCCGGGTAACCGGGAGGGCTTTTTTGTATGAATAGTTGCTTATGTAATAGATGATCGCCCGGAAAGTGGATAGTTATATAGAGAGCGAATCATTACACCTAAAGCGAATAATCATATATAGAATGGATCATCATACCTAAAACGAATAATTGCCTCTGGAGCGAACGATGGAATTGGAATATAAGCCAGGATGAAGGAAGAAATGAGTCTGAATTTCTTCGGTGTTTGTTAGCTCGGATTTCTTTATCTATTGATTATCGTTATATTGTTCATTACCGAGTTTGATGATCCTTGGTGAAGTAAAGCATGACGGAGATGGATGCGGATGAGATACGATTTCGAATATAATAGAACCACAACGCGCATAGAATAGGAGTGAACAGCAATGGACGATAACACCAATACACTTACATTAGCAGATGCTTTTGCCGGTGCGACCTTTCGAGTGAATGGCAATGGACCACGTAATATCGATATGCTAAAGGAAGCGTTTGAGAGTGTGGATGGAACGACAGGCAGTGACCATTATGGTCAGGGCGAATTAATCGAGCAATTTCAGCAGCAAATGGCTGAAGTATTGGGCAAGCCAGCCGCGGTCTTTTTCCCGAGTGGCACGATGGCACAGCAGATAGCACTGCGAATTTGGTGTGATCGTAATGGCGTTAAACGTGTCGCCTACCATCCATTATCCCATCTAGAGCTGCATGAGCAGAATGCATTAAAAGAACTGCATCATATCGAGTCGATCCTCATTGGCGATCAAGATCGTGTTACGGGGTTGGAAGATGTAACGAGTATAAAAGAAGACATCTCTTGCCTGCTGTTAGAGCTGCCGCAGCGCGAGATCGGCGGACAGTTACCATCCGTTGAACAATTGGAGGCGATTGCCAACTATTGTCGTGAGCAGGGTATTCGACTGCATCTGGATGGAGCGCGTTTATTTGAGATTACACCGTACTATGGCAAAACAGCTGCACAAATATGCAGCCTGTTCGATACCGTCTATATTTCCTTTTACAAAGGTATCGGTGGTATTGCCGGAGCGATCCTTGCTGGTGAGCAAGACGTCATGCAAGAAGCGAAAGTGTGGAAGCATCGGCACGGCGGTAATCTGATCGGACTGTATCCGTATATTTTAAGCTCCAAATATTATTATGAGCAACGTGTCGGGAAGATGGATGAATATTACGAACAAGCAAAAGAACTGGCTGCCCTGTTCAATGGCTGCGCTCATATCCATACCTTACCCGCAGTTCCAGTATCGAATATGTTCCATGTCCACATCGATCAACCGATTGAGGTCACCACCTATGTATTACGAAACCTGGCTCAACGATACGATATCGGAATCACATCTTATGTAGTTGATCACAACGGTAGCTGTAGCTTTGAATGTACTATCGGTGATAAGTATGCTCTCGTGCCGCAAGAGCAGTTGTATGAAGCTATGAAATGGCTGGATCAGCAACTTGCAAACTGAGCGTAATGAGAAAGATTCAGGAGTGTTAATATGATTTCCTCATAAATCGATTGCTGTATGCCTCTGACCAATACATCAGTGCATATTGGAAGAAAATTCCTTCTCGGGAGGCGGAGACGTCTCCGCTTTCCGCCTCGTATCAGCGATTAAAAGTACACTAACAATAATTAAGATACCTCCCACACTCTGTACATAACTAGCCTGTTCCTTCAAGATCAACAGTGACAACAACACCGAAGTGAGCGGCATCATACCCGAAAAAGCAGCAATCGTGTACGCATTGCAGCAGGCAACACCTTTATAAAAAAAGAAAAAAGAAAGACCGGTGATGACAAGCCCGTACCAGATCAAGCCTAACCATTCATTCCAGCCGATGAGCGGTAGCGTTGCGACAGGTTGCTCCAGCAAAAACGGAATCAGGCAGAAACCGAAAGTAATCGCGGAAACGATAAACACCTGTACCATCGGATGAATATCGGCGGCAGAAGATCGTTGGTGAGCAAGGCGCTGTTGGCGGGAAATAATATTAAATAGGGACTCGCTGGCAGCCGCACCGAGAATGAACATATTGCCCCAGATATGCTCTATGGACGGTATCCAGCTGTTGGAGCCTGTGTTTTGCAACAGTACGATACCTGTGACAGTACATCCGATTCCAATTACATTTTTGATGGTCAATGCTTCTTTTAATACGAAAAAAGCGAGTATAGCTGTAATCATTGGTGTTGTGCCGCTTAATATGCCAGCTTCCATCGTGCTCGTACGGCTAACACCAAGCAACAAACAGATACGGAATACAAACATGCCAATCAATGCCTGTAAGATCAGCATCAACCAGTCATTTCGATCCATATGCCGTATCGTTCGGAGCATCTGTTTGCCATAAAAGGGAGTCATACATAGCAGCAAGATGCCCAGTGCTACCGCTGTAATAGTGAACAAGTGCAGCCGTACGGACAGAATAGAGCTTGTAACGACAGACGTACCAGCAAGCGTGAACGCGATCAGTAAATAGATTTTTCCTTTGAGTTGCTGCATTACAAATCCCCTTTGCGATCATTATAGAATAGGTATGGATCACATTATAAAAAGACAACTGGACGAGTGTAAGAGCCAGTATGGTATTATTTTGGCTATACCAGTTGAAAAGGGGGGATTATCGATGTGGGGCATCCAGCTACAGCACGAAAGTCAGATTGCGCTTGCACGACAGATTTTTCTATCCTTTCAGCAAGCGATTCTAGGTGGCAAAATGTTGGCAGGTGAAGCTCTACCGTCTACCCGCGAATTGGCACGCGAACTCGGGGTGGCACGCAATACGGTTTGTGAAGCGTATGATATGCTGGATATTGAAGGCTTTATTATTCGGCGGCAGGGAGCAACCACGCGTGTAGCTTCCGGATTAACGCTGGAGAAACACATCGATCATGCTGCACATAAGCGCGACAATAAACGAAATGAACAACAGTCTGTCCGCTGGGACTTCAAAACCGGGCAACCTGATTTGGATGCTTTTCCGTGGTACAGCTGGCGTCAAGATTTGCAGCAGGCAGCGCTCGCCATATCGCCGAATCTGTTAGCCTATAGCGATAATAAAGGCTACGAGCCATTATGCGAGCAGATTGCTGACTGGTTGTTGCGGAGCCGGAGTATGGAGGTCAACCCGGCTAATATTTTTATTACTTCAGGAGCTACACAAGCTTTCCAACTGCTTGTTCATATTTTGCAACAGGAAGGCAAAGCCTTCGCTCTGGAAAGCCCCTCTCACCCAGCTATTCGCCAGATCGTTGAAAATAATCATATTCCGCTCGTATGGATGCCTGTTGATGCACAGGGGGCGAATGTGGCAGCCCTCCACCAGCATGCGCTATCGGCGGTATATGTTACCCCATCGCATCAATTCCCGCTCGGTGTTATCCTGCCTGCCGTACGTCGTGCCGAATTGATCCGAATGGCACGCAGTCAGCATTTTTATATTATTGAAGATGATTATGATAGTGAATTTCGTTATACCGGTTCTCCGGTTAGTCCGTTGTACAGTATGGATCGGTCAAAAGTGATTTATGTCGGCACATTCAGCAAGACGCTTTTTCCAGCATTACGTATCGGATTTGTCATCCTGCCGCAACCGTTACATGCTCTATGGCAGGAAAATCGTAAATATCTGGATGTGCAAAATCCAGTTATGGAACAAGTAGCCCTGCATCATTTTGTACAGCAGCGTAAACTGGATCGACATATTCAGCGGATGCGGCGTATCTATCGAGAGAAAAGAAACGCATTACTGGCAGCGATCGACGCTAACTTTCCTGTTGATACGATCGTATGGGGAGATGCTTCCGGTCTGCATACTGCGATTGAGCTACCGGGATTGCAGCTGCACGATAATTTTCTCCAGCGATGTCATAAGCAAGGAATACGCTTAAAGCTCGCTTCCGACTATTGCCTGGAACAGGGAGAACATCGCGATAAATTGCTGATTGGTTATGGTCATTTGCAGCAAGAGCAGATTATTGCGGGTATTGGCGCATTAGGGCGTTTGATCAGGAAAGAGAACGATCGGCTTTAAGCTATGTCTGTAATGATAAGGGCTGATCAGGACAGATCGTGATAAAGGCAGATCATGATAAAAACATATATAATGATTGGATACACATAACAATGTGCTGGATGAGCTAAGTTTGAGAGAAGCAGGCGTCGTACGGCGTTTATTAACATGCTAGTACCTTGACCAAGTTAAATGTTAATTTGGATTGTGTACTGAAATGCTGATCCATGCGACCTTAAAACAGATTGAACACTCAAATTAATCTCGGTCAAGCTACTAGTAGCTTGTCTCAAGTACATTTATAGTTTGTCAATCCAACAATCGCTTGGTGCTGAATCGATTTAGGGACGTTTAAACACAATTTTAATTTGAGACATCCTACTAGTAGCTTGTATCAAATACATTTACAGTTTGTCGATCTAACCATTGCTTGATGATGAATCGGTTAAGGTACGTTCAAACACAATTTCCACTTGAGACAGCCTACTAGTATGTTGACTGTATGAAATGCGCAGTTTGATAGAGTACAGTACAAGTGAGCTTAAGATGCGATACCGTTGTCTGCTTCATAAGAGGAAGTCGATCCAAAGCGAAAATAGCTCAAACTTGTCATTGGAATATGCGAAAAAGCCTGCACAGGGTGAAGTGCAGGCTTTTTCGCATCCGATCCTAAACGATGTAGTTATTTGTTTATTTGTTATTTATTTTATAGCAGTACGAAAACGATTGTACAGTTCATCCAAATACTGCTCAATCTCCCCGCGCAGCTCTGGACGATTCAAGGCAAATTCAATCGTAGACTTGACGTAGCCAAGCGGATCACCGATATCATAACGCTTGCCTTGAATTTCCAACGCAGTCAGATGCGGCAAGCGTGAAATCGCATCGGTTAGCTGGATTTCGCCACCTTTGCCAGGCAATGTATGTTCCAAAATATCGAAAATTTCCGCAGGCAACACATAACGACCGATAACGGCGAGATCGGATGGCGCGTCAGCAATATCGGGTTTTTCAACGATTCCGCTCAGCGTAATGAGCGAATGCGGATCATCCGGCATGCTGGCTGGTGCGACGATTCCGTATTTGTTCGTTTCTGCATAAGGGACATGCTGTACACCGATAATCGCGGTAGACGGTGATACATGTTGATTAATAAGCTGCTTTAGTCCGGGTTGTTGCTCATTGACGATTAGGTCATCTCCGAGCAGTACAGCGAAAGGCTCATTACCGACAAATTGCCGTGCACATAAAATCGCATGTCCTAAGCCAAGCGGTTTTTTTTGACGAATATAATGAATGTCTGCCATCTCGGAAATATGATTGACTTGCTCTAGCAATGTTGTTTTGCCTTTGGCAGCCAGTTCTGACTCCAATTCAACCGAATGGTCAAAATGATCTTCAATCGAACGTTTGCCACGTCCGGTTACGATTAGGATCGATTCGATCCCGCTAGCAACGGCTTCTTCGATAATATACTGAATCGCAGGTTTGTCGACGATCGGAAGCATTTCCTTAGGCTGGGCTTTGGTCGCGGGCAATAGTCGTGTACCGAGACCGGCAGCCGGAATAATCGCTTTACGTACTTTCATGGAAAATGCCTCCTTGTTTGGCAGAGTGATAAAGTGTGCATAGTTAAAATGATACTTGAAGACAGTATATCAGCAAAACATAAACCGTGTATAAATGATATGCACATAACAGCGCACACTACGTATTCAGCGGAACACCCATAGCTTGCTAAAGCCGAAATTAATACCTAGCCCCAACACCGTTACACATAGTTTGGCAATCCAGACCGGAATCGTAGACGGGATAAAACTGATGACAACGCTCGTAATGAGCGCCACCGACACATTCACAATGATAAAACGCAGCAGCTCACCGCCATTCCAGCCTGTACCGCGCGCAAATGTCCATTTGCGATTCCAGTAGTAACTATTGGCGGTGCCAGCGCTATAACCGATAATTTGCGCTGCTGCCACACCGGTTAGATGTTGCAGCAGCATAAAGACGATAAAATCAATCGCCGTATTGGACACACCGACAGCAGCAAAGCGAACAGCCTGGATACCAAACAGCTTAGAAACCAACATAGCGTTGCTCTTGTACGATTTGACGTTGCTCACTATGCTGCGACTGCTCCGTTAGCGGTTGTTGCTGCATGCCGACAAAATTTCGTTTTTCCTGAATAAGGTACAGTGGACGACCTTTGACTTCATCGTAAATACGACCGACGTATTCGCCAAGCACTCCGAGAATAATTAACATAATGCCGTTGAGAAACAGAACGCAAGCAAGGATGGATGCCCAACCGGGTGTTGTATTGTAGTTGAGCAGCTTTTGCCCAACGACCCAGATGAGAAACACAAAGCTGAACAAAGACACAAAACTGCCGAGCACACTCGCCAGACGCAGCGGCTTGAGCGAGAATGCGATCAATGCATCAGAGGCGAAGCGCAGCATCTTTTTGAGCGGATATTTCGTTTCGCCAGCAAAGCGTTCTTCACGTACATACGAGATGGACGTTTGACGGAAGCCGACCCAGCTGACCAATCCGCGTACAAAGCGATTGCTTTCTTTTAAACTTTTCATCGCGTCACACACTTTGCGATCGATCAGACGGAAGTCACCGGTGTCGAGCGGAATATCAATATCACTCAGCTTGTTTAGTGTGCGATAGAAAAAGGCAGCCGACCATTTTTTGAAGCCGGTTTCCCCTTTGCGTTCAGCACGTGTCGCATATACGACATCATAGCCTTCGTTCCATTTCGCAATCATTTGCAAAATCAGTTCCGGCGGGTCTTGCAAATCCGCATCGATGACGACAATCGCTTCGCCAGAAGCATTGTCCATCCCTGCGGTAATCGCGATCTGATGTCCAAAGTTGCGGGAGAAATCGATCATTTTTACCGTTTGATCACTGCTGCACAGTTGGCTAACGATCGCTGCTGTACGATCCCGACTCCCATCATTAACAAAAATTAGCTCATACGTTTCACCTGTTTGTTGCATCACTTCTGTCAGACGACGATAGCACTCCAGTACAACTTCTTCTTCGTTATACACCGGGATAATAATGGAATATTTCATCGGTGACCCTCCTCCAAATATATAAATATCTAAATATCTAAAGCGAACGCATGGACAGGAATGACGTATACATAAACATTCACTATCTATGCATTCGGATATACCTTTACTACATGCAACATACAATAAACATACAGTCATCTTCAGTCAGGCACAATTTGCTGTACAAAATATAACAACGTAATATGAACACCAAATGAATACTACCTTAAACGAAACTGAAGATTGCTTTAAAACGATATAAAAAGGCGAATAACCTTGTTAAAAGAAAGGCTATTCGCGGCGGAAATAAGCATCTATAGTGTGTAACTAACATAATAAATAACATGGAAGTTACATATTATATTTTAATGGTAATGAATGCTAATTTAATAATATGAATAAATATACAATGGCCTATCATTGGTTAGTCGATACTTGCGAACCGTCACATGTGTCATCGTATCGGTCGAACGGTTTAAGTTTCCGATGAAATGAGCTATCTGTATCGCGCAGCCTGCCCTAAACGAATCGCAGCGAACGATCTGCAAAGCCGTTTGAAGACATGTCCTCAGATCGTCTTGCTGTTAATGTGAAACTGCCTTTGGGGGTGTGTCAGCGACTGTACTGACAGCTGCGGCTGTGCGTGGTAAATAGACCGTCATCGTTGTGCCTTGTCCTTGTGCGCTATGCGCTTCGATCCGTCCATCGTGCAGAAGCAAAATTTTCTGTACGATCGATAAACCGAGCCCGCTACCACCTGTTGCTGAATTGCGTGAGCTGTCCGCTTTGTAAAAGCGCTCGAAAATATGCTCTACATGCTCCGCATCGATTCCGCAGCCGCTATCTTGCACACTTGCTTTGATCCATTGCTCTTGCTCGGTTAACGTAATATGAATCGTACCTTTTTCCGGGGTAAACTTGATCGCATTGGACAGCAGATTCATCCACACTTGGGTAAGCAGGTCTTCATCCCCGTTGATGTCCAGCTTGTCCAGCTCGGCAGACAGCTCGATTTCTTTGTTCATCCACATCGGGCCACAGGATACAACCGCCATCCGAATTTGTTCATCTAGCCGGTATTGGTGTTTGTTCAGCTTGACGACATCAAGTGAAGCGAGCTTTAACAAATTGCTGCTCAGCTTGGACAAGCGTTCGCTTTCCTGTTCGATAATTTTTAAATGTTTAAGCTGTTCGCTGCTAGCGGTATCTTTGAGCGCAACGGCAAACCCACGAATCGACGTGAGTGGCGTCTGAATTTCATGTGACACATTGGACACAAATTCCTGCCGCATCGCTTCGATTTTGGACAGACGTGTCGTCATTAGATTGAAATTATCGCTCAGTTGTCCGATTTCGTCTTTGCGTTTCAGATGGACACGCACATCGTAATCACCTTTAGCAACGCGGCGTGTTGCATCTGACAGCTTGGCGATCGGGCGCGCGATCAAACGTGCTGCAAACAGGAACAATATTACCCCGATCATAAGCATGACCAACAATACGAGGAACATCCATTGATTGAATTGGTTTACAAAATGTCCAGCAGACGGTCTGGCGAACAGCGCATAATGAATGCCATCACGTTCAAACGGAACGCCTACATAGCGTGGCTCCTGATCCTCATCACTCGTATTCAGTGACAGATTAAGCGAAGGCAAATCCGGATCGCTCGGATTCGTTCCTGTTTGCGGATGATACGTTTGACCGCTTAATACAAGTTGCTGTACCGATTCGGGAATGACCCAGTCAGCCTCTTTTTTCGGTGGCGGCGGAGGTGGAGGGGGCGGCGGCTTTTTTTTACCGGTAGCACTGCTGCTGTCTGCACTTTCCGCTTGTCCGCTTGCAGAAGACGCAGCAGTGGATGACGATGAGGTTGATTCGCTGCTCGTTTTCGTTCCATTCGTATTTGCTGCTTCCGCATCGCTTGCATTTGTATCGGTGTCAGTTGTGCTGTTTGCTGCTTTTTGGCTGCTGTCGCTTGCAGACGATGTATTCTCATCGGTCTCGTTTGCACTGGAATTGCTGTTGTTAGAACTGTCATTCGATGATGACGAATCATTGCCGCCGAGCGGAAGCGGTGGAGGCGAGATACCTAGTGGCCCGCCGGGACCGTTGCCTTGAGAGCGATATTCGCTGCCGTCTGCACCGATGACGACGAGCTGTGTTTGACCGCCCTGACTGTTTAAATATTTTTGCATCAGATTTGCGGGAATCGATGCTTGAATTTCCGCCATTGCTTCCGCATCACTTAAAATCCGATCTTGTACAAAATTCACCTGTTGTCGCTGGAATATCCAATCGGACATGAGCAAAGTGATTAGAAAGCTCGCTGCTACGACGATAATAAACGTCACAACGAGCTGGCTGTATATATTTTTCAATCCGTTTTCACCTCAATCCGATAGCCAATGCCACGGATCGTCTGAATCAAAAAGCCATTGGCTTCGGAAAAACGATCACGCAGCCGCTTAATATGCACATCTACTGTACGCTCGTCACCGTCATAATCATGCCCCCATATTTTCTCGATCAATTGATCGCGCGTAAAAATCTGTCCAGGGAAGCCAGCAAGTGTATAAAACAGTTCAAATTCTTTCGCTGGTAGCGGTTGTAACGTTCCGTTCACCTCAGCTTCTTTGGTGGCAGCATCAAGGCGCACATTGCCGATCGTCAGCGATTGACCCGCAAAAATTCGATAGCGGCGCAGCAATGCTTTGACCCGCATGACCAGTTCCTCCGGCACAAATGGCTTGACCAAATAATCGTCTGTGCCGAGCCGGAAGCCTTTAATTTTATCTTCGGCTTCGCCTTTGGCAGTAACGAGCAAAATCGGCACATCGCCATAATAGCGGCGAATATCGGTGCACAATTGCCAGCCGTCCATATGCGGCATCATCACATCAAGTATAATCAAATCCCATTTGCCGTCGCTAAGCATATCAAACGCTTCCTGTCCGTCATGGGCACGATGTATACTATAACCTTCACGCGTCAAATAAACATGGATTAATTCCAAAATAGATGCATCATCATCGGCAACGAGTATTCTTACCATCACATTACGCTCCTTTGTATCGGTTATTCGTCATGTATTTATCATGTTTTCGTTATGATTAGAGATACAGTTTACATCGACATATTCCGTTTCTCTCTATTATAAATAGTCATCCCTATCCTACCATACTAATATGTATAAAATATGAATAGAAGCTTAGCTGGAAATCATAACTAACGCTCTAAAAGTTGCCTTGCCAGCGTTGTTATGGAAATGAGCAGCAATCGACGTTTAATTCGTTCATTTTACACCTTTCCAAAACGAACAAAATGAACTAATATAAACGTATATGAACTTAAATAAAACCGAAACGAAAGGATGAATATGATGGAAAACCGTTATGTGTCCCACCCAAACGATGTGAAAACATTTGATACTGCACGTCTGCGCGAGGAGTTTCTAATCGACAATCTGTTTGCAACCGATGAACTCGTAACCGTTTACAGTCATGTGGATCGTTATATTGTCGGTTCAGCTGTACCCGCTTCCAAAGAGATTAAGCTGGAAGTGAATTTGAAAGATATCGGAACGGATTTTTTTCTGGAACGTCGTGAGATCGGTATCATTAATATCGGCGCGACAGGTATGGTAACAGCGGACGGTGAGCAATACGAGATCGGTGCATTTGAATGTTTGTACGTATCGCTCGGCACGAAGGAAGTCAGCTTTGCTAGCCATAGCGGCGAACCGGCGAAATTCTATTTCGTATCGACCCCAGCGCATAAAGCGTATCCGACGACAAAAGCAACACGCGAAGATGCAACACCAAGTCATCTGGGCGATATTAAAACGTCTAACGAGCGCACTATTTATAAATATATCCATCAGGGCGGCATTCAAAGCTGTCAGCTCGTAATGGGCATTACCGAACTGGAACCGGGTAATATGTGGAACACGATGCCATGTCATACGCACAATCGTCGCTCCGAAGTATATTTGTATTTTAATATGCCGGAAGATAGCGTCGTTTTCCACTTTATGGGTGAGCCGCAGGAAACGAAGCATCTGGTCGTACGTAACGGACAGGTGGCGATTTCGCCAAGCTGGTCGATCCATAGCGGTGTTGGCACAAGCAACTATACGTTCTGTTGGGCAATGGCAGGTGAAAACCAGACGTTCGATGATATGGACGCGGTTGCGATGAAAGATTTAAAATAAACCCAAAAACACCATTTCAGCGCTATCACCGACATCATAGAGCAATCGGAGCGATCGCTGAAAAGGACGGGGGTTCATTGGATGAGTGCACTAAAGCGGCATGAACGCATTATGGAATTATTAATTGCCAGCCAGGAAATTACGGTTGGCGAATTGAGCGATACATTGCATGTGACTGGTAAAACGATCCGTGAGGACCTTGCCAAGCTGGAAGAAATGGGGCTGCTCGTACGTGTGCATGGCGGCGCAGTACTGGCGCAAAATGATCAATATGGCATTTTATCCGGTCAAGGCATCAATACGAAGCATATGTCGGAAAAGAGCGAAATCGCTGAGCGTGCGCTACAGTATATTCAGTCTGGCGATATTATCGCGCTTGATGGCGGCAGCACGACACTCGAAATTGCGCGCCGCCTGCCGGCGATGCCGTTAACCGTCGTGACGAATGATCTGTTTATTTTGAGCGAGCTGGCAAGAAAAGAACAGATTCGGCTCGTCGTGCCAGGCGGAGAGCGCAATCGCAATATGCTCGTTAGCAGCCAGGCGATCGAATATGTACGTGGCTTGAATATTCACAAAGCATTTGTATCGTCAACCGCGCTGCATGCCGAGTTCGGGCTGTCCATTTATACCGGTGATCTGGTGCCGTTCAAAAAGGCACTCGTCGCTACCGCGCAAAAAGTATACGGCGTCGTCGATCATCAGAAATTTGGACAGTTTGCGCTATGGACATTTGCCGCTTGCTCGGAACTCGATATGATCATTACCGATAGCGGTCTGTCTGCCGAACAGGTGGAGCATTTCCAGCATATCGGCATTCCGCTTGATCGGGCAGGCGCGTAAGCGCAACAATCGAATAGACGGCACAGCCTATTTATTGCCACACGCTGCTGCCTGTTTATCATCGTATACCCAATATGACGCAAGGAGTTGAACAAAGGATGAACGCATTTGATCTGAGCGGAAAAGTGGCGCTTGTGACTGGTGCCAGCGGTGGGCTGGGACAAGGTATGGCGCTGGGATTGGCAGAAGCAGGTGCCGATGTTGTCTGTGTATCCTATTCCAGCAGTGCCGATACGGTGAGCAAAATTGAGGCGCTAGGGCGGGAAGCGGTATCGATTCAGGCTGATTTGAGCAAGCATGACGGGTTGGAAGCGCTGGTGAATGAGGCGCTGGCGTTCAAAGGACAGCTCGATATTCTCGTCAACAATGCAGGCATCATTCGCCGTAAACCGGCAGCCGAGCATGCATGGAAAGATTTTGCCGATGTGCTTGATCTGAATTTGGAAACGGTGTTTTATTTGTCCCAGCTTGTCGGTCGTCATATGATCGAACGCGGCAGCGGCAAAATTATTAGTGTAGCCTCGATGCTTTCGTATCAAGGCGGTATTAATGTACCTGGTTATACGGCAAGTAAACATGGCGTAGCTGGCATTACGAAAGCGCTTGCTAACGAATGGGCAGCCAAAGGTTTGCAAGTGAATGCGATTGCACCGGGTTATATGCTAACCGACAATACGGCACCGATCGTTGCTGATCCAGCACGCTTCGATTCGATTACAGAGCGCATTCCAGCCGCACGCTGGGGCACAGCTCAAGATATGAAAGGCCCGGTCGTATTCCTCGCCTCGAATGCCTCGAATTATTTAAACGGTCATATACTATGTGTCGACGGCGGCTGGATGGCGCGTTAATGTGTGCATCTTTAATTACAGTTATGGTGTGAAGTAATTGTGCCACGTCTATATACCGTATCCAACCTAAATAAAGTGCAATGTACATCGTGCATTGCACTTTATTTATACAGATATGTACTGAGCAGACCAAGTTAAATTTTAATTTTGCTTATGTCCTTACCTCCTTATAAATAAAAGCTTGATCCAGCTTCCACATTCATATTAATCTCGATCAAGGTAGTACTACCTTGAATACTCTCAATATTGGCTTTAAAGCGGTCATCAAACCACATTAACATTTAACGGAAAATGAGGTGCATGTATGAGACAATCCGTCCTTTCACATATTTATGGCAAACAACCTGTAGCTGAACTGGCTGCGGCTGTAGCTGCTGGTGGTTTTACTGGCGTGCAGCTTGCACTTGCCAAAGCGATCTCCGACATCGATACCCGTAACGGCAAACTAAGCCCAGGTATGGGCAATTATGTTGCCGAGCAATTCCAACGTCATGGCGTACGGATCGCTGTGCTCGGTTGTTATATCGATCCTGTCCATCCGGATCGTGATGTGCGGAGGCAGGAAATAGATCGTTTTAAAGAGCATTTGCGGTATGCGCGTGATTTTGGTTGCAGTATGGTGGCGACCGAGACGGGTTCTTTTGACACGTATCGGCAACAGCATCCGGAGCAGTATGCGCAAATCGGCTGGAACACACTGCGTGATACCGTGTCCGAATTAGCGGAGGAAGCGGACAAATGGGGCGTGCATATGGCGATCGAACCGGTTGCCGTCCATACGGTGCAAACTGCCGAAGCGATGGCACAGCTAATGGAAGAAGTACCGTCATCGGTGCTCGGCATGTTGTTTGATCCGTGCAATATGATGAAGCCGGACTATGTGGCGGATCAGCAGCGCTTTTTACGACATGTGTTTGAGCTGTTGGCGGAGCGGATCATTTTGATTCATGCCAAAGACATTACGATCGCGGCTGATGGCACCAAACAGGAATGTGTAGCCGGTACAGGGATGCTTGATTATCCATACTTTTTCGAATTGTTACAACAGTACAAACCGCATATCGATATTTCACTTGAAGGGGTAACCTGTGAGCAATTGCCGCAAGCAGCACAGTATATGCGACAACTATGGCAAGCAACAGAGCAGCGTCTTGCCCATGTTTAACAAAATTTGCTAAAACCTTGCATACAAAGGATGAATGATCCGCTGCGGCGGGTAATGATGCCCATACCATTGTTACAGAAGCTTGAAAGGGGCATTGTGATTATGACCAATGTATCGCAGGAACAACATCGCAAAGTGGCGCTCGTTACCGGTGCCGGAATTGGAATTGGCAGAGGCATCGCGAATGTGCTCGCACAAAAAGGCTATCGGCTGGCGATCAGCTATCATTCGGAAAATGAAGAAGTGGAGCAAGTTGCGGCAGAGCTGGCACATAACTATGGCATTGAACCATTGTTGATCCAAAGCGATCTGACACAGCAGGCGGATGTAGAACGGACAGTGCGCGAGACGGTGGAGCATTTTGACCGGATCGATCTGCTCGTTAACAATGCCGGCGCAGCGACACGCAAGCCGCTGCTTGACCTAGAAGAAGATGATATTAACTGGATGGTGCAACTGAATTATCGTGCGCCTATATTGGCGACCAAGTATGCAGCACAAGCGATGATTGAACGCGGTATGCCCGGCAATATTGTTCATATTACGTCCTCACGCGGTGAACGTTCTTACCCGGATGACAGCATTTATGGCGGGATGAAGGCAGCGTTAATCCGCTCAACCGGTTCGCTCGCGCTGGAACTGGCACCACATGGCATCCGTGTAAATTGTGTGGCGCCCGGCGCAACCGTTAATCGATTGCATCGAAATGCACTGACCGAGCCGCTCGGTCACAAAATTCCACTCGGTCGGATGGGCACACCGCGCGATATCGGTGAAGCGGTCGCTTGGCTTGCTTCGGATGAAGCTTCGTACATTACCGGCATTAATTTGCGCGTCGATGGCGGACTTATTTTGCCAGGTATGCCGGAGGATGTGTCAGCGGAAGCGGGATATGGCTGGGGCAGAGTGTATAAGCCTTGAGCGGAAGCGAAAGGCAGCGGTCAATAGGAAACGGGTGGATATTGCTTAGGTTCGTATGGCGGTAGGGCATGGGTAGTTTTGAACCGCAATATCGGCGGATGAATAGGTATGAAACATGTGTGCTATGCGATCTTATATGTACGGTAAGTTATAGGATAAGCAATCGATGCCGTGACGTTGTATTGCGAAGATAGTTGTAAATTTGTTGTTTTGTCGCTATCATCAACAGCATAAAGCGACGTTAAACATACTATCGATCATGATCCAGATAGTAAGCGGATAGTGGGCTTGTTGTTAAGCAACCGTTCCAATCGACAATAAAGAAATCGTCCATAATCTCGGGCAGCTGTAATCATTTTTCAAAAAATGTGCAGCTCAGCGCCTATAAGCCCCTCTGTGCAAATAGCACCATCTATTTGCACAGACGGGCTTTACTTTTTCGAGCTTACAAATTATAATCAAAACAAAAGTTGGTCTAAGTAAAAATAGTTGTAGTCAGTCAAAAATGAATATCATTCTCATTACTAATCATGCTGCTTTGGGGCTCCCAAAGCAGCATGAGCTGTTTTAAGGGCATTAACAATGTAATTCATTCTCAATTAGCGTATAACGAAAGGACTGTGATTTCGATGAAAACAAATAAAATGATGCCAACTCTACCGACTGCTCGTCAAGGACGTCATCCATTTTTACCGGGCGGCAAAGGCGGTCAAAAAATAAAAGCGATGATCCAAAACCGCGAAATGCAAGCAGCGCTAGGCAGTGGCGCGCTCATGCTGCTCGCCTGGCTGTTATCGTCTACACAAGGCATGAGCATATTATCGATCATGCTCTATATTCTCGCTTATGTGGTTGGAGGCTGGCAAAAAGCGCGTGAAGGTGTAGAGACGCTTATTCAGGAGCGCGATCTGGATGTGAATCTGTTAATGATTGCCGCTGCGATGGGAGCGGCGGCGATCGGTTACTGGAATGAAGGGGCAATGCTTATTTTTATTTTTGCCTTAAGCGGAGCGTTGGAAAGTTATACGAATGAACGTTCCGGCAAAGATATCTCGGCATTGCTATCGCTTAAGCCGGAAACGGCGCTGCGGATGCGAGATGGCAAAGTGGAATATGTAGCGATTGAGCAGCTATTGATAGGCGATCTGGTGATGGTGAAACCGGGCGAACTAATTCCAGTGGACGGCATGATCGTGCGTGGACGCTCCGCTGTTGACCAAGCATCCATTACTGGCGAGTCGATGCCAATCGCCAAAACGTCCGGTGACGAAGTATTTGCCGGTACGATCAATGGTGAAGGCGTATTGTATGTGGAAGTCACCGATTCGGCAGAAAGTACCGTATTTGCCAAAATTATTAAAATGGTACAATCCGCGCAAACCGAAGTGCCTGCTTCACAGCGCTTTATGAAACGGTTTGAATCGTTGTATGCACGGATTGTCGTAGTGGTGACGATACTGCTAATTACGTTGTTGCCGCTGTTGCTAGGTTGGAGCTGGGGCGATAGCTTTTACAAAGCGATGGTATTTCTGGTCGTCGCTTCACCGTGTGCGCTTGTGTCGTCGATTATGCCGGTCATGCTATCCACCATTTCTAATCGCGCTCGCCACGGCGTTTTGTTCAAAAGCGGTGTACATGTGGAAAATATAGCAATGACCGCTGTAGTAGCATTCGACAAAACAGGTACTTTAACACGCGGTGAACCTGTCGTGACCGATTGGTTGCCAGTATCCGAGTGTACAGCATCAGAACAGCAACTGATCGCGATTGCGGCAGGCTTGGAATCGCTGTCCATGCATCCACTCGCACGCGCGATTGTGCAATATAGCATCGAGCGTGGAATCGAGCCGTTGGAACTGAATGATGTTAAGGCGATAACCGGCTGGGGCATCGCAGGTAAAATGGATGGGCAACAATGGCAAATAGGACGCGCTGACATGCTGGATCAACCGGGTGCGGACGAGCAATGGGTACGTCGCCGCGCTGAACTGGAAGCAGAGGGCAAAACTGTATCGCTTATGTTGAAAGAGGAACAAATTGTCGCATTGATCGCGATCCGTGATGAGCTGCGACCACAGGCAGCAGAAGCGGTACATCAATTGCAGCAGCTTGGGATAAAAGTAGCGCTGCTGACTGGTGATCGACCGGCTGTAGCCGAGGCAATCGCATATGCAGCAGGCGTAGATCATACGTATGCTGGGCTGTTGCCGGAAGATAAAGTAGCACGTATTCAGGAGCTGCGGCAGCGCTACGGTCATGTCGTGATGGTAGGGGATGGAGTGAATGATGCGCCCGCACTTGCCGCCGCGACCGTCGGACTTGGTATGGGCATGAGAGGCAGTGGCGCAGCGCTGGAAGTGGCGGATGTGGTGTTGATGAGTGACGGGATTGAGCAGATCGCGTCTACGATCCAACTAGCAAGGCGCGCCCGCCGTGTCGTCCGGCAAAATATGATCTTTGCACTTAGCATGATCATATTGCTCATTATCGGTAACTTTGCCGACAATCTTGCATTGCCACTCGGTGTAGTGGGGCATGAAGGCAGTACGATTTTAGTCATTTTGAACGGATTGCGTCTGTTGCGTACTCATTGATAAGTTAACAGGCTGCTTTTACAAATTGAACGCAGTCTAACTTACATTGAATTGGGGCAGCCTCATAAGAGCCTGGATTGTTTATTTGCAGCAGGCTCTTATAGGCACGGTGTCCCCCTGATCGCACGCAGTTTCATCAAAATTTCATTTGACTATCTGCACGATTAGAAGCATACTATTAATAGTTTCAAAACAAATTAATTGCATACAATATAATTTAAAATAGTTTTTATGTGTACATCATGATAAAAGCATATAATGATTTAAAAATAATGATCTACAATGGAGGAATGAACAATGTATAAATCAGTCATTATCGGAACCGGCCCGGCAGGGCTTACGGCGGCAATCTATCTGGCACGCGCCAATATGAGCCCACTTATTATCGAAGGCCCTCAGCCTGGTGGTCAATTAACGACGACAACCGAAGTGGAAAATTTCCCCGGTTTTCCTGATGGCATTATGGGTCCGGAATTGATGGACAATATGCGTAAACAAGCCGAGCGTTTTGGCGCTACTTTTTATACCGGTTGGGTGGACAGTGTAGATATGTCGCAGCGTCCATTTAAATTGCAAGTGGAAGGCAAAGGCGAGATCATCACCGAAACGTTAATCATCTCGACCGGTGCAACCGCCAAATACCTCGGTATTCCGAACGAGCAGGACAATATCGGGCGCGGCGTTAGCACTTGCGCAACATGTGACGGCTTCTTTTTCCGCAATAAAGAAATTATCGTTGTCGGTGGTGGCGACTCGGCGCTGGAAGAAGCAAGTTTTCTGACTCGTTTTGCTTCCAAAGTAACACTTGTACACCGTCGTGGGGAATTGCGTGCATCCAAAATTATGCAAGATCGCGCTCGTGCAAACGACAAAATCGAATGGGCACTGAACCGCACACCACTTGAAGTTGTCGCTAGCCCACTCGGTGTAACCGGTCTGAAAGTGCTCAACAATGAAACTGGCGCAGAGGAAGTCATTGAAGCTCATGGCGTATTCGTTGCGATCGGTCACCATCCTAACACCGGCTTCCTCGGCGGACAGATTACAACTGACGAGAACGGTTATATCGTTACCCATCCGGGCACAGCGGAAACGAATATCCCAGGCGTATTCGCCTGTGGCGACGTACAAGATACACGTTATCGCCAAGCGATTACCGCAGCAGGCAGCGGCTGTATGGCAGCGATGGATGCTGAGAAATTTATCGAAGCTACCGAGCATGCAGCGGTATCGCTGTAATTGGACGAACCGTTCATCCTATCCGGCATCATACAATTATCAATCGGCATCATACAATCATCATAAAATCGTATACCGACAACATCAAACTACCCTTGCGATCGGCTCGCAAGGGTAGTTTTGTGCTAGTTTATGTTGTTAGAGTAGTATGTGCCGATTGCACAATTATCGACTGCTTAGCAGGCTGTGTTAAATACGTTTACAGTATGTCGATCTAACAAACGAATAGGTTAAAACATATTCGACCATCCCTAAATACGTTCATCATCAAGCGCTGATAACAAAGACATACTATGAATGTATCTGAGACGAGCTACTAGTAGCTTGTCTCGAATACATTTACAGTTTGTCGATCCAACAATCGCTTGGTGCTGAATCGATTTAGGGATGTTTAAACGTAATTTTCATTTGAGACAACCTACTAGCACTTTGACCGAGATTAATTTGAGTATTGAATCTGTTTTAAGGTCGCATGGATCGGGATTTCAGTACACAATCCAAATTAACATTTAACTTGGTCAAGCTACTAGGTGGTGTCTTCAAACCTTCAGCATTGTCATTTTATTGTTCAAGTAGGTCGCGTTTTAAGTGAGTTGAGCTGTGTATACAAGCGTAATCTAATGAAAAAAGCGCATCGAACTGCCTATGAAGCCGTTTGAAAACAAGCCGTAGTGAATTCGTTATTAAAATAAAGCGCTAGATATCACCTGGAAAATCAGCAAAAATCCGACTCCAACCGCCAGCAAAGATACTCCTTTTTTGCGTTTCGCTTGCGAAAAATTAAATACGCCCAAGCTAAATAACGGCACAATAATCAAGGCAAACAAAAACATCAGTACATAAAAGGGCAACGAAATATCAGCAGTTTCCCAAAAATGCATAGTTGCTTTCTCTCCATTTCACAGTAGGTTTATCATATTTCAGGTCATCATCATAACGGCGCAGCACGTTACGCTGTCAAGCTTGCGTACAACGATATACGGGCAATGACGACGGCGTTTACACCGGGTAAAGTTGTCTCTATTTATCCATATTTATGCTAGTTCTGTAAATTTGATAGTGTTATCGCATACACACCATCATTCAAAGCGTTCAGCCAGTCAGAGCTGGCATTCGTTTCAATTAGTGAAGCGATCAAGCAGCCTGTACACGTTCCTGCAATGACCAATATCGAAATTATAGACGATAATCGCTACTATCGTGCGCTATAAATAAGGCGATTTTACGTCAAATTTTAAATAAGCAAGCAAGCAAAAAACGATCCTTAATCGGTTTGATTCGTACTTATTTGTCTATTATCGTGTCGTTGTTATCAAATAAAACTATAACGGTAACGGTTATTTTGATCGAAATACGGTTGAAAAATGAATTATTCCGAGTATAATAATCGGTATACAAAGAGATTGAAGGTGAATGAAATCGAGAACCCTATCCATAATATCGTAGCAGAGCGTAATGATGATTATTTGGATTTGCTCAACTATGCGATCCAGATCGGTGATGAGGAATGGCAGCAGGAGATTTTGGTCAATCTGAAGCGTTTGAACCATTCGCAGGAGTGGCAGCGTGAATGGGCGGTAACCGAGCACCTGTGGAGACAGTTTGATCGTATTAATCAACAGTTGATGTCGTTGTACGATTCCATCCGTGAAACGACCGATGACTGCTCCAAGCAGCGTCTGTTGGAGCAATGGTGGCACTTAAAGTTGGAGCGTATTTCCGTATCGCGTCAAATTCAGGCGGAAAACCTGTCGCTGAGCAGCGATTGTGAATCATGTCGATAATCAGAGGGATCATTCCTTTATACTTTATATTATAAAAAGAACCGACCTTAGCGAAAAGGTCGGCTCTCTCATTCGGTTATACATTTATGCTATAACGTTAAGCATGCCTAGATGAAAGCAGATCACATACGGGATGTTCATGCATCCCGTATCAAAGCGTGGATCGTATTGACTATGTTTACAGCTGTAATCAACCCGAACAAGCCGGCATCATTCACATGTCACTGTGAATTACATGCTGGCTTGTTTCATGTCACGCATCATCGTCATCATGGACGTCATCATTTCATCGCACTCTTGCAAACGGCTCATCATCATATCCATGTCCATATCCATTTCTTTCATGTTCATGCCGGACTTGCCGCACATTTCCATCATCATTTTCATATTGTTCATTTTACCCATCATGTCTTCCATGCACATCCCCATCATCATTTGCATACACATTTTATCCATTGTAGACAACTCCTTCAAATGGTTTTTTGATGTTACCGGATGCAGAGTGAATGGTTCACTCTGACGTTGTTAGCATACTACAATTTGTGGCAGATTACAATTATAGACAGCTCAAAACAACGGGAACGCTATCGGACGGTTCCTGTTATTTTTGGCTGTCTTTCATTTGAACATGTAGGCTAGCTTGCATGTTGAAGTGAAGTGCGGCTCGGATCATCCAAGTTTACGTACTCTAGGTGGTGTCTTCAAACTGTCCTACGTATTATTTATCGTTCATAAAAGTTAGAAATAAGACCCTGTACAGCTTAGTCTGACGTAAATTACCCGTATCGAACGATCTGTAAAGTAGTTTGAAGACACCTAGTTCATTGACCCGTTTAAATGCAATGTCTAATATATTCCAGCTGATGTACTCTATGTGATGAAAATATAGTTACATCCCACCATGTACGTCTTGATGCTATACAATATTACTTGATGTTGTACGATATTAAATGGTGCCGCGTACCCGGTTTGCGCGGATATTTTGCCGAGGTAGCTTGCTGTTATACGACATCAAACTTCGCATTTACATTTAATAGGGTCAATGTACTAATTGATATTCGACACCCGTACCCGCCCCAAAAACTGTGAGATTGCCGCATAAGCTGCACCGATCACGGTCGATTGCTCGCCCAGTTCGGAATACTGGATGACTAGTTTCTGGCGATGATACGGCAGCGTACGCTGGGAGACGACAGCTTCGACATGCGGAGCGATCCACGGCTCCGCTTGGCGCATATGACCGCCGATAATGACCAGTTCCGGGTTAAAGCTATTGACGAGATTTGTAATACCGATGCCGAGATATTCACCGATACGCTGGAACAGTCGGATCGCTTCCTGCTCATCCCACATCGCTTGTTGTACCCAGTAGGCGGTATTCGTATTTGGATGCGGATCGGCTAATGTATGCTCGTAGGCTAGCTCGGAAGCGTACAATTCCCAGCAGCCACGGCTACCGCAGGAGCAGGGAAGACCGTGCGCTTCCACCGACATATGTCCGGTTTCGCCAGCATAGCCGCGTGCGCCTGTATACGGCTGTCCATCGATAATGATGCCGGAGCCGATGCCCATGCCGACACTAATATAGACGAGATGGCGGGCATGGCGTCCGGCACCGAATTGTAGCTCACCGATCGCCCCGGCATTGGCTTCATTATCGATCGTGACTGGCAGCCCGAACAATTGCTCTAGCTCCTCACGCAGCGGCACTCCTTCCCAACCTAAGTTAGGCGCAAACAATACATTGCCTTGCTCATCGACCATGCCAGGCACGCCGACGCCCATCCCGATTAAACCGTGCACCGATGGAGGCAGTTCTGCGACGAGCACTGCCATCATGCGCTGCATTAGTTCCAGCGTAGTTTCGAGGCGGTGATCCGGCAATGGCTCGGTATGGCGGGTAATGATTTTGCCTTCCAAATTGGTCAGTACGATCGTCAGTTCGTTCACACTTAGTTCTACCCCTGCCGCATAACCGGCACTATGATTAAACTCTAACATCAGCGGCTTGCGTCCACCGCTTGATTGCCCTTCGCCTAATTCCAGTACGAGTCGATCGTCGATTAGCTCCTGTACCAGATTGGATACAGTTGCTTTGTTGAGCCCGGTTAATTGGGAGACACGTGTTCTGGATAATGGGGCGTAAAGGCGAATATTATCGAGCACGAGCGATTTGTTTATTTTTTTGACGAGTGCTTGATCACCTGTAATTTTCATGCTGTTTCTCCTCTCCGGAATGGACAATCACAACTTTGTTTAATGAATAGACAAAGTTCTTTATCTATGTTAGGATAGCGATGTAAACGATTTCTTTCAAGTGGTAATCTGGCGGAACGGATAGCGTACGACATGGTCAACACCGATTCGGACGCGGAAGTTCATGACCGAAAACGAATCAGAGGAGGATTTATGTAATGGCTTATTTTGCAAATATCGAACGTGTGCAATATGAAGGTGTCCAATCCAAAAATCCATATGCATTTAAATTTTATAACCCGACCCAGGTCGTTGCTGGCAAGACGATGGAAGAACATTTGCGCTTCGGTATGGCATACTGGCATACGCTTGTCGCTGGTGGGGCTGATCCGTTTGGCGTTGAAACCGCTTCCCGTCCGTGGTCTTCTTATTCCGGTATGGACTTGGCGAAAGCTCGCGTTGAAGCGCTGTTTGAGCTGCTCGACAAGCTGAATATTCCATACTTCTGTTTCCATGATGTGGACATTGCACCGGAAGGCAATAGCCTCCGCGAATTTTATAACAATATCGATACAATTGTCGAGCTGATCGAACAGCATATGAAACAGACCGGCAAAAAGCTGCTCTGGAACACCGCCAACATGTTTAGCAATCCGCGTTTTATGCACGGTGCGGCATCAACTTGTAATGCGGATGTATACGCTCATGCGGCAGCACAGATCAAAAAAGGTCTTGAAGTCGGCAAACGTCTCGGCGCCGAAAACTATGTGTTCTGGGGCGGTCGTGAAGGATACGAGACATTGCTGAACACCGATTATGCGCTGGAACAGGACAATATCGCACGCATGTTCCATATGGCTGTTGATTATGCCAAAGAAATCGGTTTTGATGCGCAATTTCTGATCGAGCCTAAGCCAAAAGAGCCGACGAAGCACCAGTACGATTTCGACGCAGCAACTGCAATCGCCTTCCTGCAAAAATATGATCTGACCGATCACTTTAAATTAAACTTGGAAGCGAACCATGCTACACTTGCCGGACATACATTCCAGCACGAATTGCGTGTAGCGCGTACGAACGGTATGCTCGGTTCACTTGATGCGAACCAAGGCGATCTGTTGATCGGCTGGGATACGGATGAATTCCCGGTTGATCTGTATGCGGCAACGACAACGATGTATGAAGTGCTACAAAATGGCGGCATCGGTCGTGGCGGTATTAACTTTGACGCCAAAGTACGCCGTCCTTCCTTCGCCGCCGACGATCTAGTGATCGCGCATATCGCCGGCATGGACACATTTGCCAAAGGATTGACTACAGCGGCACGCCTGCTGGAAGATCGCGTATTTGAAAACTTTATCGACAAACGGTACAGCAGCTTCCGCGAAGGGATCGGTGCAGACGTCGTTAATGGCAAAGCAACATTGTCATCGCTTGCCGAATACGCGCTGAACAATGAACAGCCACGTGCGAACGAATCCGGTCGTGAAGAACTGCTGAAAGCGACGTTGAACCAGTATTTGGTGACCGAGTAATCTTTAATCCATGATATAACGGCAAAACAATGCTAATATCGTTTGCCGACCAACAGACAACAATCGCTTCTTTCGATTCCCGCAAGGGAGAAGGGAGCGATTTTGCTGCTTATGTATAAATAACATTATCCATTTTCAGCTAGGTGCAAACGATGTATTCAGACATAAACTAGCAAATGAACAGCTATCGCTTAGGAGGTTATCGTATGAGCTATGTGATCGGTGTTGATCTCGGTACGAGTGCAGTGAAAACGGTGCTTGTCAATCGCCAAGGACAAGTCGCTTTTGAAACATCGGAGTCGTATCCGCTGTCCCAACCAAAGCCCGGCTATAGTGAGCAAAATCCGGAAGATTGGGTAGACAAGACGCTGTTGTCGCTGCGCAGACTGCTGGACGTGTCCAATGTGCCAGCAAGCGAGATCGAGGGCTTGAGCTTTTCCGGGCAAATGCATGGACTAGTACTGCTGGATGAGCAGCAGCATGTCATTCGTCCGGCAATGTTGTGGAATGATACACGCACAACGGCGCAGTGTCGTCGGATTGAGCAAACGCTCGGGAGCGAGTTGCTGCAAATTGCCCGCAATCGCGCGCTGGAAGGCTTTACGCTGCCCAAAATATTATGGGTACAAGAGCATGAGCCGGACAACTGGCAGCGTGCCGCACTGTTTGTATTGCCCAAAGATTATGTACGTTTCCGGTTAACCGGTGATTTGGCGATGGATTATTCCGATGCAGCGGGTACGCTGCTGCTCGATGTAGCAGGCAAAGTGTGGAGCGAGCGGATTGCGTCTGCGTTTGAGCTGCCGCTGTCTTTTTGCCCGCGGTTGGTGGAATCGTTTGACGATGTAGGTGGATTGTTGCCGGATGTTGCGGCTGCGACCGGGCTGCGTGTGGATACTCGCGTTTATGCGGGCGGTGCGGATAATGCATGCGGTGCGATAGGTGCGGGCATTTTGACGGAAGGACAGACGATGTGCAGCATCGGTACATCCGGTGTCGTCTTGTCGTATGAGGAGCGTAGGGACCTTGATTTTGCAGGTAAAGTGCACTTTTTCAATCATAGTGAACGGGATGCGTTTTATATTATGGGCGTGACGCTTGCTGCCGGGTACAGTCTGGAATGGTTCCGCAGTACGTTTGCGGCGGAGCAGTCATTTGAGACATTGCTAAGTGGAATCGATGAGATTGCGCCGGGCGCGGAGGGACTATTGTTCACGCCGTATATTGTCGGTGAGCGTACACCGCATCCGGATGCGGACATCCGCGGCAGCTTTATCGGGATGGATGCTTCGCATAAATTGCCTCATTTTGCCCGGGCGGTGCTGGAAGGAATTACGTTTTCACTGCGCGAGTCGATCGACATTTTACGTGCGTCTGGCAAAACGATTACCGAAGTGATCTCGATCGGTGGTGGCGCCAAAAACGAAACATGGCTGCAAATGCAGGCGGATATTTTTGGTGCTACCGTCGTGCGGCTTGAAAATGAGCAAGGCCCGGCGATGGGCGCGGCGATGCTGGCAGCATACGGCAGCGGCTGGTTCCCATCGTTGGAGCAATGTGCGGCGGCATTTTTGCGCACTTCGCGTTCGTACGCGCCGGATGAACAACGTGTACAGCGTTATAACGAGCTGTTTGCGATCTATCGCGATGTGTATGAGCAGACGGCTGAACTGAATCGCAGATTGGCGCGTCTACGCGGTTAATGGATAGGCTGGCAGGTGCTGGCGCTCGGTAAGCGTTAGTGATGATCGACGATCTGGCAGCATATAGACGATCTGACACCATATAAACGCAATCATTTGTTTCCATAAAAAGCCAAGTTTACATGTGTCTGAACGTATTGGAAGTCAAGCGCTTAAAGGACGCCGCTATCCTGAATGAACATGAGAATATGCAGTCGCTTAATTGATCACAATGATGCGGCAGGCAACATAACAATACAACAGGCGGGTTATGGACAATAGGTTCATAGCCCGTTTAGTATGTGTACGGAAAATTGCAGGTAAGTTTGGATTCCATTCGTTATGCCACTTCACAATCCGAGACTGTTATATGCGCCAAACTTAGTGTTATAATGAGCAAAATGACACGCTTTGCCGAAACAAACTAGTTGCCTGTATGTTCAATACGCGCAACTATAGAATCGTTGATGCGTTGTATGATAGAGGCAAAAATAATTTACGTCATCGCTCGCTTATTCTATTATTGCAACCTGTCATTTTGCCGATATAATGCATTAAAGCGAATTCATTTTGGGAAGGGCGGATACGTCTGCATGAAAAAATCGAGTCATCTCTGGGCCAAAACTTTGCTGGCCGGAACGTTATTGTTCGCCGGCTTGCCACTTGTTAGTGCTCCGCAGTCTGCTCAGGCAGCTACTGCACAAAACGTCATGTACAGTTCCAGCGATGTTGTAAATCAGCTGTATCGTTCATTAATGAACCGTGAGGCGGAGACGACATTTGTATATAATGGAACGACTGCAGGCCTGAAGGCGATGCTTCAGGATGCTTTTGAGCAGGCGCTGGAGAAAGACCCGTATACACAGTATATACTGGACAGCTACGGTTTGAGCTGGCGTCAAAATTCATATTCCGCCAAAGTAACCGTAACGATGAATTATCGGGAAACCGCTGCACAGACGAGCTATGTACAAAGCCAGGTGAAGCAGATTCTGGCTACGATTATTACGCCCGGTATGAATGATCATGAAAAAGTGAAAGTGATTCATGATTGGGTCGTACGTCATTTGAAATATGATGAGACGTATACGCGTTATACCGCTTACGAAGCTTTGCACGACGGTACAGCCGTATGTCAAGGTTATGCGTTGCTCACCTATGAACTGCTCAAAGAAACCGGCATTCAAAACATGATCGTCGAAGGTACGGCGGGCGGCGAACTGCATGCCTGGAACCTCGTTAATTTGGACGGTACTTGGTACCATTTGGATACGACATGGGATGATCCGGTGCCAGATCAAGGCGATGGTGTGGACACAACGTATTATTTGCTGACCGATGCACAGATGAAAAAGGATCATAATTGGACGAAAAAATATCCGGCTGCTAGCACGACGTACGAAAGCACACTCGATAAATTGATCAGCAGTGGCGGCAGTCAGTCAACCGTATATGAGCAACTGGCGCAAGCGCTTGATTATGCTAACGTAGGCAACAATGCGGCAGCTTCCGGCACGACGACTACGACGACAGGCACAAGTACAGGTGCGACTACAGCGAACAACAATGCGATCATCTCTGGCGCAGCGCTCAAAGCGCAAGTACAAACGGCACGCACTAACGGCAAAGCGATGCTTACTTTCCGCTATAGCGGCAATCTGACTAGCCTGAAAAGCGATCTGCGCACACTATCTTCCATCGGCGTACGCTCGATCTCGTATACGGTGCAGTCGATGAACAGTAGCAATAATGATCTGAAAGTGACGCTTTACTGGAAGTGAAAAGGCTCGGAATAAGCAGACTCCAAATAAGCAAGCTGGAAGTTACAACACCGTAACTAACGATTACGCACTAACGAACAAATCAAGCAGACACCAAAAACCTTTCCGTATCACACCACCGTCATCTGACAGACAGATAACGGTGGCGTAACGGAAAGGTTTTTTATTTTTATATAAAATAGTGTTTTGTACAGCAGCGTAGACGGTTTGTCTATGTTGGTGTGCGAGCACAAACTTTGCGATAGCTGCGATGGAGTTAGTTCGGTTGAGCATTATGCGTTCATCTTAACTGATGACTATCCCACGTCGTTTTCAGCGCATATTATTTCCATTACACAGCATTTCCATTACAGATCGTTTCTATTACATATCTTCACGGGCACCGGTGTCCAGGTCGCATTGCTCCAGTGGGATGATGCGTGTGCGTTTGATCCATTTGTAACCGAGCCACAAGATTAGAAATAGCGGCACGCTCACATAAGTGGCAAAGATCGATTTCCAGTCGATCCCATCTGCCGTAATGTACGACAAGCTCTGTCCAACGATGACGATCGCACATAGTATAAAGGCAAACAGCGGTCCAAACGGAAACCATCTAGCACGGAACGGCAGTTCATTGAGATCACGCCCTTGAGCGACAAACGCGCGGCGGAAACGATAATGGCTAATCGCTATGCCGAGCCATGTAATAAAGCCGCACATACCGGATGCGTTCAGCAGCCAGCTATATACGATTCCATCGCCAAAAAACGAGGCGAAAAAGGCGAGCATCCCAAATGCAGCCGTGACGATCAGTGCATTTTGCGGAATACCGCGTGAATTGAGTCGTGCAAACAGCTTCGGCGCTTTGCCTTCGCGCGCGAGTGCAAACAGTACACGGGTAGAAGCGTACATACCTGAGTTACCAGCAGACAGCACTGATGACAAAATGACCGCATTCATCACGGCAGCTGCAAATGCCAAGCCTGCTTTTTGGAAAATAAGCGTAAACGGACTTACCCCGATATCAGTCAAATCACTGCCGAGCAGCGTTGGTGTCGTATACGGAATAAGCAGACCGATGACGAGAATCGCCAAAACGTAAAAGATCAGAATGCGCCAAAACACCTGCCGAATCGCACGCGGTACATGCTGACGCGGATTCTCGCTTTCACCTGCTGCCACACCGATTAGCTCGGTGCCCTGAAACGAGAAGCCTGCCGCCATAAAGACGCCGATAAAAGCGAGCAACCCACCGTGGAACGGTGCATCGCCAATCGTGAAATTGCGGAAACCGACCGCTTCGCCGCCCATAATGCCGAAGATCATTAACACGCCGACGATCAGAAACAAAATGACGATGGCGATTTTGATCATCGCAAACCAGTATTCTGATTCCCCGAATCCTTTTACCGATAATACATTTAGTAAAAACAGTACGGCGAGAAATAGCAAACTCCACAGGAACGATGAGCTTTCCGGAAACCAGTACTTAATAATAATCGTCGCCGCCGACAGCTCAGCAGCAATCGTGACCGCCCAGTTGTACCAATAATTCCAGCCCATCGCAAATCCAAAAGCTGGATCAACAAAACGCGCCGCATACGTATTAAATGAACCGGAGTCTGGCATATACGTAGCCATTTCTCCAAGACTAGTCATCAGAAAATAAACCATAATGCCAACGCACACATAGGCGAGCAGCGCACCGCCAGGGCCTGCGCTTGCGACAGCGCCGCCGCTCGCCAGAAACAGACCGGTTCCGATTGAGCCGCCGAGGGCGATCATCGTCATATGGCGGGCACGTAGACCGGCTTTAAGTTGGGTTTTGGTTGTGTTTGTTACAGGTGAACTCATGTTGCTTGGATACACTCCTTCATCATCGTTCAGGGGAAGAAGGATAATAAAAAATAGACCACAGGCTAACTGCGATCTATCGATATCGATCCCGCATCATACTTCCCCTTTAAGATAGCTCAACACAATGAAAGGCTAGGTTTTTTTCATTGTGACAGTTCTGTCCCTTTCGAGCACAGCCCCAGCACGATGCGATTGGAGTGCAGCATCGCACTTCGGCAGCATAACCTTTCCGACCGGGATCATCGGCAACTCCTATGCCTGCTCCGATTGTACTCATCCATGCTGCGACCTCTACCTCATCTTGGTTGGTGTGATGAGGCATTATGCAATTGTAATCCGGTCAGTACGATACTGATACGGCTGTGTTAAAGTATAGCTTTTCACCGTTCATTTGGCAATGATTTTACTTTTGCAATACAAAAAAGTATACAATGTTTATACAAGTGTGAAACAGTACGGATGAAGTGGCTGGAGTGAACAATAGCCATATGACCGATTCGTTAACAAGGAGAATCGATCTTCCGTCAGCGGATCGGAAGCTGCACACTGGGCAGATAGCATTTCAATGCGCTAAAGCATATCGAGCGCGCTGGAATCCGCAGCATGATAGCTGCATAGTGGTGACGTAAATGACTAACTTCGCCAACGGCGCACGTATTTGTACTGAACATGATGAGCATAGCAACACCGAGCCATATTGTAGTGTCATATCGTGCACTTTAATCGCTTAAAAAGCGGCTGTATGCTCCGAATTTTTTAACCGTTTTGCTGGCGACTGCGTGCCATTTGCTGCCAGATCGTGCCGGCTGCTTCTTCGCCGGATTCGATCCGTTCCAGCGCCATTTTCGCTTGCAGGCTGACTTCGAATTCAGGATCATCTACCGCCGTTTCCAGCGCAGCGCGTGCTTCTTCGGTGCCGACTTCGTACAGGAAGCGTGCTGCGCGCCAGCGGACGAGTTTGCTGCTATCTTGCAATGTTTTCAGCATCGCTGGTGTGGCAGCCGGATCACCGATATCGGACAATGTATCACCAGCGGTACGGCGCACTGCCGCCGATTTGTCTTCCAGCGCATAATAAAGCAGCTCCAGCGCAGCAGGTGTTTTCAGATCGCCCAAATAGACGACGGCAAGGCGACGAATTTGCATTTTGTCATCGTCTAGCGCTTTGCGGATCAGCGGCAGGCTACCTTCATTCGGTTCCAGTACATCAAACGCAGCATACCGCACGCGCCAGTCGTCATGCTCCAGCGCTTGCGCAATTTCCTGCGGTGACATTTCGCGGCGCTGCTCGATAAATTCTTCATGACTCGCCCCGTGCGAAATCGCCTGTGCGATAATTTTGCGCAGACGTTCCGGCGGAAAGGCAGCTTCCAGTTCCTGTTCCACTTCACGCGCGATATCTGGCAGCTCGCCATAACGCACACCGTAATCGGTTAGTTTGCGCTCCTTGATCAATGTGGCGCTTGCCACCTCGGTGACCGCTTGTACGAAACGATCCGCTAGGGAAATCCGTTCTTCTTTTGTGCCTGCTTTGACACGAATTTGCATCGGAATGCCACGGAAAAACTGCACAAATACATTCGCTTCCCCAAAATGCTCGCCTGACAAATCGTCCGGTACGTCCAGCTTGTTCTCGATTCCGTCACGACCGAGCTTTTGTTGCACCTCATTTAAAATAGCCGACCAATCCGCATTCGCACGCCGATCCAGCGCTACAAAGTCAGCGGTATGGAAGACGCTTTTGACGCCATTAATGTGCAGCATTTCGCGGATAAAAGCGGGCGCGGAACGCTCATTATCCAGCGTATACGTTTTGCGCATACCAGCTGGCAGCGTTTCGTCGACCCGCAGCATCATCGTATTCGGACTTGGTGTAGGCTCGATGGATAAAATGTTCATTGTAGGTGTACCTCCTGTATATGTGGAATGGAATACGTATGCATGAAAAGGGGGCAGTTCAGTTGCAGGCTTCAGTACATATCAGTAACGTCTGCAAAATAGATTATCATTTGCCGCCGCTCAGCTAGCAATGCCTGCTATAGTATTCATCGCGCATCTGTATAGCACGAAACTAGCTTTAGATCATTATCTATTGTACCCCAAATGATCAGTCGTTGGCACAGCCATGATCAGAAAAGCAGTCCGGAATCCGATTGTGCGCCTGTTTTGATGTATAGCATGCTGCCGCAAAATTAAAGCACAGACTGTAATCGTCTGTGCTGCATGACTGATATCGTTTCCATATCGATACTATATGTTCATTGTTGAAATACGTGTGCCATCTCCAAGTCGGTGTTGCCGATTGCTTTCGACTGATTGCTCGCCAATCGGATCATCCACTGTGCTTGCTCCATTTCCAAGCTACAATGTTAGCGACTGGTATTTGCTTAGCGATCCTATCAATCCCACCAAAAATACCAAATATCCTGCTGTTGCAAATAGCGCGCATATTCGCCTACCGTATCAAAATGCTCTAGCACATACTGACAAAACAACATATGTTGTCTAGCAAGTGCGAGTGCTTCTTCATCGGTTTGTGGACGGCGTGCTGCGCGCAAAATCCAGACGTTTTCACTTACTGCAATCGGAAGTGCACCGTATTGTTGTTGCCATGCGCGGAACACGGTGATTTGGATTTCCGGCAGTGGGCATTCATTATAGCCGCCCATCGCAATCAGAGCTGGTGCTTCATATTCACGTCCTTGTGGCAGTTTTAGCCAAAATGCGCCATCTTCTTGCCGGCATTCTGCCCAGTGAGCGTCCGGTACAGGCAATGTACTACTGGTGGCAACTAGCTGCTCATCTAGCATGTGCAGCGGTTGTTCCGACTCCTGCACTTGGCGGTAGGCAGCATAAAGCTGCGCGGTGGACAGCTTTTCCAGCGGCTCGTATTCGGCTGGCAATTCATTATATTCCAGCAGCCACGAGATAGAGCGCCGCAGTCCATCGGTAAATGTCAGTTGTTCGGAGTTTGCGATACTTGTTTGTACAGCCGCTGTAAATGAATCTGCTTCGGCAGCAGCTTCTTCCATCATTTCCAGCAAATTTTCGCTCGGGATGACGAGCAACCAGTGCTCATTTTGATAAGGTGCTGGATAGGTGATATCACGGATTTCAACCGGTTTTGTTTCATACTGTCGAAGCAAGCTTCGCATATGCTGATTCATAATCAAATTCCCCTCTGTGAGTAGATGATGTTCCATTGGTAACGGTAAGCCGTCATGTTCACTATGTATGACTGCTGTACATAATGATGTGTACGGCTGTTCGGCAAGGCGGGTTAAACTGCCACATCGTTATATACAGCTAAAGTATACGCTAAAATAGCGCAGCCAATTACTCCGTCACATTTCCTTGATCAGCAACTTCAGCGGATTTGCGATCGATATGTTCCTGCTCACCCAAATAAAAACGGCGAATCGGCTTTACATGCTCATCCAGCTCATATACGAGCGGAATGCCGGTCGGAATATTCAGCTCAGTCAGCGTTTTTTCGTCGATGTTTTCCATGTATTTGATTAAGGCGCGCAATGTATTGCCGTGGGCGCTAATTAGAATACGTTCTTTTTTGCGAATGAGTGGGACAATCCGGTGATGCCAGAAGTCGCCGACACGGACGACCGTATCTTGCAAACTTTCGCCTAGCGGTAATTGATGCTGATGGATATTCTGGTAACGTGCTTCCAGACGCGGGCTGCGTGGATCATCCGGTTTGAGCAGCGGCGGACGAACGGCCAAACTGCGGCGCCACAGATGAAGTTGCTCCTCGCCGTACTGGTGTGCCGTATCCGTTTTGCTCAATCCTTGCAGCGCACCGTAATGGCGTTCATTCAGCTTCCATGCTTTTTGCTCCGGAATCCACAGCAGATCAAGCTCATCCAAAATATAATGCATCGTCTGGATCGAACGCTTCAGAACTGACGAAAACGCCATATCAAACGTATACCCGGCTTCCCGAATCAACTGCCCCGCTTCGCACGCTTCATGAATGCCACGCTCCGTCAATGCCACATCCGTCCAGCCTGTGAACAGATTTTGCTGATTGTATACACTTTCGCCATGCCGAACAAGAATTACGCTGTACATGCTGTAATGCTCCTTTCCTTAACTGGGTGATGGAGACTATTAATTGCTATAGAAATGATGGCTCTCTATGTTCATTTTAACCACAGCAAGCAAGTCACAATCGTAGATGATTTAGGATTTTTAATTTACATAGTGACTTAGGAAAGAATACTTTTAATCATCATTGAATTCTCGTGAGGTAAATCTATTTGAAGATACGAATTTCCCCCTGAAGATTCACTTAAAATAATATGCTAAAATATAGGAAAAAAAGGGGGGATAAATATGTTAATAAATCCTAATGCTAAGTATATATATTTAGACTGGAATGTAATTAAATATATGAAAGAACCTCGTTTAGATAAAAATGATGTAGATATTGCATTTAAACAAACCATTTTTCAATTGAAAAAGAAATATAAATTTCCTTATAGCATGGCTCACATTAAAGATCGAGCAAATAATTATAAAAAAGAGTATTACAATAACGTTAAGGAAGATTTTGATTTTGCTGAAACTATCAACGATATGAATTGTGTAGCAGTTTACAATGGATCACCAGTAATTACAAAAGAACCTATGCTAAAATGTTTCGAAAACTATATCATAGGCCCTGAAGCAAAATTATCTATTCCAAGAGAAGATATGATCTGTTCGTTTAATGTGGATATGAGTCAAATAGACACTTCGCATCCAATGTATGATTTATTGAATTCGTGTGGAGGCACATATTCAGCGGAAAATATGCAAGTTTTTTTGACAGAAATGTATGATTCGATTTTTAAAGATACTGTCAAATACAAAAAATTAAGAGAATATATTAAAAACACAGATTTTGAAAGTAGTTTAAATCAAAAATACCCGCTAGGTGAGCAGTTATTATTAAGTAAATTACTTTATCATATGTTCCCTTTTTTAGATTCGTTTCAAGATGATGAAGAAACGTTGATTAAGAAATGGCCTGAGATAGCAAAAAGCTGGTTTTCGCTAAATAATATGCATTTAAGCTGTGATTTATTGTTGATTCAAGGATATGCGCTTCTTGATCTACACCCATTATTTAATGAGAAATTAAAGAAAGATAAAAATTCTTTAGACAATATGATAAGAGATGGGAATCATTGCTTTTATGCGTCTAAAGCACAATATTTTGTTTCGGAAGATGCATATACAAGAAGGAAGATTACTTTTCTTTATTCTGCGTATTGCATTAAAACGAAAGTAGTAGACGAAGCAGCATTTATGCATTGTTTTGAATATTAATATGCTCGGCACTACGAATGTTTAAAAGCATAATCGGAATAGATTTGCGTGAAGTGTTACCGGGGAAAACTAAGGTAGCACTTCTAATTCTCGATAAGAAAATTACGATTATCAACTTATGTTTTTATGCGTAACAGTATGAATGTATACATACTAATTTAAGAAATCAAACGATGTAATGGCGATCGAAATCATAAATAGATATAAACCATCACAATGTTTTACCTGATAAAAGAAGACGACTAATCGGCTATGCATAGTTTTTTAATATGAGAATAATCATCACAACTATTATCAAAAATCGTTCCATACAAGCCGCTATACTACATACATATTATAACTACTTACAGGAAAGGGTCAGCCCATGTATAAACCCTCAACAAACCGATTATCCGCTTCTGCTCATCCTGTGCAGAAGATGATCGACCAAATCGAATATTCCCTTACTCAACTTGAGCCGTTTTCGCTAGTAAAGCTCGGTCAGCAGATCGGGTATTCGCCATTTTATTGCTCGTTTCTGTTTCATCACCATACCGGCATTAGCATCAAAAAATATACACTGTTACGCAAAATGTTGCTGGCGGCAGCCTGTTTAAGCGAAACGGATGAGCGGATTATTGATATTGCGATACAGTATGGATATTCATCACAGGCGGCATTTGCGCGAGCGTTTAAAGAGCTGTTTGGCATCACACCAGCAGCGTATCGTCAACATCCGCAGCCGCTGCAAATGTATGCCAAACGGAATGTAAAAGGGAGCGAAGTAAAAATGCAGATCGATACGACGATTAGCGAGACGATTTGGCGTTTGCAAAATCAGGTGGAGCAGCTGCATGAGCATGATTTGTTAAATGTATTAAATGGACAGTTAATGTATGAGCGATTTCAGTCGCACCAGTGGATGGGGGCGAGTAATTATGTGCCTTTTAATGAAGCGATGTGTGTGCATGAAGTGACAGATCATCCTTTTGACGCATCGTTTTGTGCGGTACGTGCGGCAGGGCATGGCAGTACGCTGGCGCAATATGAGCAGATTGTGCTAAAGCCGCTGCACAAGCTGTTTACTCATTTGCATGAATATACTTGTGTAGTGTTATGGTTTGGAGATGATCTATTTTGCCAGTTGAATTTGCTGACGATGCTGGCGTATTTGGAACAGCAGCATTATCGCGGAACGGTATATTTTAACATCGTGCAGGAGCAGACGTATGAAGTACAGCAGACGGAAATGCAGCTCGGTTCGTTTGCTTCATTATACGAACAGGTACTGCTACATCATCAGATGCCACAGCAGCAGTTATTACCGGTCATGTATCAGAGTATTCGTCTGTACATTCAGCTTCAGCAGTCGGACAATGAGCTACATCGTTATATTGTAGCCCATGCTGATACAGACGAGCACGAGCTGGTGTGTAATATGTTAACGTTGTTCACGCATTATGGGCTTGGGGATACGCAGTATATAGAAATGATTCGTTATGTGCGCGGTGAAGTAAGGGAGTAATACGCTTCAAGCGAACAATAGTGAGTTCGTTAGTGAATGTGTTAATGCGTTCGTTAACGAGTTCATTAGTGCGTCCATTTGGTGTAGAGCACCATCTTTCGCTAACGGATTAGGCTGTATAAATAAATGTATGTATTTGTTAGATCGTGTTGATGTCGAGCAAAACTATATGTTGAGTAAGAAATCGAGCATATGTAAATGCTCGTAAAGTACGATTCACGTTAATATATGTATATCGTACCGATGCAAGTGCAAGCGATGTTGCGGCATGTTTGAAACCGGGTAATAGATCGGCAAAGACGACAGCCAGACGTGTCTCCCGCCTGCCAACGATGCCAGGGAACTGTGGATGACATCGCCTTGGCATTTTGTTTGCAGCATTTGTTTGCATGATAGGTTGTGATGTTTGTCTACCGACTTATATTCAAGCGCTTACATTTTGTATGCAGCAGGGGAGGGAGTTTGTTTATGGCTAAAGCTCGCTATCATAATGTGGACAATGTCGGCATTGATAAAACGCTGAAGCAATTCAGACAATGGCGTGACGATCGGCGCAAAAAGGCGCTGCGTGATCGCTCGTATCTAGTGCCCCATCATGAGCCAAAGATGGATTATTTGCATGCTAACCGTGAGGATGCTTCGATTACATGGATCGGGCATTCGACTTTTTTTATTCAATATGAAGGTTTGAATATTGTGACTGATCCGGTATGGGCGCAGCGGCTCGCTTTTCAGCGTCGGATTGGACAGCCGGGCATTCCGATTGAAGACATTCCACCGATCGATCTGATTTTGATCTCGCATTCGCATTATGATCATATGCATATTAGCTCAATCCGGAAATTGTATCGCAGCTCGACGACGATTATCGTGCCAGCGGGCTTGAAACGGAAAATGCAGCGTAAAGGCTTTGGGCGCTGTCATGAAATGCAGTGGTGGGAAACGTTCAAAATCGGTGATCTGAATTTGACGTTTGTGCCGACTCAGCATTGGAGCCGCCGCACATTGCTCGATACGAACACATCGCATTGGGGCGGATATGTGCTGGAACCGGTGCATCATCCAATCATGCCGGATGAGGCGCATAATCCGTGGGTGACCGCGTATGATCCGGTACAGCTTCATCCGACAATCGCGGCGGATGACAGTAGGCAGGAGCTAGGTTATCAGCAGCGTGCAGTGCCACCAACGGTCTATTTTGCCGGGGATAGCGGTTATTTCCCAGGTTTTGCCGAGATCGGTCGCCGTCACCGGATCGATGTGGCTTTGCTGCCGATCGGTGCGTATGAGCCGGAATGGTTTAACAGTTCTCAGCATACGACACCAGAGGAAGCGCTGCGTGCATTTAACGATATATGCGCCGAAATTATGGTACCGATGCATTATGGCACATTTAAACTGGCAGATGATACAGCACGCGAGGCGCTTGATCGTCTGGACGCTGAACGCCAGCGTCTGCATATTGCCGGGGAGCGTATTCGTGTGCTTGGCTATGGCGAGACGTTAATTGTGCACGGATTACTGGATGAAGAAGCAGAGCAGCGGATTGAAGCATGTCGTTCGGATGCATGATCGTATCTTTTGGCTGGAATTTGCTTATCTGGCGGACATCGCCTACACTATTGCCGCTGCTTGCTAGCCAGATGAATGGTTCTTCATCTTATGGGATATTAATGGTGGCAACATCTCATTTGAAGGAGTGTAATCATGGACAGTATCGGTGTAAATGAAGTCATTTCGCTGCAATTGTACAAGCAAAATCTGCTGTTTACCGATTCGCAATCACAGCCCAATGAAGACTGGCAAGCCTTTTTTAAGCGGATCGGTTATGTGCAGCTTGATTCCATGAACGTCTTGTTGCGTAGCCAAGATTTATTTTTCTGGTCGCGCTATCCTCATTATCGTATGGACGATTTAAACGAGCTGTACCGGAAACAGCAAGTATTGGAATGTTATCTGTTTGCGTTATGTCTCGTTCCGTCTGCAACGGCTGCTCATCTGGATTATCATTATTCGTTGCGGCACCGGGCTTTGCTTGATCATGAACATGTCTCAAGTTTGTACCGCATTTATGAACAGACGCATCCGTCCAACTCGAAATACTCGCGTGAGTTTCAGAGCGATTCACTGCCTGCTACAAACGCAAATCAACAGGAAAAGTGGCATGTTTCGCCTGTACGCAGTGCATTGGATCGTTTGTGGCGTGCAGGCTTGATTGAAGTGTCCAGAGACGCGAATTTCAATAAATTGTATCGCCGGACAGTGCGTTCCTTTTATGATTGGCAAAACATCGCTCCGGATGATGCGCTCATTGTGCATTTGGTAAATAAAAGTTTTGAAAATATAGGTGTTGTTTCGCTAAAAGAGTTAAAGCATTATTTTAATTTGCCGCGTACTGCTATAGAAAAGGTGCTGCATCGTTTAGTAGAACGAGAAATTGTGCAAGAAATTCGCGTGGATCATCAGTCTGAGCGACAATTTGTGCGTACAGCGGATATACCTTTAATTCATGCAGCGGCTTGTGCCAACGGGGAACGATCCACGCTGCTGTCTCCATTTGACAATATGATTCGTAACCGGGAACGATTGCAAAGATTGTTTGGTGTAGATTACAAGCTGGAAAGCTATATCCCACCTGAAAAAAGAAAATACGGTTATTATGCATTGCCTATTTTGGTAGGTCGAGACATCGTTGGTGTAGTTGATCTGAAAAATGAACGCTCTACCCGAACGCTGATCGTCAAACAGCTTACTCTGTTTAGCGGCAAAACGAACCAGAGTACGCTTGCACATGTGCATGACAGCATAAGCAGACTACAATCGTTTGTAGGTTGTGAGCAGTTAGTATACGGTAACACGAAGGATGTTTATGTATAAATCCAATTCCCTATCCGCCATCCGAGATCAGTACTACTTTTGCTAGCAGTTAAACATGGGCGGCTCATACCCTCATTCACTCTGCTTGTCGAAAAGCGTTCTTTTTAAATTTTAATGATTAAACAAGCAGCCCATCCTTACGATTACCCTAATTTGTGTGGTATACTAATGCTAACAGTCGTTTTATGAAAACGAATACTGTCTCTTTTTCATGAGATTGGAAAGTTTCAGTATTATATTTTACTAAGGATAAGGATGGGTTGTATACATGATTAGTACTTCAGGTGTCACGCTGCGTTACGGTAAGCGCGCCCTTTTTGAAGATGTAAATATTAAATTCACACCAGGTAACTGTTACGGTTTGATCGGTGCGAATGGTGCCGGTAAATCGACATTTCTGAAAATTTTGTCCGGTGAAGTAGAGCCAAACGAAGGTGACGTGCATATCACACCGGGCGAGCGGATGGCGATTCTGAAGCAGAACCAATCCGAGTATGACGAATTTCAGGTGCTGGAAACCGTAATTATGGGTCACAAGCGTCTGTACGATATTATGAAGGAAAAAGATGCATTGTACGCAAAAGAAAATTTCAGCGATGAAGACGGCATGCGTGCCGGCGAGCTAGAAGCCGAATTTGCGGAAATGAACGGCTGGGAAGCGGAATCCGAAGCTGCCGAAATGCTGAACGGTCTCGGGATCGACAACGAAATGCAATACAAAATGATGAAGGAACTGAACGGCAACGAGAAAGTACGTGTGTTGCTCGCACAGGCATTGTTTGGCAACCCGAACATCCTGCTGCTGGATGAGCCTACGAACCATTTGGACATCGAATCGATTCACTGGCTCGAAAACTTCCTCGCGTCCTATGACGGCACCGTTATCGTAGTCAGTCACGACCGTCACTTTTTGAACACGGTTTGTACGCATATCGCTGATATCGACTTTGGCAAAATCCAAATGTACGTAGGTAACTATGACTTCTGGTACGAGTCCAGCCAGCTTGCGCTGCAATTAAGCCGTGAGCAAAATAAGAAAAAAGAAGATAAGGTGAAGGAATTGCAGGCGTTTATCCAACGTTTTAGCGCCAACAAATCCAAATCCAAGCAAGCGACTTCCCGTAAAAAAATGCTCGACAAAATTACGTTGGATGACATTCGTCCATCTAACCGTAAATATCCGTTCATCAACTTTAAAGGCGAACGCGAAGCAGGCAAACAATTGCTGCTAATCGACGGTTTGACCAAAACGATCGATGGCGAGAAAGTGATCGACAATTTGACATTGACCGTAAACAAAGGCGATAAAATCGCATTGGTCGGGCCAAACGGCAATGTAAAAACGACGCTGTTCCAAATTTTGATGGGTGAAGTCGAGCCAGATGCAGGGACGTATCAATGGGGTGTAACGACATCGCAAGCGTATTTCCCGAACGATAACTCCGCTTACTTTGACGGTGTGGACGTGACGCTTGTTGACTGGTTGCGCGAATATTCCAAAGACCCGGATGAATCGTTCTTGCGTGGATTCCTCGGTCGGATGCTGTTCTCCGGCGATGAAGCTTTGAAAAAAGCAAGCGTATTGTCCGGGGGCGAGAAAGTTCGTTGTATGCTGTCCCGTATGATGCTGATGGGCGGTAACGTACTGCTGCTGGACGAGCCAACGAATCACTTAGACTTGGAATCGATCACTGCGCTCAATAACGGTCTGATCGACTTTGACGGTACGATTTTGCTCACATCGCATGACCATCAGTTCGTGCAAACGATCGCTAACCGCATTATCGAAATTACGCCAAACGGTGTAATCGATCGGATGATGAGTTATGACGAATACCTGGAAAGCAAAGAGATTCAGGAAATGCGTCAAAAGATGTATCCGGTTGAAGTGTAAACCGAATCGTTTACTATTTTGACTGAGATGAATTGGAGTGTTTAAGCTGGCTTAAGCTATTATGGATGAGGATATCAGCACACAATCAAAGTTGAAATTTAACTTGGTTTGCGTATGAGCCTGATCGCATCTAATTAAAGTCTGTATCATCCTGACACAAGTATACTTGTTATGGGTGGTGCGGGCTTTTTCGGTTTGTTCATTTATGTATTTGACACGGGGATGACCAAAGAGTGATGGACAACTATTGGCTTTATTGTACGATAGTAACACGATCATCCTGTCAACTGTCGTACACATACCGCTATTGTATTTACGATATTGAACAAAATGACCTGCTCCCCCTATCTTTCCTCTATGCAAAAATGTTTACACCTGCTTACAACATTTCACTTCTACCACATGATTAGCCCGACACTACAACATTTATATAAGGCTAAAAGGTTTGCCCTCCCCTACAACGTTTCTCTAGACCCACAATAATCTCATTTGTTAAGATGAACAAATGAAATCGGGAACAGGCAGCCTATGTTTGTTGCTGGATGTGAGGGGTTGTAGCGAAATGGTAGATGTGTATCAAAATTTAAAAGAAGGCGAGCGCGGGGCATGGCTTAGCATTGGCACATATTTGCTGTTGTCGGCGTTCAAATTGATTGTTGGCTATATATTTCTGTCCAGCGCGTTGCGTGCGGACGGTATGAATAATTTGACCGATATCGTCGCTTCGATCGCGGTCTTGATCGGCTTGCGTATCGCTCGTAAGCCGCCGGATTCGGATCATGCGTATGGTCATTTTCGCGCCGAGACGGTCGCTGCGCTAGTCGCTTCACTCATTATGGCAATGGTCGGCATTCAAGTATTGATCGATGCGGTCGGTGCACTGTTCCGTGGTCATGAACAGGTGCCCGAACCGTGGCTGGCGGCAGTGGCAATTTTGTGCGCAGGCATTATGTACGGTGTGTATCGCTACAATTTGGCGCTTGCTCGTCGTACGAACAGTCAAGCATTGCACGCGGCAGCAAAAGACAATCTGTCTGACGCGATGGTCAGTATCGGCGCAGCGGTCGGCATCATCGGTTCCCAATTCGGTATGCCGTGGCTCGATGTGGCGGCAGCGATTGTCGTCGGCTTGCTCATTTGTAAAACCGCCTGGGATATTTTACAAGAGTCGATGCATCGGCTGACCGATGGTTTTGACGAAAAAGAATTGCCTGAGCTGCGCGAGACGATTGCGTCTATTCCCGGTGTGGAGACGATTAAAGACATTAAAGCACGCGTCAATGGCAGTCAGGTGCTTGTCGATGTGATTATCGAAGTTGCGCCCGATATGTCGGTCAGTGACAGCCATGATATTACCGATCAGGTTGAACATACGATGGCTAAAGTGCATAATATTCATTATGTACATGTGCATGTGGAGCCGAAAGGAAGCTGAGCATTGTCGGATCACTCCACTGCACCGAAATGGAGGCAGCTTCGTTGACGCAATCACACGAGCAGCAGCATGCACAATCGGATCAGTCGAGGCAGCCCGCTACATTTTCGCCCGGACAACCGCCCAAGTTTCACAATAAACGACATAAGCGACATAAACGACGTTTGCTTGGCAGCCTGCTAGTGTTATGTGTGCTGGTAGCAGCAGCAGTCGTATGGCTCGCCTGGATGGTGGCACCGCAGCGTGAGCCAGGGCTTGCCTACACCAAGATCGATCTAAAGTCGAAAATTATCGGCATGATCGAGCAACGCAAACTGGAAACGACGCTATCGCCGGCGGAGTTTAACGATCTGGCGCGGCAGGAACTGCTTGAGCGGGCGCGCCATTTTCCACCAGGTGTGCGGGTGACCGGAGCCGATTTTAGCTGGCATGGTTCGGTTGTGGAAGCGGATGTGAGAGGCGGTTTATGGGGCATTCCGTTTGGCGGTTTGCTTGAATTTGATGTGGTGCGGGATGGCAATACGCTAGTATTGACGCATCGGTATACAACGGTAAAACATGGCTCATTTGCATGGCCGCATTTGCAGCCCATTCGCATTTTGCTGACCAAGTATGTGCCAGCGATTGCGAAGGTGAAAGAGCTGACATTTGGTACTGAGCAGATTACGCTTACATTTGAACTGGATTTATTCACATTGCCTCGTTTATTATGGAAATAACAGCACGCGCAAAAAGCATCATGACCCCGTATAGGATCATCATGCTTTTTCGCTTTTTTGGCGTTATGCCGTATAATCGGAATAGTCTGCCGCTGGCGGTCTATTCGTATGTTGGATGCCTGCTAATACGTCTTGCGACGCTCGGTCAACAAGCTCACTACAAACAGTACGAGGAACAGGAAAAACAAAATTTTGGCGACGGTTGCCGCAGCTTCCACGAGACCAAAGAAGCCAAAAATCCCGGCTGCAATTGCGATAATAAGGAAAAGGACAGACCATTTCAGCATGGATGTTCACCTTCTTTCGTGAAGTGTTTGGTACTGTTTGTTAACCTTTGCTTTTTCGGTTGAAACAAGCGTGCGATCGAGCTGGCAAGCTTGCCCTTTCTGTTTCGTGTCAAAGGCTGGCGGGTAGTTATGAGTAACATCCATACAGGAGGATTAACACCGGAAGATAGACTAAATTTCGATTGTGACGAAGGAGAGGACGTATTTATGATCATCAATATCAGTGTCGCGATTATCGCGATCGCATTCGCCGTACTCGTTGTATTCCTTGTTAAAGTTTTGCTCGCAGCTAAAGATTCGCTGGATAATGTATCCGCCACATTGAAAGATGTTCAGAAGACGATGGAAGAATTGACGTATGAGGTGAAACAAACGATCCGTACCGTCAATGATATTACCGCTAATGTCGATCACAAGCTGAAGCAAGTAGACCCTGTTGTCGATTCTGTCAACAATCTTGGCATTGTGCTTAGCGAAGTAACCGAAGTGGTCAAAGAGCTGACGTTTAAAACAAAAGAAGTGACTGGCACCGTATTCGAACGTATGAAGTCGGTTAGTAACCAGCATGAAGCTTCCGATAGTCCGCACAGTATAGTTAAAGCGTCCACACCGGAAGATCGTACATTGCAATCGTACGCTGCTACATATGGCGGCAAGCAGGGCGCCTGGATGAATGTTGTCGATATCGCAGCAAATATTTGGCAAAGAATGCGCAAATCTCCTTCCCGTTAACTGTAAACTATGGATAGGTTGTTAAGTGTAACCAAGAGGTAGGCCGTAGAAAGGGTGAGACGATGATTACTCTCATGATGTTGCTCGCTGGAATATTGTCCCCTGACGCCGGTTACGATCAAGTATCTGCTGCTCCCGTACAACCGACTGCGGTTGTGCAAACTGCTCAATATGCTTCTTCCACACCGGATGATGGCATCACGACCGCTGTAGCGCAGCCGTCTGTGTCCGATGCCGTCTATGAGGACGACCATCATACGTACAGTACGCTAAACGGCGTATCGCTTGACGATACAAAGGCTAATCTGCTGCATAAACTCGGTCAGCCGCTTCGGATCGACAAAACAGATGCCGGTTATATCGAATATCGATATGACGATGTGACCGTAGGATTAAGGGATGATGGTTTAATCTATTATGTGAGTGTGCCGGTTCAGGCAGGCTCGATCGAGTTGGACGGACAGCATATTGCGCTGAATAAGCAGGAGATTACCGATGCACTTGGCACACCGCAATTTACTGCTGACGATGGCGAAGGTTATTATAATGACTTTTATGCTTTTAAAGTGTTTACCGATGCCGGACAAATCGTAAGTGTTGATATTTTTGATACATGGTCACAGTAAATGCTAATTTGCTCATTTATTGACGTTGTTTGACGAAAAACCACAGCATAATTTCAAAAAATGGCGAATGATTAGTTTCAAATGAAGGCGATCTGGTTAATGAAATCAATGACCATTTTGACTAACTTTACACTGGAAGGTGAACAACATGAGTTCAATCGATGCGAAACCTTATGGGAAAGTTGTGGAAAATGGAACACAAGCAGTTGAAGTCGTCAATGAATTAAGAAGTACCGGTTATGGATTTGATGATATTTTTGTGCTTGCCCATCAGAAGGATTTAACCGACAAAATCGCTGATACCGCCGGAACGCACGAAATTGGCATTAAGGAAGAAGGCGTATTCGATTCGCTGGCGAATTTGTTTCGCTCACGCGGCGATGAACTTCGTTCCAAAATGACGTCGCTTGGCTTTACGAAAGAAGAAGCCGATTTTTATGAAGAACAACTGGACAAAGGCAAAGTGCTTGTGATCGCTCGTCGTCATTCCTAAACCGAAACCGACAGTGCATCATTACATCACGATAACACAGCATATAGACACACCGAGGACGATACAATGGGTTGGATCAAAATCGTATACGATCGTTCCCGCAAGTGCCTTGAATTGTAGGACACAACCTTCAACTCCACCTGCTCGGTGGTGTTGAAGGTTTTTTTGACGAGTTCTGGATACATGATCGTTAGGGTGAACGAAGTTTGTTATGCTATGTAGAGCGATCGGAGTCATAATGAACAAGAACTAAAGGAATGAGGAGAATGTATGAATATATTAATCGTTGATGATAATCCGACTAATGTCATCATTATCCGTGAGATTTTGAAAAGAGAGCAATATACCAATATCATTACCGCTGCTTCTGCTAGGGAAATGTTTCAGCATCTTGGTGTAGATGCGACGGAGGCGATTTCGCGATCGCTGGCAAATGAGGTTGATTTGATCTTGCTGGATATGATGATGCCTGAAATGGATGGAATCGAAGCATGCCGCTTATTACAGCAAAATGAGCAACTGCGCGATATTCCGGTCATTATGGTGACCGCTGTCGGTGATTCTAAAAAGCTTGCCGAAGCGCTCGATGCCGGAGCGGTTGACTATGTGACCAAACCGATCAATAAAGTGGAGTTGATGGCACGTATTCGCTTAGCGCTGCGACTCAAACACGAGAAAGATTGGCATAAGGAGCGCGATCAACATATTCAGGAAGAACTGAAGCTGGCGAGCCTTGTTCAGCATGCGGTGCTAAGCACACCGATTCAAGATCAGCATTTCAAAGTGGAGGCGCTCTACAAACCATCATTTGAGCTAGCAGGCGATCTGTACGCTTGGTATCCGCTCGGAGAAGGTCGGTATGGCATTATTTTGCTTGATATGATGGGGCATGGCATTTCGTCTTCGCTGTTCTGTATGTTTATTGCTTCCGTGCTCAAAGATACGGTCACTACATATGTGGAACCGGAGAAGGTTATTCAGGAGCTGAACCGGCGCTTTAACCAACTTCATATTGAAAATCAACTGGTACAATATTATTTTACGGCGATTTATTTAGTCGTGGATACGAAATACAAACGCATCGATTACGTCAATGCAGGGCATCCGCCGGGTCTGTTTTTTGCCGATACAGGTGAAGTGACTCGCCTCGGTACAACAGCGCCGCCTGTCGGATTGTTTGATCGTATCGATATGGAGTCGAAAAGTTTCCATTATGAAGGCGAAGGTCATCTGGTGTTATATACAGATGGATTGCTGGAAGCGGTGGAAGGCGATCAAGATGTGCAATTGCAGTTTTTGATCGATGAATTAGCGGGTCATCATGAACTTGATAAAGCGGAAATTGAGCGTATGTTTTTTGAAGTAGGTGCGCCATCTGATCGGGAGGATGACAAGTGTCTAGTATGGATTTCGTTACATGAAGGGACGGACAGTGCATGAAGCTACGTACAAAGCTCGTTCTGGGGTTCAGTGTCATCATTATCATTTTGATGACGCTGGGCTTTATTACGTATGACCGCATGAACTATATGAATGAACAGTTAGACAAAGTGTATCAGGAGCGCTATTTGAAAGTACGTTACTCCACCGATGTTCGTTCAGAAATGAATGTGATCGCCCGGGAGATTGCCAATGTGCTGTTAAGCGCTTCATCGCAGCCGGTAGCACAAACTCGTACGATGATCGAAGATACGATTGCAAGCGGTACGAGCAATCTGAATTTGCTTAACCAAGGGGCAGATATGCCGGAAGAACGCCAACTGATCGCCACCGTGTCTACCAACTGGACAACGTATATTAAGTTTGCCCGCCAAGTGATGGATATACTTGCCAATGATCAAATTGCCGCAGCGAACAATTACCGTACACAGGTCGGACTGAATGCGCAAACGAATCTGGGCGATAGCATTACCGTATTGTCTGAATTCCAAGACAATGCGATCGATCAAGAGATTGCCGCAGCCAATGAAGCTTATCAACGCTCGATTCGTATGACAACCTATGTGATGGGGCTGGGCATTTTGCTCAGTTTATTGGTCATGCTGTGGATCGTACCAAGCTTTAGCAAAGGGCTTGGTGTCGTATCGACGATGATCAAAGGCTTTTCCGAAGAACGGTATGGGGCAATTCGTCGCATGCGGGTCAAATCGACCGATGAAATGGGCGAAGTCGCGCGCGTTTTTCAACAGATGGCTGGCGATTTGCAAGATAAGCGCAAGCTGGAAGATAAATATCGGCAGGCAAAAGAAGATCAATCATGGCTTGATTCCAATACAGCGCGCATTACCGAGCTGCTGCGTGGAGTCAATACGTTACAGCAAAGTGCACAGTCATTCATTAACGAATTTGCTCCCCGTCTTGGCGCGCAGATGGGCAATTTGTATTTGCGTACACCGGAAGCGCCAGACCGAATTCAGCTACTCGCTTCGTATGCGGGCGCAGGGCGGATCGATGCACGTAAAGAGCTGCATCTGGGCGAAGGTTTAACCGGACAATGTGCGGTCGATCGGCAACCGCTTATGATCGATGATGTGCCGCCAGGCTATTTTCCGGTGCAATCATCGCTTGGCGATGCACAGCCGAAAAGTTTGCTCATTTATCCGGTGCTGTTTGAAGATGAACTGTTCGGTGTGATTGAGCTGGCATCGCTGCAAGGGTTTACTTCCTTGCAAAAGCAATTGCTGCATCTGCTGACCGAGGATTTGGGCATGATCGTGAACAATATTAATCGTCGTCTGCATGTCGAGCAATTGCTGCGTGAATCGCAAGCGCTAACCGAAGAATTGCAAAGCCAATCCGAAGAACTGCAAATGCAGCAGGAAGAATTACGCCGTTCTAACGAACGGTTGGAGGAGCAGACCGAGGAACTGAAGCGTTCGGAAGATTTGCTGCAACGTCAGCAGGAAGAATTGGAGCATTTTAACAATGAATTGATGGCAAAAACGCGCGAGCTGGAAGAACAAGTACAGCATGTGGAAGAACAAAATGAGGAGATTGAGCAGAGCAAATATCAATTGGAACAACAGGCGATGCAACTTGCTGTAACAAGTAAATACAAATCCGAGTTTTTGGCGAATATGTCGCATGAATTGCGCACACCGCTAAACAGTTTGCTCATTTTGTCACAGTTATTGACCGAAAACAAAGACGGCAATCTGACCGCCAAACAGCTTGAATACGCAAGCACAATTTATATGTCCGGTGCCGATCTGCTGAAAATGATTGACGAAATTCTCGATCTGTCCAAAGTGGACGCTGGCAAAATGGATATCAATCACGAATTGGTGCCAGTGCAGGCGCTTGAAACGTTTGTGAATCTAAACTTTGCGCCAGTAGCTGCTAAGAAAAATATCGAGCTGCGCATTTCGGTAGCAGACGATGTGCCGGATATGCTCGTGACGGACGAGCATCGTGTCAAACAGGTGTTGCGCAATTTGCTGTCCAATGCGTTCAAATTTACGGAGACAGGTTTTATCGAAATGGCGCTGGAACAATCATCCGGTGAGCAATTGCCTGTGTACTTGCGCAAACATTCGTCTTATATCGCTATCAAAGTAACCGATAGCGGGATCGGCATTCCGCAGGACAAGCTCGATTTGATCTTCGAAGCGTTCCAGCAGGTGGACGGTACAACGAGCCGCAAATACGGCGGTACCGGGCTTGGACTGTCAATCAGCCGTGAACTGGCGCGGTTGCTTGGTGGCGGCATTACGGTCAGCTCTGAGGAAGGACAAGGCAGTACGTTTACGCTTTATTTGCCAAAACTTGCGCCATCGGCGGCAGACCAACCGGTCGAGATGGTGTCAACTGTTGCAGACGATGTGACTACAGCCTATATGTCGGTCAATCAGACGGCACATATGATGCAGCAGAGTGGGCGTAATCGCCCTACTGAACAGCCGCTTCCACAGCCGCTGCCTGATACGCTGCAAGATGACCGCGACCGCATTGGCGCTAGCGATAAAGTATTGCTTATTATCGAAGACGATCCGAAATTTGCGCGTATTTTGATAGATATGGCGCGTGGACGCGGTTTCCGTGCACTCGTGGCGATGCAGGGCGATATCGGACTTGATATGGCGAAAACATACAGTCCGGACGCGATCATTCTTGATATTCAATTGCCGGTGATGGATGGCTGGTCGATTTTAAGCGAGCTGAAAAGCAATGCTGCCACCCGTCATATTCCGGTGCATGTGATCTCCGTCATGGACGATGTGAAACAAGGGCTTATGATGGGCGCGATCGCTTATTTGAAAAAGCCTTCTAGCAAGGAAGCGCTAGAAAAAGCGTTTAATCAACTGCAATCGTACACTGAACAAGGGTTAAAGCAATTGTTGATCGTTGAAGATGATGACATTCAGCGCCAATCGATTATCGAATTGATCGGTCATGACGATGTAGCGATTACAGCGGTTTCCACCGGACAGGAAGCATTGCAGCAGCTCGATTCTAAGCGTTACGATTGTATGGTACTTGATCTGATGTTGACCGATATGACCGGTTTTGAGCTGCTTGATCGTATTCGCGATGATCAGCGTTTGCGCGATTTGCCGATTATTATTTATACCGGCAAAGAACTGGATAACAAAGAGGAGACACAGCTACGCAAATACGCGGAATCGATTATCGTAAAAGATGTCAAATCACCTGAACGTTTATTGGATGAAACGACATTGTTCCTGCATCGTGTCGAGGCGGATTTACCGGAAGATAAACGCCGTATTTTGCAAAAACTGCACAATAAAGAAACGCTGTTTGAAGGCAAGCGCATTTTGCTGGTGGATGATGATGTGCGCAATGTGTTTGCATTATCGAGTGTGCTGGAAGGTTACCGTATGGACGTCACTTTTGCCGAAAATGGTCGTGAAGCGGTAGAATTAGTGGAACAGCATAATTTTGATCTAGTGTTGATGGATATGATGATGCCGGAAATGGACGGATATGAAGCGATGCGGCTCATTCGTCAGTTGCCGGAGTGCGACAAGCTGCCGATTATCGCACTGACAGCCAAAGCGATGAAAGATGATCGTTCCAAATGTATTGAAGCAGGCGCATCGGATTATGTGAAAAAGCCGATTCAGACGGATCAACTTTTATCGTTAATGCGGGTATGGCTGTATTCGTAGCGCGCAAAAGTGGGTAAATGAAGTATAATGTAAAACGTCGGCTTTTCTCAAAAGCCGATTGGAAGCGAATAATACAGCACCTGGGCACATCGCTTAGGAAGCCTACTAATGTGCAACAATCCGAACGATTATAGAATTGGGGCTGAACATACATGACACCGATCGATCATGAGCAACTATCCGCAAGTACCGCATCGCCCCACGGGGAAAGTCAGCTACCGACGAATTTTGCGGAACGTGAACATATTGAAATCGATCTGCTGTTGGAAGGCATACACAGACTGTACGGGTATGATTTTCGCAATTATGCCCGCGCTTCATTAACTCGGCGCATCTGGCATCATGTGCATTCGGAAAAGCTAAGCTCGATTTCCGCTTTGCAGGAACGGGTGCTACATGACCGTTCCTGTTTTGAGCGGTTTGTGCAAAACTTGTCGATCCCGGTCACAGAAATGTTCCGCGATCCGCATCTGTTTCGTATGTTTCGGGAAAAGGTCGTGCCATTGTTGCGAACGTATCCGTATATCCGCATCTGGCATGCAGGCTGCTCTACCGGCGAAGAAGTGTATTCGATGGCGATTTTGCTGCATGAGGAAGGGCTGCTGGACAAGGCGAGAATTTATGCGACCGACATGAACAATCGCTCACTTCAGCAAGCAAGAGAAGGTGTATTTGGCATTGAACGTATGCAATTGTATACGAAAAATTATCTTGATGCGGGCGGCACACGCTCGTTTTCCGAGTATTATACCGCTCGTTATCAATCCGTCATCTTCCAGCCTTTTTTGCGCAAGCATATTATATTTGCCGAGCATAATTTGGCGACCGACCGTTCGTTTAATGAATTTAACGTTATTTTGTGCAGAAATGTAATGATTTATTTTGATGATAAACTGCGTGAGCGGGTGCACGGTCTGTTTCACGAAAGTTTGAGCCGTTTTGGTATTTTGGTGCTCGGTTCCAAGGAATCGATGCAGTTTACCGGTTACAGCGACAGCTATGAGCCGCTGGATCGTGTGGAAAAGGTATACCGGAAAATTAACTAGAGAATGTAGGGGGATTCCATGAGGTTTCATGAACCGATTCACATCTTGCTCGTAGATGATCGACCTGAAAACTTGCTCGCATTGGAAGCCGTCCTTGAAAGTGAACGCTATAATTTGGTCAAAGCGACCTCTGGAGAGGAAGCGCTACGCTGTTTACTCAAGGACGAGTTTGCCGTGATTGTGCTGGATGTACAGATGCCGGGCATGGATGGTATTGAAACAGCCAAGCTGATCAAGGCGCGCGAGAAGACCAAGGAAATACCGATCATTTTCATTTCTGCCAACAGCAAAGAAGCGGAGCACGTATTCGCTGGCTATTCTGCAGGCGCGATCGATTATATGGTGAAACCGTTCATTCCGCAAATTCTCAAGTCCAAAATCGAGGGCTTTGTGAACATGTATTTAACGAACAAACGCCACAAAACGCAATCGATGCTACTGCAACAAAAAACGCTCGAACTGGAAAAGATGAACCAAGAACTGATCCGTGCCAAAGAAGATGCCGAAATTGCCGCCAAAGCGAAAACCGAATTTCTAGCGATGATGAGCCATGAAATTCGCACACCGATGAACGGTGTGATCGGCATGATCGATCTGTTGATGGAAACCGATCTGCAATCCGAGCAAAAAGACTATGCCGAGATCATTCGCAGCAGCGCGGATGCACTCGTGATGGTCATTAACGATATTTTAGATTTTACGAAAATGGAATCCGGCAAAATGGAGCTGGAAGAACATCCATTTTCGTTGGAAGCGTGTTTGTCCGAAGTATTCGGTCTGTTTTCGATGGAAGCGTCGAAAAAAGAGTTGGAACTGTTGTATCGTATTAGCGATGACGTGCCGAGCTATCTGTTTGGCGATATGGCACGGTTGCGGCAAGTGCTCATTAATTTGACGGCAAATGCGATCAAATTTACCGAGCACGGTGGCGTTTACCTTGAGGTGCAGTGCAAAGGCAGTCAGGATGGACGGCTGGAGCTGGAATTTAAGGTAAAAGATACCGGGATCGGCATTGCCCACGAGAAGCGGGAGCAGTTATTTCAACCGTTTTCGCAGCTTGATTCTTCACTGACACGCAAATATGGCGGCACCGGACTCGGGCTGGCGATTTGCAAAAATTTAGTGCAGATGATGGGCGGCGATATTCAGCTTGCTTGCGAGGAAATGGAAGCACAAGGCGGTGCGGTATTTGCGTTTACTATTTGTGCCAAAGAGTATACGATGAGCGAGACGGATAGTATCCATTTGGAGGAAAGACCGACTAGTCTGTTGCAGCAGGGCAGCAGCATTCCGCATATTTTGATTGTCGATGATCATCCGATTAATCAGAAGCTGATGGTGACGATGTTGCAGCGACTTGGCTACAATCCGGATACGGCAGATGATGGGGAAGAAGCGATTCGTAAAGCGCATCAGCATGGATACGATTATATTTTTATGGATGTACAGATGCCTAATATTGATGGTTTGGAAGCGACGCGCCGGATTCGTCAGCTTGTGCATGGCGAACAAAGCATCATTATTGCGATGACGGCGGATGTGATGGAAGGCATTAAAGGGCGTTGTTTTGCTGCCGGTATGGATGACTACATTAGCAAGCCGGTCAAAATGGCAAGTGTCAAAACGATGCTGGAACGCTATGCATCCGAGCTGGCACGATTTGAAGCGAAAAAGACGGTCTATTAATCACATCCACTTGCCTGTCTGTATCGATATGCGCAGAAAAGGCAGGATGGATGTGTTGTCGCGATGAGCCGATTGTACCTATTATTAGGTTACAGCAACAGCAAAGCTATAGTTGTTCAAGCAACCAATTAATGGATAATATTGAAATTAATAGGTTTATTTAGAATGCGTGGCTATATGGACAGTCGGCAACGCATGTTTCAGTGCGAACGACGTTGGGTTATTAGTAAAGAAACCATTGTTCAGGGGAGAATGTCTATGACTACAAACAAAAGTGAAAAATTTAATGCAGTAACACAGATGGATGAGCAAGCGTGCACCGTATTTGTGAGTGGGGAAATGGACCTGTCTGTAGCACCGGATTTTCGTCTTGTGATGGAGCCGCTAGTAGGTAATGCAGATCAGGATTTAATCGTTAATATGAAAGACCTGAAATACATTGATAGCACCGGTATTGGTATTCTGCTCTCTATCCTCAAAGCACGGCACGGTATGAACGCCAACTTTAAGGTTGAAGAAGTTCCTTCCAACATTCAAAAGTTGTTTGAAATGACCGGTATCGCCAAGTTTTTCGCCCCTCAGGAGAACTCCCACTAGGAAAGGATCGAACATAGCATGAAAGCTGATACTCAAAAAGTAATCATTAATCTGCCTGCCACAGCAGAATTTGTAGATGTGGTACGTTTGAATTTGTACGGGATCGCCTCCAAGATGGGGTTTTCGTATGAAGATATTGAAGATATGAAGGTGGCTGTCTCCGAAGCATGCAATAACTCTGTCTTGTATGCATACGGTCAAGATGGTGGCCATATTGATGTTATTTTTGAAGTCGGTGAAGAAACGCTGGCGATTACCGTTGAAGACGAAGGGGAGAGCTTCGAGACGGTAACAGAGACAGCTGACAAGACGACGCTTCATGACAAAGAACTGAGTGATGTCCAGATCGGCGGACTGGGCTTTTATCTGATGCAGGCGTTGATGGATGATGTCCGTATCGAGAATGTGGCGGGTCAAGGTACACGTGTGACCATGTCCAAAAGCCTTGCTCGAAGCGAGGAAAGAGTATGAGTGAAAAAGTGACTCCCCCCGAATCGATGGACGAGGCAATCGGCCTGATCTGGGAATATCAACAAACAAAAGACAATGATATCGCGACCGTACTGATCAAAAAGTACGAGCCTATGGTCAAAATGGCTGCAGGCAAAATCGCGCGTAATCGCCCTGACCTGTATGAAGATTTGTATCAGGTTGGGCAGATGGCGTTAATCCGTCTTTTGCAGCAATACGATATTTCGTTGGGGATTCCTTTTGAACCGTATGCCATGAAAAGTATGATTGGGCACATGAAAAACTTTCTGCGCGACAAATCATGGTACATACAGGTTCCACGCCGAATTAAGGAAAAAGGAGCCCTCGTACAGCAAGCGATTGATGAGTTGACTGTCAAATTGGAACGTTCTCCAAGCGTGCGCGAAATCGCTGGATTTCTCGATCTGTCCGAAGAAGAAACGATCGAAGTGTTAGCTGGACGTGAATGCTATCACTACGTTTCGCTCGATTCTCCATTATCGCAGGAAGAAAGCGCCGCAACACTCGGTGAGCTGATCAGTGCGGATGTGAACGATTATGATGCGGTCGAAAAACGTATGGATTTACAGCAAGCACTTAGCCAACTGAAGGAACAGGAACAAAAAGTATTGTTGCTGGCATTTCAGGAAGGGCAATCTCAGCGTGCTATCGCGCAAAAGCTGGGCGTATCCCAGATGAGTGTATCGCGTATCCAGAAGCGTGCGACCGAGAAGCTCAAACAGATTATGTCGAACGCATCCTCATCAGGATGATGGGATGACAGTACACATGAATATCTTACAATTGTCGATGCGGGCAATGGAATAAAGGTATGCTTTTCTCTCTAAACGATAGAGAGAACGAGCATACCTTTTTTGATGATGGAAGGTGGATTGCTGTTATCGATGATGTAAAAGTCAGATGTAAAATTGCTATGGATGCAGCGCTATTGTATTCATCGATAGAGCAAAACGTAATGTTTATCGTATTGAACGTAAGTTGCAGATGGCACACTACCAGTTAAACGAAATCATCCTCCAGCAATCGCGGCAATACAAACATACAGCGAATGAGGAGGATGATCCATATAGGTAAAACAAGGATAGAGCGGCGCTGCATTAGCGTCCGCTTTGCGAGGTGTTTACGTATTTGAGCAGCTCGCTAATATAATCACCGATGACTGGCAAATTAAAGCTGACGAGCAAGGATAATAAATACCCGAGCAATGCCAAAATGACGAGCGTACCGAGCGACAAACCTAATCCGCGCGCAGCTCCAGCAATAAAGTTGGTCAAAATGCGGCGTTTAACGCTGCTATAATTTTCAATAATGTCCTGAATTTCCGCTTTATCGAGAGCGGCGGTCAGCTGATCGAGCCGCTCGTTCAGGCGTTTCACCTCATGTCGAAGTTCGAACGGATGCTCGCGGATCGTATCAGGTGGTTCCACTACCGGTGGCGGGTTCGGAGTTAGCTGCTTATCATGTTTGTCTGCCATGTTGTTCCCTCGCTCTCAAATAAATTGGTATACCGGACAGAGAAATAGCCGACTGCAATGAGCCGGCTATGATCATGTATCTTTCTGTTACAGGCGATAGGCGCCGGAATGATTATTTCTTGTCAGAAGTTAGCGGTTTAGCGTCCTCTTTTACATTGTCAGCCGCTTTGCTCACTTCTTTGCTGATGTCGTCTTTAGCATCTTTTACATCTTCAGCGATGTTTTTGGATGCTTCTGCCACATGGCTAATAATATTGTCTTTAGCGTTAGCTTGCTCAGCTGTTGGCGTTACGCCATCTTTGACTTTAGTCGTAATGTCGGACGCTTTGGACGCTACATTTTGCGCCAATTCTGTCGCTTTAGTGCTCACTGTGCCAGCCAGTTCAACCGTTTTGTCGCTGATCAAGCCAGCAGCTTGTGCCGTTTGGTCAGATACTGTATTGTAAACGGATTTCGTTTTCTCACCGGCAGCAGACAGCTTATCGGAAATATCTTCACGCAATTCGCGGCCTGGTTTAGGAGAAAACAGCAGTGCAGCGGCTGCGCCGATCAATCCACCGATAAATACACCTTTCAGAAAGGTAGAACTGCTTTGCACCGGATACTCTTTTTCTGCTTCGTTCATGAACAATCACTCCTTGAATTAGTATAAGTTACATAAAATAGCATGTATATCCTCGGATTGAGGACCTAGCCATAGCCTATCGAGTGAAGCTTTTCTGAGGAGTAAGGGAATAGAAGGATCGCTTACCAAAAGTATGGCCTATATTTAAGCCTGGTGGACATCAGGCTGCTCGACGGAACAAGCCGGATACCAACCCAAGCAAAAAAACAAAAATCGCCGTGCCAAGAATGGCAGGAATAATCGCAAAACCACCAATAACGGGACCAAAATTACCAAATACAAGTGCACCGAGCCATGCGCCGATCAATCCGGCAATCGCAGCTCCGATTATACCGCCAGGCATATTGTCGCCTGCCAGCGCATTACCGATGACCCCGATAATAATCGCAAGCACAACGCTAATTAGAATTCCCCACATCCGCAACGCCTCCCTTTGTAATAAGGCTGCTCCACGTTAGACGTCCCAGCAGGCAACCGGAATCGGATATCGGCTTGCACAAAATAACTCCCAACAATTGGTTGCTGCGGTCTTACTTCGTATATAAACATGGTTTATGCAGCATGAAACATAAGTATGCCGTTGCTGTTAGCGATATGAAGGCTGCTGCGGCCGTCTTGTTTGCCACAAAAACAGACAGTACGCACAGGCGGCAAACCACCAAAAACCGCTAAAAAAGCCAGCCAACACATCGGTCGGATAATGCACGCCGAGATAAATGCGCGTGATGCCAATCGTCATAATCAGTACAATTCCGCACACGATCGCTGGTAACATTCGCTTGCCTTGTTGCTTACGATAGCGCGCCCAAATGAAAAATAACATCCCATACATAGCGGCAGCAATCGTTGCATGTCCGCTCGGAAAGCTGTAGCCGGATGCGGGTGCCCAAAACTCCAATTCCGGACGCGGACGCATAAAGTGTAGTTTGAGCAATGTATTCAGCAACCATGCTCCGCCCATCGTAGGCAGCAACATGATCGCTTCGCGGTATTGCCGCAGCCGAATCAATATTAATGCGAAACCAACCGACACAAACAATGTCGGGTAAAATGAACCGAGATACGTAAAAAACAGCATCAGACTGCGTAATGGTTCCCCGTGATAAGCCCGTAACCCTTGCTGAAATTCATTTTCCCATTCATGAATTCGATTGCCAAATATAGCCTGAACGAGCCAGATCGCTCCCTCCAACAGTAGAAAAGATACAATACCGCCCGCTACAAGTACAAGCACAATCAATAACCATAATGGCAGCACCGGGGAACGAGGATGTTCAGGCACAGATCGTGATGATATCGTAATCGCCCTCTTTCCACAATAAAATAAGAATAGCAGGTGAAGCAAGTTTGCCTGCTCAGTAGCTATGCTGTATCGTATGGATAAGCACAGCTATGTTTAGACGGATATATAGGTTTATGATCATCGCTACATTTGCTGTACATCCACTGCTATACCGATACATATGTTAAATATAACCGCTTGCCAGCGTGTGAACCTTGTTATGCGCAAACAAATCGTGAACACTCCCTAAAAACAGCCAAGCCCGCTTCCCGGACTCGGAAAGGGGCTTGGCTGCTATAAACCTAGTCAATTACTTACTGCGCAAACGTCCAAGCTCGGACACGAGCGCTTCCACTTCGCTAATGCTCAAATTCGGTTTGTTCATTACAATGTCATACACATCATATATATCGTCGTACTGCTCTAGCGAAAAAGCGGAAGCTTGCATCGCCGCTCCACTTGCCATCCGCAGCTTCGTTTTGATGCCTTCAATCATAAATTCGAGATTTTCAGGCGTTTTTTGCGATAAATCCATAAATGGTGTTCTCCTTCTTTTAGCGGATCGCTGATTTGGTTGTATTGTATCATGGATAGCGAGTCGGAACCAACATTTTGCGGTAAACTGGCGCATGGGGTAAAATGACATGGAGCAACAATCATTTTGCCTCATATCGTATAAGCGAAAAATTGCTCGCAAACGAATATACATGATGTTGAAGGGAACTACTATGATATGATTAATCGCCGTTCAAGCCTGCTCCCCTATGAGCAGCAAAACCGACGCAATGTGAATATGGACGGCATGGTACAGTTTTTTCGTACGATTCATAGCCGCCATGCGCTGGATGAACTTGCCTTCGTTTGCATCGGTACGGATCGTTCGACAGGGGATGCACTTGGTCCATTGACCGGCAGCGGATTGGCAGCGCACGGTATTCCGCATATTGTCGGTACGCTGGAGCAGCCTTGTGATGCGCATAATTTGCATATCCGTATTCCGCAAATTCCAGACGGTATGACCGTGATTGCGATCGATGCTTGCCTTGGAGGGCAGCGCTCGGTCGGTTTGTACAGCATTGGAGAGGAGCCGCTGTTTCCAGCCTTATCGGTTGGTGGGCAATTTCCCGGTGTTGGCACATACAGTATCGCTGCGATCGTAAACGAAAATGGGCCGAAACCTTACTGGACGCTGCAAACGACCTCACTTCATCAGGTGATGCGCATGGCGGACGATATCGTGCAAGCTGCCGTACGCGGGCTTGGTTTGCGCAGCTGAATAGGTAGCGATACATGGAATGTTTTACATGGTAAGCTTAAACGGTTGACTCGTATGAATCGTACTTGCTAACGGATGCACAAATATTTTCCATACGTATAGCAGCAATACATTGACCATTTGATGACATCGATACAGCCTGGTGTCGATCAAAAAATATACACTTTATGCGCATAAGGAGGAATACGACGATGAGCCATCTTTCATCAAAGTCCAATACACCATTACTTCACTATACCGAGTCCGGAACCGGAGCGCCGCTTGTACTGCTGCACGGCTTTCTCGGCAGTTCAGCGTATTGGGACGAGCTTGTTCCGCTGCTGTCCGCTCATTACCGCTGTATTACGCCTGATTTGCGCGGACATGGACGTAGCCTTGCTCCCGAAGGTAGCTATCGAATCGAACAGATGGCAGACGATGTCATTCGTCTGCTTGATCATCTGGAGCTTCCGTCTGCAACTGTACTCGGTCACTCGATGGGCGGCTATGTGACACTTGCGCTGGCAGCGCAAAATGGGGATCGACTGGACGGATGGGGACTCATTCATTCCACCCCCCATGAAGACACAGCACAGGCAAAAGAAAACCGCCTGCTTGCCGTCTCCAAAATTAACAGCGACGGTATCGCCGCTTTTACCGATGGCATGGTGGAAGGGCTGTTCGCGCCCGCTTCATTGGAGCGTATTCCAAAAGCGGTACAAAAAGTTCGCGAGCTTGGCTACGCTACCCCGCCACAAGGCGCCTGCGGCGCTGCGCTGGCGATGCGCGAACGCCCCGACCGTCGCCATGTGTTAGCGGCTTCATCCAAACCGGTACTGCTGATCGCTGGAGGGCAAGATCGACTGATTCCAGCGGAACGATTGTTTACGTCGACAGGCGAGCATATTACAGCACACACGATCGAACAGGCAGGACATATGGGAATGCTGGAAACGCCGGAACCAATGGCACAGATCATCCGCGATTATCTCGGTTGATACTAAGCGTGCACATGTTTAGCGGCGATAGGAATGATTCATTATTTTATTGAAGGCGGGATCACAATGTTCAGAAAAGATTACCTTATGGGCATGATCGAGGATATGACCAGTATGATTGCCAAAGCATTTGGTCTCAAGGAGCAAAAGAAATATACGGAAGCGCTATGGGAATTAGACGATCTGATGCGCAAAAATTTCCGACTGAACAGTGAACTCGTTAATCGTATGCCAGTCGATCAAATTATCGATATGTTCCGCGTCGGGCCGACGGTTGAGGTCGATCAATTGCAAGGGCTAGCACGTATGCTGCGTGCCGAATCCGATATTTACGAAGCTTCGGACAAACAGGACGAAGCGGTTGTACGCCGTATTAAAGCGCTGCATCTGTTTTTGTACAGTGCGGTGCACGGTGCGGATCGCGATCTGCTGAACTATCCCGAACATGTAGATGAGCTGCTCGATGAACTGGAACAATACGTGCTACCTGCCGTCGTCGAAAAATGCATGGTGGAATATGAGGAACAAGAAGGCTATTATGATAATGCGGCAGATGCGTTGCAACGACTGAATGAGCTGGATGCTGCCGAAGGATTGGCAGCAGGAGCAGCCTTTTATGAACGGATGCATCTGAAAACCGACGCACAACTGGAAGCTGGCGGTTTGACCCGCGCCGAGGTGGAGGCGGGACGCAGCCGTTTCCAGAATTGAAGCAACAGAAAGTGAGATGTGCAACATGGAGTCACTCCAGAAATTGATTCATCAGCTACTCGACAGCGGCGAGCTGATTTCCGCTACACTGAGCCAGCGCCGTAAGCGTGATCCGGAAGGGTTTACGAAAGTGATCATTAAGCCGGTCGAGCTGAAAAAAAATCTGTATTACCAGTTTGCTTACCATTACAGCAACAAAGTTACTCATGACAATATACCGGTAGCTGAAGCGGAACGCCCGCTGCTGGAACTGTTTGCGGAAACGATGCGTCAAGGTTTGCTTTGTACGGCTGATGCCGATTACCAAATTTTGATTAGCAAAAAGTATAAAGTATCGATTTTGACCCGCACCGCAACTAAAACGGAAGCCGACCTGAACCATAATCGCAAAAAGCATTACATTCTCGATGAAGGCGAGCCGGTACCGTTTCTCGTTGAACTGGGCATTATGAATGACAATGGCAAAGTGTTAGCGAAAAAGTATGATAAATTCCGGCAGATCAATCGTTTTCTGGAAATGGTACAAGATATTTTGCCATCATTACCAGAAGGACGCGAGCTGACGATTGTTGATTTTGGCTGCGGCAAATCGTATTTAACGTTTGCATTGTATCATTATTTGAACATTCAACAGCGCAGACCGCTACGTATTATCGGGCTTGATTTGAAAGCGGATGTGATCGAGCATTGTAGCCAACTGGCGGAACGACTTGACTATGATAAGCTGCGTTTTCTGGTAGGGGATATTGCCGATTATAACGAGCTGGATCAAGTCGATATGGTCGTTACGCTGCATGCCTGTGATACCGCAACCGATGCCGCACTCGAAAAGGCAGTACGCTGGGGCGCATCGGCAATCTTGTCCGTCCCTTGCTGTCAGCATGAACTGTTTGCGCAAGTACAAAACGATGCGCTTTCCCCACTGCTGTCACACGGCATTCTCAAAGAACGCTTTTCCGCACTCGCCACCGATGCCATCCGTGCCCGCTTGCTAGACTTAATGGGCTATCGCACACAATTGCTGGAATTTATCGATATGGAGCACACGCCCAAAAATATCCTCATTCGCGCAGTCAAAGGCAACGCCGGCGACCAGACAACACTATGGCAGGAATATCAAGTATTCCGTAATATGTTAAGTGCGAGCCCATATTTGGAAAATGCGTGCCGCGACCTGTTACCTCAAGCCGCGGAAGTTTCCAAAGCTTGAGTACCCAAATGTTAAACAAGTAAAATCATGTATACTCGCAAGATGAACAGTAGTGTACTAAACTGCCTTACAAGTAACATGCTGTTCCTCTTGTCCCTCTATACTAGGGGATGTAAGCAAACTGTGATGATGCAAGCAGCACGGAGTGGTGTCTGCTGCCCTATCAAAAACAGTTTGCGCACACGCCCCAACAAACTTATGAAGGAGGATTGATGGAAATTATTTCAGATATTATTGCCCAATTGCTGCACTGGGTAGAGCAGCTTGGCTATTTTGGGATTATGCTTGGTTTGATGATTGAAGTGATTCCGAGTGAGATCGTGCTGGCTTACGGTGGCTACCTTGTACATAACGGGACGATCAATTATTTTGGCGCGGTGTTTTTTGGCACGATTGGCGGCGTGATCGCCCAACTGTTCATTTACTGGATCGGACGCTATGGCGGTCGTCCGGTGCTGGACAAATACGGCAAATACATTTTGATCCGTAAACATCATATCGATCATGCGGAGGAATGGTTTAACAAATACGGTACAGGTGTCATTTTTACCGCTCGTTTTATTCCGGTTGTGCGGCATGCGATTTCGATTCCGGCAGGCATTGCCAAAATGTCGCATATGCGCTTTATTTTGTTGACTACGCTGGCGGTTATCCCGTGGTCGGCATTGTTCGTTTATCTCGGTATGGTGTTGGGTAGTCAATGGCAAAATATCGACAAAATCGCTGGTAAATACACGACACCGATTTTGATTTTCGCGGTTGTGCTGTTAGTAGGCTATCTTCTGGTTAAAAGAAAAATGAAGCAAAAATAAAGGCAATCCGAAAGGCGGCGGACTTCATGGCAAAAAGCAATTTGGCACAGCAATGGGAACAAGCGATTACCCCGCAGCAATTTATGGAAGGCATGACCAAAAACAAGGAAACTTTTCATAATAATTACCAGCTATTCAACTGGACGGATTTGGATGACCATGAGTTTTTTAAATTGCTAAACCATCGCGACGATTTGCGCTCGCTCATTTTGGCAGCCGATTGGTGCGGTGATGTGGTGCGCAATATTCCGGTCGTGTTTCGTGCATTTGAAGAAGCTGGTCTGCCAACCAAAGTACTCATTATGGAACAACATCTGGATGTGATGGATGAGTATTTAACGATGGGCGGTCGTTCGATCCCGGTCGTGATCATTACCGATACCGGCGGACATGTGCTCGGTCAATGGGGGCCGCGTCCACAGCATGTGCAGGAACTGATGGTTGCGTTTCGCGCCGAAAACCCGGATCGTGAAGCGCCCGGTTATCAAGACAAAATGGCGGTTGTCCGCCAGGCGATGATCGATCGTTATGGCGAAGGTTCCGCTTCCCATGCGATGGTCATTCGTGAATTGCGTGAATTATTGTCAGGAGTGTGAGCTATTTGTTTAAAATTGAATCTTTTTCGCTCGGACCGCTGCAAACGAATGCCTATTTGCTCATTGCCGAAGATGAAAAGCGTGCGCTAGTGATCGATCCAGGGATGAATCCGGGTGCACTTATACGGCGGATTGAGACATTGCAGCTTGAAGTGGAAGCGATTTTGCTGACCCATGCCCATTTTGACCATATGGGCGGTGTACAGGAGCTGCGAGCCCATGTTAATTGTCCGGTTTATTTGCATGATCTGGAAGCGGAGTGGATGACCAATGCGAAGCTGAATGGCTCGGCAAATTGGCCGCAAGTGACGCCGCCGATTATGGCAGAGCCTGCCGAGCATGCACTGGATGAAGGTCAAAAGCTGGAACTGATCGGGCATACGTTTGCCGTGTATCATACACCAGGGCATTCGCCGGGCAGTGTTAGCTTCCTATGCGATAAGCATTTATTTTCCGGCGATGTGCTGTTCCGCATGGGGGTTGGACGCACCGATCTAACAGGCGGCAGTGAGCGACAACTGGTCGATTCGATCCGTACGAAGTTGTATCGGTTTGCAGATGATGTGATCGTATATCCCGGTCATGGCGCGCGGACAACGATTGGAGCCGAGAAGGCGAGCAATCCGTACGTGCCTGCTTGATGCTGGGCTAGACGTATTGGTAAGTAACAAACAGTGGACGGGCAGCTTGTTTGTATCCAATGCTGGTAATGTGATTCCATGTTGATAACGAACTAGTAGGCTGACCAGCTTAAATGCAGTGTCACATTCACTCTACCTTATGAAAATACACTGGAATTGTAGCAGGACAACATCGCTGCTCTGCACTAGCAAACTACTTATTTAACTCAGTCAGCCTACTAGTTTAAGAGAGTTTAAACTCGCTCTAAAGATGGGAAAAGCGACTAGCGCTGCTGGGCTGTCCGCCTTCTATAGGTAGTGTGAAATGATAGGCGCTGAAATCGATTTTCAAAAAAATGTAGTAAATTGTCGATTTGCTCTTGCCATTCTATGCCAGATGGCTATAATAAAACTATGCACGAGCACGCAGACCGCATGTTAATCACGGTTTGCGTGCTTTTTTTGTTGCTGACGACTTGTTATACGCAAGTTGGTTAGCATAAATAGCGGATGAACTAACTAAGCTTTCTTACTCCAACGCACAATTGTCTCGATTGAATTGCACAAATAAGCGGATCGGTATGTTGAAATATATTTTCGCGTTCACTCATTGTTTGTTGTATATAGCCTTTAGTCACTGTCAGCGAAAAAGTCTATCCATTATTTTGACACCAATCGACGTGTATAAACGTACATAAAATAGCTTGAAATGATGCAAGGGTATTTGGATGTATTTTTCGCGATAAAAGTGGACACTACTTACTTTTTGTAGTAGGATGTACAAATAAGTAGATAAAGCTAGGGGGAGATAAACGATGCTACACCTCGGTGAAAAAGTCGTAGTTGTCGCTGATACCTTTGAGCAAAATCTGCCTGTAGGCGATTACGGATATATTATCGCATATGACCGCAATCCTGATAATGCCTTCGATTATGTCATTCGTATTCCTAAAGCAAACCGTAACTTCTTTGTGCCGGCTAACGATATTGAGCCGGAAGAAATGCTGTTGCAGCAGGAAGCTGAACGAGTCGGACGCGAGGCGCTCATCGATTATGCTCTGGCGACACATAATGAAAAATTATTTTTTCAAATTATGAATGGCGAAGAAATTCCAGTCCCTGAAGAACCGTTAACTGATAAAAGTGCACAGGCTGATTTTGTTAAACAAATTAACTTGCGCGCCTGGATTTAAAAGAGTCGGCATTGCCGACTCTTTTTTTGTTGCTGCTATCGCTTTAACGGATTGAATTGTAAAGGTATGTACCCTATAATGGAAAAAGTTATTTCTAGTCAAATTTTGAATAGAAATTGTTCGACATTTGAATACAATGTGTATGAATTTTGAATACATGGTGTTCAAATTTCCACTACAAAATATACAAATTTTGTGCATTAACGTTTTAGCATAAGTGGTAAACGTATGGGCGAGTATCGGTAAGGCTTGATTTGTACTCAGATGTTAATCATTCAAGCGGAATATTGAAGTCGTTTATGCGATCATATTGTCACGCATGCGTACATGCCGTAAATTCTAATATCCGGCAGATGAACGGTACAGTATTATAAGGAGGGTTATGCGATGGGCATTAATATTAGTGATGTTGAGCACGTTGCCAAGTTGGCGCGTCTGGACTTGAGCGCAGAGGAAAAGGAAACATTTACGGCGCAACTAAGCGCTATTTTAAAATACGCGGAAAAGCTGAACGAACTGGACACAGACAATGTGGAGCCAACGACTCATGTGTTGCATGTTAGCAATGTGATGCGTGATGACGAAGTCAAAGAAAGCCTGCCGATCGAAAAGGTGCTGCGCAATGCACCGGACGATGAAGACGGTCAATTTAAAGTGCCGGCAGTATTGGAATAGTTTGGCGAACACGACCCGGATACAGAATTAAAGGAGGATATGCAATTGACTTTATTTGATCTCAGTCTGAATGAAATACATAACCGGCTGCATGCTGGCGATTTGTCGGTCACTGATCTGGTGAACCAGACGTTTCAGACGATTAATGAACGCGATGACAAAATTCAAGCCTATTTAACGCTCGATGAGGAAGGTGCGCTTCGCCAGGCAAAAGTTATGGATGAGCGTCTGTCCGCTGGCGGCGAACGCGGTCTGCTGTTTGGTTTGCCTGTAGGCGTGAAAGATAATATGGTTACCGAAGGGCTGCGTACGACATGTGCGAGCCAATTTTTGCGTAATTACGATCCGATCTATGATGCGACAGCGGTAGAGAAACTGCGCACCGCCGATTCGGTCATTGTTGGCAAGCTGAATATGGACGAGTTTGCGATGGGCGGTTCGAACGAAAACTCCAGCTTTATGCCGGTACGCAATCCGTGGAATCTTGACTATGTGCCAGGCGGTTCCAGCGGCGGCTCGGCAGCGGCTGTCGCAGCGGGCGAAGCTTATTTTACACTCGGTTCCGATACGGGCGGCTCGATTCGTCAGCCAGCTTCGTATTGCGGTGTAGTCGGACTCAAGCCAACATACGGTTTGGTCTCGCGCTTCGGTCTGGTCGCTTTTGCTTCATCGCTTGATCAGATTGGTCCAATCACCAAAAATGTGGAAGATTCCGCTTATGTGATGCAGGCGATTGCTGGTTATGATGCCAAAGATTCGACTTCTGCCAAAGTGGATATTCCAGATTATATTAGCGCTTTGACCGGTGATGTGAAAGGGTTGAAAATCGCCGTTCCATCCGAGTATATCGGTGAAGGTGTCGATCCGGCGATTAAAGATGCGATTATGAGCTCGCTCAAAGTGCTGGAAGGACTCGGCGCTGAGTGGGAAGAAGTATCGCTACCTTATACCGAATATGCGGTTGCAACTTATTATATTCTCGCTTCATCGGAAGCGTCGTCCAATTTGGCACGTTTTGACGGTGTACGTTACGGTGTACGTGCCGACAATCCGGCAAACTTGCTCGAACTGTATCATCGCTCCCGCAGCGAAGGTTTTGGCGCAGAAGTGAAACGCCGTATTATGCTTGGAACGTATGCACTTAGCTCCGGCTATTATGATGCTTACTATTTGAAGGCGCAAAAAGTACGTACATTGATCAAACAAGACTTTGACAATGTGTTTACCAAATACGATGTCATTATCGGTCCAGCTGCACCGACGACCGCATTCAAGCTCGGTTCCCAAGTGGATGATCCGCTGACGATGTATTTAAACGATATTTTGACCATTCCGGTCAGTTTAGCCGGCGTACCGGCAATTAGTGTGCCTTGCGGTTTTGTCGATGGCATGCCGGTCGGTATGCAAATTATCGGTAAAGCCTTTGATGAGCAGACGGTTTTGCGTGTGGCGCATGCGTTTGAGCAACATACCGATTTCCATAAGCAGCGTCCACAGCTGTAAAATCATCTGAAGAAGGAGGAACTACCGATGTCTACATCGACCTATGAAACGGTCATCGGGCTCGAAGTCCACGTCGAGCTTCATACCAAATCCAAAATCTTTTGCGGCTGCTCCACCTCGTTTGGTGCGCCGCCCAATACCCATACTTGTCCGGTTTGCCTCGGTCATCCGGGCGTACTGCCGGTACTGAACCGTCAGGCGGTTGAATATGCGATGAAAGCGGCGCTGGCGCTCAATTGCCGTGTTGCCGATATTAGCAAATTTGACCGTAAAAACTACTTTTATCCCGATTCGCCTAAAGCGTATCAAATTTCCCAGTTTGATCAGCCGATTGGTGAACATGGCTGGATCGATATCGAAGTGGACGGCAAAACAAAGCGTATCGGCATTACCCGTCTGCATCTGGAAGAAGATGCGGGCAAGCTGACTCACTCGGATGGTGGCTATGACTCGCTCGTTGACTTTAACCGTGTCGGTACACCGTTGATTGAGATCGTGTCTGAGCCGGACATTTCTTCACCGGAAGAAGCACGTGCTTATTTGGAAAAAATGCGTGCGATTATGCAATATTGCGATGTGTCTGATGTGAAAATGGAAGAAGGTTCACTGCGCTGTGATGCCAACATCAGTCTGCGTCCGTTCGGTCAGGAGAAATTCGGCACCCGCGCCGAACTGAAAAATATGAACTCATTTCGTGGCGTACAGCGCGGTTTGGAATATGAACAATTACGGCAGGCGCAAATTTTGGACGATGGCGAATTGGTCGTACAAGAAACACGGCGCTGGGATGAAGCGCAAGGTAAAACGATTTCGATGCGCGGCAAAGAAGAATCGCATGATTATCGTTATTTCCCCGATCCTGATCTCGTCACACTGCATATCGATCAGGATTGGAAAGATCGTGTGTTGGCTTCGATACCAGAATTGCCAGATGCACGCCAAGCCCGCTATACGTCCGAATACGGATTGCCAGTGTACGATGCTAGTGTGATCACATCGTCCAAGCCGCTTGCCGATCTGTTTGAAGACAGTTTGGCGTATACGAAAGACGCCAAAGCGGTAGCAAACTGGATTCAAGGCGAGCTGCTCGGTTATTTAAATGCCAACAATTTGGAGCTGTCTGCTGTACCGCTAAACGGTCAAAAGCTCGGTCAAATGATCGGCTTGATCGAAAAAGGCACGATCAGCAACAACATTGCCAAAACGGTCTTCAAAGACATGCTGCAATCCGGCAAAACACCGCAAGCGATCGTCGAAGAAAAAGGCTTGACCCAGATTAGCGATACCGGAGCGATTAAAGCGATCGTCGAAGAAGTGATCGCCGCCAATCCACAGTCAGTTGCCGACTATCAAGCGGGTAAAGACAAGGCGATCGGCTTCCTCGTCGGTCAGGTGATGAAACAAAGTAAAGGCAAAGCAAATCCCGGTATGGTTAACCAACTGCTGGCAGAGCTGCTGCCAAGATAATGAACACTCATATGGTCGTTATAATCATATGAGTGGAAAACAGACTTTGGTCTGTTCGCCTGGAACAAGGACCTCGGCTCCACACTGTGGAGATAGAGGTCCTTGTTTGCAGATGATGTTTCATTTACGGATACAGAATGCATTCAGGAGAGGAGTTATACATCATGATCCGCCAATGTTCATTACAAGATGACGATATCGTTCGTCAAATATGGGGTTTACAGCATATCGCTTACCGAATTGAAGCCGAGTTGATCGGAGCCAAAGAGCTGCCGCCGCTGCTGGACACATTGGAAAGCTTGCGTCGGTGTGGAGAAACCTTTTATGCTGAGTTTGATGAGGATGATGAAATTAAAGGCGTTGTGGCGGTGGAATGTGAACGGCCCGGCACATTAACGATTTCGCGGATGATGGTGCATCCTACTTATGCACGCCAAGGGATTGGCAGTCAGTTGCTGGAGCATGTGTTTAGCCGTTATCCTGATGTACCGCTGTACATTGTGGCAACAGGCACACGCAATGAACCGGCGGTAAAGTTGTATCGTAAGCAAGGCTTCGAGCCGATTGAGGCATTTGAAGTCACGTCTGGGGTAGAGCTGACTACATTTCATCGTCACAATCCGCAACAGCTGCATGATTGCGCACAGGAGGACAACTGATGCCGCTTCACGATCCGTGGTATATCGATAATGTTCATATTTTACTGCGTTTGTTGGCAGCGATGTTGCTCGGCGGTCTGATCGGCTGGGAACGCGAGCGCTCCAGTCATGCCGCAGGCTTGCGTACCCATATTCTCGTCTGTGTAGGCTCGGCATTGATTATGATGCTGTCCATTTATGGCTTTTCCGAATTTGTGGCGGAGACGAATGTACGGATCGATCCGGCGCGTCTGGCAACAGCGGTCATTTCGGGGATCGGTTTTCTCGGTGCCGGCACAATTTTGTTTACCGGCAAAGCGATTACCGGTTTGACGACAGCCGCTTCATTATGGGTCGTGGCGGCGATTGGACTAGCGATTGGCGCCGGCTTTCATTTTGCTGCCTTCGTGGCGACCGTATTGGTAGTCGTTAATTTGTGGGTGCTGAATATTGTCGAGCTGCGTTATATTCGCCGTAGCAAAGCGCATGCGATTACCGTAGAAGGTGTATCCGGTGTGCTGACATTGGAACGAGTATCCAAGTTTCTGTATGCCGAAAATATTACGATCAAAAAAATCACCTTTATTAAAGAACGCAGCGGCTATACGATTTCTTCGGAGACGCTGTTAACCGAGCTGCGTATGAATGTGGAAATTCATCATGAATATAAACCGATGGACATTATTAGCCGGATGCAAAAAATCGAAGGCGTAACCGCAGTATCGATCGAATAACAGCTGCTGCTAATCCGGTCAGCAAGCTGTTATTCAATTCGCATAGCTGGACATGTGCAGCTGACCGAATCAAAAACACGGCTACGGTGTAAATAGTAAACAGACTTACATACGTTGCCAGCGCATCATCGGTTAGGTAAGGAAAGGAGGCCCTAATGACCACATCACCATCTAAGCTCCCGTTAAAACGCAAATTTTTTGCACTATTGATCGCTGCACTATTTCCGGGGCTAGGTCATATTTATTTGGGACTGGCACAAAAGGGCATTCAGTTTATCGCGCTGCTGCTGCTCGACATATCGGCACTGCTGTATTTTACGTCCAAAGGCATCCAGATTAATTTACCGCTGCTAATTTTGCTTGCATTGCTCGTGCCGATTATTTATTTTTACAATATTTACGATGTGTTGCAGTCAACCGATTGGATCAACAATCATATTCGAGCGCTCATCCCGTTTAAAAAGTCGAGTCCCCGTTTTGCCTGGTTGCGCGGGGTGTATTTTGGCATATTGCTAATTATAGAGGGGGCGCTAATCTGCCTGCTCTGGTTACGTCCGTACTGGCTACGCAACGTAGTTAGCTTCTGGGCGGGTTATATAACGGCAGGCGTCTGTCTGTTGATTGGACTTGCGCTGCTTATTTTCCAAATTATACGCATTTATCGCGCTTTCCATCGATCTGCTCAAACAGAGACAGGAGGTGCGATTCATGCCCGCAAAAATTAAAGTCGGTCGTCTGACCGCAGCGCTGTTATGGATCGTACTCGGCATACTCGTCATCATCGATCAACGTACCGATGGGGGTCAACTGCTGTTATTACTCACCTGGTGGCCGCTAATTTTGGTCGCCTGGGGCATAGAGTATGTGGTGTTTTACCTGTTTGCCCGGCGTAGATTGTTGCGGATTCGGTTTGATATTAAAGGCATTGTGCTAGCGATCATTGCCTCGGCAGCGATTTTTCTCGTGACAGAGCAAAATCAATATCTATATTTGTGGAGTAAAGTGAGTCTTGATTTGACAGCGGCTTCCGCCGAATTTAGCGAAGCGTCTGGCACACGTACAGAACTGGCGAAAGTCGATGTGCCGCTATCCGACAATACGGATGAGATTACAATCGAAGGCATCAATGGTGATCTAATCGTACGTACCGGCAATGTGAACAACATACAAGTACGCCCGGTCGTATGGGTAGATGAGATCAAGTCGGACGAAGCGCGCAAAATCGCTGAAGCGACAACGATCAAAACGAGCGAAGGCGAAGAAATTAATATCCATGCGGAAACAAAAGCATACGGCAAAACTAAAAATCGCCAGCCGCGTGTTAATATGGAGGTTGTACTGCCGACAACTCGCCATTTTGATGTGAATTTGCAAACGACTAACGGCAAGATTACGATGGACGGTGTTGAAGCGCTACGCAATATTTCGGTTCGTACTGGCAATGGCAGCATCGTACTAAATGATGTGATGGGCGATGTTAAAGCACAGGCAACGACCGGTAATATGATTATCAATTCCGTACTTGGCGGTCTGAGTGCCGATACAAGTCAAGGTAGTTTCCGTGTTCGTGATGTGAGTGGTGCGACACGTTTATATACGCAGGTGGGCGATATCTCCTTACTAAGCGCTCTCGGTGATATTGATGTGAATACGCGCAACGGTAATATTTTTATCAATGAGGCGAATTTCGGTGTCAAAGCGGAGACGCTGAACGGCAATATCGAAATTCGCTCCGTTAGCATCGGAGATGATTGGTCGGTATATAGCGCTGTTGGTGTAATCAATTTGTATTTGCCACCTTCTGGCGATTACACAGTAGATGGTTCCAACAGCTATGGCATGATCAAAACCGATTTGCCGCTGGAAACGAAAAACAGAACGCTTACCGGCACATTTGGCAATGGCGATCATACGATTCGTGTCGACGGTAATGGCGATCTGAATGTGCTGCGTAATACAGACGCATTAATTCCTAATAACGATGCTGAGCAAGTCGTACCGGAAGGGGCAAGCAATGGCGAGGCGGCGAGTAATCTGACCGATAGTCAAAGCGATCCGAACAACGCGGTCGATCACGGAAATGCAGCAGGGAGCGGAACTAACAGCAAATCAGCAACAGATACAGGCAACACCGAGCGCAGTTCAACATCGTCGCAGTAAGCATGGCGGCGTTGACAAGCCTAATTTGCAGCACGTACAATGGAAATCGTGCATACTGAACATGTACTACGTTGCGCCTTCTCGATGTCGAGCGCCGTGATCACCTCAGTAAGTGGGCGCATTGCACATATACGACTACCTTGACCGCGTTAAATAGGATGTTCGAGATTGCAAAGCAGCGCTGTTCTCATGCTATAATTCCAGTGTGTTTTTCGTAAGATGCAGTCAATCAGACATTGAATTTAAGCTGGTTAAGCTACTATTAGGCTGTCTCAAATGAAAATTGTGTTTAAACGTACCTTAACCTATTCATCATCAAGCAATGGTTAGATCGACAAACTGTAAATGTATTTGATACAAGCTACTATTACCTTGACCAAGCTTAATTTGCATATTGAATCTGTTTTAAAATCGCATGGATCAGCATTTCAGTACACAATCCAAATTAACATTTAACTCGGTCAAGGTACTAGGGCGTGTGCGCAAACTTGGCGAGTGGGAGCAGACATCACTCTAGTAAGGCATAAGGGGAAGGACTCCCGTCTCACGGCAATCTACGAATAGGGAAAACGATTCTCGTGTTCAAGAGTTGTCCTTACCCCCCATTTCCTTCCCGCAGTGAAGTGCGGCTCACAGTATACGAGTTTGCATACACTCCCTACATTGCGCTTGTATAAATTAAAGCTTTATTTACATGAGTAAAAGCTATACGTTGCATACGAATCGAGCATACAGAGCGAGCGCATCGATAGCGATGTGTGCAACAATCGAGCAGCAGCCGGGCGACTAGGCAGGGCAGCAAATTGAAGTGAAACAGGATGGTGGGCAAATGACAGCACGAGTAGAGCATGCACTGGCACAGTTAAAAACGAGTGGAGTTCGCATTACGCCCCAACGTCATGCCATTCTGACGTATTTGCTAGACTCGATGGAGCACCCGACTGCCGATGACATTTATCGTGCGCTGGCATCGCAATTTCCGAGTATGAGCGTAGCGACCGTTTATAACAATTTGAAAATGCTAACCGAAGCAGGCATGGTACGCGAATTGACGTATGGAGACAGTTCCAGTCGTTTCGATGCCGATGTGAGTGAGCATTATCATATTATTTGCCAGCGATGCGGCAAAATTGAAGATTTTCATTATCCTGCACTAACTCATATTGAAGATCAGGCAGCTAGGCATACCGGCTATCAAATTTTCGGACATCGTATGGAATTGTACGGAATTTGCCAGCAATGTCAGCCTAAATAAAACCGATTCCAGCAGCACCGACAATTTGATGTCGTGCTGCTTTTTTTATCAGACCGAATCGACGACTACGATCAACATAGCAGGAGGGTACATTGACCAGACAGAAACGTTCAGGCACGCGCAAAAGTCGGATGATCAAATGGTGGATGACAGTATGGATGTTGATTATTGCAGCCGGGCTTGCCGCTTTTCTGATTTTACCGAACCCGTTGCATGAACAGCCGGACTGGAAAGGGTTGAAAAAGCCCATCTTTGTGGAAGGTGTATTGATGGACGAGCCGGCATACGGCAGCGGTGCATCGCTCCAAATTCCTTTATCTGTTGTACAGGAGCAGGTAAATGCCAATATTTATAATGAACAAGCGACCGGCTCGGTCATTTTGACTACAAGCACAGATGTGATGCAGTTACAGGAAGGCAGCAAGGCAGCGAATTTAAATATGAAGCCAATTCAACTGTCTGTAGCACCACAGCAGATAGGTGATCATATTTATATTCCAGTAGCGCCGCTCAAAAAAATATATCATATTGATTTTTATGAAGATACAACTACAGGAGCTGTAATGTTGATTCGCCCTGGTGACCGAATTCAATATGCTCATGTTGACACAGATGAACAGGAGCAAACGGTGCCGATGCGTGCCGCAGCCAGTATACATTCCCGTATTTATGCAGATGTTACATCCGCGCAGCGTCTGCGCATTTGGGAAACCGGCAAGCAATGGGTATTTGCTCAGTTGGACAACGGCATCGCTGGTTATATAGAACGCGATGAGCTTATCCTGGCTAAGCTTGTCACCGTGCCGCTACCAGTTGTAGCGAATAATCAAAACGAAACCGAATGGCATGGCAAAAAAGTAAATCTCGCTTGGGAAGCTGTCTACGAGCGGCGCATTGATCCTCATGGAATTGGCGAATTGCCTGGTGTGAATGTGCTTAGTCCAACCTGGTTCGAAATTATGGACAGTAAAGGCAATGTGCGTAGCAAAGCGGATAAGGAATATGTCAATTGGGCGCATAATCGCAATAAACAAATATGGGCGCTGCTCAGTAACGGCTTTGATGCCGATCGCACAACCGCAGCGTTGGCAACTTTTGAAAACCGGAGCCGCATCATTACCCAAATATTGGCGTATGCACGTACGTATCGGCTCGATGGAATCAATATCGATTTTGAAAGTGTACACACATCGGATGGACGGAATGTGGTGCAATTTATACGCGAGTTGAAGCCGCTGGCGAGGCAGTATAATTTGATACTTTCAATGGATGTCACCCCCAAATCCAACAGCGAACTATGGTCTAAATTTCTCGATCGCCGTACATTGGCACCTTCACTCGATTATATGATGCTGATGGCGTACGACGAGCATTGGGCATCCAGCCCAACATCCGGCTCAGTCGCTTCGCTACCGTGGGTGGAAAAGGCGGTGCAACGTCTGCTGCAGGAAGACGAAGTGCCAGCGGACAAACTTATTCTCGGTGTACCGCTGTATACTCGTGTATGGACAGAGCAGCAGGACAATGGAAAGACTACCGTTTCCTCCCGTGCGCTTGGTATGCAACGCGTCGCAAACCTGATCAAGCAAAAAGGGCTTACGCCCACTTACGACAGCACGACCGGTCAAAACTATGTCCAGTACAACGAAAACGGCACCATTCAGAAAATATGGATCGAAGACGAAACATCGCTGCAAGCGCGTGTAGACCTTGCACATAAGCTCGGACTCGCTGGCATCGCCTCCTGGACACGCGGTTTAGGCGACGACAGAGCATGGGATATATTGGCAGGCATTAAATAATAAGCGAGCAAAGCGCTAGTAGCTTGACCAAGTTAAATGTTAATTTGGATTGTGTACTGAAATCCTAATCCATGCGATTTTAAAACAGATTCAATATGCAAATTAAGCTCGGTCAAGATACTAGTAGGTTGTCTCAAATGAAAATTATGTTTAAACATCCCTAAATCGATTCAGCACCAAGCGATTGTTGGATTGACAAACTATAAATGTACTTGATACAAGCTACTAATAGGTTGTCTCAAATGAAAATTGTGTTTGAACGTACCTTAACCTAATTCATCATCAAGCAATGGTTAGATCGACAAACCGTAAATGTATTTGAGACAATCTACTAGGGCGTGTCTTCAAACTGCTTTTTAGGCAGTTCGATGCGTTTTTTTCATTAGATTACGCTTGTATACGCAGCGCAACTCACTTAAAACGCGACCAACTTAAATAATAAAATAACAACGCTGAAAGTTTGAAGATACTGCCTAGAACGTGTACGCAAACTGTTAGGCGGCGAGTAGCGCTTCACTGTGGGAAGGAATAAGGGGGAAGGATGGACTTTTGAGCACGGGAATCTATCATTATTCCTACTCCTTAGATTCCAGTACGAGACGGGAGTCCGTCCCCTTATTGCGTACCGCAGTCGCAGTGGTGTCTGCCCCAGCACGCCAGGTTGGCGTACACGCCCTAGTGAGCTGTCTCAAATGAAAATTGTGTTTGAACGTACCTTAACCTATTCATCATCAAGCGAAGGGGAGATCGATAAACTGACAAGGATGATCGTTTGAAGACACCACCTAGTAACTACACACGGCAACTTCTTCCACGAATAGGAAGACTGCTGTGTTTTTACATGTTTAAGCACCAATTTATACTATATTCACGGTATAGCTTAGTATGTACATAATTATCTCATTTCATATTTACGAAAATTTGTAATCTGTTCGGCAGGAAAGAACCGCGAATTTGTAGAAATATTCACTCATACGAAGGCATACAGCTATAGAGGCGAGACGACCAGAATTGCCATCCATATCTCGTTAAGCAGATGAGGGGGATAATGTGGAACTAACCAACCTGTCTTTTCTTCATGAAAAGCGAAACAATCACCGTATTATTGGAGCGGTCGCTTCACGCAAAAAGAGCGGCGCCTTTGACGGTTCATTGCTTCACGATTTCGATGTGTTAATTATTGTTGTATATCGTCAGCATGGGGATGAAGAAATCATAGAGCATCGTATGGATGCAAGCAACAAAAACATACAGGTCATTTACATTGACCGCCAGGCACTTGAAAACGATACAATTACCGGTAGAAACCATATGATTGTCGAGCAGTTTTTAAAAGGCGAACTAATCTGGGATACCGATCACGAACTGGAGCGTTTGCGTAAACAATTTGCACAGTTCGATCGTCCTTTAAGCGAACGCCGTATTTTGCTGGAGTTTTCCAGTTTTCTAGAGTTGTATGTGGAAGCCAAGCGCCATATGCAGCAGCAGCAAGTGATGGATGCGTACAACTGTATTTTTCAGGCGCTGCCGCACTGGGCGAGAATCGATCTATGCGAAAAAGGCATTTACCCGGAAATGGCAGTTTGGGAGCAAGTACGTCAGCATAAACTGGACGTACATAAGCTGTACGAGCAGCTTGCGTTTAGTAATGAAACGATGGAACAGCGGGTCGAACTCGTCTTACTAGCATGTGAATTTTCAGTCATGTCCAAAATGAGCGAATGCTCCGCGTCTTTATTCCGTGTGCTACGCAGCCGCCAACAGCCGTGGAGTATCTGCGAATTGCTCGATCATCCAGAGCTATGCCATGTAGGCAGTCGTTTATCGATGATCGTGCGTAAACTAGTCTATCGCTCCTTAATCAAAGAAACAACGATCTGGAATCCAAAAGCCGGCGGAGAACGCGAAATTCACTACTCGCTAAACTAAGCTAATACTTTGACCAAGTTAAATTTCATCTTTGGTTGCGCGTCTATAATGCTGCAATTAAAGATTCAAACCAATTTCGAAATTCAAATTAAGCTTGGTCAATGTCTAGGGCGTGTCTTCAAACAGCTTTACAGATCGTTCAATACGGGTAGTTTGCGTCGGACTAAGCTGTACAGGGTCTTATTTCTGACCTTTGTGAACAATGAAATGATACGTAGCATCGTTTGAAGATACCACCTAGTAGGCTGTCTCAAATGGAAATGGTGTTTAAACGTACCTTAACCTATTCATCATCAAGCAATGGTTAGATCGACAAACCGTTAATGTATTTGATACAAGCTACTAGTAGGCTGTCTTAAATGGAAATCCAATTTGAACATACCTGAGTGTATTTATAATCAAACGAGGATTAGCTTGAAATGCCATAAATTTATCTGAGACAAGCTACTGGGGCGTGTATACAAACTTGGTGTGTTAGGGCAGCAACTACTGTGATATGGAATAAGGGGATGGACTCCCGTCTCGCACCGGAATGTACGGAATAGGAGTAATGGTAAATTCCGATGTTTAAAAGAGGTAGGGCATTTTGCTGCGCAAAAACCTTGTTTCATGCCTCTCCATGTTTGGAAATCGCAGACACTGAAGTCGACCTGATCCCTTATTTCCTTCCCGGAATGAAGTGCTAATCGCAGCTTACGAGTTCGCGTAAACGCCATAGCATCCATTTGAATTTTAGGGCAGATTCAAGTTCTAAATTGTTGATTTTCATTAAATTGCGAGCTATATGGCACTTATTTGATTTGAAATGTGACCATCTCCACGCTGAAATAACGAAGTTGACGGTTTGAACACGCTGCCTAATAACTGTTTATAACTAATTCAGCCGTCATATCGTTATTTAACCTATACAAACAGTACAGTGTACCAGTACTTTCTTCCAGTACAACCGACAAGCTATCAATTTCCTTAAATAAGCTTCACCTACCGATTTGACTAGACAAACACAAACGGATTAAGACACCGCAACTTTCAAGCATTCTCAACAAACAATATGCTGTTATATAAGTAGTTATAGACCCAATCCTAGCTGATAAATAAAAAGTTGACTTCCCTATTTAAATTATGATAAATTATAAAACGTTCCGTTTATGCCTCATTATAGTGCGCAGCAAGCAGAATAGCCGATATATAGCGTTTCGTCAGCATTATAAAGGAACAACCTGAAAAGGCTCCTAGAAAAAAGTGTTGACACCAAGAAGCTTACATGATATATTATAAAAGTTGTCACGAACGAGTGACGATGAAAGAAAACATATCATACGCTTCGTCCATGAAGCATGTTGAAGCTGAAAAACACTTCAAAAAAGTGCTTGACGAACGAAACACAACATGATATGATATAAGAGTTGCTGCGAGAGACGCTGAGCAGCGACGAAAGAGTTTGATCTTTGAAAACTGAACAACGAGTGAGTGAAGAACTTCGGTTCTTCAAATTATAGAGAACAGCAATGTTCTCGCCAGCAACAAAATGAGTAAGTCAAACACTTTATTGGAGAGTTTGATCCTGGCTCAGGACGAACGCTGGCGGCGTGCCTAATACATGCAAGTCGAGCGGACTTGACGAGAAGCTTGCTTCTCTAATAGTTAGCGGCGGACGGGTG
>NZ_JAXSQZ010000011.1:0-106663 GCF_034659835.1 Paenibacillus campi
CGCCGCTAACTATTAGAGAAGCAAGCTTCTCGTCAAGTCCGCTCGACTTGCATGTATTAGGCACGCCGCCAGCGTTCGTCCTGAGCCAGGATCAAACTCTCCAATAAAGTGTTTGACTTGCTCATTTTGTTGCTGGCGAGAACATTGCTGTTCTCTATAGTTTGAAGAACCGAAGTTCTTCACTCACTCGTTGTTCAGTTTTCAAAGATCAAACTCTTTCGTCGCTGCTCGGTGTCTCTCGCAGCAACTCTTATATCATATCATGTTGTGTTTCGTTCGTCAAGCACTTTTTTTGAAGTGTTTTTCAGCTTCAACATGCTTCATGGACGAAGCGTATGATATGTTTTCTTTCATTGTCACTCGTTCATGACAACTTTTATATTTTATCATCTTTTCAATCATTCGTCAACCACTTTTTTAAAGTTGTTTTAAACTCGTTTTGGAAACAAGTTAGAGAAACGAATAGTTAAGAAGATTATATTGATCCAGCCGACAAATGTATTCGTTTATCGACCAGAAATAGATCATATCATAAATCAAATTAAGAAAGCAAGCTCTTTTTCATTGTATCCAAAAACTGTTCTTTCCTGCACCCTCGCCTGTATAGGGGTAGTTTGTCTTTTCTACTACACAGGATGTGTCTACTATGTAGGATATGCATATGCCAGTGTATTGCAATACATAGTCTGTTGCTAGAACTTGATCTTAGGGATCGTTTCGATTTATCTCATCTATCAAATCGTTTTAGCAAAGACCGCATGAAATGAGCAGTCCTGTTAAATTAGTTAGTAAAAAGCATCTATTTTATACTATTAGAAGTTCATACTTATAGAAGATATAGAACAATTATATCTATATAAACAGTCTATACATACATGTGCAGAAGAACCCCATCGTTGATCATACTTAACGATGGGGTTCTTCTGTTCACTATTCATACTGACTGTTCTTACGTTCCACTCTTATAACTGTTCTTACTTTCCACTCTCTACCCACTCTAATGAAAATACTCCATCGACACGAACAGATTGCTTGGCTCGTCTCTACGAAAACACGATCTGCTTACTCGGAACCGAGGAATACGTAACGTGCTACGACGATTATTGCCAAAATCCACATCAGCCAGTGCACTTTCACTTTGTAGCCTGTAAATGTGTTAGCGAAGAAGCCTAATACGACATAAGCTAATATACCTGCCGAGATTCCGTTGGCAATCCCGTTTGTAAATGGCATAAAGATGATCGTTAGGAAAGCCGGGAAAGCTTGCATAAAGTCATCCCATACGATGTTACGAACTTGGCTCATCATCAGTACGCCAACAATGACAAGTGCGGGAGCAGTTGCTGCCGATGGCACCATCAATGCTAACGGTGCGATAAATAGCGCCAGCAGGAACAACACGCCAGTCGTTACAGCGGTCAGTCCTGTACGTCCGCCTGCGGCAACACCGGATGTACTTTCTACATAAGAAGTGATTGTACTTGTACCGAGCACTGCACCGGCACTTACGCCTACCGCATCAACGAGCATCGCTTTGCTGACTTTCTTTTCGCCTTCTTTGCGATTTTTGAACAGACCTGCACGTTCTGCCGTACCGACTAATGTACCGAATGTATCGAACAATTCTACAAATGTGAAAATAAATACGATTTCGAACAAGCCGAGACCAATCGCGCCTTTAATATCCAGTTGACCGACAGCCAGATTATTAAATGACGGCAGCCATTGCGCATGAGACAAGCTGCTCACATCGGTAAGTCCCATCGGGATACCGAGCAGTGTTAGCAAAATAATTCCGATCAGCAATGCACCACGGATACGCATAACCATCAGCACACCGATTACGAACAGACCGATCAGCGACAGCAATGTATCTTTATTGTGAACAAAGTCGCTCAGGGCGAGCTGGAAGTCGCCGCCTTTTACCGTTACTGGAGCAGCGAGCTGGCTTACATTAGTGACGCCATGCACAGTAGCGGATACTGAGATCACATTACCAAGCTTCAAGCCGATGATCGTTACGAACAAACCGATCCCGACGGTAATCGCCATTTTCAGTGAATGAGGAACCGCTACAAGCAGCAACTGACGAACTTTAGTAATCGTCAAAATAATAAAAATGATGCCGGACAGGAATACCGCTCCAAGTGCAGCTTGCCATGTGATCATACCGTTTGAGCTAAGTACGACCGTCATAAAATAAGCATTCAATCCCATCCCCGGAGCAAGCGCAACCGGAATGTTGGCAAATAAGCCCATCAAAATCGTTACCAAACCTGCCCCTACTGCAGTCGCAAAAAATACGCCCTGTGCAGGAATACCGGCACCGTCCGGTCCCAAAAACAGATTGTTGACGAACAAAATGTACGCCATCGTAATAAATGTGGTCAGACCGGCGATCATCTCTGTTTTTACATTCGTACCGTGTTCCCGCAGCTTAAAGAAACGCTCCATAATGATACATGTCCCCCCATTTTGAATATGGATAAGAAAACGACAAAGACCCCGATGTGTACGGTTACTCATCGGGGTCTCATGGTCAGATTGCACCTGTGTTTCAGTTCCCGATTATGTAGTCAACAAACGATGCACTACTTTACTAATCCAGCCCAGAAGCAACAAGTCATATTCTGAATTCCGTAGAGAGATCATTCCGGTGATCACGTAGAGACTCCTATGCCCATTCATAGGATTATACGAAAAATTACAGTTGTCGAAATTGGTATAGCTTATCCGTGTTCATGTTGTTTTTGCCATATCGCTATGACTTACCTGTTACATTCTAGGATACTGCTTAGTCATTGTCAATCAGAAAATACGAATGTTTATATTATGTTATTCTTCTATTGTTCGGTAATGCTTTGGCAATTCACCTTCTTTTGCATGTTGTTTTGTGAAAAAATTACTTGATTGTTATTTTACCACTTTGATCATGAAGCAAAATAGACAAACTGACTCAATTTAATGGGAGCTATCTTACTTTTTGTCTAATGAATACAGTGGGATGAGTACGTATGATGTTAGTTATTAGTACAAGACATAAATAGGAAAGTTGCATATACGCTTTATAAATCGATCTCTAGTAATGATTATGTTAGATTTATTCATTATTTTATTACATTATGCTTATATGGAATAGGTGATTGGATATAACTTTAGTTAGTTTGGGGCATGTTTTGGTCATTTAGAGATATTTTAGTGTTCCTATTCTATAGTGTTCCTATTCTATATAGCAATTTAGGAGGAGATTCGTTATGTCTATGATGCCTGTACCTTCAGCGATGACGACGATGCCGGAAATTCAGTTGAAAGATGTGGAGATGCGCTATAGGACAGGCAATACTGACGTGCTTGCTTTGCATGAAGTCAGTCTGGACATCGCCAAAGGGGAGTTTGTATCGTTGCTTGGCCCGTCCGGTTGTGGCAAAACGACGTTGCTGCGGCTGATGGCAGACCTGCTTGCGCCAACGAGTGGCTCGGTGACGGTTGCGGGCGCAAGTGCACACGAGGCGCGCATTGCTCGCAAATATGGGATTGTGTTTCAAAGTCCGGTGCTGTATGACTGGCGTAAAGTCAGACATAATGTGGCACTGCCGCTGGAAATGATGAAGGTGCCCAAAAAGGAACGTGATACACGGGCGCTGGAGCTGCTGGAACTGGTTGGGCTACAAAATTTTGCGGACAAATATCCGTGGCAACTGAGTGGCGGTATGCAGCAACGGGTCGCGATTGCACGTGCGTTGGCGATGGAACCGGAAATTTTGCTTATGGATGAGCCATTTTCGGCATTGGATGAGTTTTCACGTGAGCATTTGAATGAAGAACTGCTAACGATTTGGAGTAAGGTGCAAAATACGATTGTGTTTGTAACACATAGCATTCCGGAATCGATCTTTTTGTCGGATCGGGTGTTTGTACTGTCTCCTCATCCGGGGCGACTTTCCGCTGTAGTGGACATCCCGCTGCCACGTCCACGCACACCGGAGATGCGCAATAGCCCTGAATTTTTCGAGCTGATCGCTTCAGCTTTGAAGGGGTGTGAGCAGCGGTATGAAAGCACCTGTATGGTTGATGCGTTCCCGATTCGTACCTGTATTGGTATGGGTCGTGGCGATTTTGGTGTTATGGGAAGCAGGTTCATGGGCGTTACTGCATATCGCTCAAGTGCCGCTTGCTCAATCGAAGCTGCCTTATGTGCATGCGATTGTGACGACCGGTGTGCAGTATAGCGGCACATTACTTCAGGAAGGGAGTGCCACTTTTGGCAATGCAGCGATCGGTTTTGTGCTTGGAGCGGCAGCTGGTGTGCTGCTCGCTATCTTAATGAGCGTGTCGCGCTGGATCGAGCGACTGACGTTTCCGTATGCGGTCGCCTCGCAAATGATTCCGATTCTGGGACTTGCTCCGATCATCTATGGCATTGTGCGCGATGAATACATATCGCGGATTATCATTTCCGGTTATATTACCTTTTTCCCGGTTGCGCTCAATATGTTGCGCGGTCTGCGCAGTGTTGAACCATCCGCACTGGAATTAATGTACTCGTATGCTGCCAAACCGTGGTCGGTGTACTGGAAGCTTCGGTTGCCAGCAGCATTGCCAGGTCTGTTCAGCGGACTAAAAATCGCCGCACCGCTCGCTGTTACAGGGGCAATTCTGGTGGAATTGATGGGTGCACAGCACGGCATCGGCGTCATTATGCTGCGCAACCTGTATTATGGGCCTTCCCATGTGTATATGTTCTGGTCAACTGTGATCGTTGGGGCATTGCTGGGCATTATCAGCTATTGGGTAATCGGGCTGATCGAACGGTTCGTCGCTCCGTGGCAACCGGAATTTCGCTCACATGGAGGTGGATCGTAATGGAGAATCGTTATCCAGACACAAGCGCTCCAACCACCGCACCTGCTGAGCCAGGCGGCAGCGCTGCGGAAACAAACGCAAGCCTGCTGTCTGGCAACACGTCCGGTACACCATCGCATTCGCCGTCTTTAACCGATGCACATTTACACGCTGCACACAGCCAGACACGACAACGACGTTTCGCTCCACTATCTATGTTCGTGAATAGCTCTTATATTTGGCTGCCGCTGCTGGCGGGCGTGTTGTTTGTGCTACTGTGGCAGCTTGAAGTGTTTCATCACCTGCTCGATTTGAAAAAATATCAGCTTCCACTTCCTTCTGCAATTATGAATGCGATGACCGACAATTGGAGCATGCTGCTCACCTATACCGGCTATACGCTAACCGAAGCGGTGCTCGGCATGCTGTGCGGTTCGGCGCTTGGCTTCGGGATCGCGCTTATTGCGACAGCAGCGCCACGCTGGGGTGGTGCAAGTTTGATCGTCGTGGCGGCAATGAATGCGGTGCCGATCGTTGCGCTCGCACCGGTAATGAATTTATGGTTTGGCGATGGTATCGGCTCTAGAGTAGCGATCGTTACCGTCACTACGATGGCGGCGATGGCGATCAACGCTTATAAAGGCATGACATCGGTCCATCCGCTTGCGCTTGATCTGATGCATTCTTATGCTGCCAGGCAAGGAAGCATTTTCCGCTATTTGCGCATTCAAAACAGTCTGCCACATGTGTTTACCGCGTTAAAAATTAATGCTACCGCAAGTATGATCGGTGCGATCGTTGGTGAATTCTTTTTCTCATCTCAAGGGCTTGGCTATTTGCTGTCCAATTCGATTAAAGTTGCCAAAATGCCGCTCGGCTGGTCATGTATCGTACTGGCGGCGATTGCGGGGGTGATCTTTTACCTGATCGTGGAGCGACTGGAAAAGATGTTTATTCGCTGGCATTCCTCGCAGCGTATTGGCTAGTCGCTTGATTCGCTTACATGTACATGTATTATCTGATCGACTCCATCGTCTGCACAGATACATGTATCACACAATGAACGCCTCTAGGGCGTGTCTTCAAACTGCTTTACAAATCGTGCGATACGGGTAATTTGCGTCAGACTATGCTGTACGGGGTCTTATTTCCGACCTTTACGAACAATAAAATGATACGTAGCATCGTTTGAAGACACTACCTAGTAGCTTGTCTCAAATTTATTCAGGGATTGCGTCCATCTGAATCCTGCCCGGTTCAAGCAGGGTTCAGATGGACGCAACCTTACATCTGCTTGAGACAAGTCTCTAGACTATATAACATTCAACTCTACGTTTAGCGTGGTCAACCTTCTAATCGGCTGCCGCAAATGAACATCTATTTGAACATACCTTAACCGATTCATCATCAAGCGATAGTTAGATCGACCGACTCATGTGCGTAAGACAAACTACTAGCGCATTGACCGATATTAATCTAAATTTCGAATTTGGCTCAAGCTATTATGGATAAGGATATTAGCAGACCATCAAATTTTAAATTTAACTTGGTCAATACACCAGTTTATACGGAAGTACTATTTAATTTCATATATTAATGCGTTGACGCAATATAGTGAACTGATTATACAGGGGGCATGAATAGATGAACAAAAACATTGGGAATGCACGGATGAATATGCTGCTGGCGGTCGTATTGTCGTTATGTCTGATTGTGGCAGGCTGTGGAAGCAGTGCCAATGAAAGCAGCAATGCCGCCACATCGTCAAGTAGCAGCGAAAGCTCCACCGAACCAGTTACGGTTAAATTGCAGTTAAAATGGGTGCCACAAGCGCAATTTGCCGGTTATTATGTAGCGCTGGACAAAGGCTATTACAAAGATGAAGGATTAAATGTGCAAATATTGCCGGGCGGCCCAGACATTGTGCCCGAGCAGCAAGTGGCTGGCGGTTCAGCGGATATCGGCGTCGATTGGGTCGCCAGTCTGCTTACGAGTCAGGAGCAAGAAATGCCACTCGTGCAAATCGCGCAAATTTTTCAAAAAAGCGGGCTCGTGCTTATTTCCAAAAAAGCAGCCAATATCCAGTCACCAGCTGATCTAAAAGGCAAAAAGGTAGGCAACTGGATGGGCGGCAACGAGTTTGAAGTGCTCGCTTTATTCGATAAATACAAGCTAGACCCGAATAAAGACCTAAGTTTTACGAAACAAGGCTTTACGATGGATCAGTTTCTGAATGGCGAGCTGGATGCCGCTTCCGCGATGACATATAACGAATATCAGGTGGCGATCGAATCCGGTGTCAAAGCGGACGATATGAATGTGATCGATATGAACAAAGAAGGCGTGGCGATGCTGGAAGATAATCTGTTTGCCAATAGCGAATGGCTGGCGAACAATAAGGAAACTGCCGCCAAATTTGTACGCGCTTCGCTCAAAGGCTGGCAAGATGCGATTAACGATCCCGAAAGCGCGGTCGATATCGTCATGAAACAGACGGAATCCGGCAGTACGACTAAAGAACATCAGCTCAAAATGATGCAGGAAGTCGCCAAGCTGATTCTACCGGAAGGTTTCGATAAAACCAAAATGGGCTATACCGATGAGGCGATGTTCAAACAAACCGCCGATATTGCGCTTAAATTCGGCGTGATCAAGCAGGCTGTCGATCCGCAAAAGGCGTATACGAATGAAATTATGGATATGGCTACACAGTCCAAGTAGGTCGATGTAATCGTTCATATCCGCACTCCATTTCGTGTTTTATTCCATCACACTATCATCCGTAGGCAACTTTTATTTATATTGCTGCCAAGCTGTCTACGGATACTCAGGAGGCATACATGATGATCAAGTCAGCCATCAACAGCGAAGCCGCTTTGCAAAAAGACCGTCAATATCTATGGCATAATATTACGCCTTACAGTGAAACCGCTCCGCCGATGATTGTCGAATCCGGGCAAGGTGCATGGATTACCGATCTGAACGGCAATCGTTATCTGGATGGCATGTCCGGGCTATGGTGCGTCAATGTCGGTTACGGACGCAAAGAGCTTGCCGAGGCAGCATATGAGCAGATGGTACAACTGCCTTATTTCCCGTTAACACAAAGTCATCTGCCGGCGATTCGATTGGCGGAAAAGTTAAATGAATGGCTAGGCGATGAGTATGTGATCTTCTTCTCGAACAGCGGCTCGGAAGCGAATGAAGCTGCTTTTAAAATCGTACGTCAGTACCATCAGCAAACCGGACAGCATTATCGCCATAAATTCATTTCCCGCTATCGTGGCTATCATGGCAGTTCACTTGGCGCATTGTCAGCAACTGGACAGGCACAGCGCAAATACAAATACGAGCCGCTGACAACCGGCTTTTTGCATGTTGCACCACCGGACAGTTATCGTCGTCCGGCAGGGCAATCGGTGGAGGAATTTAATTTGCAATGCGCACAGGCGATTGAAGATACGATCATCTGGGAAGGCGCGGAGACGGTTGGCGCGGTCATTATGGAACCGGTCATTACAGGCGGCGGTATGATCGTGCCGGAGCAAGTGTATTTGGATCGTGTAGCGGACATTTGCAAGCGTCATGGGGTGTTGCTCATTATCGATGAGGTTATTTGCGGATTTGGACGTTCCGGGCAAAAGTTCGGCCACCATAACTTCGGCATCAAGCCGGATATCGTTACGATGGCCAAAGGATTAACGAGCGGTTATTTGCCATTGTCGGCTACGGCGGTACGCAAAGACATTTATGAAGCGTTTAAAGACCCGGATGATGAATATGCGCATTTTCGCCATGTGAATACATTTGGTGGCAATCCGGCAGCATGTGCACTGGCGCTGCGCAATTTGCAGCTGATGGAAGACGAACAGCTTATTGAGCGCGCACAAGTGCTCGGACAACGATTGCGTGAAGCGCTGCAACCGCTGCTGGAACATCCGTTAGTAGGCGATATTCGCAGCTTTGGCTTGCTGGCTGGTGTGGAGCTAGTCGCGGACAAAACGACGCGCCAGCCCGCTGCACTCGATATCGTAAAAAGTATTATCGCTGGCTGTAAGCAACATGGTCTGATTATCGGCAAAAATGGCGACACGGTCGCAGGCTTTAACAATGTACTTACGTTTGCACCGCCGCTTGTGTGTACGGATGAAGATATGGAGTTTTTGATCGCTACTTTTTTGCGGGTAATGAGCGAGCATTGATCCGTTACAGTGATGAATGCACATGCGGCAAACTAAGCTTTTCCGGATAGAGCAGTTGATAAGCACGTAGGGCGACTTGAATAGAAATGCGATTTTCCGGTGCCATAAAATCTTCGCCCAGCAGCTCGGTAATTTTGTCCAGTCGGTAGTATAACGATTGGCGCACGATGAACAGCTTCTGGGCGGCAATCTGTTTGGAGCCGTCATGATCAAGATAGACACGTAGCGTTAACAACAGCTCACTGCCTCTTGATTCATCATGATCGATAAGTGGTCCTAGATAATTACGCACAAACGTTTGCAAACGCTGACCATCATTTAAGCTAAGCAACAACTGATACACGCCTAGTTCTTCATAAAAGAGTACCCGACTGCCTGAACATGAATAGACCGATAACGCCTGTACCGCTTCCTGATAGCCGGTGGAGGCGTTTTTCAATTGTTTGTTTGCTTTACTGACGCCGATGAGCAGTTGCAAATCTTTGAGTTTGTCATCAGAACGAATATGCTGCAAGGCGTGCAATGCTTGCTCCAAACGTGGTTTGGCGGGCATACGTGCCTGTTTGTCCAGTGCGATGACCGCCAAGCGGTTATTTTTGAGTGTAATGAACGGATGAAATAAATATTGCTCGAATATGGAGCGCAGCATGATCGACAGATGAAACGTAATCGATTCCCATTCATACTCGGAGCTGCTCCAACGTACATCTTGTGGATTTTCGATTTCGATTAGACAGACGCGGTAGGGCAGCTCATTCATCGCACCAAAATCGCGCCCGATCAAGCTTTTTAGACGCTGTTCTTCCCCCAGCCGTCCATTGATCAATTCCTCTACCCACAAATTTTCCGAAAATAGACGCCGTTCTTCCATATACCGTGTTCGCAGCAACTCCTGCGCAATCGACAATGCCGCCGAATCGAGCAACAGACAATCGTACTCCTGCGGACGATGCGGACAAACCATCATCATATACGCCCATGTCTGATCGAGCGCACCGACCGGCTTCAGCACAACCGTCTCATTGCCAAGCTCGCGTACATAAGGTGCCGCATCCGGCTCCATTCCTTCCCTGTCCGCTTCAAAAGCAGCAATATGTGCTAACAAACTGTGCTGTTTGTCTGGCGCAAGTGCCGGGTGAAACACCCGCTTACTACCCATCTGCACATAGACGATCTGATGCCCGGTACTGCGTTGCAACAGCTGCAACACTTTGCTCGTACCTTGCGAGCTAAGCGTCAAACGGTTAAATTCACGCGACGTACGTTCCAATTCCTGTAGTAGCCGATGATGCCGATTAATTAGCAGCGAATGCAAATCGAGCGTAATATCTACAAAGCGGACCGTCTTTGTAAATACGATTAGCGGCAAATGATGCTCATCCGCTAGCTCAATCATTTGCTGCGGAATATGCTGAAAATATTGCCCCAGCTCAATACAGAGACATGCGGCATGTTTATGCACCAAATCGCGCATAAATGACAATGCTGAATCCAGATCAGTATGAAAGCCACTGCCTGTCGTCAAAATCATTTCTGCGCCATGAATCAAGCTTTCAATATTAGCACTTTCAAGCACATGTACCCAGCGAATCGTACGATCCAGCCCTTCTCCACCGCCCACCACTTCTGCTTCCGTAAAAAGCGGTCTTATCAGCGCATCAGCAATCGTAAACATACGTTGTCCATTCATTTGTTCTCCCCCCACCTGTTGAATGGTATGCTGCCGTAAAAATAAAACTTTTGAAATTAGACAGACTGTCTAATGTAATAAAACCTCCAATTTACTATAGTTTATATATCTAATGTTAGTATTTATAACTTCAAAAAGTAAATCCGGTGCTATAATAATTTATTATATTTCATTTTGTTAATAAAAGTTACGTATTTTATACTTTTATATTGTTTATTTTTATTAAATCTATTCAATTGAGTTATATTAAATAACATACATTACTATATCTATCCCCCTATCTCAAAAACAATGCCTGACATTCCAAAAGGAGGCTGACTTATGAATCATGCTGCAATTACCGCATTTGCGCCGGATATGTTTATGCACAATTTTGCCGAGGCAGCGCCAGGGCTGACACCTAGAGGGGCTTTGGAGGAATCCAATCGCTGTCTGTACTGTTATGATGCGCCCTGTATTAAAGCGTGTCCGACCAGCATCAATATCCCCTCCTTTATTAAACGAATTGCGACCGACAATTTGCGCGGTGCCGCCACGACGATTATGGATTCCAATCCGGTCGGTGCCAGTTGTGCCCGCGTCTGTCCAACCGAGGAATTATGCGAGGGCGCATGTGTGCTAAACGATGCGTCCGCTCCGATCCAGATCGGGCTGTTGCAGCGCTATGCGACCGATTGGGCGATCGCTAACGAGGCAACACTGTTCAAACGTGGCGTCGATAACGGCTACAAAGTCGCTGTGATCGGCGGTGGGCCAGCAGGTTTGTCCGCTGCCCGCGAGTTGGCACGGCAAGGGATGAACGTTGTCATTTATGAAGCGCGCGAGCAAGCAGGCGGATTGGATACATATGGCATCGTATCGTTCCGTTTGCCACAATCGATCTCATTATGGGAAGTCGAGCAGGTGCAACAGCTTGGCGTCGAGATCAAAACCGGTGTGCGTGTCGGCACCGATATCGCTGCCGCCGAACTGCTACAACAATACGATGCGATCGTACTGGCTGCCGGTATGGGCTATGTGCCGCCGATCGGCATTGAAGGCGAGCAACTTGACGGTGTGTATGATGCGATCAAACTGGTGGAGCAAACGAAAACAGGCTTGCCTTCCGTCGATATGATCGGGCAACACGTCGCTGTAATCGGAGCGGGCAATACCGCGATCGATGCCGCTACCTGTTCGGTACGGCTCGGTGCCGCCAATGTGAAAATGGTCTATCGCCGCACACGTGAAGAAATGACGGCATATGATTTTGAATATGAATTTGCCAAGCAGGAAGGCGTCGAATTCCGCTGGTTGACTGCGCCTAAACGTATCATCGGTGATGAGCGCGGCAAAGTGACTCATCTGGAATGTATAGAGATGACATTAACCGGTGAAACAGGCAAAGACGGGCGAATGACCTCTACAGCTGTAATAGGCTCGGAGTTTCTGTTGCCGGTGGATGCGGTTGTACTCGCGATCGGTCAGGAGCGTCAGCACGGATTGATTGAGCATTTCGGGCTGGAACATACAAAAGGTGTAGTCGAGGTCGATGATTATACGTACCGCACATCGCATCCGAAAGTGTATGCGGCAGGCGATATTATTTTCGGTGCCGGACGTGGAGAAGCGATGGTCGTGTCTGCCGCACAACAAGGCAAACTGGCGGCACATGCGATCATTCGTACGCTGTTGCCGCAGACGATCCAGCCGGTAAGCTCTGCCAGATAAGGCGAAGCGACATTGGTACATCGATGCATACGAATCAGGACGCGATAAAATAAGCACTCTAAGCGGATCGACGATGGGGAAACACAGCGATCCGCGCGCAATCGGTCAAGCACAGCAGCGTTTCCTACATGACTGGAGGTTATGAACTATGGCAGATTTAAGCATTAATCTTGCAGGCATCCGTTCTCCAAATCCGTTCTGGCTGGCTTCTGCGCCACCGACCAATACCGGCTATCAAGTACAGCGCGCTTTTGAAGCAGGTTGGGGTGGTGCGGTCTGGAAAACGCTGGGCGATCCGATCATTAACACATCGTCCCGCTTTGCCGCCATCAGCTTTAACGGGCAGCGTGTTGCCGGCTTTAACAATATCGAGCTAATTACCGACCGTCCACTGGATGTGAACCTGAAGGAAATTTATGAAACGAAAAAGCGTTTCCCTAACCATGCCATTATCGCCTCACTTATGGTCGAACCAAAGCAGGAAAAATGGCATGAAATCGTCAAACGGGTCGAAGATGTCGGCGTGGACGGACTGGAGCTAAACTTTGGCTGTCCGCACGGCATGGCAGAGCGCGGCATGGGCGCTGCCTCCGGTCAACAACCCGATCTGGTCGAAGCGCAAACCCATTGGGCAAAAGAAGTCGCCACCACACCGGTCATCGTCAAACTAACGCCCAACATTACCGACATTACCGTAGTCGCCCGTCATGCTGTGCGCGGCGGTGCAGATGCGATCAGTATGATCAATACGATCAACAGTCTTGCCGGAGTGGACATTCATACATGGAATACGATTCCACATGTGGGCGGACAAGGCGCGCATGGCGGTTATTGCGGTCCTGCCGTAAAGCCGATTGCGCTCAATATGGTTGCCGAATGTGCGCGTCATGCGGATATCGGGGTACCGATTTCCGGGATTGGTGGCATTTCGACTTGGCAAGATGTAGTCGAATTTATGCTAATGGGTGCAACCGGCGTGCAAGTGTGTACCGCCGTTATGCATCACGGCTTCCGCATCGTCGAAGATATGATCGACGGTCTAAGCCATTATTTAGATGAAAAAGGATTGTCTTCGGTAGAACAACTGATCGGACGCTCGGTGCAAAAGTATTCCAACTGGGGCGATCTGAACTTGAATTACGAGGTCGTCGCACGCATTAATGAAGATAACTGTATTAATTGCAATAAATGCCATATCGCTTGCGAAGACGCCTCCCATCAGTGCATCGATATGCTTACCAATGCCGATGGCAAAAATATATTACAAGTGCGCGAAGAAGATTGTGTCGGCTGCAATCTGTGCTCGATCGTCTGCCCGGTCGATGGTGCGATCGATATGGTGGCGATCGATAATAGTTTGCCGCCGATGACATGGAACGAACGCCAACGCACAATTGCAACGCTGAACGATTCCTACACGATGGAGGTGTTGTGATGAAAAAGATAATTAAACACGGCACGATCGTCACCGCCTCCGAAACGTATACCGCCGATTTGTTAATCGAAAATGGCATCATTACAAGCATTGCCATGCAGCTTGATGCACCGGATGCCGAGATCATCGATGCTTCTGGTTGTTATGTGTTTCCTGGTGGCATCGATCCGCATACTCATCTAGATATGCCGTTTGGCGGTACGGTGACACGGGATGATTTTGAATCCGGTACGATTGCAGCGGCATTTGGCGGCACAACGACGATTATCGATTTTTGCCTGACCCAAAAAGGCGCTTCGCTGCAAAGTGCGGTCGACAGCTGGCACGCCAAGTCTCAGCATAAAGCGGTGATCGATTACAGCTTTCATCTGATGATTTCGGAAATCAATGACGATGTGCTGTCCGAGCTGCCGCTCATTATGGAACAGGAAGGCATTACGTCTTTTAAAGTATTTATGGCGTACAAAAATACTTTTCAAGCCGATGACGGTACATTGTTCAAAACATTGCAAACCGCGCGCCGTGAAGGTGCACTCGTAATGGTACATGCTGAAAATGGCGATGTGATCGAATATTTGATCGAGCAAGCACTCGCTGCTGGACAGACCGATCCGATCTACCATGCGCTAACCCGTCCTCCGGAATTGGAAGGCGAAGCGACCGGGCGGGCGATCTATCTGACCGAACTTGCCGATTCACAATTGTACGTCGTGCATGTCACTTGTGCTGATGCCGCGCTAAAAATTGCCGAAGGTCGCAAAAAAGGGCTACGTATCTATGGCGAAACATGCCCGCAATATCTCGTACTTGATCAAACTGCGCTCGAAAAGCCCGACTTTGAAGGCGCCAAATACGTTTGGTCTCCTCCACTGCGTGAGCAATGGAATCAAGATGTGTTATGGGATTGCCTGTGGAGCGGCAGTTTGCAAACGATCGGTTCGGATCAGTGTTCATTCGATTTTCACGGGCAAAAGGAACTCGGACGTGGCGACTTTTCCAAAATTCCGAATGGCGGCCCGATTATCGAAGATCGGTTTAGCATTTTATATTCCGAAGGCGTCGCCAAAGGGCGCATCTCACTCAATCAATTCGTGTCGATGATCTCTACGACTAGCGCTAAGCTGTTCGGCATGTTTCCACAAAAAGGTACACTGTCGATCGGCAGTGATGCGGATATCGTTATTTTCGATCCGACGGTAAAACGTACGCTGTCTGCCAGTACACATCATATGAAGGTCGATTACAGTGCATTTGAAGGCTTGGAAGTGACTGGTGAACCCGTCTCCGTGCTAAGCCGGGGCGAATTTGTAATTAAAGATAAGCAATTTGTCGGTGTGCCGGGCAGCGGACAGTATATACACCGGAATCGCTTTGAAGCGCCTGCTGCGCATAGCGTTCATGCTGCTACTGCTACCGACAAAGTGTCCAGTGGAGGGGTGTCATAATGTCTGCCTTTGCCGAATTTGAACGGGAAAAACAGCAAATCGATGCCATCCTCACTCAGGGCTATAGGATCGCTGCCATTGAGGAAAATTTGGATGGTGCACTGGTGCATTTCGTACAGGCTCGCCCGGAACAGGAACGTACCCAGTTGCAGATTTTAACCGCTGATGCGCGCAAATATGTGACAACATTGCTGTTTGCCAGTCAAGTACAGACGACAGGATGAATGATGTCGAAGCCTATTTGTAGCCATAAATAGAACGATCGCTCAAAGCAAATCGTACCACGCCCTATGAATCGCATTCATTCTAGTAGGCTGACCGCGTTAAATCAGTAGTTTGATCGTGCAGAGCAGCGATGTTCTCCTGCGATGATTCCAGTGTATCTTTCATAAAGATGGAGTGAAGCAGACACTGAATGTAAGCTGGTCAGCCTACTAGTGATGCTCCATATACTCGCTTATTGCTTAGTTTTGCTTCGTATCTCGTATCCTTTATTCGTAATACCGAGCAGCGGTCACGCTTATTGTGATCATTTATGCAGTTTTCTTTTACTCTCCTTCCCCGTATGCTACAGAACGGGTCGTATGCCTCATCGCCTCCGATTCGCTCTGTTTTAGCATAGCTTTACCTTTTCGTGCTGTGACCAGTTTGGCAATCGTTCTGTTGTCGAGCATATTCGGTCATGGCGGAAAAGCGGCTTTACCGCTTCGCCCTCATCCTTCCCCATGGGATGCAGTGTTATTTTACTCCATATTTCCTTGCCGTCTGTTTACGACAGCTGACAAGGGGATATGGAGCTTTTTTATGTTATCCCCCTATTACTTTGGTTAAAACGGTAACGTTTTCCAGTTTCAGTACGTCTATACATATAAGTCGCAGCATGAAGTGACAATTCCACTAAGAGGAGTGTTCAACATGAGATCGACCCACAATATCGCAACAATTAGTGCCGCGCTCACAGCCGTACTTTTACTCGGTGCTTGCAGCAATGAAGCTGCCACAGGTACAACGGAACCATCCAATTCACCAGCAACAGGCACAACATCTGAAGCAACGAGCGGTACGACTACCGACTCCGCCGCATCGACCAATGCTACTGACGAGACGAGCAACCCAGTAGCAACAGAGTCGTCCACGACAGAAGGTGCGAGCGGCACGAACAGTTCTGCGGAATCATCCGCTGCCAATACGAGCAATGCAGCGGAACCGTCCGCTTCCAGCACACGTCCTGCTACCGAAACATTCGAGCTGATGGAAAAAGGAACACTGGTGAAACGAACCGCCAAGCTTCAACATGGTGACGGCTATTCCATGTATGTGTTTGATGGCTATACGCTTGATGCGAACAAAAATCAATTACGACTAACCGCCACTCCTGCATATCATGTGAACATTAAAAAATTGGACAGCAAAGCAGTGATCGATGATCTGCGCAAACAAGGAAAGGCTCAGCTTAAACAATATGGCGAAGTCAGAGAATACAGTGGCGACCAGTTGTACGAAAGCCCGATGGCACCTGCCTTGCTCTGTTTGCAAACGTCCGATGAAAAAGGCACACATGAGTTTTGGGTATGGCAAGCTAAAGATGGCAGCCAGTATACGTTTACTGTGCATAGCCCAGAGGGTGAAACAGCCGGTTCATTTGGACTGTTAGCGGATACTTCGATGTCCACGATCGCCGCTGATTCTGCTTCATGATAGGGCAGTTGGAGAGACGATAGATAGATGGGGAAGGATCAGGCTGTAGTTTGGATGACGAGAGCAGTTATAGGTAGAATTGTAGGATGGAATATGACTGCCTGATCGTCGGAATGTATTGGAATAACGACGGTGTGATAGCGTAATAAAAATAAGGGATAGGCATCGTATCATGGCGCCTATCCCTCATTTTTCAACTTTTGTACATATACTATCTTGACCTAGATTCATTGGAGTGTTGAAACTGGCTTAAGCTTTTATGGATACAGATTGCAGTATACAATCAAAGTTGAATTTCAACTTGGTCAATGTAATAGTGAGCTGGCTTAAGTAAAATGAGGGTCGAATTTACTTGAACCTGTTTACAAATAAAGTTGGTAGGATTTACCTATACGTGAAGTAAAGGGTTCTGCGCTAAATAGTCTATTTCACAAAATCAAAGTAGCTAATGGAATCTTGAATTTCCCGTACTGCAATTCCTTAAATGCGTTGTTCCTCTACCCTATCTGCTTTCTACTCATACTCATACTCATACTCATACTCATACTCATACTCATACTCATACTCATACTCATACTCATACTCATACTCATACTCATACTCATACTCATACTCATACTCATACTCATACTCATACTCATACTCATACTCAAGGGTAATCCACCGTGCCTTTCACCGCAATGCGCAAACCTGTACGTGTTTCCAGCACCCGTACTGGCACACGTATCCCTTCTTGAAACCGCCCTCGGTTCATCGAATACACGGTTACGGTAGCGATCGCTTCCACAGGCAAACGGGTTCTCGATTCAATGCGCAAGCGCAATTGCAGTTCCGGCTGTCCGGAGTGATAACGTCCACTTGGAATCACATCCAAAATCAAACCTTGTGCCGCATAACCTTCATCCAAAATTCGCTCGACTTGGTAATCACGATTTTCACGCCGCTGTAGTTTCGGCAATACGACAATCGCAAGCACAAACAGCACGAACAAGCCGCCGCAACTCATTAGCAGTGCCAGTGGCATCGTATTCACTTCCTGTCCTCCTTTCGAATCTATTCTAATCATGCTCGCTTCCAGCATGATTAGATATAAACTCACTCAAAGAAACAAAAGCGATCGTTTCAGCAATATAAGCAACGTATTCGCAGTTGGCATATATATTTTAGTCAAAAAGTTAATTCTATACTATAATCGCCTCAATCAAAACTACCCAGCTCGAATTGCTACGATGTCGATTCCATATGTTGTTGTATGAGCAGACGCTTGATTTTTACTATTAACCTTAATTATTCGATTTGATATTACTTAATGAGTGGTACACCTATGGCTGCTACACTGGATGAAGTCGTGCAACTCGCCACGGTATTCAAAATGACCGCTTCCCATGTAATCAATAACCAGCTCATTGAATGAAAATAGTACGAAATACCGTAAGCTTACTTCGCCGATCGTATCGGTAATCATATTCCGGCCGTTAGCTCGCACAACTTCAAGAGCGGATAGCTTGCTGCCAAAGCGATCATCCGCGGCCATGCCAAACGCGTACTGCTGATCTCCACCAGCCTGAGCGAAATGTCGCCAACCGATGATCAGATTAACACTTTTGCGGAAAAGATGGAGCAGCAGCAGATTATATACAAACCGATCAACATCCCGTTTCAAATATCGCTAATGATGAAAAAGATGTGCAGCCGATTCCGGATATTGTGGAACTGTTGGTTGAGCGGATTGACAACCATGAGAAAAAATGGGGGAAACAGTATACTTTGCCGGTGACGTTATATAGTAAGGCGACGGCAGGAATTCAGGGAATTGTGTACTATCATGCATAATCAAAGTGAATTTTAGAAATACTCGTATAATAAGCGTCATATACAGAAAAATATGCTTTTTAGCCGAAACTCCTATAATAGGACGCTTTTTATCAATAAAGAGTTTAAAAAAGATAATTAATAATTACTTGTGCTCAATCTGATATTTACATTCTTTTCCACAAAAATTTTATGTTTCATAACTTGTTTCAGGGCTGTTATTCGTGACTTCGTCTTTTTTATTTCTGAAATTAATATAATCAACAGTTACTTCTTTAAGGATTCTGTCAAGAGAAATATACAGCACACCCGAACCTGTGAGTATGAATGTATTTAAATCAATAACATAGGTAGCACCATGAATATAACCTTGAAATTGAATAAATAATTGATATACAGCAATGGTCATTAGTATAGAATATGCTACGAATCTTCTAACAAATACTTCCTCTCCATTTTGATTTATTGTAAAAATCCTCACAAAATAGACCCAATAATTTGCGTATAGCGGAGCAAAACATACAAGAAGAAAATAAAAACTATCTGGCCATTTCAATTTAGTTAAAAACGTTAAAGATATAATCAGAATCATAATAGATTTCAAAAAGTCTGGAATTTGATCCATCAATAAATATATACGATTAAATACATAATACTTTTTTGATTTACTAAAATCTATTTTTTGTTCAGTTTTAAGTACTCTCTTAGGTTCGTATGAAGGATTAATTTTTCTATACTCAATATATGTTGCCGACATAATAAACCAAATTACAAGAAAAAGTAACGTACAAAAAATGAATAACACATTAAATAAAGATGATCCACCAAAACCTGTAATAATATAAAAAAACAATAGTATAAATGCATAAATAACAGGCAAAGAGACCAATGACCACTCCAAAATTAAGACGGTTATCTTTCTTTTAATTCTTCTACCTAAAAATTCCCCACACCATTCCGTTATAGGCACAAGTACTTTACTAAAAATCCAATTTAAGGCTAGCCACAACAGAACCATAACAAGAGCAGAAACAAAGATGATGAAAACATTAATTAAAATTTGCATCTTTTCCCTCTCCTCAATCTTTAACTTTGTCGCAGCTTATTCACCCGCTGCTCTGCCTTATAATCCTTTTTAATATCACGCAATATCGGATCATTCAATTCGTTCCATGTTTCCAAAATCATGCGTGGTTCTGCTTCAATACGATTTTTGATCGAAATGTGATCGTCTGTTTGGAGCGCCTTGATCATTGCGATCAGATCATCACGATCTAACAGCTTGACGTGATTAATACCGGCTAATGTTTCACAGGAGTCTGTAAATTTGGATGATGTAATGACCATCGACTTTTTCGCTTTGTAATATCTCATACAAGAAAAGGCTTCTTGTACAGCACCTAATCCTACTTTATTGGGCAGAGTGTAACGCTTCGCTTGAATCACATTTCTAACCCCTTCCCGATCCGTAAACACCACATCCGCACCAAAATCACGGCTTCCTTGCGTTTTATACACGCCATCATAACCGAGTTCTAGAAATAGCCGATATAAATACTCCTCAAATTCAAAACCGTCTTGCATTTGGTCGATATGCTCGATGGTGATGTCTTTCAGATTGTATTGTTTTACCTGTTGCGGGCTAAGCTTCTTCGCTCGGTTATTATGTCTAAAGTAAATGACAGAGCCAGCAATGACTGCGATGATGATCAAAGTAGTCATGATCGATAAAATAAAATGTTCCAAGCTACTATTCCCCTTCCAACTAGCTCATTATTGATCAGCAGCGTGCGTTATTCGTCAATGATCGATATCATTATTCGTCCACAATTAGTATGGATGATGATCCAGAGATTAAGCGGCGTTTTTAAACCGTCTTCAAATGAAATGAGCCGCCTGTGCCTGTACAGCGTAATCTGACAAAACAAACCGCATCGAACTGCCTGTAAAGCCGTTTGAGCACACGCCTTAGCTTGACTAGGTGGTGTCTTCATTCATATTCATTCGCTTATAGTTTGCTTTGTCGTCCTTTGTTAATCTCTCTATGTATAAAGCAATTAAAAATATCGGAATTGCAAGCCACTTTTTGCTGGATGAATAGTAAAATCATACCATGTTACTTAGCAATTTAGAATACACTTTATCAATAAAAACGCTAAGCGCAACTACGAATAGAACACTCGCGCCCGCTTATCTAAAGCGCCGAAATCCATCCATATTCGGTAGATTCAGATGTTAAGCAGAGCCCATTTTGTGGGCGAAACCATTTTATTGCTAACTAGCATTATAAGTGATTATGAGTCGATTAAGATGCATATTAAGCATTAAGCAAGGCAGAACCTTTCAAAAAAACGACAAAAAGGGTATCTTAGATATAGACTGAAGCGAACTAGGCAGCAGGCTATCATTGTTGCGTGCTTAATATAATATCATTCAGTTCACAGCTGCAACTATTATCCCCCTCTTGCAGCAACTAGATCAGCAATCGCGGAACTAAAGAAAGGTGTGTCCTACATGCGAATTAATAAATATATTAGCGAATCCGGAGCGACTTCCCGCCGTGGTGCGGATAAATGGATCAATGAAGGCAAAGTAACGATCAATGGTGTAATAGCAGAACTTGGCAGTCAAGTACAACCAGGTGACGATGTACGCTACAACGGTCAAAAAATCGGTGCTGAGCAGAAAAAAGCACATGTGTACATCGCACTCAACAAACCGGTCGGCATTACGAGTACGACCGAGCGCCATATTAAAGGCAATATCGTCGATTTTGTCAATCATCCGTTGCGTATTTTCCATATCGGTCGTCTGGATAAAGACTCCGACGGACTGATCTTGCTGACGAATGACGGCGATATCGTCAATGAGATTTTGCGTGCCGAAAACAAGCATGAGAAGGAATATATCGTCACCGTAGATCGTCCGATCACCCATGCTTTTTTGCAAAAAATGGCGTCCGGTGTGGAAATTCTCGATACGGTGACACTGCCTTGCAAAGTGACACAGCAATCCAAATATGTGTTTAAAATTATTTTGACACAAGGGTTGAATCGCCAAATTCGCCGTATGTGTGCAGCGCTTGGGTATGAAGTACATGGACTGCGCCGCACACGGATTATGAATATCCAGCTCGGTAACTTACCAGTAGGCAAATGGCGGGATTTGACGGATAAGGAACGGGAGCAATTGTTCCATGATTTGGATTATACACCGCGTCCGTTGTAGTAGCTTGACTGCTGTTAATATTGGCTTTAAATCTGCTAATACTCTGACCGTTTTAAATATATAGTTTGATGTTGCACAGATTCCCTCTATTCATCAGGACAGGCAGTAGAATTAAAACCAATATGCTATGCAGTCAAGGTACTAGTAGTTTGTCTCAAATACATTTATAGTTTGTCGATCTAACCATTGCTTGATGATGAATAGGTTAAGGTACGTTCAAACACAATTTCCATTTGAGACAGACTACTAGATGTTTTTAGTTATAGTCGGAATTTGTATAACATCATGCTATATATTTAAAGGGATCATCGTCATAGGCGGGCTTGCGTACAAACTGTAATTCAACAAAAAAAGCTGTTTCTCGATCAGAGAAGCAGCTTTTTTGCCTGTTTTGGGCTTATATCGCATAAATATGCAATTTACTTATAAAACACTTTATCCACATTGTAACGCGCATGCAGGCTATTAATGATATAAGTCTCATAAATTTCGCGCTCGGTTGCATCCTCCACCACGCAAACGTCGATTCGTGTCACTTCGTCACGATGGTTTTTGATCGGTGAAACGGTATCTTCAAAATGCTTTTTAATACGCGGTCTAAGTTTGCGAGCTTTACCGACGAACAGCAGCTCATCTTGTTCATTGTAGAACATATAGATGCCGCCAAGTTCGCGCGTAATAAGGTGAAAATCGGTAAATCCGTAGATGTGGCTCAGTTGTGGATTGCTTTGTTTTGTAATCGATACGTCCGGCTCAGGGATCGTGATTTGGATCAAGTGGTGGTCACTTCCTTTTTTGATGTAGGGGGTTATTTTATCATAATTATTAATAAAAAGAAAAAAGATAATAAATTTAGTCTTTAGTCGTAAGCTCTTATCAGAACAAAACTACTTAAGATTCAAGAGTGAAGGAATGTAGATTAGTTTTATACGAATAATTAAATTATTCTAAATCTAATGTTTGATTTGAAGTTTCATAAATATCTATTCTATTCTCTACATTAATTCTATTAACTAACCATCCTCTTAAGCTACACTGCTGAATAAATTCTTCGATTCGATTAACCCCATCTATCTCTTTTAGAGTGACTACCACACCAAAACGAATACCTTCGCCATCTCGTCCATTCAATCTTTCTTTTGTTTTAATACTCATACCCCACATCTTATTCTCATACACTTTTTTTCCTCTAGAACTCAACTTCAACTTTTCGCAAATATGCTTAACATTATCCCATTTTCTAAACACCTTTCGAGCACTTTGTTCATGTAAATAAATTTCTTCTCCTTCAATACTTTGTTTATTTTTATTAATACTTTCAAGCTTCCCATCATTTTTAATTCTTCCAAAGTAAATATCCAGCTCAGTATTTGTGTAGTCAACACCTTGATTTCTTGAACATTTTGGAAAGTAACACAATGTTGCTTTTGCAATAAATGGGTGCTTATTATTATGAACTGGAACAGGGAAATTGTAATTAAATGTATCATATTTTTCTGATACACCTGAAACTACAAATTTGATTTCGTCGTCTGGAGATGTAATGATGTCTTCAATTCTTATAGGAACAACTCCATGCCCCTTTAAAGATAATTCCAAAAAATCCTCATTAGGCTCCCAACCAATAGCAGAATCTATTAACATTGCCTTAGCAATCTCTTTATTAACTCCAATGATGTCAATTAAATATGATAATTTTCTTGCCATCCAAGGGGCAGCATAAGAAGTGCCGGTAACAAGTGCTTTTCCAAGCGGTTCACAAACTGACATATACTCACCAGTTGAACCTCCATAGTAACTTATATCGGGCTTTGTAAAAAAAGACAAAACGATTCCTTGTCTTGAATAAGCAACTGATTGTTTTTTCAGATCAACTGAATTTACGATTAATGAATTTATTGAATCTGCTGGTGCCCCAATACGCTTATTACCTTCAGTTATTCGCTTATTTGTACCAGCGACCACAAAAATCACATCATTCTCAAACTGGATTTGATCAAGAACAGATGCTTCTGCTGATATGAAATTTTCATTAATCTCATCATTTGAACCCAAAGATAAGTTCCATACTCTTATATCTTTATTACTTGCCACTATTTCTTTAATAGCCCTAATTATAGTAAAAGAATTAAAAGCCTTACTTGTAGCCACTCCAAAATGACGCACTTTAAATCTACCACAACCATCATCAAGGTTAGGATTTATTGACGGACCATCAACAATAATAGATGAAACCGAAGTACCATGCTTATAGTCAAAAGCATCGATAGGAATATTCTTATCAATCATATTATGGAACTCTACCCAATCTCCAAAATAAACTCTTTTATCAAAAAGTGTATCAATCACTCCTATAGTGGGTTCGTTTTCAGGCTTTGGTATTAAAGCTTCTTCCTCGTCAAAAGTCTCTACAAAATCAATAGGAGCTAGTTCAGAAATATTCTCAATAGCCATTGCAACTAAATAAGGTGCTTTTTCCAATAGTAACTCCAAATAATTCTCATCTAATAGAATGGTTGTATTATCGAGAACTCTATGACTAAGAACTTTAATACCGAGTTTATTTAAAAGTTCTCTTGTATCAGTACCAATATCATAAAGAGTAACGATTGAAGTTTGCTTGGGTTTAACCTCACTATTTTCAATATCAAACTTCTCGATATAAGAAGCATCTACAATAAATTGTTGAAATTTAGATTTTGATATACCGTAAGCGTTAAAATCAATATGTTTTAAACTTCCTTTGGCATTAAATTCAATATGATCTATAGAACCATTAAATTTTTCGACGAGAATTTTAGTCGTCTTTCTAGAAAAATCTATAGTTTTTTGAACACATGCTAAAGAAACATAATGCGTAATGATATGTTTATTACGTTCCTTTGAAAATTTCGCACCAACTATTGTAGAATTCGAAGGACTATTGGTAGATGAAAAAAAACCACTAATTCTATTACTCTTAGCTACTATCTTATTATAGTAAACGCTAATCAAAGAACCTTTTATAATAGTTTGAGAACTCCAAAAATTATTCATTTCAACTAAATCAGATACGAGTTGTTCTAAATGAGTTGCAGTAACAACTTTATTATTGGCTAGTTTGGGAGCGCCTTGTGGTCCAGTAGATGATTTTTGTTCAAAGTTACCTTTTAATTGCAAGATATCGTTCATATTATTCTCCCTTTAATTCTCTAGAAACCTGACTTTTTGACACACCAGTTAATATTTCTATTTCTCTCAAAGTAAATCCCATACTCTGCAATTCTTTCAATTCAATTTCATTAGGTTTTGTTATTATAAAATTCAATAGTCTTTTAAGGTAATCAAATTCATTATTGGGATCACTGAATGCTAGTGATATCTTAATTATATTTTTTAATTCACCTGGATTGGGGATAGGATCCATATTACTTATAATTTTTTTGAAAAGTTTCATATCTCTACTAGAATTTTTAAATTTTCTTAGTAATGAATTTAGAATAATTTCTGAAATTTCAATTAAATCATTTTTTTCATATCTATCAAAGTCGATTACAGTATCAAATCTTCTAGTTAATGCTTTATCAAAATTATCATATAAATTAGTCGTAGCTATCAATACTACATCTTCATTTAATTTATCTAGTTCCTTTAAGATAGTGGATGTTACACGTCCCATTTCTCTAAGATCATTAGAATTAATTCTGTCTAAAGCTATCACATCTATCTCATCGAATAATATTAAGACTTTAGAGGGGTTAGGCATTTTATTGATTTCATTAAATATCGTCACAATATTTTTTGACGTTTGTCCCATTTTACTATCAATTAATTCACTAAACTCAACCATATACAGCTTTCTTTCTAATAATCTTGCAACTTGTTTAACAGTTTCTGTTTTACCTGTACCTGGAGAGCCTTTAAATAAAAATTTATTAATACCTATTCTATGATTAACGGCATTTATAATCCCTTTTATATCTTCTGCAATTAATTTAGGAAGAGGCAAAGGATCAATATTCAATTCAAGTTCCCTCAAAAACAAACTTTCAAATTCATAATTCTGTGGAACAAATGTGTTAGTATTTGAAACTAAACTCATAATATACTCCATTAATTGATGATCACCAATCGAATCGAAGTAACGTGCAATTTCAATTGCTTCATTCCTAAATTGTAAGTTATTACTCTCGACATGATACTTTATTAAATTTAAAACATTTTTCTTCTTCATTTTTCTCACTCCTTTTCATATAATATCATAACACAATAAGGGACAAAAAAAATTTATTTGGGACGAAATATTAAAAATATAAAAAAAACAGCATGATCTATGACCAGACTGTTTTTTCACTAGTTATATTAAATTCTTCCTACTCCCACTCAATCGTAGCCGGCGGTTTCGAAGTAATATCATACACAACCCGATTCACATTATCTACTTCATTCACAATACGCACCGAAATCTTCTCTAACACATCCCACGGAATGCGTGCCCAGTCTGCTGTCATGCCATCGATCGACGTTACGGCACGAATCCCTACCGTGTACGAATACGTACGTGCATCGCCCATGACGCCGACGCTTTTCATATTCGGCAGTGCTGTAAAGTACTGCCAGATTTCACTTTCCAGACCTGCTTTGGCGATTTCTTCGCGCAGGATGTAGTCGGAATCGCGGACGATCGTTAGTTTGTCTTCGGTTACTTCGCCCAGTACGCGAATTGCCAGACCTGGGCCTGGGAATGGTTGACGCCATACGATGGCGCGTGGCAAGCCGCATTCTTCACCGACTTTGCGCACTTCGTCTTTGAACAATGTTTTCAGTGGCTCAACGAGTTCAAATTCCATATCTTCCGGCAGACCGCCGACATTGTGGTGGGATTTGATCGTTTGTGCTGTTGCCGTACCGCTCTCGACGATATCGGTATACAGTGTACCTTGTGCCAAATAAGCAAAGTCGCCCAGCTTTTTCGATTCTTCGTCAAATACATAAATAAACTCGTTACCGATAATTTTACGTTTTTGCTCAGGATCGTCTACGCCAGCAAGTTTGGACAGGAAACGCTCCTGTGCATCGATTTTGACGACTTTCATATCGAATTTGCCGACAAATGTTTCCATAACGCTCTCGGCTTCACCTTTACGCAGCAAACCGTGATCGATAAACATACAAGTGAGCTGATCGCCAATCGCTTTGTGCAGCAAAATGGCTACAACGGACGAATCTACGCCGCCGCTTAGTGCGCACAATACGTTTTTGGTGCCAACTTGCTTACGGATATCTGCGATCGTATCGTCGATAAATGTTTGCATACTCCATTCGCCATGACAGTTACACACTTCGTACAGGAAGTTGCGAATCATTTCGTTACCAAATACGGAGTGACGTACTTCCGGGTGGAACTGTACCGCATACAATTGACGTGCTGCATTGCTCATCGCTGCAATCGGTGCGGATTCGGTGCTTGCATCGACGACAAAACCTTCCGGCAGACCGACCACATGGTCACCATGACTCATCCAGACGGTGTGGCTTGCTTCCATGCCTTTGTTGAGCGCGCAATGCGGCATAAAATCAACATCGGATTTGCCGTACTCACGCTTGGCGGAACGTTCTACTTTACCGGACAATTGTTGAGCCATTAACTGCATACCGTAACAAATACCGAAGATTGGCACATTCAGATCATAAATAGCCGGGTCCACATGCGGAGCATCTTCTGCGTACACGCTCGATGGGCCACCGGAGAACACGATTCCTTTTGGAGCCAGTTCACGAATTTTCTCGACAGGGGTATTAAAAGGCAAAAGTTCACTGTACACGCCAAGATCGCGAATACGTCTTGCAATCAACTGATTGTATTGTCCACCAAAATCAAGGACAACGATAATTTCATTTGGACTGTTCATTCATGTGCCTCCCACTTTTCAATGAGTCTAATTATACCTATCCCCAAAAGAGACCGTCAAGGCTTGTCGTACCTAGATTTCAGCATTTTTCAAATGATTTCATTATTTTTTTCATAACCGTTAAAGATGAAGTGCAACTATGATATCCACATCTGGCTGGAAGCTTCCGTTATAATAAAAGCAGGTTGATTAGCAGCAGCACACCGCCTTCTCTTGTACGCATATACTTATATAACTGCCATCACTTTGATCGTAGTTTTGATGGTAGTACGATAACTTCTTCTCTATTGCCAAACTTTTCATACGATACGATAAACCGTTATGATAGGAATCTAGCATTTGGATCGTTCCACTGTATGAATCAACGCACTGGATCACATTTTACATTATTCAACACCAAAGGAGCTTATTGTGAAAGTATGTTTGCTCATCCACGGGTTTACAGGAGGAGAACATGAAGTCTCTCCGATAGCTGCATATTTAGAGGCACAAGGGTATATTGTGCAAATGTTTACTTTACCAGGACATGGTGGCAGTAAAGCCGATCTTCGCAAGGCGACTCGGCACGATTGGATACATAGCGCTGAAGTGCAATGCAAGCAATTGTTAACGACCTATTCCACTATACACCTGATCGGCTTTTCAACAGGCGCATTAATTGCGGCTCATCTGGTCGTGAAATATCCGAATCAGATTAGCTCGTTAACGATGTTATCTGCGCCTGTATTCCCGCTCAATCCGCAGCAGATTATACGCACATTGTTTCAATGGCAGATGGTGAAGGCGTATATCCGTAATTTTTGCGTTGTGCCTGCTACAGCAACACGCGAATTTTATCGGATCGTACGTGAATCATTGGCGATCTATCCGCAGGTGCAAATCCCTGTCCTAATCGTACAAGGAGATCGCGATCATCTGGTCAAAATGAAAAGTGCTGCTTATTTGGCAACACATCTAGGTACACGGCATACCCGAGTGATAATCGTCCCTGGAAGCGGACATTTAGTCTGTTATGCAACGCGCAAAAGTGCTATGTTCGAGGCGGTTCAAAACTGGGTCGATACGCATCATATTACCTATTCAACGTGATTATCTGTTGCTGAATATTAGAGTATAGCAGGAGCAATCCATAAGTCGGAGAGCGACAGAGATTAGTTCCGCAAATAAGCATGTAGTGCAACAATTTCAATCTACGCTCTCGCACACGTATAGGAGCAACTGGCTTTACACCGATATCATACTATAATATAAACATCGGACTGGAAATTTCTGTTAATAAATGAATACACTACTGCCTCGTTTTTGGGCACAAAAGCGCCACTTTCATGCATTATACTAATAATCATTCTAGCTTGTGGAGGCCAGTTTATGGGAATTGTGCAATATTTGGAGTCTTTATTCACGCATCATGGTTATTCGGTGCTATTTCTCGGCTTGCTGCTCGAGTTTATCGCCTTACCTTTTCCAGGTGAAACGACGATGGCTTATGCCGGCTATTTATCGTATATGGGACATTTGCAGTTTGGTATAGTACTGTTGTGTGCATTTGGAGGCACGACGATCGGGATGATGATTACGTATTTTATCGGTAAAAAAGCCGGTTTGCCGTTTATGCGCAAATACGGCAAATGGATACTGCTGCCAGAGCATAAGCTCGATAAGGCGCAGGCGTGGTTTAATAAATACGGTTATACACTTGTGTTTGTCGGTTATTTTATTCCAGGGGTACGGCATTTTACCGGGTATTTCTCAGGCATTATGAACTATAAGTTTTGGCGTTTTGCCGCGTATGCGTATAGTGGAGCGTTTCTGTGGGTGTTAACATTTTCGCTGCTCGGCAAGCTGTTCGGGCCACAATGGAATTTGATCTTCCACTGGCTTCACCGGTATTCCGGTGAGGCGATTACGATTATCGTCGGGCTGATTGTGGCAGCGGTAATTGTGAAGTATCGGCGGCAGCTGGGGGTTTGGCTGCTGAATCGGTTTGGGAAGAAGAAGTCGGAGGAATGAGTCTCTTTATTGATGAAAAGATAGCAATGCAATGAAACAGAGTACCGATTGAATATAATCAATCGGTACTCTGTTCTTATAACTATCTTATATTAAAAGTGACACTGTTTGACGATACTCTCATGCTACTGTTACTGCTTCGAGCGGATTCTTTAGGTACTTGAGATATCCCATCCACAGTAATATTGTTTATGGACGTATTTAATTGACCAAAAGCTTTAGAATCCGATGTATCGGCTATAGTAGCTAGTATTTTATAACCGCTAATATTCGAAACTCCTGTTCCATTTTTCTCCATTATAACCGCTAGTTTAGTTGGAGTCGTATTTGTACATGTATAATTGGTACACTTAGCAGTGCCTTGTAGTTTGAGTCTAGTTGTACTAACATTATCATGAACATAGTTTTTCCAAAAACTAACTTGCACATCCTCTCCAGGAATATATCCATTTTTATACTGTACTGCATCATAACCTTTTAGCATAGTATCAGTTGACCATGGACTTCCCCCGCCTACTTTTAAATAAGGTTTCCAAGCTTGAACACCACTTCCATCCGTACGTAAAGGACTGTATTGTAATCCTGCATCAGCTTCTGTATTTCCTGTAAAACCTACATATGTGTATGTCGTACCTTTATTATTATCTAATTGCTTTACATTACCATCAGTGTGTATTCTCGCTTCTAAAAGACTACCAGAAGAAGGAATGATTACTCTTGCTCCCAGTCCACCTGAGATTGTAGAAGTTGCAGCTAAACTTTGCATATACGTATTGCTAGAATTTTGATTGATATAGGTATTACCTACTACTGTAGTATCCAAATCCACAATTTTAGCTATTGGATTTGAACCGTCTTCATAAAAATATAAATCTTTATCGGATTCATCAATGTAAAAATAATCATAGACTTCTTTTGGGGTTAATGTTTTTTGAGAAAAAAGTGATATTTGAGGATTTTGAGCTTGTTTTTCATTTTTTATAATTTGCTGGGCTTTTAAAATAAAATCATTTACATCTTGATTGGAGACATTAGCTGAGTTAGTTACTTTAACAAACGTTGATGGCAAATTATTATTTTGCTCATATGTATTTCCTGTTACAGTACCATTCCAGTCATTACTACTGGCTTCTGTACTTTGTAAAGAAAATAGTTGAAGCAGTAAAAAAGTGATCATAAATAGCAACATAAATTTTCTCATTCGCTCACCTCTAAAGTATTATTCATTCAATAATTCCGACTTCTATCCTCCTTCAGTTATGTATTTTATTACTCAACAATATTCTTATATCAGTTAATTAGCAATCTGTAAATCTATTTTTTATTTAGTAATTTAGTTTGTTTGTTTCTCTGTAATACGATATACTCTTTATGTAATAAAACCCATATTAGCTCAGGAGGAACAATTTATGAAAGCCAGCAAATATACTATACTTTTATGCTTTTGCCTTTGTTTTAGCTTGTTGTTACCTGTTCGCATAACAGCAGCTCAAGACAACACAGCTCATGCCTTGAAATCGATCGTTTACATACAAGCTTCATTAGGTAACGCTTACGCAATTGATAAGCAGGGAACGACATGGACATGGGGAGGATCGGGGCAGTATGCTGGGACAGGCGACAACTACATTCACTTCTCTCCTCTTTCTTTTCCAGACCCATCTATCGTCTTTACAAGCATTGCTCCTGGAGCAGGCGTATATTCTAGTGCAGTGACTAACAAAGGGTTGGTTTACACATGGGGTGTTGATGATCCTAGCGGTCTTAAAACTACAGCACCTTTACAAGTTCCAGGCTTGACAGACATTGTATCTACGGCTACAGGTACCGATCATTTTCTTGCTCTGGACAACAGTGGGCAAGTATGGGGCTGGGGCGGAAATAATGCGGGACAACTAGACAAACTCAAGATCGCGAACACACCTGTTTTTAACAAGCCTGTACGCTTATCCGGGCTAGATCAGGTCAAAGCGATTGCTTCCTATGATAATTACTCGGTTGCTTTAAAGAAAGATGGTACATTGTGGGGATGGGGGTCTGCCGATGATTGGGTTACAGCACCTGTCCAGCTTCAAGGCGGTGACCATATTGTATCTATACAAATGAGTTATAAGGAGATTATAGCGACGAATGAACAAGGAAAAATCCTTTATTGGTATTTATCTTCTGGTAATCCGAAACCGACAGTTTATACGTTAACATCGTCTGTGATTTCAGTAGATAATGGCTCAAGGGGCTTTATTTATGCAGTAACAAGTGATCATAAGTTATGGAAAATCGATCCAACCACTACCCCTCCTGCGATTACACAGGTCGTCGGTTTAAACGATGTTACTCAAGTAGTATCCGGTAACGCATTTACGCTGGCACTCGACAATACTGGGATAGTGCATAGTTTTGGCATAAATGACGCTGGTCAACTCGGCATCGGAAATCCATTTATGAAAGGCACAAATACACCAGTTATCGTGCAAAAAGCGATTGTTGTACAGTTAAATGGACAGCAACTTCGTCTGCCCAATGCTCCCATACTCGTTAACAATGCAGTTTATGTGCCTGTACGCGGTTTGTTCGAGAAAATGAATGCAACGGTCGTCTGGAATAGAAAGAATAAAAATGATGTGGCGATTACGAGCGGTTCAACTAGCATTCTTCTGACCAAAGGCAAAAACATAGCAATCGTCAACGGCAAAGAAGTACCTTTATCGGCTCCACCGTTATATGCGAATGAGAGCATTTTCATTCCACTGCGTTTTATTTCGGAAACGATTGGTGCTCATGTCGATTGGGATCGTGCAAGTTATACAGTGCAGATTCATACAAAAGCAGCTACAACATCGGAATAATGTACTAGGGCGTGTCTTCAAACTCCTTTACAGATCATTTGATAAGGGTAATTTTCGCCAGACTAAGCTGCACAGGGTCTTATTTCCGACCTTTGTGAACAATAAAATGATACGTAGGATCGTTTGAAGACACCACTACAACAAGAAACGTTATTTTATTCCACTACTGGCATTCGACTATTGTAATTACATGTGTTGTGTCGATGTTCGTGAGGCTAACAACAATACAAACAGGAGCGGTTGATCATAACCGGCTCCTGTTTGATGTACAGAGATTTGAACATCATCAAAGATGACAAAGATGATGTCAAACTCATCCTGTACGCATACGCGTTAGCACATTTTACGACTGAATCGCTTCCAACACTGCCTCCACATGCCCTTTTACTTTCACATTACGCCATTGCTGTTGCAAGTTTCCGTCTTCATCGATTAGAAACGTAGAGCGCACGATGCCTTCGTATTCTTTGCCGTACATCTTTTTCAGTTGCCAGACGCCGTATGCTTCAGCGACTGCGTGGTCGGGATCGGCAAGCAGTGGGAAAGGCAGTTCGTATTTGGCGACAAATTTGTCGTGTGACTTTACGCTGTCCGGGCTAATGCCGAGTACGACAGCGCCGTATTGTTCATAACCTGCGGTGCTATCGCGGAAATCGCATGCTTCCTGGGTACAGCCTGATGTATTGTCTTTCGGGTAAAAATACAGTACGACTTTGCGTCCGCGATAGTCGCTTAATGAAATTTCTTTGCCGCCAGATGCTTCCAGCGTGAAGTCTGGTGCAGGCTGTCCAATTTGCAATTCGCTCATTATCATAACTCCTTTTTATTTATATTATGGAAACTGAAGCGGTTCATACTTTTATGATAGTGGAAAGATGGTGCTGTGAAAAGGAGCGTTCGTGTCAGCGTAGAGCATGTCTGCCTGCCCATCGTTATTGGATGTGTCAGACTGGCAGTTTTTCAATCGCAATGAATTGGCTAGCTGACGTGTAATCACGACAACAAGTAACAATGCTGTGTGGACAGATCGGATTGGCGTTATGTACAATCGGTAGTATCACGTTCTTAAGCGTATATACCCATTTAACTACAGGCTGTTATGCGTATCAGATGGGGATCGCTTCATTGATATGTTAGGATGAAAAGAGACGTCTACATTATAGATGTGCCTACACTTTTCCGACACCTAACCTTAACCTACATCGGTTACTATCATCCACTAGCAAAGGAGCTTGATTCGATGAACCCAACATCCAACCTATTACAAACAGAACGCATCCAAGTACGTTTAATCGATACGCGTGATGCTGAGCAAGTATTGGCATTGGAAAATCGCAATCGTGACTTTTTCCAGCATTTTACGGGTGCGCGTGCTGAATCTTTTTATACGTTGGCAGGGCAGCGGGAATTGGCGCAGTCACGGATGGAACGAGCGGCACAAGATCATGGGTATTGGTTTGTGATTATTCAGCGGGAGACGGAGCAGATCATTGGTTTGATCATGCTTAGCGAAGTTGTGCGCGACAATTTGCAAAGCTGCTGGATCGGCTATTTTCTCGATCAGCAGCATAATGGTAAAGGTTTGATGACCGAAGCGGTGAAGTTGGTCGTGCAATATGCGTTCGAACAGCTGCATTTTCACCGCCTTGAAGCAGGGGTAATGCCGCATAATATCGGCTCGATTCGTGTGCTGGAAAAGGCGGGCTTTGAGCGTGAAGGGTTGGCACGGAAAAATGTGCGTATTAATGGTGTGTGGCAAGATCATGTGACAATGGCGATTGTGAATCCGCATGATTGAGGGAATGATGCTGGAGACAGTATAGACGTTTATGCATACTTGCTAACTGCCGTTCAATATTCGATGATTAGCCGATTGTAGCGCGAACCCTAAGCTCACATGAAATCCCTGGGAGGTTCGCGCTCCTTGCTGGGCAAGGGATTGCGGCGTTTTTGTTGTATTTTGCTGACTTTTCGGCTACCCTAAAAGGGAGGTTCGCGCTTTTGGGCGTGAAAGACGTTGGGGTGTAAGGGCTGAAAGTGCCCGCAGTCGCTCTCCGTGCGGGAGCGTGGATTGAAATCATTATGAATGATTTATAATGGTCGATATGATGTCGCTCTCCGTGCGGGAGCGTGGATTGAAATTTGGAGTGACGCGGATGGCAATTACTAATCGGATCAATGTCGCTCTCCGTGCGGGAGCGTGGATTGAAATTGTTGTTTTATACTCTAGAGCATAATTAAAATTAGTCGCTCTCCGTGCGGGAGCGTGGATTGAAATAAGGATCTAGGATATAAGGTACTACCTCATCAGGTCGCTCTCCGTGCGGGAGCGTGGATTGAAATTTAACTTTAGGGGTGGTTTTGCTAAACCAGTTTGGTCGCTCTCCGTGCGGGAGCGTGGATTGAAATCCCTCTGGGGACTTGACCCGCTGCGGCAGTCAAAAGTCGCTTTCCGTGCGGAAGCACAGATTGAACTCTGTTTGTAATCTGCACGATTAAAGATTTCAAGCGCGACTCTCATAAAAAAGCATGAGATTTAAACACCAAAAATAAAACACAAAAAACAGCCCCTCCCCATCATCTCCCAGCCTATTCCGCCGGAAACTGATGTCAAAGCAAGCTGTTTTTTGCATTCCTATCCCCAAAACCTACTATCCCCAAATCACCATCAACCAAACCAACTATCCATCATCCCTCTACTCAATCCACCGCGCCCCTACGATCCTGCCCCGCGATACCGTTTCACCCCACTATTCCACAGCAACAAACTCACCGTAAAAAACACAACCCCCATCACCGGCGTTAACCATGCCATCGTCACCATTTCCTGCCGCTCCAAAAACAATGCCGCTGGATAAATGCCAACAAATGCAAACGGCAATACCCATGTCAAAACAATCTGGATTACGCGGTTATAGATCGTAATCGGATATCGTCCGTACGTCTGAATATTGACCATCAGCGGAATGATGCCGGTTGGTGAATCGGAATAAAACGAGACGGAGGTGAGGATAATATAAATACCCGCATAGATGAGCGTCGAGCCAATTACCATGACGATCAATACCGGAATAAACCACCACTGCATCTCCAATCCAAGCTGCCCACCGCTCCACACCATAATTATCAGTCCGATTGCCGAACCGATCAGTGAAGGCGGGTCGAGATTTTCGAGGAAAATTTGAAACAGACTGTGCGCCGGACGGGTCAGAATGCGATCCATCTCGCCTTTGACGATATAACGATCACCAAAATTCCACAGATTAATAAAGCAGCTATACAGCCCATACGGCACCATAAAATAACCGTACACAAACACCACTTCCGCTTCGGTAAAACCGCCAAGCGTATTCGTATGGGCAAACACAACGAAAATAAAGATCAAATTCGTCGCCTGAAACAGCAAATCCGAGATCACTTCCACCCAGAAGTCGGCACGGTACGTCAGCCTTGTTTTCATATAATTCGTAAAATACTCCCAAATCAAGCCTACATAATAAGCGCTGCGCATCGACTCAACCTCCCTGTACGAACAGTCGCACCCGGGCGGCGCGCCAGACGATGATCATCGGTACAAGCAAAATCGCAAACCATAATACTTGAATCCCGAGCACTGCCAAAATGCCTGTCCCTTGCACACGTCCTGTAAACACCGAACCCGGCAAATACGTAATCGCCTGAAACGGCAAAAAATTCATAATCGATACGAGCCAACCGGGGAAAAAGCTAATCGGAATGAGCAGCCCGGAAAACAGATCGACAACGACGCGTTTCATGCGCATCAGTCCATCGTTATTTTCAATAAAAAACGCCATTAACCCAACGAGTATATTCAGCTGTGTATTGATCAAAAAGCTAAAAAACAGCATGATCAGAAAACCGATCCATGAGATCAGGCTTGTCGGCAATTGTACCGGGAACAACAAGATCGCAATGATCATACCCGGAATCATAAACATCGTGAACCGGAACAGCCCTTCACCAAAGCCTTGCATCATTTTGACGAGCAAATAATTGTACGGACGGATAAATTGAATCGCAATCGTACCGTCGCGAATCTCGGTCGCAATCTCCCGATCCAAATTGTTAAAATAAAACGCCCGCGCCATCCACGATACTGCCACATAAGTCGTCATCTGCGCTGCCGTAAATCCGGCAAGCTGCTCTTTACCGCCGTAAATCGCCTGCCATGTAAAATAATAAACACCGATATTAAGCGTGTACACGAGAATGCCGGAATAATAATTAACCCGATACGCCAGCATCGTCAAAAAGCGAATCCGAATAAAGTCAAAATACAAGCTAGACATGAATGATGCCTCCTGCTGCCGGCTTTTCCGCTGAACCAGAGCTGTAAATCTGGCGCACGATTTCATCGGTGCTCGTCTCGGAAATTTGCACATCCGTCACTTCCGCCGCACCTAACACACGCGAAAACAGTTCGGATACAGCCGTGTCCGCGGGCACAAGTGCGGTCGCGACCAGCTCGCTCTCCTGGCTCCAATGGACTGGCAACCCCTCCGTCCACGCTGCTAGCTGTGCCGCTGCTACCGCCTTGCCAAACTGAAACCGTACCGCCCGTCCGCTGCCCCACCGTGATTTCAATTCATCCAGCCCGCCATCGTAAATAATGCTGCCTGCATCGAGCATAATGACACGCGAGCACAGCGCTTCAATATCTTGCAAATCATGGGTCGTTAGCAAAATGGTCGTGCCTTGCGTACGATTCAGCTCTTTCAGAAACTCACGAATTTCCGACTTAACTACAATATCCAGCCCGATCGTCGGCTCATCGAGAAAGACGATCGATGGATTGTGCAGCAGCGCCGCTACCAATTCGCAGCGCATACGCTGTCCGAGACTAAGTTTGCGTACCGGACGGCTAAGCAGTTCTTGCAGCTCCAATCGTTCAACTAGCTCATCCAGCCGCTTGCGAAAATCGCTTTCGGTTACCCCATATACTTTGCGCAACAATTGAAATGACTCGATCACCCCGATATCCCACCACAGCTGGCTGCGCTGACCGAATACGACGCCGATGCCGTTGACAAATTTCTCGCGCTCCGCATATGGAATATAGCCATTTACCCGAATATCGCCGGATGTCGGTACGAGAATGCCGGTCAGCATTTTAATCGTCGTCGATTTGCCAGCACCATTTTCACCGATATAGCCACATATTTCCCCCTGTGGAATCGTAAAGCTAATATCATTAACCGCTGCCACCTCACGGTATTGTCTGGCGAACAGGTCTTGTAATGCTCCCTTCAGCCCGCCACGACTTTGCTGAATACGGAATGTTTTGCGTAGTTGATGAACTTCGATTGCTTGCATAATGCACTCCTTTGGTATGGACATCATCGTGTCAACATGTATAGTTGATCGACTTTCACGAGGCGTATCACAGGCAAAAGTCGTACTGCCGCTAACAGCTTTGCAAAAGATATTGCACAGTAACAAGATTGTCATTTTTACGCTCTTTTTTTTGTAGCAAAACCACCGTATGATAGTGAACAGCAAAAGGGGATTGACAGCAATATGTATCCCTGTTCCACTGTCGCGCGAAAATTGATTGTTGCCCAAAAAGAAATTATAATGTACGGGTATTGTTAACACAATGCAAATGCATTAAACTGCGTTAACTTTGATCCGCCCTGCATCTCGCAGAATGCAGTGGTAGAGCACAGTTCAAGCACTATTTATGTAGCCGACGATGAGGTACAACCTTATACATCGCGAACCCCATCTTTGAAAGGAAGAACATGCATGAAATTAAAAACAAAGCGTACGCTATTATGGAGCCTAGGCATTATCGCCGTGGCTGTCATCGGCTATGCCATTTATTACTTTACAGCAATCTATAGCCAGATCGGTGCGCTGCAAAAAACAGGTAGTGATTCCCCATTCAAAAACGTAGCTAACAATACCGCTGTTGCCTCGGCACCGCCGGTTTGGACAGGCACAGAGCCTGTTAATATTTTGCTGATGGGCGTGGATGCCCGTAACTCCAATGACGGTGAAGTACCGCGTTCTGATACGATGCTTGTCGCTTCGCTTGATCCAGTCAAAAAGACGATCCATCTATTTTCGATTTTGCGTGATACGTACGTAGATATTCCAGGTTACCAACAAAGCCGGATTAACTCCGCGATTACACATGGCCCAGATACCGCGATGAAAACGGTTAGTGATGTGCTCGGTATCCCGATCCAGTATTATGTGTATACCGACTTCCAGGGCTTTATTAAGCTTGTCGATGCGGTTGGCGGTATCGATTATAACGTGGAAAAAGATATGCATTATGTCAGCGCTGCCGACAAACATGAGTATGATATCGATCTTAAAGCAGGTATGCAACATCTGGACGGCAAAACGGCGCTCGAATATGTACGTTTCCGCCATGATGCGATGTCCGATTTTGCCCGTACCGAACGTCAACGTGCCTTCTTGACCGCTGTTGGCAACAAACTCAAATCGACGACTTCGATTATGAATTTGCCAACGATTTTGCAACAGGTAAATCCGTATATTGATACAAACTTGAGTGTAGACGATCTGTGGAAACTCGCCAGCGTAGCGTATGATAGCAAAATGAGCGGCAGTGACCAGTTGCCACCAGACAAATTACTCGTTGAAAAACATGTTGGCGGTGCACAAGTGATCGGTATTAGCGATGAACAAAAGCTAAAACAGTTCGTGCAAGATGCGCTAAGCAAAACGGAAACCGCTCCGACTCCGGTAGCTGCTGATGGTGAAACGACCAACACGACCGATACGGAAACAAGTGGTACAACAGGCAACACCGGTACGCCAAGTAGCGGCAGTTCCACTAGTTCCTCCACTTCATCCAGTAAATAATTGATTTGTTAGAAAGATAAGGAAGCTTCGTTGATCGAAGCTTCCTTTTTGATGTTCACTTTTGGATGTTCACTTTTCAATGCTTACTTTACACCTTCACTTTTCAAATTCCACTTTTACTTTTACTTTCATATTCCACTTGTTACGCTTACCTTTTCAGCCCTATGTCCATTCGCGTTCATCTATCCCTGATTGTTCATACGCTCGTCATTTGCCAACACCGTCTGTCATGTTAAAATAGATACGGTCTTTCACCGCTACCCAAAACAACATTAGGCTATAAGCCAACCTAGGGCGTGTACGCAAACTTGGCGTGCTAGTGCAGACACCACTGTGGTACGGAATAAGGATAAGCGGACGCACTCCCGTCTCGCACAGGAATCTACGGATGAGGAGGGAATATAAATTCCCGTGCTTAAAAGTCCGTCCTTCTCCCTCATTCCTTCCTCTGTTCTGTGCTCCTCGCAGCCTACGAGTTTGCGTACACGCTCTAATACAAAGGAGATATTACGTATGAACCGAAAACGTTCTGAACAATTATATGAACAGGCACTTCAGCATATCGTCGGTGGAGTGAACAGTCCGTCTCGCTCGTTCAAAGCGGTCGGCGGCGGTGCGCCGGTGTTTATGTCATCTGCGCGCGGCGCCCATTTCTTCGATGTGGACGGCAATAAATATATCGATTATTTGGCAGCGTTTGGGCCGATCATTACCGGACATGCGCATCCGCATATTACAGCAGCGATTACTAGAGCGGCGGAAAATGGCATTCTGTACGGTACACCGACCGAGTTGGAAATTCAAATGGCGCAAATGCTCAAAGACAGCATTCCATCGCTTGATAAAGTACGGTTTGTCAACTCCGGCACCGAGGCGGTAATGTCGACGATTCGTGTGGCACGCGCCTACACCGGACGCACGAAAATTATTAAATTCGCTGGCTGTTACCACGGTCATTCCGATTTGGTGCTCGTCGCTGCTGGCTCTGGTCCATCCACACTCGGTACGCCGGACAGTGCGGGCGTACCTGCCAGCATCGCCAATGAAGTCATTACAGTGCCATTTAACAATCTGGACGGATTGCAGCAGGCGCTGGAGCGCTGGGGTGATGAAGTCGCAGCGGTGATGGTGGAACCGATTGTCGGCAATTTTGGGATGGTGATGCCGGAGCAAGGCTTTCTTGAAGGATTGTGCCGACTGGCACACCAGCATGGTGCACTTGTCATTTATGATGAAGTGATTACCGCTTATCGTTTCCATTATGGCTCTGCCCAAACGTATGTCGGGCTGGACAATCACGATGAGATTACACCGGATTTAACCGCACTCGGCAAAATTATTGGCGGCGGGCTGCCGATCGGTGCCTATGGCGGTCGCAAACATATTATGGATCAAGTCGCACCGCTCGGACCCGCTTATCAAGCAGGCACGATGGCAGGCAACCCGGCATCGATCGCTTCCGGAATCGCCTGTCTGGAAGTGCTGCAAGGCAGCGGTGTGTATGAAGAAATGGAACGGCTGGCGATTCGCCTGACCGATGGTATTCAAGCTTCAGCCGATCGTTATGGCGTACCGCTGACGATTAACCGGATTCGCGGCGCATTTTCGACGCATTTCTGCGATCATCCGGTAACCAATTACGAGCAGGCACAAGCTACAGACGGCGAACAATTCGCTTCCTTTTTCCGCCATATGCTTGATCGTGGCATCTGCCTTGCCGCCTCCAAATATGAAGCATGGTTTCTGACAACCGCACATAGTGACGGCGATATCGATCTGACGCTGGAAGCTGCGGATGAAGCGCTAAAACTCGTATCACAAGGGAGATAAAATACAGCTTCGATGGCTGTATGATAGCAGCTAGGCTAGAACATATACACAAATTCGTATGCGGCAAGCTGCACTTCACTGCGGGAACGAATAGGGGGTAAGGATGGACTTTTGTGCACGGGAGTCTACCGCCTCTCCCTATTCGTAGATTCCCGTGCGAGACGGGAGTCCGTCCCCTTATCCTTATTCCGTACCGCAGTGGGGGCTGCTCCAATTCGCCAGGTTTGTGTACATGTCCTAGTAGACTGTCTCAAATGGAAATGGTGTTTGAACGTACCTTAACCGATTCATCATCAAGCAATGGTTAGATCGACAAACCGTCAATGTAGTTGAGACAAGCTACTAGTAGCTTGACTGCTTTCAATATTGGCTTTGAATCCACTTTAAGTCCTTATTTGTAGCAATAATCTGCACCGTTTTAAATATGGAGTTTAATGTCGTATAGCCTGAAGAAGTTCATAATATAGGAATACATTCATACGCTGGCGTGAATCAAACAGCATATTTAAGCTAGTCAGTCTACTATGTTTGCGTATATGCCGCAATGACAGCGCCGATATGCGATGCAGCGTGAAATGAACAACCTTCACCTGTACCGTGTAGCGGCGCTTTTTGGTGCGGCTTGATCATTGTTTTATCGTTGTCCTTGATCCTCAGCTAATAAAAAGCTGTACAGTGATCATACTATTCGTTATGATGAATATTATTCTGTTATATAAGAATTTTATTCACTATAGTATCCGCAAGCTAGAAGGAGGGATATCGTTATGCCTATATTTTCATTTTGGGCATTTATTTTGATTGCCAGTTTTACACCGGGACCGAACAATATGATGGCGATGGCTTATGCTAATCGTTACGGATTGCGACCTACATTGCCTTTTTGCTTCGGCGTGGGTACAGGCTTTGGCTTGCTGCTGTTGCTATGTAGTTTGGGCAACTTGCTGCTAATCCAATCGCTGCCACTGCTGCGCTTACCGCTTACTTTGCTCGGTGTTGCCTATATGCTATACCTTGCTTATCAAATGATAGCTGACGCTGGCGCTGCACCTGCTGCAACACCGGATTATCAGCCAAAGCTATTCTGCATCGGGCTGCTCATTCAATTTCTGAACCCTAAAGGCATTCTGTTCAGTCTATCGACCGTTTCTACCTTTATCCTGCCTTATTATTCCTTCCTACTCAGCTACTTAGGTTTTGCCGTACTGCTTGGTCTGGTCGGCATATGTAGTTCATTTAGCTGGAGCTTGGGTGGAGCGTTGTTTCAGACGTGGTTACAGCGACATCGCCGTTTGTTCAATTGGACGATGGCGCTCTTGCTTGTGTCGACAGCCGTTATGCTCATCATTTGAGCTGTGATTGGCAAATTAGCCGTTGCGTATGTCAATTACGTTTGACTGTGCGATAAGTATACGAAGAAGCCGCACCGCATCAATTGAATACGGTACGGCTTGCTCTGAAACGGCAATGCGGTCTAGCGCATATGCCAAGGTTAGCGTTTTAATAAATTAATATGGTCGAGATCGGTCGGGCTATTGTAAATAAACTCCAGTTTGTAATCGCCACGATTGTACGTAAGCTTTGTTTGCTTTTTGCCGCCAGCCCTAATTGTGGATGTGGAGCTTGGTGCGTACCATGTTTTTTTGAGCACACTCATCGTCATACTGCCGATCGTCTGTTTACGTTCAACCTGGGTGCCGAGATAACGAATTTCTGTTAACACATTGTCTTTGTTATACGACATCGCGTAGCCAGGTGTACCCATTTCGGCATGATACATATCGTAGCCGGATGCGGTCGTACGTGGTGTCGTTGGCTGACCATAGATAGAGATCACCGTACTGCGCGTCGTCTTGCCGACGATAAATTTGTTCACTGGATTACCATTTGCGGACGGGAATATGCCTTTTAAGGCAGGCTTGTAAAATGTATTCAGCAGCGTAGCTCCGGTCATTTGCTGACTCGTGCTTGTGCTTGCAGCATGAGCGGCTGGTACCGGCAGACTAGCGCTGACAGCGAATGAACCGAGTGTCGCTGCGCCTGTAATAGCAATGGCAAGTCCTGTTTTGTGCATCGTGCTTGTAAATTTCATTAGGTATTCCTCCTTGATTGGCAACGCCTAGAGTGTTCCCTTTTGAAGTGTGTGTATCATTTATATCGTCTAAAAAGCATCACTGCTTTTTGATACCGCAAAATACCAACCGTACCATCTCCGCTGTCGTATCATCGTCCATCGGCGGCTGATTGGACAACATACGATAACTGGACGGTGCATGTAACAGCTCAATCATAATCATCGCATCGATCGTTTCATCCAGCTCACCGCGTTCCAGCGCGCGATTCCAAATCGTCAGGCATTTGGTATACATCATTTCGCGCAGACGTTTATGAAACGGAAGCAGCATCTCTTGACGACTTTGACTTTCCGCCATAATCTGTGCCAATACCCTTCCTTCGGGGCAAACGTAAAAACGGTGCAGCTTCATAAACCAGTCAATGTAATCATCCACCACATTGCCTGTGTTCGTAATCGTGCCTTCAATCTGCACATGATAGACAAAAGCTTCCATTGCAAGCTCCACCTTGTCACTCCACCAGCGATAGATCGTCGCTTTGCTGACGCCAGCTTGCTCGGCAACTTTGTCGATCGTCATTTTGCGAAGACCATGCTCCAACAATAGCTCCATCGTCGTTTTAAAAATGGCAACTCTAGCTTTCTGGCTGGGGGGTCTGCCCGGCTTGCGCTTTGGTTCTTCCATAGCAAGTCTCCTTCATGATTAAGAAACGAATGGTTCCGTAACTAAAATAACGCTTTTGTCGATCGATGTCAAATTGTGCATATCGCATTTTAGTCATTACCCGAATTTATGCGCTCTGCCGCATGCTGCACCGAAGTTGACGTTATCGCCTGTGTGGGGAGCGGTACAGCGATCAGCCGTTTAATTTGTGCGGCAACGATCTGTAGCGTAGGCGCAATACGCTCCTCCTGCACATTAGACACATTAATCCGTAGCCCGTTCCAACGGTAGGGGCTGTCCGTCATAAAATAACGTTCCAGCGAATCCGCTACAATATGCAGTTCCTGCAACCGGCGCAGCAATACAGACATCGGAAAATTGTCCGGCAATGGCAATACCGCATGTAGTGCATCGATATGATACATACGCGCAAATAACGGGTCGCTTGTCGCTAGCTCGCAAATAGCGGCATGCAGTCGCTTCGTGCGACGTCGATACGCTTCCAGCATCAGTCTGCGGTAACGCGCATACATACCATTTTTAATATACATCTGAAGGGCTGCCTGTGATAATACCGAACTGTCGATATCGAGCAATTTTTTGTAATGGGCAAACGTTGTAGTCAAACGATCCGGCAATACCGCCACCCCGATGCGCAGCCCAGGGAACAACATTTTGGAATAACTTTTCAAATAAATGACATGATCTGAGCGATCATATGCATACAGCGGATCAATGCCTGGATGCTGCTCCAAATCAGCCAAATAATCGTCTTCTACCAGATATACATCATATCGTTCGGCAAGCACAACCAATTTCTTTTTGTCCACCGCCGCCAGTGAATGTCCGAGCGGATTGTGAAAACGCGGCATCACATAGAAAAATTTGATTTCACCGGTCTGAAACCATTCCTCCACCTGGGCGATATCCAGCCCGCACGATGTTCGCTCCATTTGTACGACCGGCACATTTAACGATTCAAGCAGTTCGATCAGCAGATGATAACCTGGCTGTTCGATCATAATTTTGTGCTGCCCCCCTGGAAAAGGCATCATCGTCAAAATCGACAACGCCTGCTGTACACCGGATGTAATGTACAAATTAGCCGGACGTGCAAATACTTGTACCCGTTCAAGTTGCTCGCGCACTTCATGCAGTAGCGCAGGCAATCCTTGCGGCGTTCCGTACGTAAACAATTGATCCCGATACAGCTTCAGCGCCTGATGCAAGCAACCTTGAAAGTCATCAAATGGAAACAGTTCCGCCGCCGGTGCAGCTGAAGCGATATCGATCTGCTCGCCTTCAGCAATCGCTGGTGTCGTCTGATGTTGAGCGGCAACATAATAACCACTGCGATCGACTACATATACAAAATGTTCCCGAATGAGCTGTTCATACGCACGAATAACCGTTGCCGCGCTGCACGAATATTGCTCTGCCATTTTACGAATAGACGGCAATCGTGCTCCTGCCGGACGAATACCGGATACGATTTGTCGTTGTAACAATACAGCTAATTGTTCATGTTTGCTCATCATTAATTCCTCCTTTAGTAATTAGCTATCGATAAATAAGATTAAAATTGCCGCGCTTGTAAAGATGGCGTCGTTTATAGTGATCGCTGAATGATTTGCTGCGCTACACGCTAACGAGATCGAAATGAACAGACAAAATCATTCCTACATTCGAATCGGTTCCATTTTGACTTAGTATACGTCTTCTATACGCTTATTTGTTGCTATGCGACGTTCATCTGTACCGGTACAGATAGCAAATAAACGCATTGTTGCACATCATATTTACCGCTTATAGTGAGAATACATTCAATTAAGCAGACGAACGGCACTGTGCACATGCCGTTTAGCTGCCGATCCACATCGATTTATACTGCGCAACATCGATTTATACTGCAATCAAAATATCACATATTAACGCTGTCTTCAGCACTGAAAGGATAAATTCATATGACGCTTAAAATGCCTCGGCACAGGTCTACTGCACCAGCAGCAGCATCTACATCTATTCCATCCGCAGCCGCACCAGCCCGCACTCATCGTAATGGCTGGGCATATGTTGCCGCCATCGCTTATGCACTGATCATTGGCTTTTCATTTCTGTTCGTTAAAATGACGGTTGCGGTAGCACAGCCGCTAGATGTGCTTGCTCACCGCTTTCTGCTATCTGTACTCGTAATGGCGATTCCGGTCGCGCTTGGCTGGATTCGCATTTCGATCCGACTTGTTGATTTGAAGCGTATACTGCCACTTGCGCTGTTATCGCCGGTATTATTTTTCACCTTTCAAATTTTCGGTCTGCTGCATGCCTCGTCGGCTGAAGCAGGCATTATTCAGGCGACTGTACCGATCTTTACGATGCTGCTTGCCGCTTATTTTCTAAAGGAACGTACACGACTAACACAAAAGCTATCGTTATTGCTATCTGTGTCAGGTGTAATCCTTATTTTTGTATGGCAGGGCGGTGCCGGGCTGTCTGCTCAGCATCTGGGTGGAATGCTGCTGCTGTTAGGGTCAGCGCTTTCTTTTGCCGGTTATAGTGTGCTCGCTCGTCCGCTAACACGTGCTTACAGTCCGCTAGAACTCACATGGGTAACGATGATTGTCGCTGCCGTGCTATTCAATGGCGCTGCCATCATTATGCATATTGTACACGGTAATATACACAGTTATATCGAGCCGCTTGCACAGCCGAATTACTGGATGTCACTGCTCTATCTTGGCGTGCTGTCATCGCTAGGTACGACATTGTTATCAAGCTATGCGCTATCCATTCTTACAGCAACGCAAATGAGTGTGTTTAGCAATTTTGCCACGATCACGTCGATGGTTGCCGGAGCGGTTATACTGCATGAACGACTGCTGTACTACCATATGATCGGCGCAGTGCTCATTATTATCGGCGTGCTAGGTACGAACTGGAATGGGAAAAGACGACAGACCATAAGTACGCCAAGCAAGCAGCAATAGCAGCATATGCGCAATGGACGATCAAGCTGTTTGTTTGACAGGCGACGTTCGCTATTAGAACGATGGGATTGTTGCTCGTGTACGATATAGTCGGATTGACTGTTATTGGAAACTTGTTTAAACGTTGTGTGACCCTTTTCGTTACGTACAGCATGTAGGACAAGCTGACCTATATACGTTACCCTGGATATTTGGCAGAAATTAAAGTCGCCTTATAGCGTCCTAATGAGCGAAAGCAACAGAAACAAGCTTTCACCCCAGGACGCTAACCGACGACTATACGTATATGTTACAAATGCTCACTCCTACAGAGAAGCGGCAACACGCACAATAGGTATTAACCCGGCAGTGAAGCGGATGTAGCTTAAGTGATCCATCCGCTTCACTGCCTTATTTTGCCCAGACTAGATTATTATTTTCCTTATATTTCCATTTATGAACATTTTCTCGCATCGATTATACGAATTTTGCCCAGACTGCGTTGGTGTTTACCTCTGCTGTCTATTTAGCTTATTTAATCTGCTTTAGCGGTTACTCCATGCGCTGTAGAGCTTGCTGAATTCGCAAGCGTAGCGATTTCATTGGCACGTAGTGCACGGCTATAAATGCGGAAATCATCGATCAACCCGTGATAAGGGGGATCATCATAACGCGTTTTACCCATATAGTTTTGCGTTGTATTGCCAAAGCTGGCAGGATCAACGGTAATATGATCATTCCGTCCTGCTTCCACCCCATTGACGTACAGGATTGCCGTCGTACCGGACAACGTTACTGCGATATGGTTCCAAACTCCTGTCTGCATAACGGGCGCCTCTACCGCCTGTTCACCGGATGACGAATTGTTGCTAATTGCAAATTGCATATGCCCTTCCACCTGTGGCGCCAAATACAAATATAGGAATCGATTGGCACCGATATCAAATACCGAGCTGTAATCTTGCAATGACTCCGCCTTCGTCCATAATGCTAACGTCAACTCATGACTGCCTCCGAGCACACCGTTCGGTAGCTGTACATAGGCGCCTTGCCCATTCAGCGATACCGCTTGACCGTTATGCCCTGCCGCCCATGCCGCTCCATTCCTTAACAGAGCAGGCTGTTTGGTGCCATACGTATTGCTCGCTACCGTACCGCTGCCTTCATCAAATGGATACTCCGCCAGCAACGGCGGCAGCGGCGACGCGGCATATACTTGTACAGTCACCGTATCGCTGCTGCTCAAACTGCCATCGGTTGCACTCAAACGGAACGTATATTGTCCATACGTGCTCGCCGTTACACTCGTACGAGCAGCATTCGCATTGTAAAATGTAGCCTTGCCGCCCACCGGTGCCGATACGACGCTCCACTCTGTATGCAGCGTACCAGACGGCAATCCGTCATCGGTGACCGTACCGACAAGTGATACCGGCTCGCCAGCAACAGCTTGCACATCGGCACCAGCATCGACATGTGGAGCTTCATTGCTGCCGGATGCGGTCGCTGATAACTCAATCGTATAGTGCGACTGCGTTGGTGCGTACACATTTAACGTCACTCGATCCGCAAACGCATTCAACGTACCCGCAGCTTGCCCGTTAATCTTAAGGCGATAAGCTGAATGTTGCAGCCCAGTCAATTCAAGCGCTGTCGCATGCGTTTGCGCCGGGAATGTGTTAGTCATTTGCAAACGAACATAACGCTTGTCTTTGCTAATCTCCGCCTGACTGTATTGATCGCGCGCAAGCTCTACGCCAAAATTCAGCGGCAACACATGCAGCTTCTGATCGACGCCATCCGTCGGTGTGATCTGGTACGTATTCCCGGTATCTTGCACGTCTGCTCCATAGCCGATTAGCCCGAAGATCGGATCATTAGCAACATCAGCACTAAGCACGCGCAATGCGCCAAACAGACCCAAATCGGCTTCACCAGTCATGCTGCGCCAGCCGTTCATTAACGGCACATCATGTCCGCCGCCGGTACCGTTCGTGCCCTGATTGCCTTTTTCCGCCTGATACGTCCATGAAGCGGCACCGATATTGGCAGGATCATTGCTCATCTGCCCGCTATTGATCGCACCGATATTCGCCAGCTTGGACGCATACGCCAATCGAAGTTGCTCAGCGGCAACGGTAGGTTGCGTTGCTGCCAAATGCTCGCGAATCCAATTATCCATCGTATAGCCAGCCAGTGAAGTGGTGTATTGAAAATTAAACCAGTTGTCGCCCGTATTCGTTACCGGATCGGCATAATAGTACCAGACTGGCATTTGTCCGCGACTGGCTCTTGTTTTCGCATTAATTTCGCGCATCATCTCCAGCGCTTTGTCAGTATCTGCGCCGGTTTCCCATTTAATCCGAGCCAGCGTGTACACTTCTTCTTCGCCTGTATTATCGTATGAATATTCCGACCCGTACGGATATTTGTTCGCGCTAAAATTGGCGTATTTGCGCTCCATTTTCTCGCGTACATCATCGGCTTCGGTTACGTATCCTTCACGATCAAGCGCAGCGATCAACTCCGGTGTCGTCTGTCCGCCCATCAATCCGGTCGCCAAGCTATAATCGACCGGGCCGTCATACAGTGCTTTCATAATATGATAGGCACGCAGCAAATACGTATTCGGATCATGCTTGTAGCTGATCAGCCCCGGATAATCGCGGGCGATGCGGTACATATCGAAATACGTATTGTACACATGCGGATACGCATATCCGCGATTCGTCAACGTCGCTCTCGGGTCAGCCGTTAAGAAATTCGGCACCAAATAATCGTTATGATGATCTTTCATCAGCGTATTCCAAATCGCTGTCTCCAAGTAATCATCCAATGACTGCACTTGGCGCGCAACCGGTTGCTTGCGATTTTGCTCGGCAAGGAACAACCCATGTGTTAGTCCCCAATCATCACCCCAACCCCAGCCCCACGGCTCAGGCGTATCGAATTGGTTGCCGTTAAACGCATTGCGTTTCTGCTTCGTATTCATCATCCAATCGTCATACACTTTGTCCCGCATATCCCCCGGCACATTCCACTGCATATGGTCAACCATAAAATTCGCATGCGCAGACAGCGCTTTATCGACCGGATCGATTCCGTAAAATTGCATCACCGCGCGCTTGCCGTTGCCATACAGCACAGTCACATTTTGCTGCCCGATCCGATCGAGACACCAGCGATAAATATGATGATCCCCTGCTGCTGTGCGATCTAGCGCAATTGTGCGACCGCGCTCATCTGTGACACTTTGAATCGGCTGACTTGTGCGCAAATCGAATTGCAACGGCTGATTGGTCGGCACGATCATACCCGGCACAACCGTCATATCGACCAATCCATGTGTATACAGCGTCTGCTTCATCTGCGCTTCGTCTGTTACCGCTGCAAATGTAAAGCCATACCGACTGCTTGCCTGCGGCTTCAGTACCAGACTCGTATTCGGCAAATATCCACGATTAGTAGAACGGATTACCGCTGAATGTGGATAAAATACGTTCAGCCCTTTGATCCATTTGCCTTCATTGCCTGGATTCCATGCCCATTTGCTGCCCGGATGCTCCTCGATCCGCCAGCGATCTTGGTATTCCAGTCCTGCCCCGGTATCCGCGTCCGGCATAAACAGCAAATATGGCCCCAGCCCACTCGGACGACTTGCTGTTATGTACGAGCTGTTATTCGCGACGAATGAATGGGTAACGACCCGTGTCTCATAAATTTCATCACCATAATTCCATTGCTCGTTAAATGGCATCGGCAAACCATAATCACCGATTTCCAGCTTGCGCCCGCTCGTATTATCGATTCCGATCGTCCAGCCAAGCGAGCCGTCCGGCTTGATCGTATACGTTTCCGTCAGGCGAAAGTCGCGAATGCCGTCCGCATGACGCGAATGCTCATACGTAACCGTTACTTGCTGCCCGTTCTGCTCGATCCGGCGCACATCGTCCGACTGATTAGTAGACGCTTTGCGCCACTCGCCCCCGTCCAGCCGATACGTAAATAACAGCTCTCCCATCCACTGATGATCGTATGTATCCTGTTCGGGAGTGACCGTTTTGTTCATCACATATTCAGTCGGGAACAGATCATTCGTCAGCTTAAGCGACGAAATCTCCCCGTAGTTGCCAATCTGCACTTGTAGCTGGCTGCCAGATAATGTATGCCCTGTTGCAGCAGTGTTGTCGTCAGCAGCAGCGGCAAATGCTGGCAATTGTCCGACCCACAATACGATTACTAAGCATACCACGAACAGCCTTGTTCTATTATGTTGCCCATGTCCATCATAATTCATCATATGATGCCTCCTCGTAGCTTGTCTTAAGTACATGTACAGCCAGTCGATCTAACAAGCGCTTAATTTTGAATACGTTTCTGAATAAGTTAAAGTACGTTTAAACATGATGTTCACTTAAGACAGCCTGCTCGTCTAAAATCGGTTGGGGATCGTCTGTTCACCAATTACAAAACGCACCGTATCAAAAGTTCCTTGTTAGACGAATAATACAATTCAGACTATTGTTGCCGCATCGTTTATAATCGCTCCAATTTATTGATCCGTAATGTTCTTTCCCTGTGTAGCGTGTCATTTTGTGCATAATCTCCTTCTTTCCGAGCTTATTTTATAGCTGTAAAACTTGTAAATAACAAGCAATTTACTTATTCGCATTGGTTATAGCATTCCTAGTGCAAAATGACAAGTCCTTATTTTAGGAATCAAAATAGGACTATCGCACATCGCAAAAAGCCGATCTACACTGAAGCTGAAGATCGGCAGTGCCATTTGTATCGTTTGTCATGCAATGCTGTTCATTTCATGCGACTTTACCCTTATCGTCTATGTCGTCTATTATATCGTTTCACTGGATACATGCTCCTGATCGACAGTGCTGCTGTGGAGCGAATCCGCATCAACTGCCGTTTCGGTCGCTTGCGTAGCGGTTGCTTCGGACGTTTTGCTCGTCATTTGACCGTATACGTCCTGACGAGTACGCAAAATCTGTGCCAAAAATGCCAGTGTTAACCCCTGTCCCCAGCCCTGTATCCGTTTCTCTGGCACCCCGCGATAGCCGTCGATATTATTCATGACCGCTGTACCAGCCGACACACCGGTCACGGTGCCATCTTCTTTAATGCGGGCGAGAATGCCATCGATCGCTTTTTGCGAATATTTATTGTACAGACGCCCACGCATAAGCAGTGCCGTCGCAATGCCTGCCGAACCGGACGTTTCCACATAGGATGTATTATCGTCCAACACTGTATGCCATAACCCTTCCGGTGCTTGCAAACGGACAAGCGCACTCAGCTGATCGCGCAATGAGCCATCGATCATCATATAGGACGGATGCTGTACCGGTACGTATTGCAGCGCTTTGGACATGGTGAGCGCTGCCCATGCATTGCCGCGTGCCCAGTAGATCGAAGACATATGGTTGCCGTTTACATTGTCCCAGCCATGATAATACAAATTTGTATCCGGGTTCTGCAATAGTTGTTCATGTCCATGATACTGACGCAACCCATCGGCAAAATAACGCTCATTGCCGAGCAAATGCCCGATCCGCAACAAATAATAACCTGCCATAAACATCGTATCGACCCATGCTTGCTCTGGAAAAATATCCGTTTCCGAATTGACCGTATGCTGAAAGATGCCTTCGGCAAAACGCTCTGCCTGCTTATCCAGAAACTCCGCCATTTCCGTGGCGATTTGCAAATATGGTTGTTCTCCAGTCGCTTCATACAGCGTCAGCAAACCGTGTCCGATCGACACGCCGTTAACAGACAACGGCGGCAAACCGTCCGCGATATTCTCATCGACCCATTCGCGCAGCTTGTCCAAATACTCACGTTTGCCTGTCGCTTCATACGCTTCACATACACCGTAAAAAGCGACTCCACCTGGCCAATCCCAGTTAAAATCCATCTTAAATGTGCGCTCTACTACATGATCGATGATCTGCTTGATCTGCTGCTCGTCAAATTGCAATGCTGGCATATCGTCCATCCTTTCCTCCATACATGATTTGATAGGTGATGCGACCCGATTATCCTTTAATCCCACTGCTGCTAATGCCTTCCACGATATGCTTTTGGAACAGGAAGAAGACGAGAATAACCGGCAGCAGGCTGACCATTGACATTGCGAACATGCCGCCCCAGTTGGATGCGGATTCGCTATCGAGGAACATTTTTAGCCCCATTGAGACGGTGTATTTATCCGGTGAATTCAGGTACAGCACCGGGCCGAGCAAATCTTCCCAGCGCCAGTAAAAGGAGAAAATCGCCGCTGTCGCCAGCGATGCTTTGATGAGCGGCATAATAATTTGCAAAAACAATCTAAATTTGCCGCAGCCATCAATCGTTGCCGCTTCATCCAGTTCTTTTGGAATCGTACGGATAAACTGTACCATGAGGAAAATAAAAAACGGTGCACCGAAAAATTGCGGTACGACAATCGGCCAAATCGTATTCAGCCAGCCCAGCTTCGTAAAAATAATATATTGCGGCACAAGCACCACATCATGCGGCAACATCAACGTAATCATCATCACCCCAAACCAAAAGGTGCGCCCGGCAAAGTTTAAGCGGGCAAATCCAAACGCGATTAACGCCGATGAAATCACGACACCAACTGTGGACAGCACAACGATCACCAGCGAATTCCAAATGTAATGCCCAAACGAATAGCCGCCAATGCCTTGCCAACCTGTCACATAGTTCGTCCAAATCCACTCTACCGGCAACAGCGTCGTCGCCGTCGTGAAAATCGTCCGACTTTCCTTAAACGAACTGAAAAACATCCAAATAATCGGATACAACATCAACAGTGCCAACGCGCCGACAAAAATATGATATACCGGCCATTTAATCCGCCGCCATATTGCGCCGCGCTGGATACGTGTATTTGCCACCGTGCCATACGATTGTACTTTCGGTTCAGCCATCGTTTAGCGACCTCCTTCCGACTCGTAAAACACCCAAAACTTCGATGTTTTGAACAAAATGAAGGTGAGCACACCGATAAAGATCAGCATCACCCATGCCATTGCCGAGGCGTAACCCATATTGTTAAACATAAACGCCTGCCGGAACAGATACAGCGAATACAACATCGTACCATCAAGCGGGCCGCCTTCACCTTTAGAAATAATATACGCCGGCACAAACGTCATAAACGCGCTAATCGTCTGCATAATCAAATTGAACAAAATGATCGGGCTCAGCAGCGGCAGCGTAATGCCGAAAAATTTACGCACCGGATTGGCGCCATCTACACTTGCCGCTTCATACATTTCACCGGAAATATTTTTCAGACCCGCCAGAAAAATGAGCATTGACGAGCCAAACTGCCATACCGACAGCGTGATTAACATCCCAAGAGCAGCGGTTGGATTGCCAAACCATTGTACCGGTGCCGCGCCAAGCGCTATGAACAAACCGTTCACAATGCCATGCTCGCTAAAAATATTACGCCACATAATCGATACCGCTACACTGCCGCCGATAATGGATGGCAAATAATACACCGTACGATACGTACCGATCATACGCGAACCGGTATTCAAAATCATCGCCACAAACAGCGCAAACATGAGCCGTAACGGCACCCCGACAAATACGTAATACAGCGTAACTTTGACCGAATTCCAATATTTCGGATCGTTCATAAACATTTTCTCAAAATTGTCCCAGCCAACCCAGCGCGGCGGACTGAACAAGTTATAGCTCGTAAATGACAAATAAAGCGAGATAAACATCGGAATCAGCGTGAACGCCAAAAATCCGATAATAAACGGACTAATAAACGTATAGCCGGTCAGATTAGCTTTAAGCGAATAGTTCCGCATACGTTCATGCACCTCCCGTAAATGACAAAATGAGTTTGAGAGCCAGATCAATCGTACTTTTTGCTATTCATATGTGATGTAGCCACAATACTGCGCTGACAAAAATAGGGATGGAAATCCGACGCGTAGTGGATCGATGAGCACGCGGCGGATTTCAACCTCAGCAAGCAGGCAATCGCGATCTTCACGAGTCAATTGTACGGACTGCGTTCTCGATCAATGCCTAACTTTACTGCTAATTACTGCTGATTGTTCGCCAAAATCGAATTGGCATCCGCACGGAATTTGGCGGCAGCATCAGCGGCGGTCAATTGACCAAAGTTAATCTGTTCCACATAGTCGGATAAACTAGCGATTACTTCAGCCGAACCGACCGGTGGCGGTGGACTCATCGGGGAAGCGATCGGCTCCATTTTGCTTACAAAATCAAACACTTGTTTCTCGGCAGCAGTCAGCTCCGGTGTGATCGCTGCTTTGACCGCGGCGGAGATCGGCACGCCGCGTTCGCCTTTGATCAGCTTGTTCGCTGCTTCATTATTGATCCAGAAGTCGATAAATTTAGCGGCTTCGTCCTTCGATTTGGAGTTTTTGGAAATCGCCCAGTACATACTTGGCTGCATATAAATGCCTTTTTCCATATTTGGACCGAGCATTGGTGCGAGTGCCATCGGACGATCCGATACTTTTTGCAGGGCGACAAACTGGTTCGACCATTGCCATGTGCCGATTGCCGTTCCTTTAACGACAGCGGATTCTTCCATAATGCCTTTATTTTGGCTTAACGTTTCCTGGGATGGTGTCGCGCCTTCTTTCATCAGTTTTGCCAGTCGACCGAAGAAATCAGCGAACAGTGCATCATCCTCATAACCAAGCCCTGTCCCTTGTACGTTGTAGAGTGAAAACCCTTTTGTTCTCAAGTAATAGTTAAAAAACACATCCGGTGTCATCGATTCGTCAAAATAAATACCTTTAGCTTTCGCTTGCAATGCCAGCTTCTCATAATCATCCCATGTCCAGTTCGCTGGCAGCTCGTTAATGCCTGTCTTTTTCAGCAGTGCCGGATTGTACTGATAGCCGAGTACGTTCACACCAGCCGGGATGCCGTACTGTGTGCCACCGATGACACCGGTGCTAGTAACGCTTTCGCTCACATCGTCCAGCTTGATCACATTACCGATATACGGCTTCAAATCTTCCAACTGACCGTTACGGGCATACTGGCTAATATACGAAATATCCATTTGGATAATGTCAGGCAATTGATTAGCTGCCGCTTGCGGAGCAAGTTTTTTCCAGTAATCATCAAACGAGGCATATTCCACATCGATATTAACGCCTGGATTTTGCTGCTTGTACAGATCGATCACCTGCTGTGTATAGCTATGACGCGTATCCGAACCCCACCAGGCGATACGAATCGTCTTACTGCCCTGATCCCCACCGCTGGCGCCTGTACTACCGCCAGAATTACCACACGCCGTAATCATCAGCAAAATGGCTACCAGTACGGCAAGCGCTGCTGTCTTTTTCATGTTCATACTTGTGATCCCCTTTCGTTATGGACGATGGAATGGAATGAATGAGCGGAAAGTATGTGTATTTTGTTAACGCTTACATTATGATCGTGTTTTTATTTTCGCAGATGTGTACGGGCAAATGAATACACAAATCCGTGGTTTTGGTTTAAAAAACAGGCTAATAAAAGCTCGTTCAAACTTATTTTTGGCAAGTTAATCAATAAGCAAATAGTATAATTTTTGTAGTTTTATAAAAAATAAGGCGTAATTATAGTAAATATAATTACACCTTAACTTTAATTGTCATCTGATTTATTTTGTAAAAAACTCACTTTTTCGTTCACTTTATCTTGAATAATTTGACCAATCGTATTGATCATACTTGCTTTGCTTTCTTTAGACCAAATACTATTTTCACATTCTTCTGTGTAGCTAGATAGAATTTTAGGTACAATTTCTAAACATGTCATTAAAGTTAGTTTAGATTTCATTCTATCTTCATGCTCTCTCATAAAAGTTCCTACGTAATTTTCAAAATTAATATCAATGGAACCATTAATTTTCAATTGTAATTCAACCTCATGTTCGTTGTATTCTACAACAGGCTTTACATACATAACTTCTTCATTCTCAAATAAAAAAGCTAATGTACTTAAAGCGTTCATTATTCTATTGCCTGACCCCACCACTTTTGCGAGCTGATCATCTGACCAGCCTTTAAAGCCCACAATTTTTGTTATAAAAAGTTCCTCATTCTCATCAATAGACTCACCGGATGGAGTAAGAATTTTAGAAATCATCCATATGAATAAATCTTCGGTAATTTGAAATTCACTCTCTTTTATTTCACCTTGATTAGTATAGTTATTGATCTTTCTCAATATAGCTTTGGTCGTAGCATTATTGGAGCGATTCATTATGTACTGAGTGTTTAAACCATCCTATTATATTTTTAATATAATTTTTCAACTCTTTGCAGAGTTCTTTTTTATTTTCTTCCCTCATAGAAATCCTTTTAAAACACCAATTAAAATAGAGTCAAAAAACCCCTCAATATTTTTGCCTATAACTATTCCATTGGACTGAACTTCTATTTTAGTCGTTTCAAAAGAAACCTCGATTTTGGTTATATCGATTGAATTATTGTCTTCTGTCCATTTCAGGAGCTCTTTAAGCTTTAAAAAATAGGCTGGATTTTTTCTAATAGATTTAATAAGAGATTGCGTTTCTTGAATTATAGTATCATCTGTCTCATCATTAAAATGAATAACTAAAATGATATCTTTAAGTATTATTTCTTCTAAAATAGCGAGCATCATTTCGGAATGCACAATAACTTGTTTAAATCCACTATTATTCATTTTTGAAATGAGTTCATGATATGATATTGAATTATAATCATAAAGTTCCAAATGTATTTCCACATCATTATTTTCAGAATACTTTCTAAATAACTTACCTTGCTTCTCCATATTAACCTCCTCATTCAACATAGTATTCTATTTTTAATTATACTCAGACATTACATATAAAATATATGATTATTATTGAACGATCTATCTTAAATATGATACTCACAGAGTGCTAAACTTATTCAAACACTACTTGGTTCGATATTCTAATCTTTATGATTTAAATGTAACCCCACCACCATACACTCACCATTACACAAAGGAGGCTACACCAATGAACAGATGGAAATTAACCTATGCGACCCTACTCCTGCTCACTTGGCTCGTCATACAAGCTCATCCAGCTTATGCCTCATCACTGGATCAACCTGAAGTGTATGTAAATAATGAAAAAGTAGATATGTACGCAGTCGTATCCACCGCAGGCATTACGTACGTTCCATTTCGCCCGGTATTTGAAAAGCTGGATATGACAGTAGACTGGAATAACACACGCAAATCAGTCACAGCTACCAATGGCAAAACAACGATTATGCTAACCAATCTTTCAGATCAAGCTTATGTAAACGGACAGGCAGTACAATTGCTTGAACCGCCAATGTACGACCCGTATGACGGTATTTTTTATGTAAATTTACGCTTTGTCGCAGAAGCATCCGGCGCTCAAGTGACTTGGATTACGAAAGATCATGTAGCGCGTATTTATATTAAAACACCGGCGTAAAGTGGTAAGTTGTTAGATGATGGAACATCGCTCACTGCCTATATGCCTCTTGCATCGCTTGTCCCGGTGCAATGAAAAGTAGTTTTTGCATAGCAAAATACATTACCTCTAGTGTTTGCGCTTTTCAAACACGAGTTGCAATGAAAAGTGGTTTTTGCGTAGCAAAATACCTTACCTCTAGTGTTTGCGCTTCTAGTGTTTGCGTTTTTAGTGTTTACGCTTTTAATGTTTGCGCATAGGAATCTACATTCTACTCCTCATCTGTAGATTCCTGTGCAAGACGGGAGTCCGTCCCCTTATTGCGTACCGCAGTAATTGATGCACAAGCCTATCCATTTGCGAGCAGCATTTCACTCCCCACCTTTACGATATTCCGTCGGCGTCATCCCCGTCACCTTTTTAAACACTTGGCTAAAATATTGCGAATTGCCACCAAAACCAAACAGCTCTGCCAGCTCAAACACCTTCACATCCCCGCTACGCCGAATATGTTCGGTCGCGCGTTCGATCCGGTAACGGTTGACATAGTGGGAGAAATTATCGCCGGTCACTTTTTTGAAAATTTTGCCGAGATAGTCGGGATTCATATATAACATTTGATTAGCAACACCGTTTAGCGACAGCTCGGCATTGATGTAGTTGTGTTCGATAATGCGCAGCATTTTGTTCACGACGGATGATTGGCGGTTCATATTGCTGCGGTAATAGCTGCCGGTCAAATCGGTGGCGGCTTGACGAATAAAGTCATGCAATCCGGTCAATGTATCGAGGCGCGATAGCTCTGCCAAACATGCAGTTGGTGCAGCCCGTTCGTCTTCCGGATACAGGCGCAACATGACCGCGTACAATTGCAGCACATACGAGCGCGTGACGGCGATATCGTGTCGTTGCGCACCGAGAGTCGCAAACAGCCCGGCGATTTCGCTTTCTACTTCCTCCACTTGACCCGACTTGATCATCATCGTAAACTGCTCCTCATCCAGCTCAAACCCGCTATGTTCGCGTCCATCGCTAAGTGCTACATCTTGACGAGTGATCAGACTGCCGCCGCCAATATAGAAACGCTGGGTCATATATTGACGGGCATTGCGATACAGTTGCCGTAGCTCCTCCATTCTGCCCGGCTCGCTGACAGCAGCGGTTAGTTCCAGCTTGTAAAAGCTGCCGAATACGTCTTGCACCCGCTTCAGCCCCTCCATCAACTCGGTCATCTCGCCCGGATCGTCGATCAACAGCAACAGCTCGTCATGCAGTTGAATCGTCGTGCCCATCAGCACACCGTCCAGCACATCCGCGGCAATATTTTTGAGTGCAAACAGATGCTCATATTCATGTGAATGTTCAGCGCGCAGCAGGACGAGTCGTACCGTACGATCGCTTAGCTGCATATGAAACAACCGCTCATAATAAGCGAGATCACGACTGCCGTACATTTTGTTCGAAATACATTCCTTCAAAAACTGCTCTTTCACCTGTGGCAACATCCGGCTAAACTGCTCTCTCATCCGGCTCACAAACAGCTCCCGCTCCTGCTCGGCAGCCCGCTCAGACAGCAGTTCCGCAATCGCCGCCTGAATTTGCTGCTCATTGCACGGCTTGACCAAATAATGCTTTACCCCATACTGCATCGCCCGCCGCGCATAATCAAAGTCTTTGTACCCGGACAGCATAATAAAGCGCACATTCGGAAACCGCTCATACGTCTTCGCTACTAGCCCAATGCCATCCAGCCCAGGCATCGAAATATCGCTAATGACAATGTCCGGCTGCTGCTCAGCGATGCGTTCGTACGCTTCCAGCCCATTGCGCGCCGTGCCGACCAGTACGGTTCCGCTTGCCTGCCAATCGACCACACTGGAAATGCCCTCCAAAATCATCCGTTCATCATCGACTAACAACACTTTGTACATCGCCATCTTCCCCTTTCTCATCTGGAATCCGAATTTGGAAAGCTGTGCGCACATCCGGCTCGCTTTCAATATCTAGCCCATAATCCGCCCCAAATGTGAGGCGAATGCGCTCGATAATATTGCTTAGCCCGATCCCTTTGCCACGTGTCTGCACTTGACCTTGATGCAGTCGCTCCAAAAATTCGGCGGTCATCCCCGGCCCATCATCTTCGACTACAATATACACCGTACCTTGCTGCGCCCATGCTTTAATGTGAATATGGCAAACTTCGATGTTCGGTTCCAATGCATAATGGATCGCGTTCTCGACGAGCGGCTGTAACGTCAGTTTCGGAATAAGCGTATCGCCCAGCTCAGGCGGCACGTCAATCGCAAAATCAAGCCGTTCTTCAAATCGCATCCGCTGAATCGTCACATAGCTGCGCACAATCGCCAGTTCATCGTCAAGTCGAATGACCTTTTCGGTCATATTGACCGAGCTACGCAGCAAAAAGCCGAGCGCTTCCACCATACGCGAAATTTCCGGCTGTTTGTTCATCTTTGCCATCCAGTTGATCGATTCCAATGTGTTGTATAGAAAATGCGGATCGATTTGCGCCTGTAATGCCTTCAGCTCGGTTTCGCGGATCAGCAGCTGTTTGGCATAATTTTCATCGATTAGCTCGCGAATACGCCGCAGCATCCGGTTAAACGTACGATGCAGCAGCCCGACTTCATTTTGCGCTCTCATAATCGCTGGATCGGCAGGCAGCTCGCCCAGTTGATCGAGATTACCGGTTTCGACGGTGCGCATATTTTGCAGCAATCGTTCCATCGGGTGTGTAATGCTGCGCGATAGCTTCGTGCCGAGCAGCAAGGCGAGCAGGAAAATAGCGATAAATACAAATGTCACCAACTGCTTAATCCAGATCACACGCTGAAACTCGGAATCAAACGGCGTAATATGCAAATACGTCCAGCCGGTGTACGGCGACTGAATGCGCGCCGAAAAATAGCTTTCCTGTTTGCCTGTAATAACCCCATATGGCTTACTGCCGCCTCGCCCTTCATCGATCTGTTCACGGCTAAGCGGAAGCTTGTTAGGATACAAAATTTTGCTGCCATCCGAAATAATAAGCTGGCTACCAGAACTGCTTTCCACCTGTTCCTGCACGATCCGGTCGATACGCACACGAATCATAATCGTACCGAGATTATGCAGCGTAAATGTCGAACCGCTAAATTGTTTAAACTGGCGCACCGCGATCAGCTCGCCTTGATCGCCCGCATACCATGCATTAGAGCCATTATGTTGCTGCGCTAGCCGCACAAGCTCCGGGCGCAGCTTCGCAGGTATGCCCTCCCGGTTCCCCGCAAACATTACCTCTCCTTCACGATCAATCGCTAGCATCGAATACACGAATTTCTCTGAACCGGCAAAGGCAGCGAGACGATTCGTTATTTTTTTGCGAATGACATTTTTCTCATAAATGGACGTCTGTTGCCGTAGCTGGAACAAATAGCGCTGCAACTGCTCATCGGTCACAACACGAAAGGACAAATTATCGATATCTTTCAGTTGGTTTTCAATTTCAAACGATGACATATTAAGCAGCTCGGACGTTTTCTCATACAGCTGATTGTCATATGTGTTGTACACCATATTCAGCACGAGCGAGTATGAAGCAAAGCTACCGAGCATCAATGCCGAGATAAGCAGCAGCATTTGACGATGAATACCTAAATTGATGTAAGCGCTTTTAAAACGAGCCAGCATGTTTCCTTCCCCCATCATCGGATTCGGATTTGTTGTCGCCTTGTCTAATCGACGCTTGTGTCGTTTGTTTGCTGTTGCGCGATTGTGCAGCTGGTCGTCAATTACGTTCGTGACGTGTAATCATTACAATTTAATGTATATTATAGCGGGGATGATGGCAAAATACAGCGCTTTGACTGGAAAAGAGTTCTGTTGCGTCTATCTGCTGCTGCCCTGTACATACCAAAATAACCAGAATGCGACTATAATCGGTCACACTCCGGCTAGAATTTAGTTTAGTGCAATTAGCATTGTAAACAGTACGTGATCAGCTTACACCCAATGTGCGATATCCCCTATTTGGTGAACATATCCCCACATCATAGACTGAACTTTTCTATACTATAAAACAGTAATCTATACTGTATGACAGTAACTTTCACATTTTAACGCTGTTAAACAACTGAAACGGTAACCAAAATAAATGTTCTCTTTGGTTGTATACAGGATTGCTATCGTTCAAAACTTAAACAAACTGCGCAATTCAAATGAATCACGGTCAATCGACTATATTGGGCTCTTATCGTTTACTGCCGTATAAATACCGCTTTCCAGCGCTTTACATACTGCACATCATAGCCAAATTCATCTGCCAGTAACGCCAGTGGCACATACGTTTTGCCTGTTTGCATAAAAGCAGGCGCGTCGGTCGGCACGTTTTGACCGTTAACCCGGATCGCATAGCCGTTTAGTGGAATTGTAATCTGCTTGCTGCCGGTTACGGTAGCTTGTTTCGTTTTGTCCGACCAGGCGACACGCGCGCCGAGTGCAGTAGTCACATCGCGTAGTGCTACATACGTACGACCGTTACGCACGATTGGAAGCGCCGAGCTTTTCAGCAACTGACCGTTCGTATAAATGATCGTACGGTCGGTCGCATTAACGGTTGAAGGCGGGGTACGATATCCGTTGTCCCCCCAGATCGCCCGGCTAAATGCCAGCGCAATCGCCTGATAACCGCTCGCATTCGGATGAATATCCCCTTGCGCGATATGCGTCATGCCCAATTCATTGCCTTTAAACGCTTCGGAAATATGCGCGACACGCACATCTTTGCCTTGTGCGACATACTCGGCGGCAGTATGATCGACGATAGCGCTAAATTGTGCAGCTAGCTCGTTCAGTCCGCGATATACACCTGCACCCGATACGGCAGGCACCGGTTGGTACTGATCAGCGATCACGATCGTTGCTGCCGGGTTAAGCGCGCTTAGTTGATCAAGCACGGCTGTTAGATTATTTTCATAGCCGTTCAAGACCGGTTCCAGATTCAGACCGGATAAATCTTGCGGCAATGCGGTCAATGAACCGAGTGCATTCAGAAAATCATTGCCGCCGATCGTAATGGTGATCAGATTGGCGCTACGAATGTGCGCTGCCGCCTGTGCGCCATCCAGTGTACGCGCCTTACCTGGCAGATTGCTTTGGATATCGCTTGTGCTGACCTTTTTGCCAGCGGTAATGGCATTTACATATTGATGCAAACCGCTGCTCGTCAAGCCGAGAATGCCTTCATTGTCCACACTGGCACGCCCGCGAAACAGCTCCTGCTCTTTCAGCCTTGTCGTAAAGCCGTCATAATCGGCTGCCGATCGATCCGGTTCATAACCGACCGTAAGCGAGTCACCGAGAAAGACGATATGTTCATAGGCACGATTGCCTCCATTTTGGATCGTCGTGTTTGGTACGGTGGAAGCGCTGGCGGTGATCGCCGTTGCTGCACCATGCGCAACGGCTACCGGCAATGCACCGCTACTTGCGAGCAGCGCGGTTACCGTGCTATAGAGCAGCAATTTGCGCCAGGTACGCTTGCCGGTTGTGACCGTAGCCGCAGAAAGCGGTTGTGTGCCACATCCTTCGCTAAGCTGCTGCTCGTATGTTAGGCTGCTTGTAGGACGGGTATGCTTATGTTTGATTTTGTTCATAACTCGCTCCTTTTCCCTGTTTATCCGTGATGTCGTGTCTGTTCCAATATGCAAAATACGATTTCAACACACAACTTTTTCCGATAAATCACTTTTCTAATACACCCAAATTCCAATATATCCAACAAAAGTATACAAAAAACGGCTGCGGTAGCCACATTGCAGACTACGGCAGCCGTCTGGCTTTTCCATCTTTTTCAACATCATTTCCATACGATTTCATTAGCATCAACACAATTCGCTGCGTGTCAACAGCATCAATTAATTTCCGGGTTATCGTTCGATGACTCCGCACGATGGGCACGTTTCAAATAATCATCGTACCGATCATCGAGTTCGCGCGCCAGTTTGCGGTATTGTAGCGTTTCCTCGACGATTGGGTCATGCTCCATCTGGATGCGCATCTCATACTTTGGTGGAATCAATCGACGTTCACGACTGTCGCGTTCTTCCTCTACCATATCCCCGTCAATCAGACGTTCACTCAGTTCACGTTCCAGTTCGTCGGATGATGACATATACGGTCACTCCCCTGCATCGTTATGATTGGCACAATCGCGATCCATGATCCATGCTATCGCTCCAGTCATTGCTGCGTACAGACAGCGTTAGTGCTACCGACTATTTACCCGTTTCACGACCTGTAAAATCAGCTTGGCGCTCGCTCGCAAACCGCCTGCATGATCAGTCTGCCGTTTGCGCCATGCTGATGCATTTATTATACATGCTGTCCACCGCATATTGCATCTTTGCCGCTTCACGCTTCACACTTCACGCTTCACGCTTCACGCTTCACGCTTCACGCTTCACGCTTCACGCTTCACGCTTCACGCTTCACGCTTCACGCTTCACGCTTCACGCTTCACGCTTCACGCTTCACGCTTCACGCTTCACGCTTCACGTCCTAAAGTATACTCGCGTTGCTCACTTTGGCAATGCTTTTAGCCCGGATGCGTGCAGCTCCTGCAATAATTCATCATGAATATGCCCATTCGTTGCTACTACATTACGCACGGTCAGTTCATAATCCGAACCGGAAATATCGCTAATCCGCCCGCCTGATTCGGTAATGAGCAATGCACCTGCCGCCAAATCCCAAGCGTTCAAACCGACTTCCCAATAGGCATCCAGCCGTCCGGCAGCTACATAGGCGAGATGCAATGCCGCTGAGCCGCCATTACGAATGCTGCGCACTTTGGGCAGCAGGTCGATCAGCGATTTCGTATTGCGTTCTACGCTCGTATTGGCAGGAAATCCGGTAGCTACTAGACTTTCCGCCAGCTTCAGATGATCGGCTGTATGCATCAGATTGCCGTGCACATACGCGCCTTTACCTTTTTCCGCCACAAACAGCTCGTCATGGGTCGGATCATACACAACGCCAACGATCACCTCACCTTTATGGGCAACCGCAATCGATACGCAATAAAATGGAAAACCATGCACAAAGTTGGTCGTACCGTCGATCGGGTCGACAATCCAGACGTATTCCTCATCCTTGACCGCTTCCACCGCACGGATCGACGCTTCCGCACCGACACCTGCGCTTTCTTCACCGAGAAAAGCATCGCCAGGGCAATACGTCTGCACCAGCTTGCGAATCATCTGCTCCGCCCCTTTGTCCACTTCGGTCACTAAATCTTGTGATGACGTTTTGGTGTCCAATTGGCGATAGCTGCCCAGCTTGCTTTTGATCCATTCGCCTGTTTTCGATGCGGCGTTAATCGCAACGGCAACACGGCTTTTACTGCTGACAACATAGGGCTGCTTTTGGTTATCTTCCATGTTCAATCCCCCTGGATATATTAGACCGACAGCCAGAGCTGCGATCCGGTCTTCATGCTTGCATGTCAACATCAATTAAGTATAGATGCAGCATCCACCGCTTCCTGTTCGCAAGGGTTGGCGCTGCCTGCATCGTATTAGACAGTTCGTCTGTCTTTAAGGTAACACTTCGATACTGGCTTTGTCGATGATCCGTACCCCATCCCCTTCAAGGGCGCGCAAATCGTTCATTAATGCGAGTAATGCCAAGTCTTTATGCTTCGCTTCCAGCATCACATCGAGATGGCTGGACGTGCGTGCCGCCTGACGCAAAAAGTCGAGCAGCGGCGCCGCCTCCACACCGTCGGCATGACTGCGCTGATCGGTAGCACTGCGCGGGCTGGAGGCATGAATTTTCGGCAGCAGATAACTGCCTTCCGGCACATCGGTACGCGCCAGCGGCGATTCCCATGTACGGGCAATATCCGGCCAATACAGCGCTGCCGACTCCCCTGCGCTGTTCACCATATGATGATGAATGTCCAGCACCATCGGCAAGCCGCTACGCTGCGCCACGTCCAGTGTCTCCGGTGTGGTGAATGTTTTATCGTCATTTTCGACTGTAATTCGGCAGCGGATATCGTCGTCCAATTGGCTGAACTGTTCGACAAACCGATCCGCCGCTGTCGGCTTATCACCGTACGCACCGCCTACATGGATATTGTTTTTGGCGCGTGCATCCAGTCCCATCGCTTTTAACATACGCACATGATGGCGCAAATCGCGTACCGCCGCTTCCAGCACTTCCGGTCGCGGCGTATTGATGACCGTAAAATGATCCGGGTGAAACGATACCCGCAACCTATGCTCGCGCACATACTTGCCAATATCGGCAAACTCCGGCTCTAGCGCGGTAATCGGGTCCCAGTCTTGCAGCTCAGCATGGGTGGCGAGCGGGATCAATTTGGAACTCATCCGGTACATATGAATATCCTCGGCGACATTATGTTTTAGCACACGCAACGTCGTTTGTAAATTGGCGCGTCCGATCGCTTCCAGCCTGCGCAATCCGGCAGCACGATCGGTTAGCTTGCGAAAATGGGTCATCGTCATCGTTTTGGAGGGAGAAGCATCTTGGAGCTGTAACGAGATGGCGACGTATCCAAACCGCACGATCATGCGTCCGGTTGTTCCTGTTCACCAAAAAACATTTCGTATGCCAGCTCGGTTTGCACACGCGCTTCCTCCGGTGTTAGCTTACGAATCAGCTCCATCTCCACTTCGGTTACTTCCTGACCTTGGAAATTAATTTCGGCGATACAGCCGGTAATTTTGACGATGGCAATCGCTGAATTTTGCGGGGTGTATGCAATCACCTTTTGCCCAGTCGGAAATACGCGAAATCCTTGCTTGACCATTTTGCCTTTACCGTATTCGAGCAGATCAAGCAGCTCCTGCTCCGTTTTGAATTTGCAGACGGAATTGAATTCGGTTTGAAAGCCCATCTGGTTCGCCTCCTTATAGAAATGAAATTGTAACTGATATGCGTGCTTGTCCTTATTAAACCATAAACCGTTTGTAGGCTCGATATAACAGCCGTACTCATTATGTTCGTAAATTGAAATGCTAGGTCGTTGGGCATCCATCACTTGCAGCAGCTCATTGCCTGCACCAGGCAAACACAATCGACCAAGTACATAAGCAACAGCAAGTCAACCAACTATAACCATGTACATACAACGACTCTATTAGGCTGACCAGCTTACATTCGATGTCTGATAGACTCCATCGTATGAACAATACACTGGAATCGTAGCAGCAGCATATCACTGCTCTGCCATATCAAACGGCTTATTTAACGCGGTCAAGCTACTATTACTGTCCATCCAAACGCCAATTGATATAGCCCCGTCACATTAGCATGACAGGGCTACGACTTGGAGCGCCGTCTGTCACACAAGCTTAATCACGCTTGAATTGCAGAGTATGACGCTTATTATAACGATCCAGACCGAGCTGAATAAGCTGGTCAAGCAGCTCTGGATAGGATTTGCCGGTTTCGCGCCATAGCAGTGGATACATGCTGTAAGCGGTAAATCCTGGCATGGTGTTCACTTCATTAATCATAATCGCACGGTCGCTACGACGTACGAAAAAGTCGGCACGGCACAAGCCACTACCATCGATCGCTTTAAATGCACGCAAAGCAAGCTCACGCAAATTTTCCGCCAGTTCGCTATCGATCTCAGCCGGAATGATCATGCGGGAATTGCCGTCTACATATTTTGCCTCATAATCATAATAATCGCTGGACGATACGATCTCACCCGGCACGGACGCAAGCGGCAGCTCATTGCCGAGTACACCTACTTCCACCTCGTGCGCATCGACCGCTTCTTCCACTATGACTTTCAGGTCAAAACGGAGTGCGTATTGAATCGCCCGTTCCAGTTCATTCCGATCCCGCGCCTTGCTAATGCCAACACTGGAACCGAGATTCGCCGGTTTAACGAAGCATGGGAAACCTAGATGATGCTCGATATTGCCAAGGATATCATGCGCATTTGCCTCATATTCGGCAGCGATAAACGTTTCGTATTTGCACTGTGGCAATCCTGCTTGCGCGAACAGGCTTTTCATAATCGCCTTGTCCATCCCTGCCGCCGATGCGAGTACACCGGCACCGACGTAAGGCATATCCATCATTTCAAACAACCCTTGAATCGTACCGTCTTCTCCATATGTACCGTGCAACAGTGGAAACAGTACATCGATTACGCTCGCTTGACCGCTCAGCTTGCGCCAGAGCACATTCATCGCTTCCGCCGTCGCCTGCTCGCCGCCATCCAATTGCAGTTGGTCCAAGTGCGCCGGTGCCGCATGATGCGTCTGTCCCATATTCCAGCGCCCTTGTTTGTCGATATATACAGGCACAGCGTCATACTTGCCATAATCAAGTGCATTCATGACGGAAAATGCCGTCTGTAACGATACTTCATGTTCACCGGATTTGCCACCGTAGATTAGCCCTACGGTTAATTTTGTTGCTGTCATGTCGGAACCCCCGTTAATTGTTGTTCATATTTGGAATTATGATCTGAAAGTAAGGTCAAAACGTACAGTCGTCGTTGCTGTCCAAGTGTAAAACACCGTTCGCTCATCACAAATAGTCATTACGGCAAGCGGACAGCCAGGCTGTGATATGGCCTTTAATTAGTATAAATGTTCACGGGGGCGGCTGCAAAAAAAGTTTACTACGATCACCATTTCACCGTCATCATAACAAAAAGGCGATACAACGGATCGTATCGCCCTTCTTCATCATTTATGCATATTGTGCGGCACAATGCTGTACTCCGCTACACAGCTTCTGTACAGCGCAGGGCAACCGCGAACAAACTTGCTTATTTGTTCGACTTCGTGCTTGCCAATACGGTAATACCATTTACCGCATTTAACAAAATCTGGTGAAACACAGCGGCGGCAGTATCGTTATAATTGCCATAAAAATCAACTAGGTTATCATTGTAAAACTGGATAACCGATGCTTCGAAAATCGGGAATACAACTTGGGAAGATTGAATCGGTAAGTACGGACGTACTTCAACACCTGTGAACAGCGGATTGTCCTTTAGAGCAGCCTGAAACAGCTTCGCTACACCTTGCACATTTTCTCCTACAGCTGGTGCGTACTGCTTGCCGTTTGCATCCACAACGCGAACTTCAACGCTCACACCGCCAAACGAGTAACTTGGCACAACAATAGTTGCCAACGCTCCGCCCTTGCTTGCATCTTCGACTGCGATCTCTACAACATACGGATTGTGCGAAGTGTCCAGCGGCTCAACCTTAACGGCAGCGTCCTGTCCGATCGTATTGTAAATCTGATTCCAAACGGTATACCACGGTGGCGATACGTGTACAACTGTCATTGTTTATGACCTCCTAATAGTTTGTGAATCAACATTATTTATTACTGCACACGCAATAGTACCAGATACCGAGACCGCAACAGCTCACACTAATTAGACAGACGATCATTCCCCATACGATACTCAATGTGTGCATACAAATACTCATCTAGGTACTTCCCCCATAACCAACTCCGATTGTATCCCTAATCCCTTCACAATTCGAGTTTATCAATAGGTTGTTATTCGAATAAATTTTGAAGAGATTGCAAAGAAATCGCTGCATCTCCAGAATTCTGAGCGCTATCCGCATTAAACCAAACAATTTGATTTCCGTTGCCTTGAAAGTTCCATTGAAGTGTATTGCTTTTATGAAAGTTAATAGTAACCTGTTCTTTCGCAATACCGATTTTTTGTATGGTAGATTCAGGATTAGATTGAGCGTTTACTACATTCACAATCGCAGATTGTTCTTTAAATTGAACAGAAATAAATTGATTAATCAGGCTTTTAATTGTGCCTTGATACCAATGACTTCCAGGTACGCTGTAAAAGCGAGTGAATTTATTAAATAAATGAAGCTGCCCATCTGACGGCAATTCAGTATTGTTAATACCAGTCGTATTGGTAGGCATTTTTACGCTGGCAATGAACGCCTGAATTTCCCCACCCGGTTGGTTCTGCGTAACGGCGGCAGAAATAGTGTCAGTGTCTGTACCATTAAAAAAGAGGAGTGATGCGAGACCTTGTTGAGCGGTTGTGCCAGGCACGGTCACTGTAATTGGTTCAGTAGATTGGCTTGTAGTAATACTAACATCTGTACTTGCATCCTTATTAGAACTGTTGTAAAAAACTAATGCGTATAATTGCCCTTTGTTCAACCCTTTTGTGTTACTCACAGTATCACCCGGATTCAAAGTAACCAGTTTGCCATCATCCCAACTAGTAGTAGTTGCCATTGTTTTATTCCTCCTTTGGATTTGGACTACACGTTTATCATAATCACTGCCATCTGATCCAGTATAGCCAATTTTCGCTAAATAATCGTTCAAGGATTTTTATAAAACCTTTAGGTAATTTTAACTATCTTTAATATTGCTAAGCATTTATTTTAATTGGAAAAGGCGATTTCAATCGCTTCCCTTTGTACATAACAATCAAGTAATCATCAAAGTTTGTTAAACTTTTCTTTAATAAATTTGAATCTCCTTGCTCATTCCCAACTTTCTCACTATACTATAAAAAAATACCATTTTTTCCCTTTTACTTCATAAAAAAATGCACTATGATGAATGCGATGGCAATTAAGTTGCTTAATTGAATTCCATGATGAAAGAGGTATTCGTATGGCATGCGAGCGTATTTTGATTGTAGAAGATGAAGAAAACATTCGTAATCTTTTATCATTTTATCTAGAGCGCGAGCAATACGAGGTGCAGACCGCTCAGGATGGACAAGAAGCGCTGCAACTGGCTTCGCTGTTTCAGCCCCATCTCATTTTGCTTGATATTATGCTGCCCAAGCTGGATGGATACGATGTATGCCGAGAGTTACGTAAAACGCTTCATATTCCGATTATTTTTGTGAGTGCCCGTGATGAAGAAACCGATAAAATTTTGGGACTTGGTGTCGGTGGCGACGATTATATTGTCAAACCATTCAGTCCTCGCGAATTGATCGCTCGTGTCAAAGCACATCTACGACGTTACTTCTTGCTGTCCAGTTTAGGCACCGCTACCCCGCTTAATGTGATCCACTATGGCGAACTGGAAATCAACTTGACCAGTCATGTTGTCAAACTCGGAAATCGAGTGATCATGCTCTCAATTAAAGAATTTAAATTGCTCTCCTGTCTCATTCAACATCCTAATCGCATTTACTCTGTCCAACAATTGTTCGATCTCGTTTGGGGAATGGATAGTTTAGGTGATACACGCACTGTGATGGTGCATCTGAGCAATTTGCGCAAAAAAATCGAGTCCGATATTCACAATCCGAAATATATCGTCAATGTGCGCGGAATGGGCTATAAATTTATCCCTGCCGATTAAGCGAATACAATAACATTGAGCGTTCAAGCGGAGCTGCTCGCTGCTGACCGTATGCACTCACAGCTTCAGCGTAGGTAGTACAAAGCGATGACGGCAATTCATTGTTTTCAACCGCTTATCCTGCACCGATATCGTGAACATGAACAAACGTCAGTGCCGAATCGATACATGATCGCGAGTATGATCATATGATCTATTCATTTATTGCTTTATTGCTCTATTGCTCTATTGCTCTATTCTGCTCTATTCGCTAACATCATCCGTACTTATTAACATGTATAACAAATTAAGATGCATAACAAATTAAGATGCATAACAAATTAAGATGCATAACACCGAATGATTCACTTTAAGCGTACTTATTGTGCACAACACGCTTCTATGCTGCTAGAATAAAGCGTTACATAGTTAGTCTGTTCATATCCATCCAATTTATAATAGCAAACATTGCATCTCCTAGTCGCCAAACGAATGCCACGCGCTTGCACGTACAATGCGTGGCATTCGTTTGGCTTCTGTTTTGATCTGTTTTTGATCGTATATTCTCTATAAAAAGAACTTTACGCGCTCCGATGTAAACGGTATACTAAACATAGTGACTGTTTTTGAAATCAAGTTTCATTCTGTGAAACAACTATTCTGTATATCCACGATTGTTTCCTCCAGATTGAATCTTTTTCACCACTTCCATTTTTTGCTGTAATTTTGTAAGCCGTATTTCATTCAAGGAGGTTCATCTATGTCCGTTAAAGATTCATTTTCCGTTGGCCGTGAACTGAAAGTGAAAGACAAAAGTTACCGTTATTTCAGCCTGGAAGCGCTGAAAGAGCAAGGTTTTTCCAGCATTGACAAGCTGCCATTCTCGATTCGTGTGCTGCTTGAAGCAGCCGTTCGTCAATTTGACGGCCGTGCGATTACGGAAGAACATGTCAAGCAACTCGCGGGATGGGCTGAAGGCCGCGAAGAAAAAGAAATTCCATTTATCCCTGCACGTATCGTATTGCAGGATTTTACCGGCGTACCGGTCGTTGTTGACCTTGCCGCTATGCGTGATTATGTAAAAAGTCAGGGTGGCGATCCAAAACAGATCAACCCGCTCGTACCGGTTGACCTCGTTATCGACCACTCTGTTATGGTAGATGCGTTCGGCAGCCCGGATGCGCTTGAATATAATGTAAACGTTGAATTTGAGCGGAATGAGGAGCGTTACCGTTTCCTGCGCTGGGCGCAAACGGCATTCGATAACTTCCGCGCTGTTCCACCTTCAACTGGTATCGTGCACCAGGTTAACTTGGAGTATCTCGCTTCTGTAGCGGCTACCAAAACCGTCGATGGCGAAACACAAGTATTCCCTGACTCGCTCGTCGGTACCGATTCCCACACAACGATGATTAATGGTCTTGGCGTTGTTGGTTGGGGTGTCGGCGGGATCGAAGCGGAAGCGGGTATGCTCGGACAACCGCTGTACTTCGTTATGCCTGAAGTTATCGGCTTCAAGCTGACAGGCAGCCTAAGCGAAGGCGCGACAGCGACTGACCTTGCGCTGACTGTTACCGAAATGCTGCGTAAAAAAGGCGTTGTCGGCAAATTCGTTGAGTTCTACGGCCCAGGTCTGGCAAATATCAGTCTGGCTGACCGTGCAACGGTCGCAAATATGGCACCTGAGTATGGCGCAACGATCGGTTTCTTCCCGGTTGATGATGAAACGCTGTTCTACTTGCGTAATACGGGTCGTGCCGATGAGCAAGTTGAACTCGTTGAAGCGTACTACAAAGCGCAAAACATGTTCCGCACATCCGAGACACCTGATCCGGTATTTAGCGATGTGATCGAGCTTGATCTCGCTTCCGTTGTACCAAGTCTTGCCGGTCCGAAGCGTCCACAAGATCGCATTGAGCTGACCGATATGAAAACAAGCTACAACACAGCGATTCGCACGCCAGTTGAATCCGGTGGCTACGGTCTGTCCGATGCCAAAATCGCTGAGAAGGTTGCAGTTCAGCATCCAAATGGCAAAAAGAGCGAAATGAGCGCAGGCGCTGTTGTCATCGCCGCAATCACAAGCTGTACGAACACATCCAACCCAAGCGTTATGCTCGGCGCAGGTCTGCTTGCCAAAAAAGCGGTTGAGCGCGGACTGACCGTGCCAGGCTATGTGAAAACAAGTCTGACACCAGGTTCACTCGTCGTTACCGAATATTTGCAAAAAGCAGGTCTGGAATCGTATCTGGAGCAACTCGGCTTCTATCTCGCTGGCTACGGTTGTGCAACATGTATCGGTAACTCCGGTCCATTGCCAGACGAAGTAAGCCAAGTAATTGCGGATAACGATATGACGGTTGCTTCCGTATTGTCTGGTAACCGTAACTTTGAAGGCCGCGTACATGCCCAGGTGAAAATGAACTATCTCGCTTCCCCGCCACTCGTCGTTGCTTACGCATTGGCAGGAACGGTAGACATCGATCTGACTCATGATCCAATCGGTCACGACCAACAAGGCGAGCCTGTATATCTGAAAGATATTTGGCCAACCGCAAAAGAAATTCGTGATGCGATCGCATTGTCGATCAGCCCGGAAATGTTCCGCAGCCGTTATGAAAATGTATTTACCGCCAACAAACGTTGGAATGAAATCCCTGTACCACAAGGCGAACTGTACGAGTGGGATGAAAATTCTACTTACATCCAGAACCCGCCATTTTTCCAAAACCTGGGCAGCGGCTTGAACGATATTCAAGATATCCGTCATGCACGCGTGCTGGCGCTGATGGGCGATTCCGTAACGACCGACCATATCTCGCCTGCAGGTAATATTTCCCCATCTTCACCAGCGGGTCAATACCTGAAAGAGCACAATGTAGAGCGTAAAGACTTCAACTCCTACGGCTCCCGTCGTGGTAACCACGAAGTGATGATGCGCGGTACATTTGCTAATATCCGTATCCGTAACCAAGTCGCTCCGGGCACCGAGGGCGGTGTAACGAAATACCTGCCAACCGATGAAGTGATGTCCATCTATGATGCATCGATGCGTTATCAGGCGGAAGACCAAAATCTGGTCGTTATCGCTGGTAAAGAGTACGGTACAGGTAGCTCTCGTGACTGGGCGGCAAAAGGTACATTCCTGCTCGGCGTAAAAGCCGTTATCGCTGAAAGCTTCGAGCGGATTCACCGCAGTAACTTGGTCGGTATGGGCGTACTGCCACTGCAATTCCAAGATGGCTATAGCTGGAAACAGCTCGGTCTGAACGGTACGGAAGTGTTCGATATTACCGGTCTGAGCAATGATGTAACACCAGGTCAAACGTTGAACGTTACCGCTACCCGCGAAGACGGTACAACATTCGAATTCCCGACTACGGTTCGTCTCGATAGCGCGGTTGACGTAGACTACTACCATAACGGTGGTATTTTGCAAACCGTTCTGCGTCAGATGATCCAAAACACTAACAAAGGCGAAACGGTATAATTTGTTGCCGATTACGCTTGATTGGATCGATTAGCCTCATCCAACGCAATGATGTTGCTGATAGATGAGCATAGCCAATAGCCTGCCGCTCTTTATGGAGTGGGCAGGCTATTTTTATTAGGTAAAATAGCAGTGGATTCGTTGATACTTTGGCAAACAAAGTTTAAACTATACACGTAACACTTTTAACTCATCAATTTTTGAGGGTTTGGCGATTTTACCCTGGCTAAATAATTAAATCGAAAAGTTTGAGGGTTTGGCGATTTTATCCTGGCTAAATAATTAAATCGAAAAGTTCGAGGGTTTGGCGGTTCTACCCTGGCTAAATAATTAAATCGAAAAATTCGAGGAGAGAGCGTACATAACGCTCTCTCCTTTTTTGAACAGAAAGGCGGAACACTTTGGAAGTAAACAAAAGAGTAACACGAATAGAAAAGAACAGTATTCTACATACTGAAATTGAAACGACAATAGATATAGTGTCTTGCCTCTCCTCTGAATCTGCTGAAAAAGTAGAGTATGTATTTTTAAATGACTCCTTTTTCAGTCAGCAGCTTGATGATCAAGTGTTAGACAAAACAAAAAATAAAAAAGATAGAGAAAGTCGCGTTTATGTGTGCATTAAAATCGAAGATGAACACAATACATATCTTATCCCTTTACGTAGTGAGGTTCCAATTCATGATCGAAATTTAAAAAAAACATTTTACCATGTCCCTTCTACCAAAAGACCGAATGCCGGACTAGATTTTAGAAAAATAGTCATCGTGAATGATCCTTCTCTCTATAGAGTGGAAGAAGCGCAGATTTCTCATAAACAGAAAAAAATGATCCATGAGAATTTCAATGAGATTAAGAAACTGGCTTTCAATTATATTAAAGGCTTTAAAAAATCGGCTAAGAAAAATAGGCATAAACGCGATTACGAATATTCATTTTCTTCACTAAGTAACTTTTTAAATGAACTGGGTGTGCAAACAAAAGATTGTTAATACCGATTATGCAAAAAACTGCCTAAAATGAAGGCAGTTTTTTTGCATGGATCATATATAATTATTTGTATGGCATACGTATGTTATGATCGCTTCATCATGAAGAACATGTTGAAGTGCGCTCGAACCTAATTTTCCATCTACTATGCTTCTACTACATCAAAATATATAAAGATTATAAAACATAAGCTCCTTCTACCGTAGCTTAATCCCCATAGTATGCGCCGCTTCAATTAACAACGGTGCATACTCATGCAGCTTATCCATCGATAACCGGCTGACCGGGCCTGACAATGATAGCGATGCACGCAATTGCCCGGCGCTGTCGAAGATCGGCACAGCGACCGCTGCTGCGCCTGGCTCGCGTTCCTCATAACTGGTCGAATAACCGCTCTGCTGCACTTCATCCAACTGCTGACGATACATATCTGGATCGACATTTGTCGGCCATTCTGCCATACCGAGAATATGTTCGCGCTCCTGCTCGCTGGAAAAAGCGACTAACACTTTGCTCGATGCACCTACCGTCAGCGGCAGCCTTGCGCCAACCGGAGCGACGCGGCGAATCGCCTGGTTGCTCTGTACTGCCTGAATACGCAGACGCTCAGCACCATCGCGAATGTACAAGCTAATCGTTTCACCGAGACGATCGCGCAATTGCTCCATATCTGGCAGCAGCATCGTTGCCGGGTCATCGCTCTGAGATAAATGAGTAGACAGCTCCCAAATTTTGATGCCGAGACGGTATTTATCGGTCGCACTATTGCGCACGACAAAACCTCGTTCCTCTAATGTGGCAAGCAGACGATGAACCGTGCTTTTGTGCAAACCGATTTCCGAAGCGATCTCAGTGAGTCCGAGATCACCGGAGCGGGTAAAACAAAGTAGTATATCAAGTGCACGCTCGACAGCGCGCACCGTTAGCTTGCGATCTTCCATTATAATTCGCCTCCACTGGCTGCATCAGAAGCGGCAGCCGTTCTATGCTGCGATTGCTTATCCATATAGTTTCACGGGATGAAACATGGTTACATAAATTATATCGAAGCTATGTGTAAACGTAAAGCAAAATAGACCGATAACATATGTAATATGCATAGGCGAAGCTGGATACCACCACATGTCAATGATACAATGAATTATTATGAAAATGGCTTGATCCATTGCTGAATATCGTTGCTAACCCCATGTATTTACCAAATTTTTTCATTTTCAGGAGGGGCCTCATTCCTATGTCAACATCTGTCGAACGTAACAACAGGACCCCGGCAGCTCAGCCCGAAGAAACGCCGATTATGCTAACGCGCCAGCTTCGCTTTAAGCATATTATTGTGGCTTTTCTGTTGTCGATCGTCTTTTTCTTTTTATTTTGTTTTGTAGCCTTGCATGCGTACATTGCGTGGGTGCTGTCTTATCCGACCGTTGCGAGTGTATATTCCAACCCGATGCAGGCTAAAGGCATGCCGTACGAGGACATTTCTTTTCCTGCGCATGACGGCAGTCGGATGATGCAAGGCTGGTATATCCCTGCCGCTACCAAGTCGAACAAAACGATTATTTTCAGCCACGGTTATGGCGCCAATCGTGAAGAAACATGGATTCCAATGTATGATTTGGCTCATTTTGCACACCGACTTAATTTTAATGTGATTATGTTCGATTATGGCTTTGCCTCCAAAACGAATCCGGAAGTCGCTACTGGCGGCAAAAAAGAGTCGCAGCAGCTGCTCGGCGCAATTGATTTCGCCAAACAGCGTGGTGCCAAAGAGCTTGTTGTATGGGGCTTTTCGATGGGGGCAGGCACAGCGCTACAAGCAGGGTTGTTGACCAATCAAGTGGACGCGATGATTTTGGACAGCACATTTCTGCTGGAGCCGGACACGCTATACTACAATATCCGTCAAAAGCTCGATTTGCCGCAGCATCCATCGATTGAGATTATGGAAATGCTGCTGCCGATCGTCAACGGTACGAGCTTAAATCAAATTCCGTACCAACAGGTGAAAAAGAAAGATTATCCGTTCCCAATCTTCTTTATCCACGGTACGCAAGACAATAAAGCACCGTATCAGATCGCTGAACTGCTTGCCGCTAACCAGACGAATCCTAATTCTGAGTTATGGATCATCCCTGGCGCACATCATGAGTTGGAATTCCGTGAGCATCCGCGCGAATATTTGCGTAATGTTTCCAACTTCCTTAGCAATATTAATCTGGCAGCAGCAGACGATGTGAAAAATGAACCGATGCTTGATGATACCAAAGGCGGCTCTACCACCAATTCGTCACCGATTCCCGCTTCCGAAGCAGGCAAGCAGGATAATGGAGCAACCATCGATAATGGCGGCGCGAAAAACCTTGATCCCGATTTGGATACGAATAACAGCAATAGCGAAGGTACTCATAGCAGCCCCAACACGAATCAATCGAAGCAACCAACGGAAAATAGTAAGTAAGCGTAAGTTGGAGCGAATAAAATAATAAACAGATACAGCTTCCCGATCGATGTGTTGATATCGTCGGGAAGCTGTATTTTTGCTAGGGAGATAGATTGTAGTGAGCCAATCGCTCGCAAACAACAAATAAGGCATCCCCTTCCGCCTTGGAAAAGAACGCCTTGTGCTAGCTCTGGCACCTGTACGAGAGCTTATTCGATCATATATAAGATAAAAATAAGTTATGTTGATGTATATACATCGTTCACGTCCATTATGTGGTAGCAACTAATGCGTTACATGGGTACAAGTGGAGTTTCGCTATCCATGATCATCCATTAAACCGATCATACGAATGCGTGACTGGATCGTTAGCTGAATGATAACCCTTTCAAGAAGTACGTTTCAATTCCATCTGTGCAGAGCCTCTATGCTCCGGTGTAGCGGCACAATGCTGACAGTGACCGTGCAATACGTATTTCACATGCTCCAGTACATTTTCGATCTCATGTCCGCACTTGCTGCATACGACAAAATTTTTGCTTTTGTATGTGTTGTTCATGTTGTCCTCACCTTTGTCTACAGAAGTTTTTAATACGGTACTTGGGGTGTGGTAGCCCGCGCTACTATCATGCCCAATGTAGTATTAACCGTGCAAACGGGAAGCTAATCATGCAACAGTAAATAAGATACTTAATATTTTAGAAACTGTAACAAATCGACGGCTGGGCGCTCATTTAACGCAATACACGGTCGATCATTCGTTCCAGCCATGCCCACGGTAACAACCGTCTTGCTAGCACAAGTACCGCTGTGCCGCGCCCGATGGCATAGCGTAGACGTGGACGGCGTTTATTGACGAGCCGTCCAATCAGCTGGGCAACTTGCTGCGGATGAGGCGCATGCAGTGCGCTATGGCGCGAATACGTCAACACCGCTTCCAGATGATCATTATACGGTGAATCTGCGGTCGTATAGATGGCAGACAATCCTTTATTCCAAATCGCTGTTCGATATGCCCCTGGTTCAACCAATACGACATGCACACCAAAGCGCGACATTTCCTGGCGTAAACTTTCGCTAAATCCTTCCACCGCAAACTTGGAAGTTGCATAAGGCGCATAACCCGGAAAGGCAGCGATTCCGCTAATGCTGCTCATATTGATGATCATGCCACTGCGCTGCTGGCGCATAATTGGCAATACGGCACGGGTTACCGCAATCATGCCAAACAGATTCGTTTCCAGTTGCGAGCGCCATGCCTCCATCGGCACATGTTCTACAAAACCGCCTACCGCATAACCTGCATTGTTAATGAGCACATCCAGTCTGCCATATTGCTGTAGCAGCGTTGCGATTGCCTGTGCGATCGTATGCTCCTCATGCACATCAAGCTGTACATAATCGATCCGTGATTGCAATCCTTGCTGTATTGCCTGCTGCTCTAATTCCGCGCGCCGTGACAGATCGCGCATCGTGGCGATTACATGCCAACCTTGCCGTGCCAGCACGAGTGCAATTAGCAGCCCAAAGCCGCTGGAGCTGCCGGTAATTAGCGCGACACGGCTGCCTGAACGTTCATTTGCCCCGGTAGCGGCGGATTCGGTGGATCGATGTTGTCGTGTATGCGGCTGAGCTGTTGGATGTTCTTTTACCATTGCAGCGTCTCCTGTCTATCATGGATGATTGGCGCGAAAATCACGTAGCAGAATACGGGGATGATACGCTTTTTGCTTGCCACTCATTCACTGTTTAGTTCTCATTTTCAATCATGTCAAACGCCTGGGTGCTCTATACATTAGCTACCTATGTTACAGCTTCAACTTGCGAATAAGCGGGACACCGATACGATACAATAGCTGCTCCAATAGCCACCAGCCGCACCGGATCGCATACGAGCAGCCGCGATCGTACACAGCGGACACTTCCAACGCACCATAAGCGCCGCGGTTGCGTTTGAATTGACCGACACCGGAGCTTTCATGCAATAACTGTCCACGTGTGGCAGACAGCTCAATTAGCAGCACTGACAACATGCGGTACAAACCCGTTTCCGCCGGTAAAGTCGTATCATAGCCAAATAGCGGCGTTGTCATCACCGCATCACGACCAAAAAAGCCAAGCACTGCGTCCAATTGCCCGTCTTTGCGCAATCCATACATATGTAACAGTCGCTCCTGTCGTGCCAAACGGAAAAACCGTTCCGTAAACTGCGGATTATGCTGCGAATATTTATCGATATATAGCATCCGATACAATTCGGCAATACGAGCAATATCATGTTCACCGATATCGTCCGGCCCGACCACTTCATAACGTCCGGCATCGATTAAACGGCGATCGCGCTTGACTACCCAGCGTGTGCGCGCATTGACACCTGTCTGATGATCAAACAAATACACTTGCCGACTCGGAATCAAGCGATAGCGCTGTTGCCGCAACGTCGTTTGAATGATCGGCGTTGTCACTTCGTTTAACGAGCGCCAGCTGATCACATGTTTCGGATAGCGGGCATGTACCGCCTTATGCACAGCTTCAACTTGCTCGGCGGTTAATGAAGGGTACAGATTGGTAGAGACGAGCCAATTGTTGATTTGCACAACACGGTTAAAATGAATGCGCCGCAAGCCTTTACCGATGCCGCGCAGCAGCAAGGCAAGCGCTTTTTCAAGACGCGGGCGCTCTAGCATTATCAGCTCCTCCTCCGCATACGATACATAATGCGTATAAGGGGAGCATACGTACGAATTGTTATATTCGGCTTCGTTCACTGTGACCGGTAGCGGAATACCGTCTACCGTCAACACAAGCAGCTCGGTCTGCACATTTGCCACATACGGCGTTACGCCGTTTAACAGCAGTGGCAACATATAGCGCCTGGCATAGCTGCCATATTCATTTTCCTGCCATACCATTTGCTCCATCTGTGCTGCGTTATACCATGCCACTTGTGCCATCCGGCTGCCATCTCCTTTCTACTCGACGCAGCTTGACCGTTCCCGGCTGAAAATGATATGCGCCAAAACGAAGCGCTGGCAATGCACCATCCAGCCCGGCGCAAAGCTGTTTCAGACGCTCACGAATTTGCGCTTCCACCGTAGCATCGATATCCTCTCCACTTAACCGATACAAAATTTCTAGCCGATCCTTATCATGCTGGATTACCTGGTAATGCTCAATGTGCGGCGAAGCGGCAATGATCGCACGCGTAACCAGATCGGGGAACAGCGGTACAAGCGCCGTTTCTTGCTCCTGCTGTTCATCTTCGTGCGATTCCTGTTCCGCTAACCGCCGAATGTACAAAATATCATCACAGCGTCCTTCAATACGCTCCACCGCAACAAATGGCGAGCCACATGCACAAGGCTGCTCTGCTAGCGTCAAAATATCGTTAAGCCGATAGCGTACAATCGGCTGCGCCCGGCGCGAAAAATCCGTAATGATCGGCACAAAACGCTGTTTTTGCCCATCGATATACTCACGCTCGATATGTACGATATCTTCATTGAGATGCAGTGTTCCATGCTCACAGGTCGCCCCGAGAAAGCCTTCAGTGCATTGATACACCTGATGCACACGCTGCCGAAAAGCTTGTTCAATGCGCTCCCGATCAAGCGGATCAAGCACTTCGGCAACCGAAATGATTCGCCACGGCTTGACCGTCAAACGCCCGGCATGAGCGGCATCGGCAAGCAAGCGCAACAACGAAGCCGGAGCGACCCATATGTCTGGCTGTTCCTGTTCCAGCACCGCAACATGCTGCTCCATCGGCACCGTCAGATCAAAATAACGAAATTGCAAATTGCCTTTACGCACCGATTCATACAAATTGCTGTTGGCACGCAGAAAAAAGGCAATTCGATGTCGCTGACGCAAACCGCCAGACAGCAGCTTTGCCAGCACAGTGCCTGTCCAAGCAGCTTGCTCCTGCGGACTGATTACAAATAATCCGCGATTGCCCGATGTGCCTGATGATAGCCCGATCGTCACCCCATGTAATTGCGGCTCGAAATCCCTCGTCCGCTCCGCTTCCAATGCGATAGCCTGCGCCTGAGTACGCGTTAATCGTACCGTATTCTGCTCGTCAAAATGCTCCATCATTATGCTTTTATCGATCAGCGGAAAACGGCGCCAGTCGGCGTCTGGGACTCCAGCCCACCACTGACGGTAAAAGGTAGAATGGCGACGTACCCATTTCAGATGGCGCACGATTTGCCGTTCCTGCCAGCGCTCCAATCCAGCTCGATCCTGCCAACGCCGTGCCAAACGACGTGTGCGCCAGTAATGATACATGATGCGCAGTATGTTGCTCATCCGTGCCACTCTCCTCCCCATGCATCAAGCGCCTCACGGCAATGACTCGGTACGATCCGCAACTGTGGATGCCGAAGATGCCATCTGCACAGCCGCTGCATATGATGATCATATTGTTGACGGTTCGACATAATGATGCCTGCCGCCAGATGTGGCTTGCGATTGTCCATAAAAGCACGACTCGACCAGACCGTATCCGCACAAAGCAAATATTCTTGCTCCCCCGCCAACACCGCCAGCCCAATCATCCCGTCCGCATGCCCAGATAGCTCCAGTGCCAGCACACTCCCATCTCGGAAAAGATCGTGACAAACGGCAGTATGCTCTTGGTGCTCTTGGTGCTCTTGGTGCTCTTGGTGCTCTTGGTGCTCTTGGTGCTCTTGTACCACACCGTTCCAGCTCCCTGGCTCATACGGTACATTCAAATCACGCCTCGTAAAAGGCAGTGATCTCGCTTCAAAATCATCCGGTAACAGTCCGCGCAGAAAACCCGCCTTTACCGCACGCAGTGAGCGCAATTTACGCACCGCATCATACGCTTCCTGCAAATAAATAAATTGCGCCTGTGGAAAGTCCCGCACAGCCGCAATATGATCACCATGAAAATGCGACAAAATCACATAACGAATCTCATCCGCTCGCACTCCGGCTTGCTGCAATTGCTGTATAACATGATCGCGCTCATCGTAAACAACCGGTGTCGTATAGCGATACAGCGACTCCGGCAACGAAGCCGTTTCCGTAAAAAAGCGACGACTATAACCCGTATCAAACAAAATCGTCCCATGCTGCGGATGATGAATACAAGCAAACCCTGCCGGAAATGCCACCGGGCGCAAGCTGCCGCCCCGAATCGTCAAAAATTCGGGATGCGTACAGTACCCTGCCGCTCCAATCCATAACTTGACTCGTATTCGGCTTTGCATCAACATCCCTCCTTATTCATTGCCTGACTGTGCTTTAGCTTTAAAGCTATATTTGTGCTACTGCATGGTTGTGTTTAAGCTGTGATACTGCCCTATTTTCACCTATACCTATACCTATACCTATACTATATGTGTCTGTATACTGCTACCGCCAGTTGGCTCATACAGACACAACATCTTACGAACGCCTATACTCTATGTTCCTGTATGCCCCTCATAGTTCAACCGACCGCACCGTGTACCGATCACTCCATCCGTCAGGCAGCAGTCATTACCTGTTCAAACTCCGCTCGCGCACGATAGGCTCATCTGTCCACCACTGCGCAAACTGATGTAGCCCCTGCTCTACTGTGACGGTTGGCATATAACCAAGCTCACGTTGTGCTTTGCCGATATCGAGCGTGTGCGGCACCGCGATTGAGCTAACGGTGTAACGGGTTAGCGACGGCTCGCCTTGCAGTGGCAACAGACGATATGCCGCTTCCAACATCGCTGCGACGCCATAAGCAGCGCGATACGGAATATGGCGCGTACGTAGCGGTAATTCCAGCAATCCGAACAGCCGACTGACCAGCTCACGAAACGGCAATGCTTCACCATTGGAAATATTGTAAATTTGCCCTAATGTAGTGTCCGCCGATTCACAACAGAGCAGCATCGCCTGCAACAGATTGTCCACACAGGTCAGATCGATTTCGGCTTCGCCACCATTTAATAAGGGCACACCAGATCGCTCGCTTGCCCGCAGCAATCTTGGCAACAGCGCCTGTTCCTCCGGCCCGAAGATCGCACGCGGGCGCAGCATAATGACAGGTAGTTGATCTTCACGCCAGCGCTGCTCCAGCCACTGCTCGGCAATACGCTTGGTCGCTGCATAATGATTAGCAGAGCGAGCAGGCAATGGATCGGTTTCTTTGATCCGGTAGCGCGGTTTGTAATCAAAATATACGCTTGGTGTCGACACATGAACGAGCCGGCGCACCGCACTGCGTTTACAGCCTTCAGCGACATGCTGTACACCTGTTACATTGCTGCTATAGAAGTCGCTATACTTGCCCCACGGCGACGATAATGCTCCACAATGAAACACAATCTCCTGTCCACAACAAGCGCCCAAAATCAATTCCCGATCACGCAAATCGGCAGCGACAAATCGAATCCCGTCCGCCATAAGCCGCTGTCCCGCCTGTTCATTGCGCCCGGTTGCTGTCACCTCCCAGCCGAGCCAGTGCAAATACCGTGCAAGCTTGCCGCCGAGAAAACCGGTCGCTCCGGTTACAAGTGCCTTTTTCATCAGTCGCTCCTTTCCGCCATCAGCCATTCCATTCGATATCATACGTTAGCGCCTCAACGATCGATAGACGTTGTTTGCGGCTAATGCGCCATGCCGCTACTAACAAACGTAGCTGACCGTACGCAGGCAGCGGATCATCATAGCGATAGACCGCATCCCGTGCACTGCGAAACGCTTGCCGCCACTCTCGCCACTGCGCCCTGCTCCAACGTCTGCCGATACCGCTCACCAGCATCGGTACTGTCAGCATCACCTGTGTGCCAGGCTGCGGCTGGATGATGATTCCACGCTTCACTAACCGAGCCGGATTAAGCAATGCCTGTTCCAATCCATCCTGCGGTCTGAACAAATGTACACCGCTTGTCGCGCGCGGATTGCATTCGAGCGGATACAGCTTGCCTGTCTGCTGCTGCTCGATCAGATCAAAGCTAAGCTGACCGCTAAAATGGGCAAACGATGGCGCAGCTAATGATGACGATCGATAGCATCGATATTGCTCAGCTGCATGACCCGATGCAGCCGCATCATTCATTTGTGTATGCGCTTGTGAACAAGATGAGGCATATTCGACTTCATGCTCACGCCAGCTGCTAACTAGCGCCTGCACCCATGCCAGCGTATCACTGCGTTCCAATGCTTCAAAATGCACGCTCGCTCCGGCACGGCTATTCCGATATCGACACCGATAAGTTGCATGTGCTACCACTACACCCGCATGCACAATACTGTACGTACAAAGCTGCTCACCGACTATAAAACGTTGCGCTACCCACGGCTGTTGTGGAGATAGTGTTTTTGGAACAGGAGCAGTTAATGAGTTTGGCGCAGCATCATTAGCCCTGCTAAAGTTCGTTGTAGCAGCCGATTTTGCTGGTGCTGGTGCTGGTGCTGGTGCTGGTGCTGGTGCTGGTGCTGGTGCTGGTGCTGGTGCTGGTGCTGGTGTTGGTGTTGGTGTTGGTTCTGATAGTTCCGCTACTGTCAGCTCTGGCTCCTGCTTCCGCTTGGACCGTTCCGCATCCTTACTCACTGTTTGCCCTACCGCTAGCGTTAGTTCCGCCCTTTTACCTTTATCATGCGCCCCAGCAGCCCCTTCACTGCTCACCGTATCACTCACCCCAGCCAACTCCATCGCCACAGCCCTTGCTCCATTCCACTCATCCGGCGCATGTGGTGGCAACGATACATGCGCTGCAAAACGCGAATACACCGGTTTTAGCACGATAGCTAGCCCGTGCTGGCTGGCATGTTGCTGTGTTTGCGTCCATTGCTGCGCATTTTCCAACAGCGTCGTCTCCGGCACCACCAACCCGGCTGCGCGGACGAGTTCGATAAAATCCACTTTATGATGCAAACGCTGCAACTGCGCCAATGGCGGCGCAATTACCCGTACATGCTGTGACAAACGTTCCAGCCCACCAGCAATATGGAAAATTTCCTCACATGTCGGCAAAAGCAAATCGATACGCTCCTGCTGCACAATTTCTGCAAGCGCTTCGATAAAAGCATCCGGCTGCTGACGCGGCGCAGGCACCGTATAGTTGCGACTGACCGTATTGGAATAACGACATAATGGCGCAGGAAAGCTGTCTGCTATATAAATCGTATGCCCGGCTGCATGCAGTAAACGACACCATTCCAGCGCGACCGGCGCCCGTCCGCCTGTGATCAAAATACGCCGTAATTGTGGCGGCTGCGTCTTAGTAGTCAAGCACCATGCCTCCTATAGTTAGCCCTGCTGCCGTTCCGAGCAGCAGTAAACGATCGCCGCGCTGGATTCGCTGTTGCACGATCGCTTCATGCAAACCCATCGGAATCGAAGCCGCAATCGTATTGCCATGATTCGGCGTAATGTTCATAAATTGCTGCTCAGCAATGCCCAGCTTTTTGCGCATCACACGCATCGCCATCGCACTGCCTTGATGCGGAATGACTAGCCGACAATGATCCATCGTCGTATTCGCGCCGCTCAGCAGCTCATCCATAAAGCCGGGCAACAACCGTGATGCCATTTTAAAAATAGCCGTGCCGTCCATCTGGAACAAAAAAGAACGCTCAGACGGTTGCGGACGTTCTGGCGGAAAACGCGTGCCCCCACCCGGAATTTCTGAATATCTGGCTCCACGACTGTATGTGTGAAGTGAAGTATGTATAATCGCTGCCGCTTCGTCCGCTACAGCCGGCCCAATCACTACCGCCGCCGCTCCATCACCGAACAAAATCGCACTTTCTTTATGACTCCAATCCAATCCTGCCGAAGCGACCTCACTCGCCACTAACAAAATATGACGATACCGCCCTGCCGCTACCAAGTACGACATCGTATCCAAACCGACCAGAAAGCTAAGACAGGTCGCATCCATGTCAAATACCGGAATGCCCGAATCTTGTGCACCCAGCGCTTGTTGAATAAATGAAGCCGTGCTCGGCAATGGCTGCTCTTTGGTGCCACTTGTGCAGACGAGACAATCGATATCATCGATAGCTAGCCCTGCCGCTTCCAGCGCCATCTTTGCCGCCGCCGCCCCCATCGATGAAGCGGTCTCGCCTTCACTCACATAATAACGTGTACCGACACCGCCCGCTTTGGCTGCCCAGCCGGGTTTCACACCGAGACGATGATCTACCTGCTCATCGGTCACAGCCGTACGAGGCATATATTTACCGGTTCCCAAAATTTTCACCTTACGATATTGCATAGCCATCCCTCTAATCTGTAGTGTACTGACGTTGACGATGCTATTTGGGTCATTCAATAACACAGATGATTGATACGTATTGACGGTTGAACTATCATCCTATTCCATTGACCGAGATTAATTTGAGTTTTTAAGCTGGTTTAAGTTTAGAAATATAGACATTTCAGCAAACAATAAAAACTAAAATTTAACATGGTCAATATACTATTAGTCTGTCTCAAGTGGAAATGGTGTTTGAACGTACCTTAACCTATTCATCATCAAGCAATGATTAGATCGACAAACCGTAAATGTATTTGAGACAATCTACTATTACTCTGACCGTTTTAAATATATCGTTTAAAATGGTGTAGATTACTGATACAAATAAAGACATAAAGTGGATTCAAAGCCAATATTGAAAGCAGTCAAGGTACGATTCCAGCGACCAAGCTAAAATCTACATTTGATCGCATATTTAAATCCTTATAAATAAGAGCTTAATCCATCTTCAAAATTAAAATTAATCTCGGTCAATGTATTATGCGCTAAACGACCATGACATTGAATACGCTAAATACCGATTTTGATAGTGTGCTAATATTAGTTACTGTTCATATAACAAATCGCTATCCATATCACTCCGTAACTTCAATCGTCATAACGACTGCGCAGCTCCACCATCGTCTCCCTAATCTCCTGCGCATCCAGCACACCAGCTGTATGATGCAATAACACAGGCTTACCGCCATGAAGCAGCTTTTGCAGCTCTAGCATATAAGCGGCAACGGTTGGCACCCCTGCCAATTCGTTTAAACTGCCCATCGTACCCGGACGCACGAGCGGATAGTTTTTGCCCGCATCGTCAGCGCTAGTCGCCAGATCGTAAAATCGTCTAATCTGTGCCGCCAGCTCATCACCATTGCCGTCCACAATGACAAACGCCGTAATCATATATGCCTTCGCCTGCCGCCGCTGGGCGATTCCGCAAAACTTACGTCCAGCAATGCTAATATCATAATCACCTGGACAAAAAGCGCCCTCTACTTCCCCTGTATGCACATGCACCGTCCACGGATGCACCGCACGGCTAATCCATTCCGCCATAAAACGAAAGTCATCATGAATATTGATCCGTTGTCTCGGATTCGGCAGCATAATCGACAAGTTGAGAATGCCCGGTGTCAACGGTACAGCCGCACCGCCTGAAGCGCGCACCGCTACCGATGTGCCTGCCTGACGAAATTGTTCCATCGCCGCCACCGCACCGCTTAAACGCCGATCCCGTAACCCGATCGTCATCGCATCTTCATGCGTCCACATATGAATAATCGGCGCATGCCCTTGCCCAACACGACGACACATCAATTCCTCCCATGCCATCGGCTCCAAAATGGACACATCCCGTCCTAACAACGGGGTAAAATACCAGATCGCCTCATCCAGCCCCTCCGGTATAAACGACATCCCGCGACCATACTGATCGGCTTGCTGCTCCATCGTCATGCTCATCCCCCCTGCCTTCTGTTTGTAATTTGGCTTTTATTAACACGTTTGCTCGTTTGATTGCTTTTTCCATTGTAAAACTAACGTAAAATTTTCCATTTATCCATCGACTCAGTTTGTTTATTATACCAGTTTTTGTGATTATTTTTTATCGTAAATAGAGGGTTGTATTTTATCGAGTATCGAGCATATCGATATTGGCGTATCCAAGCGTGAACAGGCAGGCATCTATTCCCTATAGTTCAAACTGCTTTACAGATCGTTCGATACGGGTAATTTGCGTCAGACTAAGCTGTACAAGGTGTTATTTCTGACCTCTGTAAACAATAAAAAGATAAGTAGGATCGTTTGAAGACACCACCTAATAGCTTGTATCAAATACATTTACGGTTTGTCGATCTAACCATTGCTTGATGATGAATAGTTAAGGTACGTTCAAACACAATTTCCACTTGAGACAGACTATTAGTAGCTTGTCTCAAATACATTTATGGTTTGTCGATCTAACCATTGCTTGATGATGAATAGGTTAACGTACGTTCAAACACAATTTCCATTTGAGACAAACTACTAGTAGCTTGTCTCGGATAAATTCACGGTATGCCTAGTTCATAATTGCTTGACAATGAACACGTTTAGGTATGTGTGAACCTGATTTTTATTTGAGACAGCCTACTAGTAGGCTGACCGTTTTAAATATATCGTTTAAAACGGGGTAGATTACTGCTACAAATAAGGACATATAGTGGATTCAAAGCCAATATTGAAAGCAGTCAAGGTACTAAATGAAGATGATCCGATATATTTTATGTCATGTTAATGATAAATCCAGGTTCATTTCCAAGTGAATGTAGTAGCTTGACCACGTTAAATAGGTAGTTTGATGTTACAGAGCAGAGATGTTTTTATGTCATGCTTCTAATATATTTTTCATAACATGCAGTTAATCAGTCATTGAATGTAAGCTGGTCAGCCTAGTAGTAAAATTGAATGATCACCTAATGATGGACTTCACTTTATAAAACTTGAATTATACTGTGTAGCTTCTACAATGAATAAATATTAACTAGAGTGTGGACACACACTTGGTGTATTGGGGTATCTCTACTGCGGTACGGAAACTTCTTTTCATTACACATCGTGTTTGGAAACCGCAAATACTAAAGTTGTCCTTACCCTTATTTCCTTGCTACAGTGAAGTGAGGCTCGCAGCATACGAGTTTGCGTACACACCCTACCTAATACGTTATTTTAATCCAACATATCGTTTAGACTCCATGTACATCTTTTATTATCAAATCGTAATCGGATACACCTGTCCGCCCTCTCGTTGGGACAAACGGCTGACAACATCGTTGTATATCGATTTCGATTCATATGATCCATCTATCCGTTCATCTCACAAAGGAGTGATTAACCGATGAACCATCCTCCCCATGAGTCTGTTGATTATAGCGCTGCGTCTGTAACGGCTAGTTGCTATGCAAAGCTCGATCATCTGTGGCAACCACTGCGACAGGCGATTTACGAACGGCGCATTCCTGGTGCTGTAGCTGCGGTAAGCTGTAATGGGCAAACGTTTCATTATGCTGGCGGCTGGGCGGTCGATATGGCAGAGCTGCGCATTGCAGCTACACAGCGTACGCTTTACGATTGCGCGTCGCTCACCAAAGTTGCGGTCACTTTACCCTTAATTCTTATTTTGGTGCAGCAGGGCAAGATCAAACTGGATGATCCGGTGGCAAATTATATACCGGAGCTTCGCCATCCTCCACATCGATTTATTACGATCCGCCATTTGCTGACGCACACATCCGGTTTGCCTGCTGAGATCGATTGTCATAGCCAGCACTACACGATGATGGAAGCGATCCAACAGATTGGCAAATTGGAGCTGGCATATTCGCCAGGCAGTGCACGTATATATAGCGATCCCGGCTTTATATTGCTCGGTTGGCTGTTCCAGCAAGTGAGCGGTATGACGCTAATGGAAGGTGCACAACAGTTATTATGGCAGCCGCTGCACATGAACGAAAGTTTATTTTGCCCGCCTCCAACACTTCGATCCAGCATCGCTGCCACCGAATATGATACGGCAAGCCAAAGCTGGCTGCATGGCATAGTACACGATGAAAATGCGCGCCAACTCGGAGGAATTGCCGGTCATGCAGGCTTATTTGCCACCGCACGCGATCTGCTGCTTTACGGGCAAAGCTGGTTGGCAGCCGTGAGTGAAGACGTGCCGCAGCAACACTGTGCATGGCTTGAACATGCTGCTTTACTACCGACGAATCCGCCTGTAAGCAGCGTACATGGGCAATATGATTTATCCACCAAGCCAGCTTCCAATCCAAGCGCCGATTCGCCCAATCGAATACAAACATACCCATCACAAACACAGCAATCGCCAGCACAGCAATCAGCCGCTGCGTCGATGGAGTTATTACACCAACAGCCACCACTCCATCCACCAGACGATGCCAGCCAGCTTACAGCTTCACATTCACATTCACATTCACATTCACATTCACATTCACATTCACATTCACAACTGGCTGCAACCGAGGCGACGATTATGAATCAGCATGCCGATCATTCACGATTTGTGAATAATGATCAGCCGACTGAGCCTCAATCAATACCATCAATACCAAAACCGACATCAACACCACCGATCCAACTGACTCAACAATCCACTATTGATCTGCTGCGCTCTGCAATCGCAAGCCAAACGCCTCCATTGCCAGGCGTACATCGCGGCTTAGGATGGGTGCTGCATGGCGATGAAGCGGATGTGTCAGGTGGCTTGTTATCACCTGCTGCTTTTGGTCATACCGGGTTTACAGGTACAAGCTTATACATCGATCCACCGCAGCAACTAGTCATCGTATTGCTAACCAATCGTGTTCACTATGGACGACAGCAATCGATCCAGCAAGTGCGCCGCGATTTTCATAGCGCTGTAGCGACATATGCCAACGCCACTCGGTTCCGGTGATGATCGATCGATGCACAGTCATAAGCGGACAGCATCAACCCACTCTAAAGCTCGTCAGCAACCTACTCCCCAAAAAACAAGGCATATGCGTCATCTACAACTTGCTTAGACGACGCATATGCCTTGTTTGTATTGTGATTTTTATTATGGTCGATCCATTAATTACCGACCCACTGCTCCGCTCCATCAGATAGCAGTTGATATTTATGCGTTAGCGATGCTTCTTCAATATCGCCAAATGCCCAGTAAGTGACCGGTACATCTTGCCATTTCGATGTGGTTATACCTGTCAAAGGCCCACGTTTGAGCAGGCGATTCATCATCGTTACCAGTTCCGCACGTGTTACGCCTTTGTTCGGATGGAATGTGCCATCCGAGTAGCCTTTTACGACGCCCATTTGGATGAGCACGGCGATGCTTGGTGCTGCCCAGTGCCCTTTGACATCGGTAAATGAAACCGTATTGTCGGCTCCTGTTGCCGTCAGCTTTTGCCAGCGTACCGCCAATGTCGCAAATTCAGCGCGAGTCAGCGGACGATTCGGAGCAAATTGATCGCTCGCTGCCCCCATCATAATGTGCTGTGCCTGCAACTGACGAATCGCTGCGGATGCCCAATGTGTAGCAGGCACATCGCTATAACGTGCCGCTGTATTCGCAACAGGCTGACTACCGTTAGTTTGCATAATGCGCCATAGCATAGCGGCAAGCTCAGCACGAGTTGTCGTTTGACTTGGGCGGAACGTATGGTCAGGATAGCCGTTAATATAAGCTTGATGCTCGCCTGTCGTTCCAGATGGTGCCGGTGTTGCCGAACTGCTTGGTGTTGGCGTCGGCGTTGTGTTGCTACCGTTACTTCCATTGGTACTATTATTTCCATTCGTACTGTTGCTACCACTAGTACCACTGCCACTACTGCTTCCGCCTCCACCGGAACTACTATTATTGCTGGAGGAAGATGACTTCGCTTGCACATTCAGTACTGTAAATGTACTGAATTTGTTAATTTGGATGGCAATGCCTGTAACTTGTCCATTGGCATCCAGTTGTACGGTACCACGCTGTAACGCAATTTCACCGTCACTATGCTGGATATACACATACAATCCAGCGGCATAAGCAGCCTGCTGTGCTGCGCTTCCTGGCGGTAAATTAAGCTTCGATGCCGGGAAGGTAAGCGTTGTATTGTAAGAGTGGTAATTTGTTTCAACGGTGATGGGTGTGCCAACCGGTGTCACCGTACTGTTACCGACCGTCTGCTGCACGAGTGGATCGTTGATCGCTTGCTTCGTTACTGCGGAAGCTTCATTCGTCTGATCTACCGGTGCAAAGCTGAACGACAAGCTTTGTCCAGCATTTTCGAGCTGGGACAATGTGCTTTTGCTCAGCGTCACCTGTGCATCGCTTGTGCCCACATTCAGATCGACTTTATTAGCAAGCGACTTATAGGCGGAGCGCGGAATATCGACTAACAATTCATTTGCCGAATTACTTGACGTATCGTTAAAGTGCAGACTTACTTTGCCGGTATTAGTTTGCATTGCCGATTGCAGTGCGGAAGATAACTGTGCTGCTCCGACGGTAGCTGTATCCACTTTACTGCCATCGGATAACACGATCCGTGTGATCGGTGTCTGATTCGTTCCTGTCCGTGTCGTTGGAGCAACGACCATACTCATAATTTTCGATCTTACGATCAAAAGGAACGTATGACTAAGCTGCACACCATTATGCGTAATCGTCGCCGTTAGCGTAACGGTCGCGTCTCCAGCAGTAGCGGTAGGACGTGTCACCTTACCGTTAGCTTGTACAAATTGCGGCTGACTTGAGCTCCATGTAACAGCAAGCCCATCTTGCATCGTTGGCAAGCTCAGGTCGCTACTTACAAATGCCGATGATTCATTCCCTGTATACCCGATCGCTAATTTATCAAGTGCATCCTTCAACTCATCGAGCGCTTTGGCACGAATTACGTTCACGGTGTAAATAGTAGAAGTTTGTCCATCCTGTGCCGTTACGTTCAGCTTCATCGTGTTGGTGCCAAATTGTAGACTCGTTGCATACGTGCTTTTACTGCTGTCGTACGTCGCTCCCGTTACCGTCACAGTGGACAATGGATTGTACACATCCGCCTGCACGGAATAGCGATCCACACTGCTGTCCACATTGACCGTATATTGCGTAATCGCCGGGTCAAATGCTGGTGTTAATGCAGCCGATGAACCGATCAGTGCTTGCAGACGTGCGTCCTTGTTCGGCTCACGTATCACCTGAATCGTATACGTTTGGCGTGTTTGCCCGTCTGCGGCAATCACATCGACGGTCACCGTATTAGTGCCGGTTTGCAAACTGATTGGAGCCGATGCCGATCCGCTCGGCACCATATTGCCATTGACACGAACCGTTGCATTGCTATCGCTTGTCGTTGGCGTAACGGTGATGTCATACACATCATTTTGCACCGAAGCGAGATAACTTGTCTGTGCTGGTATGAACGTTGGAATGAGTACACCTGCTGACAATTGTACTGCCGACAAATTAGCATTAGTAGACAAAAAGTTAACGTTTACCGTCCCGCTAAGCGTTACATTGGCGGTGATCGCATTCGCTGTATAGACAACATTTCCCGCTTGCGTATTCGTAACCGTAAAGCTTGCCTGTCCTGCCACATCGGTTGTTGCCTGGGCAGGAGAGATTAGCGAGCTGCTGCTACCTTGTTGCAAGCTCACCGCTTGACCTGTGACCACATTGCCATATTGGTCTTTTACCGTTACGGTTACGGTCGCTGCATCCGCACCGTTTGCTGATGCACTCGCTTTGGATACCGTAATACTAGACAGCGCCGCACTGGCAGCGCCTGCTGTAAATGTGATTGGTACCGGATGTAAGCTGAGCGTAACATTGCCAACGCTAGCGGTGTAGGTAACACTTTCCGCTTTAGTGCTTTTTACCGTAAAGGTGGCAACACCGCTACTATCTGTCGTGCCTTGAGTGGCGTTAATGACAGAGCCGCCGCTTCCTTGTGACAGTGTAACTGTTTTGCCACTGATAAGATTGGATTGACTATCACGTAATGTGACCGTTATCGTCGCGCTATCCGTATTGTCTGCGATCGCATTGTTTTTGGATATTGCTACTGTTGACAATGCCGCATTGACCGAACTTGGAGCAAATGTTACAGCGCCCGTTCCGGTCAATGTGATGCTGTCCGTAACATCGGTTGCGGTATAGGTCACCTTTTCGGCTTTGGTATTGGTCACCATAAAGATGGCTTGACCGCTAGCATTCGTCGTTATAGCAGTCGCTGGCGCAATGACCGAGCTACCGCTAGCTTGTGATAGTTGTACAACTTTACCGCTCACCGGATTGCTGTTCGTATCCTTCAGTGTCACGGTGATCGTGCTGCTGTCCGTTCCGTCTGCCGCCGCATTCGCGTTGGAAACCGTCACGGTAGACATGGAAGCACTCGCTGCTGCCGCTGTAAACGTGACCGGTACCGGATGCAGACTTAAGCTTACACTATCAACAGCAGCCGTATACGTGACACTTTCGGCTTTGGTGCTGTTTACGGTAAAGGTAGCTACACCGCTAGCATTGGTCGTGCTCTGCGTAGCTTTGATTGTAGAACTGCCGCCTCCTTGTGACAATGTGACCGTCTTGCCACTGATGAGATTGGATTGGCTGTCACGCAATGTGACCGTTACCGTTGCGCTATCCGTATTGTCTGCGGTCACCGTCGTTTTGGAGACGGTAACGCTGGACAATAACGCATTCATCGTCCCCGCATTAAATGTTACGGTACCCGTATTAGTTAATAGGATATTGTCGGTAGTATCGGTAGCGGTATACGTTACAGCTTCCGCTTTCGTGCTAGTGACCGTAAACACCGCCTGTCCACTAGCATCCGTCGTTGCACCACTTAATGGTGTGATCAACGAGCTGCCGCTGCCTTGCGACAATGTTACATGTTTGCCGCTGAACGGATTGCCGTTGTCATCAGTCAACGTCACCGTAATCGTACTGCTATCCGTTCCGTCTGCCATAACATTGGCTTTGGATACGCTCACTTTGGAGGCGGATGCACTGACAACAGCCGATTGGAACGTGACGCTGGCGGTATTTGTAAGCGTTATACCACCCGCCGTAACGGTATAGTTGACCGCTTCCACTTTGTTGCTTTTCACCGTAAATGTAGCCACACCGCTACTATCGGTCATACCTTGTACAGCTGTAATCGTTGAGCTGCCATCGCCTTGTGACAATGTGACCGCTGTGCCGCTAATGAGATTGGATTGACTGTCATGCAATGTGACCGTTATCGTGGCGCTATCGGTATTGTCTGCGATCACCTTCGTTTTGGAGACGGCAACATTGGACAATGCCGCATTCACTGCTCCCACAATAAATGTTACAGCACCGGTGCCGGTTAAGGTGATTTTATCGGTGGCGTCGGTGGCGGCATAGGTTACGGCTCCTACTTTCGTGCCAGTAACCGTAAATACTACCTGTCCGCTGGCATCGGTCGTTGTGCCGTTTGACGCTGTAACCGTCGCGCCGCCGCTGCCGCTGACTTGCGCCAAGGTTACAACTTTGCCGCTGAGCGGATTGCTATTGGCATCCGTCAATGTGACCGTAATCGTGCTGCTATCCGTTCCGTCTGCTGTGACATTGGCTTTGGATACGGTCACTTTGGATGCCGATGCACTGATGGTACCCGGCCGGAATGTAACAGCAGTTGTTGCGGTAAGCGTCGTACCGCCTGTCGTAGCGGTATAGGTGACCGTTTCGGCTTTGGTGCTTTTCACTGTAAACCTGGCGACACCGCTGCTATTCGTTGTGCCTTGAATCGTTCTAATGGTGGAACTGCCACTTCCCTGTGATAATACTACCGCCTGACCGCTAATCGGATTTTTATTCGCATCTTTGAGTGTGACGCTAATTGTCGCGTAATCGAAATTGTTGGCGAACACATTAGGTGTGGAAGTGGTCACCGTTGAGGACGTATCATTTAACGCGCCTGCATTAAATGTAACTGCACTGTTAGCCGTAATCCCCATAGGGTAACCCGCAATGTTTGCTGTGTATATAATCGCTTCGACTTTGGTATTTTTGACCGTGAATGTTACCTGTCCGCTGGCATTCGTCGTGTTCCCATTTACTGCTGTGATCGACGAGTTGCCGCTCTGTGATAAAGCGATCGATCTACCACTAACGGGATTGCCGTTTGCGTCCATCACAGTTACAGTCACTGTACTGCTGTCAATGCCATCTGCGTTTACGCTCGTTTTGGACATTGATATGGTGGAGTTCGCTACATTCGGAGCACCAGGCTGGAACGTGACGCTGGCAGTGCCTGTGAGCGTCACACCGTTCGCTGTCGCACTATACGTGACCGACTCGGCTTTTTTACTTTGAACCGTAAATGTCGCTGTTCCACTAGCATCGGTCGTACCCTGGATTGCTGTAATCGACGAACTGCCGCTTCCTTGACTGAGCGTTACCGCTTGTCCGCTAATCGCATGGTTGCCACCATCTTGCAGTGTAACCGTTACGGTAGCGCTATCCGTATTGTCCGCGCTTACGGTTGCTTTTGAAACGGATACGGTAGATTGTGACGCACTGACAGCGCCCACTTGAAATGTTACTGTACCCGTTTGTGCAATCGTGATATTGTCCTCCGCAATCGACGCCGTATAGGTCGCTTGCTCTAGCTTCGTATCGGTTACTTTAAACACCGCTGTCCCGTCTGCACCTGTCACGGCTTGAACAGGGGAAATGGTGGAACTATCGCTTCCTTTCGCTAGTGTAACCGTTTTATCACTCAGTGCATTGCCATTGGCATCCTTCGCCGTTACCGTCACATTGGCACTGTCGGTTCCGTCCGCAGCTACCGTTGATTTGGAGACCGCGACTGTCGATTGTGAGGCACTGGCTGGTAAGGAAACTTCCGTTAAAACCGGAGCCGTATACAGATCGAGGCGATTAACACCGTTTTTACTTGCCCCTTCCGGCCCGGTGAACAGAAGCACCAGCGATCCTCCTGCCGCTGATTTAACCGCCGCATCCACATCGAATGTCAACGTCGCTCCTGCTTTAACCTGATCACCAGATTGCGTTCCGAGAAGCTTATAGGTCAGATTACTTCTCATCGAATCTACCGATGGGGGCCATGATACCGAATCACTTCCACCTCCATTATATGGATCAAACGTCGGTGAGCCGGTATATTGCCATACGCTCAACGAAGGCGGGAAAGTAGTCGGATCACTGTTATACATATTGGTGATTTTAACTTGTAACACCGCTTTTTTTCCTGGAGCTGGAAAACCGCTTGGAGAAATCTGGAATTCCCCATAAGCCATCTGAACGAGGCTACCTGCGCTAGTATAGCCAACAAACATCGGGTCATACTGACCCAAAGGCACATAGCCACTTTGATTATCATGTGATCCCATGTTCTGATAACTGATCGTTTGCGGTGCTGCATAAGAAATATGCGCTGCACCCGGAAATGTACTGATGAGTAGCAGCATACATAATGCTCGAATCATAAACGTGTATAGCCATTTTTTCATATTGTTGCTCCTTCGGTTACTTGGTGATTGTAGATGATGAGAAATACGAATCAAACAGGATAAACGACTGGGGAAGGGGATAAGGCTTGCCATCTGGTAAGGGATAGCGGCAAATCAGATTGGATCATGGAATAATGCACACAAATTGGAGAGAGACGATCATTCAGAGGATAACAAGCATATTCAAGCCAAGAACATTTCGAATATGTAACTGTGTAACGGTTCGTTTAAGTAAATGACTTAACTTTATACATAAACGATACTGTAGCTGTTGTGAGCTGTTTATAATTGTAGCTACCTATATACCGACTATATCGACAAAACAGCAGTACAAATTAACAGCCCATCTTCATATGATTGTATAAATGATTGTAACTACATAGTAATATATTACTACTGCAAACAATTGGTTTACAATAAAAAATGTATAATTTCACTAAAAAACGTATAATTTTATTGATTAAACGTTACATTCACCTTCACACACTTCCATAACATACAAAATCAGGCACATACAACCGTCTGTATGGTATACAGACGATGTATATGCCTGATTGATCGTCCAAGCTTCACTATACTCATTTATTGGCTACTCGCAAACTTCGCAATCTGTTGACGGCTTCGGTTAGCTATCGATTCCAGCGTATATGCTGCCGATTGTCGATTATGCCGTTCAGATGATCACCAAGCGATCCAGCATTTTATTCATACACGCCAAAGCGTTGAATAATCTCTTTAATCTTCGCACGTACGATCAAATCCGAATTGTTGCGATTGTGCATAATCAGACAGACTTGCCGAATAAAATCGGTTTTCTGTTCCTCGTTCATACGCTCCAAGCTTTGATCCAGCAATTCACGAAATTCCATCTGTTTCCCCTCCGTACTTCAGATTGTGTCACCACCGTTTTTAATAAAACGGACACAAAATCAGCTCTAGTTCATCCAACCATTTTACCTGTAGGGTATACGCCAACCGTGCATACGTTAGCAAATGATCTACATTTCGATCCTGCTTCACTGTAAACTCCAATGTGGACTACTAATAGAGCTTTACTTACATACACAAACACGGCGTATACAACTTCAGTGAAAATGGTCGTTGCTGAACAGTCTAATACAATAAGGTAGGCACAAGCAACCTTATTGACGATGTACTCGCAACAAAATTCGCACACAAACTTCCAACTGCCTCGAACATTTCGCTTTACTCTCAGGCAATTGATTCAACGATTACATGAAACGTTACAAATGCGAGCTGTAGATTATCGTTTCTGCACGATCGCTTTACTTTATCGATACAAATTCAAATCCAATACCACTCAAGCTCCATTTCCATAAAACCTAATAAAAAAGGACAGCATCGCCAACGATGCTGCCCTCAAAAACATCCATTTGCAATCGCAATACGATGCTGTATCGCTGTCTCTATCCCGCTTCATCTCATACGCCCCACTGCTGTGCATCTTGTTGCTAAAATATGTATACTTGTTGAAAGCAGTCGGGATGACATCGATGCTCTATTCATCTAACCTTAACGATATGCCACGCTGTGGTCACTCCGTTGCCATATCGATGCGGTCACATCCAAGCGAAACAACACCTAGATCATTCAGGACTAGGATATTCGCCGTCATAACAAATAATATAATTCACTCCCAAATAAGGCTGCATATTCGTATGTGCCTTACCGCCCCCACTTGCTCCCAGCACAGTCGCATTCATCGCTGCATTGATCGTCGTGCCATAACTTACATTATCGGCATCTCGATCATTATTTGCCCAAATATGCTGTGCCGGCTCCGGCGAAGTTGCCAGCGGTGCCGAATTGGCGGTATGCGTGTGACTCGGCAATTGCGCAGTCGTTAGCGTGATCGTTTCCACGCCTCCTTTATCTGCAAAATTGCGTGGTGTCAAACCAGGCCCAGCTCCACGATGAATCGGCACATTGCCGCTCAAATCGGGCAGCTTAAATGTTCGCGGTGAAGTACCGCCAAATTGATTGCCTAATGTTGCATACAACCCTTGATAAGTTTGAACAGGCAGTTCTTGCCCATTACAGAACAACCAGCCGTTTGGTGCATAATTCCCTGCAAACAAACGAATCTCACCAATATAAGCATCCATATTTAACAGCTTCCTTTCTGTCGCTCAAAATAGGTATAACTAATCTATGGTCTTTGAGGGTATATGCCTGTAGTCGAGATACAAAAATTAAGCGTTAAATAAGGCTGCATATTGTTATGAGCTACATTGGCACCCGCAGTTCCGATTGCTGTGGACGCCATCTGAGCATTAGGCGCGGTAGATGCATACGAATGAATGCCATCGGTTTTCGCCAGCACATTGCTGCCGGCAAAACTTTCACTGGCAGAATCTTGACTCACATTCAACGTATGTGAATGTGCAGGCATTTCGTTGACTGTCAGTACATGATTCGCTTGTCCGCCTTTGGCTCCGCCGGTAATAGTTGTACTAAGATGAATCGGCACACGTCCACGCAAGTCAGGCAGAGCAAAATTATTTCTGCCATCTCCACCATACGTTGTCACCAACAGACTAAACAACGCCGCATTCGATCTAATATCTAGCAACTGCCCATTACAAGCAAGCCATCCTTTTGGAATTACGCCATAAGGAAACAGTCTAATTTCGCCAAGAAAATAGTCGCCCATATGTTTTCAGCTCCGATCTGTCATTTAGTTAGGTGATGGATACGTACCGCTTACTGCGATCATAAAACCAATCGTCAGAAATGGCTGCATATTGTCATGCGGCAAATTGCCACCAACCGCGCTAACACTGCCTGTGTTCATCGCTTTGTTTTGCGCCGACGCATTATACGCATCATAACTCTCAATCGTACCTGTAGCCGGAAATGCGTTGGCAGGGCTATCGATTGTCGCTTTGCCTGCACCGCTTACAACATTCACGCTATGCGTATGCAGCGGTAGTTGTGTCCCCAACAATGTAACTGTTTCGGTACCGCCAGCGCTAGCTAACGGATAATTGATATTTTCGACCGGTTGGATGCCTGTATGAATAGGAACCCGTCCACGCAAATCCGGCAAGTTAAACGTAGTTCTGCCATCACCACCATAACTTGTGCCAATCAAAGCATATAACAGTTCATAGTCTTTAATCTGTAATGTAGCACCATCGCAAAACTTCCATCCAGCTGGTGTCCGTTGTCCTGCAAATCCAGCAAACATGCGAATCTCGCCAACATAATGATCGCTCATCGTACGATCTCCTCTCAATCTAGCATTTCAACTTATCGGGGGTGTATTCCATATTTATGCTTATCATGATGTGCATATTTTCCAGGCTTCAGATTCGCTTTGCCAGCCTCGCCCCCTCTCCAATCTAGCAATTAGGATCGTTGCCATTGCATCGTGACATAAGGAGGTGCATAGGCACACTCGGTAAAACCTTGACGATGATACCATTGCCGTGCAGGATTATGTTGCGCAACTTGTAATGATACCGTATGCGCTGTTTGCTGAAGCTGATTCAATACTAATGTTCCATAACCTTGATTGCGGAATTCCGGCAACAAGGCGATAAACACAAGCCGCACTTGTTCGTTTTCATAATATGTAATCATATAGCCTGCCTGCTTATTACCGATCTGAATAATGCGGTGACAAGCTGATGGATATTGACTTCGATATGACAGTTGTTGGGCGCGAAACTGCATATGCATCAACATATGCAATTGTTCCTCGGCTACGTTCATTAATAGAAATTCATCGATTTTCGTACTGCGGTACACTGCAAACAAAAACGGTTCATCGTTAGGAGTTGCCTCGGTCAAGTTGAGCATACAGTCGCCTCCCATTTCCGTAGTACATCATCGATATCGTGTTTTATATGACAGAACACGTTTGTTCGAATCAGCAGATGATGCCCATTTACGAATCGGACATCATCTACTGATCGGCATAAGCTACTATGCCATTTCGAACAAATCGTTCCTACTGTATTAGCTCAGCGTATTATTTACCGCTCCATTGCTCCTTACCATCTGACAATATCGTATACGTATGCGTCAATGATGCTTCTTCGATATCGCCAAATGCCCAGTGCGTGGCAGGTACATCTTTCCAAGTGGCGGTTGTGACACCGGTTAACGGGCCTCGTTTCAATAAACGATTCATCATCGTAACCAACTCAGCGCGTGTCACACCTGCATTTGGACGGAATGTGCCATCTTCGTACCCTTTCACAACACCTGTCTGCATTAACGTCGTAATGCTTGGCAATGCCCAGTGACCGTTCACATCTTTGAACGAGGTGGACAGATCGCTAGTAGCTGGAGCAAGCTGTTGCCAGCGCACTGCCAATGTAGCAAACTCAGCACGTGTCAGCGGACGATTCGGCGCAAACTGATCACTTGTCACACCGAGCATAATCTGTTTCGCTTGCAATTCGCGAATCGCTTCGGCTGCCCAGTGTGTGGCAGGTACGTCGCTGTATCCACGCAGCGTACTAGTTGCCGTAGCACCGTTCGCCTGCATAATCCGCCACAACATCGCAGCCACTTCAGCACGAGTCGTTGTTTTAGCAGGCAAAAACGTACCGTTTGGATAGCCTTTAATATAAGCGCTATGCGTGCCTGTCGGTTGAGCCGTTGATGATCCTGGTGTAGTGGAAGGCACAGGATTGGACGGTGTTGACGGTGTCGTTTGACCGCTACCTGAGTTGGTTGCGCCTCCGCCTCCGCTATTCGTTCCACTGTTTGATGTACTCCGTTTTGGCTGTACAGACAAAATCGTAAATGTACTAAATTTGTTAATTTGAACCGCAATCCCTTGCAAATTGCCTTTACTATCATATTGTGGCGTGCCGCGTTGCAGCTCGATCTCGCCATCACTGTGCTGAATGTACACATACAATGTCGATACATATGCCGCTTGTTCCGAGCTGGATGCTGGCATATTCAATTTGGAAGTTGGGAACAGCAATGTCGTAGTGTACGATTTATAATTCGTCTCAATCGTCATCGGTGTGCCGACTTGATTGACCGACGCATTGCTCGCCACCTGCTGAACTTGTGTATCGTCCAGCGCTTGCTTCGTTAACAACGATACTTGCTCGGTTTGACGAATCGGTACAAAACGGAAAAACAAGCTTTGTCCATCATCTTTCATTTGCTCCAACGTTGCTTTGTTAAGGATGACACTCGCATAATCGGTATCGATATTCAGATTTACTTTACCTGCAAGTGAATCATAGGCGGCAATCGGAACATCTGCCGTCACTTCATCCGCAGGGGCAGCAGGCAAGTCGCTAATGACAACATGGACGCTGTTCTCATTGTTGCTCATTGCCGCTTGCAAGGCTGAAGACAATTGCGCAGAATTCGCTACCACTTTGTCGATCGTGGCACCATCAGACAGCGTTTTGCGTGTAATTGGCGTTTGCTGTATATCCGTACTATTTTCGCCAATCCGGATCGGCACGGTGCGTGTCTGTTCTGTTTTGACAATATTTACGTTTTGCGGTTTGACAATAACGATAAACGTACGGCTCCATGCCACACCATTATGCTGTATCGTTGCCGTCAAAATAACGGTGCCTTCTGCCGTAGCTGGACGGATCACTGTCCCATCAGCTTGTACGAGCTGTGGTTGACTGGAAGACCAGCTGACTGGAAGTTGATTCTGAACCGTTGGTAGCTGCAAATTACCAGTAACAAATTCCCATGTATCTGTCCCGGTATAGCCAATTTGCAAAAGATTCAGCGCATCCTTCACTTCTGTTAATGCATCGGCACGAATGACTGTAATCGTGTAGTCGGATTCGGTTTGTCCATCCTGGGCGACGACTTTCAGCGTAATCGTGTTGGCACCGACTTGCAGATTGGATACATAGTTTTGCGTACTGCTGTCATATACAGCACCGGTTACAGTCAGTGTAGATAATGGATTGTACACATCTGCCTGAACACTGTATTGATTTACCTGATTCGCTACATTGACCGTATATTGCGTAATCGCCGGATCAAAAGCCGGACTGATTGCTACTGGTGAACCTGCCAATGCTTGCAGACGAGCGTCTTTGTTCGGCTCACGCATCACTTGAATCGTATACGTTTTGCGCGTCTGTCCATCTGCCGCAATCAATTCGATCGTCACCGTATTGTTGCCGGTTTGCAAACTAATCGGAATGGACGCTGTACCGCTTGAAATCGTACTGCCATTAATACGAATCGTTGCGTTGCTATCCGCTGCTGTTGGCGTAAAGGTGAGTTGGTATACATCATTTGGCACGGAAGCCATATAACTTGTCTGAGCTGGTGTGAAAATCGGGATCAATACGCCCGCCGATAATTGTAAAGAGGCAAGATTGGCATTGTCCGATAAAAACTGCACATTCACCGTACGAGTTAACGTCACATTGTCGGCTGCGATTTGAGCGGAATACGTGACAGATTCCTTTTTGCTGTTTGTAACGACAAAGCTGGCGATTCCGTTAGTGTTGGTAATAGCTGGTGTTGATGTAATGAGCGAACTGCCTGTACTTTGCAACAGTTCAACACTACGACCAGGCACAACATTACTATACGCATCCTTTACCGTTACCGTAATGACCGCTGAATCTGTAGCATTAGCCGATACACTTGTTTTGGAAGCGGTAATCGTCGATACGGCCGCATCCGCAATGCCCGGTGTAAACGTTACTGATACAGGATGCAACACTAGCGTAACATTGCCTGTAACTGTGGTATAAATTACCGCTTCGGCTTTCGTGCTTTTTACGGTGAAAGTTGCGATTCCGTTTGCATCGGTAATTGCCTGGGTCGCGGTAATCGTCGAGCTGCCACTTCCTTGCGTCAAACTGACCGTTTTGCCGCTAATGACATTGCCGTTGACGTCTTTGAGTGTGACCGTTACGGTTGCGCTATCGCTATTGTCCGCGAGCACCGTCGCTTTCGAAACCGCGACGTTCGACTGTGCAGCATTTACGGCACCTGCGGTAAAGGTAATTTGTTTCGTCTGTGTAATCGGGATAGAATCGCTGCTGTCGGTCGCCGTGTAGGTGACGATTTCCATCTTTTGGCTGGTCACTGTAAAGATCGCCTGTCCGCTACTATCGGTTGTCACTGCACTGTTCGGCGTGATCGTCGAGCTGCCGCTTGCTTGCGCCAGCGTTACATTTTTGCCGCTGACGGCGTTACCGTTCGCATCTTTCAGCGTTACGGTGACGGTCGCGCTATCGACTCCATCTGCACCTACGCTTGCTTTCGAGACCGCTACTGTCGATACCGATGCGTTCACCGCTCCCGGCTGGAACGTTACGTTTGCCGTTTGTGCTACGGTGACCGCATCGGCGGTCACTGCGGCGGTGTATGTGACCACTTCGGCTTTGGTGCTCTTGACCGTAAAGGTCGCGATTCCGCTTGCATCGGTAACTG
>NZ_JAXSQZ010000012.1:0-80578 GCF_034659835.1 Paenibacillus campi
ACCGATCAGAGGGATGTCAAGACCTGGTAAGGTTCTTCGCGTTGCTTCGAATTAAACCACATACTCCACTGCTTGTGCGGGTCCCCGTCAATTCCTTTGAGTTTCAGTCTTGCGACCGTACTCCCCAGGCGGAATGCTTAATGTGTTAACTTCGGCACCAAGGGTATCGAAACCCCTAACACCTAGCATTCATCGTTTACGGCGTGGACTACCAGGGTATCTAATCCTGTTTGCTCCCCACGCTTTCGCGCCTCAGCGTCAGTTACAGCCCAGAGAGTCGCCTTCGCCACTGGTGTTCCTCCACATCTCTACGCATTTCACCGCTACACGTGGAATTCCACTCTCCTCTTCTGTACTCAAGCCCTCCAGTTTCCAGTGCGACCCGAAGTTGAGCTTCGGGATTATACACCGGACTTAAACGGCCGCCTGCGCGCGCTTTACGCCCAATAATTCCGGACAACGCTTGCCCCCTACGTATTACCGCGGCTGCTGGCACGTAGTTAGCCGGGGCTTTCTTCTCAGGTACCGTCACTTCTCTAGCAGTTACTCTAGAAAACGTTCTTCCCTGGCAACAGAGCTTTACGATCCGAAAACCTTCATCACTCACGCGGCGTTGCTCCGTCAGGCTTTCGCCCATTGCGGAAGATTCCCTACTGCTGCCTCCCGTAGGAGTCTGGGCCGTGTCTCAGTCCCAGTGTGGCCGATCACCCTCTCAGGTCGGCTACGCATCGTCGCCTTGGTGAGCCGTTACCCCACCAACTAGCTAATGCGCCGCAGGCCCATCCTTCAGTGACAGATTGCTCCGTCTTTCGTTCCTCTCCCATGCAGGACAAGAAAGTATCCGGTATTAGCTACCGTTTCCGGTAGTTATCCCAGGCTAAAGGGCAGGTTGCCTACGTGTTACTCACCCGTCCGCCGCTAACTATTAGAGAAGCAAGCTTCTCGTCAAGTCCGCTCGACTTGCATGTATTAGGCACGCCGCCAGCGTTCGTCCTGAGCCAGGATCAAACTCTCCAATAAAGTGTTTGACTTGCTCATTTTGTTGCTGGCGAGAACATTGCTGTTCTCTATTGTTTGAAGAACCGAAGTTCTTCACTCACTCGTTGTTCAGTTTTCAAAGATCAAACTCTTTCGTTACTGCTCGGTGTCTCTCGCAGCAACTCTTATATCATATCATTTTCTTTCTTTTCTGTCAACAACTTTTTTCGAAGCCTTTTTCGATCGTTTTCTGATCGAAAAGTTCAGAAGTTATTGACTAGCGAGCTGTTTTGCATTCTTTTCTATTACTGAAAAACTAAAATCAGCTTTTTCCGCTTCGTTATCACTCGTTCGTGACAACTTTTATAATATATCATGATCTCAGATATTTGGCAAGCATTTTTCTTAATTTTATTTTCGGAACTGTTTTTACCCAAATCAATCGTAGGCAAATAGCTAACAAACTATAACACAATCGCTTTAATTGCCAAGGTAAGGAGTCGACAAATCGGTAGGACGCCGATTGTGTACTTGTACGTTTCATAAACCGTCTTCCGTGTAGTGAATTTACAAATCAGTAAGGTGTCAGTAGCCGCAGCTCCCTATTTAAGGAAAGATATTTTTCTTTGCAAAAATCACGTTTTGATTGAAGTAGAAAAGACGTAGCTTTCTAAGAAAGCCACGTCTTGCCTGCCCTACTTTTATTTTTCGCTTAGCTTTTAGCTTTTAGCTTTTAGCTTTTAGCTTTTAGCTTTTAGCTTTTAGCTTTTAGCTTTTGCCAAATTGTACTCATAACATGGATAGGAGCCAAGTATACGTACCTGGCAACCGAGTGCTTGGATTTCTTCCATTGCTGCTGTTAGCAGTACGGAATCTTGTGAGGCGAGCACATCGATATAGAAATAGTAGTTGCCCAGCTTCTTTTTAGTGGGCCGGGATTCGATGCGGGACAGGTTTAGTTTGCGCCATGAAAATGCAGCCAGTACTTGATGCAACGCACCAGCGAAGTCTTCGGATAATGTGATAAGCATGCTGGTTTTGATATGATCGGCTTCTTTTTTCACTGTAATTGGACGATTGCCAATCAGTACAAACCGGGTATGGTTGTTATCGTGATCGGTGATGCGTTCAGCGAGTATGTCTAGCCCGTATTTTTGCGCGCCCAGCGATGTGCCGATTGCCACTAATCCTTGACCCGGATTTTGACTGACCATCTGCACCGCTTCGGCAGTACTGCCTACATGCTCCAGCTCTGCTTCAGGCAATGTGCTACGAATGAACTGATGACATTGCGCCATCGCAACCGGATGAGACAACACTTTACGAATACGGTCAAAATGAAGCTCATTTGCCGCCTCGATCGAAGATGTATGTTCACCGCCAGCGATCAGTTCGCTGCGGCGCCCAATCAAATTTTGAATCGAAGGATACACCCATTCCAATTGCATCGGAATGTCTACTTCGTGTACAAGCCAATCCATATGCAAAGTAACTGAACCTTCAATCGTATTTTCAATCGGGATTACGCTATAGTCGGTCTTGCCGTGAGCGGTCGACAAAAATACATCGGCAATCATTTTGTGGTGAACGATCTCAAGCGGCTCATCTCCAACAATATGGAGCAATGCTTCATGCGACACAGAACCGGATGGCAGGGCAGCAATACGTATCATAAACGAACTTCTCCTTTGACAATATCCATAAATGGATAGGTTTCGGTATCGTAATAGTATATTACGCCCTCAGTTACAGGTTCAAGCCATAATGTGCTTGCTTCAATATGATGTGCTTTCATCGTATCGATTAGATAACTTTCCAGTTGTTGTTTGTCGGCAGAATGACGATCTACAAATGCAATCATCGTTGGACCTGCTCCACTGAGCGCAATGCCAAGCGCTCCGTACTCGGTTGCCTGCTCCAAAATCTGTTCCATACCAGGTACAAGTGTAGCACGATAAGGCTGATGCAGACGATCCTGCATCGCTTCACCGATCAAATGCAACTTGCCCGAAGAAAGTGCTGCTACTAGCAAAGAGCTGCGGCTAATATTGTAAATCGCATCTGCTATCGATAGTTGTGTCGGCAGCACTTCACGTGCTTTGCTTGTGGATAGCTGAAAATCAGGGACAACGACAAGTGCTTGCAACTCGGCTGGCGGTGAAATGCGCAGACAATTGGCTTTTTGTCCATCCCAGGTAGCCACTATGATGCCACCATACAAAGAAGCGCCTACATTATCAGGATGCTTTTCAAAAGCGGTTGCCATATTGAGCAGTTCTTCATCCGAAAGCATATGTCCAGTCAATGCATTGGCTGCTGTCAGTGCTCCAATTAATGCGGATGCACTGCTACCGAGACCTCGGGTTAGTGGAATATCGGAATACATCGTAATTTCCAATTCAGGCATCGAGACATTTACTTTGCTAAAGACCGCCTGAGCCATTTTGTAGATCAGATTTGTCTTATCTGTCGGTATGCCTTGCAATTGGTCACCGAGCAGTGTAATCCGGGTCTGCTCGGCTTCTTTCATTTCAACCCAGGAATATAACCCAAGCGCCATACCCAGCGTGTCAAAGCCTGGGCCCAAATTGGCGGTACTTGCTGGGACAGCAACGCGAACTGCCTTTCTTGGAACATAACTTTTTTGAAAGCTTTCATTTGTCGTCATCGTTACATTACTCCTTTAAATATCTTCAACCCGATATACACTCTTGATGCGCTGAATCACATCGAGATTATCGAAATGCTGCAATACCCGGTCAAAGCTTGCTTTGCTCGCACGATGGGTAATGATTACGATTTCTGCATCTGGATTCGTTGCGTTTGGTTGCTGTACAACCGATGCCAAACTAACATTATATTCGGCAAAAACTTGAGTGATCTGCGCTAGTACGCCTGCTTTATCATCCACGTGCAGCAGGATAAAGTTTTTGTACATAACCTGATCGTCCGACTGTAGCTTTTTGGGCTTATACGGTACAATCGCCTTTAACCCATTGACGCCTAGCTTCAGATTTTTGATCACTGCAATCAAGTCTGCCACGACGGAAGTCGCAGTCGGCAATTCCCCGGCTCCTGCTCCATAAAACATCGTCTCGCCGACCGATTGTCCATGTACATATACGGCATTGAACACACCGTTGACCGAAGCAAGCGGATGATTTTTGCGAATCATCGTTGGCTGTACCTCGATCGTAATATGATCGTTTTGACTGGTGGCAATGCCGAGCAGTTTCATTTCATAGCCCAAATTTTTGGCGTACGTAATGTCTTCTTTTGTAATCGACGAGATGCCTCGTACGGTCACATCGGACAGCTCCACATTGGTGCGGAAACCGAGCGTACTGAGAATTGCCATTTTGCGCGCCGCGTCCAACCCTTCCACATCGCTCGTCGGATCGGACTCCGCATAACCAAGCTCTTGCGCTTCTTTTAACACATCGGAGTATGAAGCGCCCTCCTGGCTCATTTTGCTCAAAATATAGTTGGTTGTACCGTTAACGATGCCCATAATTTTCACAATCCGATCAGAGGAGAACCCTTCGATTAATGTGCGAATAATCGGAATGCCACCGGCGACGCTCGCTTCATAAAATACATCACACTGCTTTTCCTGTGCTTTGGCTAAAATCGTACTGCCGTGCAGCGCCATCAAATCTTTGTTGGCTGTGACTACATGCTTACCGCGCTCCAGCGCTTCCAAAATATACTCGCGTGTGGCGTCAATTCCGCCCATCACTTCAACGATCACATCGATGTCTGGATCACGAATCACATCCCACGGATCGATCGTCAGACAGGTAGAATCGATATCGATATTCCGTACTTTATCGATGTTGCGAACAGCGATCTTCTCAATCACAATCGGTGAACCGACCTGACTGCTAAGGTCTTCCTGATTGCCCTGTACGATCCGTACGACACCGGTTCCTACTGTACCTAATCCTAATAAGCCTACTTTTACTGGTTTCATTTTGCGCTTCCCCTCCTGAAACGGTTTCTGCTCATTTGTTGTCTCGTCTGTTATATGCGGGAATGATTTGCTTTTATCCATTGTATATCAGGCGGCGACAGTCTGCATTAGCCTTGACCGATAATATGAATATGTCGTACACCGGTTACATTTTGCATCGCTTCCACCATTGTATCCAAATCTTCAGTTAAACGAGTCGTTTCTACTGACAGCACTACATTGGCTCTGCCCTGCAACGGGATACTTTGATGAATCGTCAGCACATTGCCCCCATATTCAGCCATCAAACCTAACACATGAGATAAAATACCGGAACGATGATCCAGGTCAAAGGAAACGGTAATAATTCGATCTTTCTCCAATCGATTAAGCGGGTGAATGCCATCTTTGTACTTGTAAAAGGCACTGCGGCTTAAGCCTATTTTCTCCACCGCTTCATTGATCGTACGCGTCTCGCCTGAAGCAAGCAATTCTTTGACACGCATCGTCTTCAGTACCGCTTCCGGCAAAATGTCTTCGCGCACGAGATAATATTTTTCTTTCACAACGTCCTCTCCTCAAAGACTCATGTTTTCATATAGTGGACATTATAAAGTAACTGTGTAGGTCAGGCAACCCTAATTTACATAATGGGACTTAGCTACAGACATAAAAAAAAGCACGATACCTCTGTTCACGTCCGAAGATATAGCTGCTTCAGATCGCTAGGGGGGATATCGTGCTCATTTATTTTTGGCGTCGTCACGGCAATGATGCGATAAAATACAATGTTTACATCCATCGTGATCGCCTGATTATACGATACAAATTCGCTTATCCGAAACGTACAGCGTTGGATGACCCAGCTTAGAGCAGTTAATTAAAAGTAGCTGCTTCCTTCAACAAATTCAAATTCCAATTCACCGATCCGCACAACGGTGCCGTCTTTAGCACCGCGTTTACGCAGCTCGCTGTCTACGCCCATATGACGCAACGTACGACCGAGTTTCATGATCGCATCTTCGGAATTGAGCTGCATCCGTTTCATAATGTTTTCGATCTTTTTGCTTTCGACCACAAAAATTTCGTTTTCGCGATAAATTTTGAAACCGTCGTCTTCCTGTTTTTCCAGACGGTACACTTTACGCTCAGCGACTTCTTGCACTTCCTCGACCGCAACCGCTTCAGGCATTTGATCCAATTGATCCGCCGCTTTGTACAGCAGCTCCTGAATGCCTTGACGTGTCAGTGAAGAAATCGGGATGATCTGGATGTCCGGCTTCACTTCACGCACTTGGCGCGTGAACGCCTCCAAATTTTGCTGCGCTTCTTCCATATCCATTTTGTTAGCTGCTACGATCTGCGGGCGTTTTTCCAGCTCTGCGCTATACAGCTTCAATTCTTCGTTAATTTTTACCCAATCTTCGAACGGATCGCGTCCTTCCGAACCGGACAGATCAACGACGTGAATAATGACGCGCGTACGTTCAACGTGACGCAAAAATTCATGACCGAGACCTACACCTTCATGAGCGCCTTCGATTAGACCTGGCAAGTCAGCCATGACGAAGCTGCGATCATCACCAACAGCGACCACACCAAGATTTGGCGTAATCGTTGTAAAATGATAAGCACCGATTTTCGGTTCTGCTGCCGAGACGACCGACAACAGCGTCGATTTGCCGACACTTGGGAAACCGACCAGCCCGACATCTGCCATCACTTTCAATTCCAGCACGATGTTGCGTTCTTGACCTTCTTCACCGTTTTCGGCAAGATAAGGCGCCGGGTTCGCCGGTGTGGAGAAACGGGTATTTCCGCGTCCGCCACGTCCGCCTTTTGCCACAACGATCTCTTGATTGTGACGTGTCAAGTCAGCCAGCACTTCGCCGCTATCTTCATCAATAATAACCGTACCGGGCGGAATGCGCACGATCATATCGTCGGCACCTGCACCGTGTTGGTTTTTCGTACGACCTTTTTCACCGCGTTGTCCTTTAAAATGGCGCTGATAACGGAAATCCATCAACGTCCGCAAGCCTTCATCTACACGGAAAATAACATCGCCGCCACGACCGCCGTCACCGCCTGCTGGTCCTCCATTAGGTACGTACTTTTCACGACGGAACGAGATCGTTCCATTACCACCGTCGCCGCCTTTTACAAAAATCTTCGCTTTATCTACAAACATTATTGCACCTCTATTTTCAAAATACTTTCCCTACTATACGAGGGAATCATTTAGCGGATATGCAGTGTGATCGATGCAGGGTCTTCCTCTAATCGAGATACCTGTAAATCGGTCTGCTGCACATACTTTGTCACTTCAAGCCAAAGTGCATCCGCATCCGGATAATCACCTTCCGGCTCAAAAATAACTTCAACGCCGTTATCATCACTACGGATCATAATCAACAGTGTGGGGCATTCACCCCAGGACGATCCTCCATATTGTTCATAAGCGGAGATCGTCTGCTGCATCACTCGGGTCAACGCCTCACTCTGTGCCGGCGTAAGCCGTGCGGCAAGCGTTATTCCATCTTCGATCTCCAATTCCAACTTCAAATTACGATTGACTGCCGTAAATGTTTGCAAATAAAATACGAGCTTCGGAATACCGAGCCTTGACACACGACTGTCCGCATTCATTTGTTCTTTAATGCGTTCGATATTTTCAACAAGTCGTTCTCGGTTGCCCAGTTGCACATAACCGTACAATAACTGCAAATCATTCATCCAATCATGACGATGATGACTAAACGCTTCGATTGCCGTTTCGTACAGTTGTTTGTCTGCATCCGCATCAAACCTGTGCGCTTGAGATACTTTATGCGTCGCCAGCTCTGATTCGTCTTTCGCCTCTTTTAACCGTGCGGCAAGACGCTCCAACCGATGCTGTTCTTCCAGCTCGCCATGCACCATTTTCAAACCGAGCCAATACACCAATGCGATCCATATGCCTAGCAAAATAAAAGCAGAGAGCGTATTCCAGCGATATGCCGCTGCCAATGGTAAAATAATCGTTCCAGCAAGTACAGCCGGACGCCAGCCAAAATGCTTCATCGTTTCGCTCCAATCGTTAAGTGCATATTGTTAATGATAAGTATAACACAACCACGATTTGTCAAACGAGGAAAACGAAGGGGAATCCGCAGCAAAGCGCACGATTTTATTAGCATCGTTTATTGCTATTTAGCGAGTAATACGAATCTGTCGTTTAGGTTGCACCAAGCGAGCATGCAATTTCAACATAGGGCTTTCATAAATACAACAAGCCTCCGGCACTAACACGTACCGGAGGCTTGCTTCATCCTATCCGAAGACAGAATTATTGTTCGATTGCTGCTGCTACTGGAGCAACGTCAACCGGGTAGACGCTCACTTTTTTGCGGTCACGGCCCCAACGTTCGAATTTCACGACGCCGTCAACTTTTGCAAACAATGTGTCGTCTTTGCCGATGCCCACGTTTGTTCCTGGGTGGATTTTAGTACCGCGTTGACGATACAAAATATTGCCACCAAGTACGAATTGGCCATCTGCACGTTTTGCTCCCAGACGTTTGGAGTGGGAATCACGACCGTTCTTCGTGGAACCTACACCTTTCTTCGAAGCGAACAATTGCAAATTAAGCTTCAACATGTTGTCTACCTCCTTTTTTCCGTTATTGTAACTTGCTTTATTTGGATATACTGACCGTAAGACTCCTCGATACTTTCAAGCATAACTTGCATTGATTCCAGCAACAATTGAATTTTGTCCTGTGCCGCATTTTCCGGAAGCTCCGGCAAATACGCGCTTAAAAATCCGTCTTTCATCCGAGCCTTCATTTCTATGCCTGCCAGCACTTCAATCGAGTTGACTGTTCCGACCGTAATGGCTGAAACCGCCGCACATACAATATCTTCACCAGAATCGGCATAGCCTGCATGACCACGTGATGAAAAACCGTGAATTGTTCCGTCCTCAAGCCGTTCCATTCGCACGATAATCAATTACCGCACCTTCTTACGCTTGGATTTTCTCGATAGTCACTTTAGTATAAGGTTGACGATGACCTTGCTTTTTGTGGTAGTTTTTCTTAGGCTTGTATTTGTAAACTACAATTTTGTGCCCTTTACCGTGTTTTTCAACTTTCGCTGTTACGGTTGCGCCTTCTACCAGTGGCAGACCTGTTACCAGACCGTCCTCTTTGGATACAGCCAGAACGCGGTCAAAAGTTACGCTTTCGCCGTCGCCAGCATCCAATTTTTCGATGAACAATACGTCGCCTTCTTGCACTTTGTATTGTTTACCACCTGTTTCGATAATTGCGTACATTTTCTTGCACCTCCTCATGTCTCAGACTCGCCTAATGCAGGTGTCTGTTACGTACATAACAGAACTTATAACCCGATCGGAGCGGTTACAGCATGTGAGGGAGTTATATCCGACACATACCAAATGATTGTAGCACAGCGAACTTAATAAATCAATCCCTAATCCATGATGCAATTTTACCGGTACCATGACAGACCGTACATGTCGTATACGCAAAGCTGCTGGTCTCCTCGCGCGCCTTTTTGCGGGTCAGTTCTAACAGACCAAGACGAGTCCAACCGACCGTATGCGCTTTGGTGCGATCTTGCAGCAACACCTTTTCGAGCGCTTCCACAACGAGCCGTCGGTTGGCATCTTGATCCATATCGATAAAATCGATAATAATAATGCCGCCGGTATCACGCAAACGCAGCAAACGGGCGATCTCCTGCGCGGCGGCGATATTCGTCTGGGTGACCGTTTCTTCCAATGTAGCACCGCCGGTAAATTTGCCGGTGTTCACATCGATGACGGTCAACGCTTCCGTCTGATCCCAAACGATATAACTGCCGCCTTCCAGCCATATACGTCGCTGAAAATCGCGATATAATCGTTCCTCTATCCCAAAACGCCGCAAAATCGGTTCACTGTCGCGATAAAGCTCCGCTGTCGGCGTTACATCAGCAGCTGTAATTCCATTTAAAAAGCGCTGTACACGTTCCAAACAGAGCGGATCATCGGTAATAAAGCGGTCGTTAGCCGGCTGAAATACATCCCGTAACATCCGCTCGACCAATCCAAGATCACGATGCAATTCCGCGGGCGCTAACTGCTGCTCGGCGGCAGCGACAATTTGCCGCCATAGATTACGCAACATTAGCAGATCGCTTGCAATGGCGTCGTTACGCTCCCCTTCCGCTACCGTACGCAAAATCAATCCTTCTTCGTCCTGCCGTAACTGCTCACCGAGCTGGCGCAGCCGGCTTCGTTCCTGCTCGGTGCTGATCTTTTTGGAAACAGCAATATAATCGGCATGCGGCATATAGACGAGCCAGCGTCCAGGTAAGGAATAGTGAGTCGTCAGCTTGGCACCTTTGCTGCCAGCTGGTTCTTTGGTCACCTGTACGATCAATTCCTGACCCGGACGAATCAGATCAGCGATATTCGGTTTGACGCTTGGCTGCTTGTCCATATGGGGGTGCAGCACATCATCGATGTACAAAAAACCGTTTTTCTTTTGCCCGATATCAACAAATGCCGCCTGAATGCCAGGCAGCACATTCATCACTTTCCCTTTATAAAAATGACCGGCAATGCCTTTGCCGGATAAACGCTCGGAAGCAAATTCTACCAGTTCACCTTGATCAAGCAATGCCATACGCGTTTCGGTCGGATCACAGCTCACGATCATCTGCTTCATCAGAATGTTCCACCTCTATCTTTTCAGGCTCTGTTTACAAACAACAGCAATGCTCGGAAGGATACAGCACCGATACAGACAGCTGATAAGATGGAGCTGTCTGTATCGATGCAACAAACAGTTGTTTCCTTATTTCCTAGACGATTGCCGCCTGTAAAAGGTTTCAGTGCAAACGGGAAGCTATCACTAGCACTTTATCGTTACACTAGGTGATACGATGCGATGAGCTATCTTTAATCATCGGCATTTAAGTATGAATGCTCAAACCGATCGAGTCGAAACTGCATGCAGATGACAGATGATGTTTCCACCTGCATGTAGCGTTAAAAACAAAAACAGCCGGCTAGAATGCCGACTGTTTGCGTGCTTCAATCTAATGAGTGCAATGATGATCATCAAACGAATAGAAATGTTTGCAACTATGGACAGACCTAGAGCGATAGATCGCTCCGTTCAATCGCATGTTTCAATTGCATTCATTACGACCGTTTGCCGTCATGTCATCATAAGCTGACATACGGATCACGGGCAATTCCCGCCTTACTCGACCTCATATTTTTCCTGATAAATCTTAATGCTAAGCACAAGCCCGATACTAAACATGTTGAGCAATAACGAGGTGCCTCCATAACTAATAAAAGGGAGCGTAATTCCCGTAATCGGCATCAGACCGATCATCATGCCGACATTTTCAAAAATCTGAAATACGAACATACTGACGATGCCGACGATAATATACGAGCCGCGTCGATCATAACATTGCAAGGCGATCAAAATCATCCGGTAAATGAGCAGGAAATACAGCAGCAACAATACCGAAGCACCGACAAAACCGAATTCTTCCCCGATCACGACAAAGATAGAGTCCGAATACGGATAAGGTACGAATTTGTTGTTTTTCAACTGCCCTTGCATGTAGCCGTCACCGAACAAGCCACCGGAACCGACGGCAATTTTGGCATAACTGGACTGGTGCTTCGCATCATCGGTCGCCTGGCTTGGATCAACAAACGTATTGATCCGTTCATACCAGTGGAATTTATTGTGCGAATACAAATAATCATGAATTTGCTGATTGAATGTAGTGAACATAATAATGATCACGATCAATGCAGCAATGACCGCACCAAGCCCGATAATAACATGCGTATATTTCGTATTGCCGATCCAGAGCATCCCCATAAAAATAACGAGCGCAATAATCCCGTTACCAAGATCAGGCTGAATGATGACGAGGAAAAACGGAACTAATACGATAAATGCCGTCGGCAGCAAATCCGAACGGAACCGTAATGGGTCCCCTTCGCGCTTGCCTAGCAAATAAGCGGTCGACAAAATGACGACAATTTTGACCATTTCGGCAGGCTGGAATTGAAAGCCTGGAAAATTGTACCACGACTTCGCTCCGTTAATTTCAGAGCCAAACGGATACAGTAGCAGCAAGGACAGCAGTCCAAGTCCATACCAATACCAATGTCTACGCAGAAAAAAGCGATAATCGACCATACTAACCGCAAATAAGACGATAAAACCGACCACATAAAAGATCAATGTTCGTACATCATAACCCGCAAACTTCGGATCGGGCGCAATCGCACTGCGCACGAGTAATGTACTAAACACCATAAACACACCGAGCAGCGAAATAATGCCCCAATCCAGCTTTTTAAACTTGTTAAGCAAACTCCATCAACCCATTCCAAAAAACTTCTTAAAGCGAGAAAACGTACTTGGCTTCTGATCCAGTGGCATGAGTGGAACCGTATCACCCAAAATACGGCGGGCGATATTACGATATGCAATCGCTGCTTTGGAGTCAGGGTTTATGACCGTTGGTTCGCCGGAGTTGGCTGCCTTGATCACCAGTTCATCATCAGGTACAACACCGATCAGATCAATATTTAGCACCTGCAATACTTCATCGATATCCAGCATATCCCCCGCCTTCACCATACTTTGGCGAACCCGATTCACAATTAGCTTGGGCGATTGAATATGCGAATTTTCCAGCAAACCGATGACACGATCGGCATCACGCACCGATGCATTTTCCGGTGTCGTCATCACAATCGCCTGATCCGCTCCAGCGATTGCGTTTTTAAAGCCCTGCTCGATCCCAGCAGGACAATCGATCAATACATACTCAAAATCTTTTTTTAAATCCAGCACGATCTGTTTAACCTGCTCTGGTGAAACGGCATTTTTATCTTTAGTCTGTGCAGCAGGCAGCATGTACAGCTCATCAAAACGCTTATCTTTTACTAGCGCCTGACTTAGCCGACAACGACCATCGGCAACGTCACACAGATCGTAGATGATCCGGTTTTCCAAGCCCATCACGACATCGAGATTGCGCAAGCCGATATCGGTATCAACGAGACAAACCTTTTTGCCGAGTAACGCGAGCGCGGTACCTATATTTGCGGAAGTGGTTGTCTTTCCGACTCCGCCTTTGCCTGAAGTGATGACAATAGCCTCTCCCATGTACTACACCCCTTTGAACACATTAAAATCCCGACCAAGTTTAGCCATATTTGCCATTTTATCAATCTTCATCACACCATCTTGCAAATACGCAAATTCCATATGCGATTCACGGTTCTCGCCTTCATCCGGCGGGCGACTGATCAGATCGGCAATACGCAGCTGAGTCGGTGAAAAGAATGAAGCGGCGATAACCGCATCTTTATTGCCGTCGATACCGGCATGTGCCATACCGCGCAAGGCACCGAGGATATAAATGTCATCTGTGCTCGTAATCGTACCTCCTGCATTCACATCGCCCAAAAACAATACCGATCCTTGATGCTGAAGTACCTGGCCGGAACGCACCATCCCTGTAATGATCTGAACGCGATGCCGGTCGTATACTTCCGGCATCGGTTCAGGCGCAGCTTCAACAGGCGCAGGTTCTTCAAAGGAGCGAACAAGCAAGTTCCCCTTCTGGCTCAAAATATCGAGCAGACTATCTTTTTGTTCTTCGGTCATCTGGCGTTTTCCGGTACGGATGTCAACGTGCACGAGTGGCCCGGTCAAAATATTCTGATGTGTGTGCTCTAGTTTAAAGCGTAGCTCCTTCACCAGATCATCAAAATCACATGTATCATTAAATTGGAAAATCAATCCATCTTTTATCCCTTTTATCGTTACAAAGCGTGACGCTTTTACAGCCATTCATCGCTCACCCCCACCTACTATCAGTTCGTGCTGACGGCGGGAAATCCTGCCTGAACTAATAATTAAGACCGCGACCTTCCCGGTCACGGTCGCTACGCGCGCGCCTATTCTTCTTCGGCAGCGCGTCTACGCAGCTTTGCAACCTCCTCAAGCTGACGGCGCACAGGCACACAAATGAGCAGTGCAAACACAAAATGCAGCAGCAAATTCGGAAACATATAATGTCCGAGTGCCCATGCATATGAATCGCGCGTCAATCCGAACACTAGATAAATACCGTACAGCAAATGATCCAGCAGCAGACTGCCAATCAGCACAACGGTCATCATTAGCGGATACGGAGCTTTGGTCGATTGAAAGAGCAAGCCGAGCACATAAGCCGACAGCCCCATCGCAAACGCATAAGCCCCGATCATATCACCATAAAATACTACATCTTGCAGCAAACCGAATATCAATCCGAGTACAAGCGCTGTATGACGATGATAGTAAATCGCAACAAACAAAATCAATATATACGTCAGATGCGGAATTAGACGTCCGTGCATAGAATCCGGAATCAACCACGGTACGATCGTGCCTTCCCAGATAAAGACGAGGAATAACAGCAGCAGCAAAACGATACGGCGCGCCATTATTGCTGTGCCTCCTTCGTATAAACGACAAACACTTCTTTCCAGTCTTTGAAGTCAGCGGCAGGGTCGATCGTAGCCGTATTGGTCAGACCGAAGTCACCGACCTGGCGGCTCACTACTTTACCGATAATCATCCCGCGCGGGAACAATCCGCCACTACCCGAAGAAATGATCGTGTCGCCAACAGCGAGTGGATCGTTTTCCTTAATCTGAGTCATCGTCAGCATGCCGGTTGCCTTGTCATAGCTTTCCACCATACCAAACGATTCGTTCGTTTTGCCGACTGCCGTCGCCGCAATCGCTTTGGAATTCGGATCAAGCGGATCAAGTGTCGTCAGCAGTTTGACAGTGGAATGATAATTGCTCGTCTGGCTAATAATGCCCACCATACCTTGCAACGAGATGACCGGCATATCTTTACGCACACCGTCCTTGCTGCCAAGGTCGATGACGATCGTTCCGGTATCTTCATCATTGTCCACAGCGGTTACATTAGCAATATGCAGATCAAATTTGTTTTGAGCAAGCTGGTTTTGTGTAAATCTCAGTTGCTCCTTGTAGCGTTCATTATCCTGTACGAGGCTATTATAATTCGCCTGCTGCAACATATATTGTGCAGCGGTCAACTTTAATTGCTGGTTTTCCTCGTATAATCCATTCAGGTCACTGATATCTTCAAAGAAGCCCGCTATGTAAGAAGCGGGCTTGTAAAATACACCTTGCACAAAACCGACTGTATCCCGCACGAATTTCTCCGGCAAAGATATAGAACTGCGGTTGGTCAACGTATATCCCATTAACGCGATGAATAAAATCAGTCCTACCAGCAGGATAAACAGTTTTTTGTTACCCAGCAGCTTAAACAGTTTCAACACCCTCTTAATTAACGGTTATTCTTCCCTGATAGGGGTTGACCACAATGGCCGTCATTTATCGTTTGGCACGAACAGCCGAGCTACTGCGAGTTTTCAACATATCGATATTTTCAAGCGCTTTACCTGTACCGATCGCTACGCAATCGAGCGGGTTTTCAGCAACGATTACCGGCATGCCCGTTTCGCCTGCCAACAGCTTGTCTAGGTTGCGCAGCAATGCGCCGCCGCCTGTTAACACGATACCACGATCCATAATGTCAGCCGCCAGTTCTGGTGGACATTTTTCCAGTGTTACTTTGACAGCTTCCACGATTGCAGTTACAGTGTCAGACAATGCTTCAGCGATTTCGTCAGAGGTAATGGTCAACGTTTTTGGCAAGCCTGTCACGAGATCGCGACCACGGATTTCCAATGTTTCCACTTTTTCAAACGGTGTGGCAGAACCAATATCCATTTTGAGCTGTTCGGCTGTACGTTCACCGATCATTAGATTGTACTGACGTTTAATATACTGGATGATCGCTTCATCCATCTCATCACCTGCCACACGCACCGAACGGCTTGTTACGATACCGCCAAGCGAGATCACCGCAACTTCGGTCGTACCGCCACCGATGTCAACGACCATACTGCCTGTTGGCTCCCATACCGGCAAGTCCGCACCGATTGCTGCCGCAAATGGTTCTTCGATCGTATACGCTTCACGCGCACCTGCCTGTTTAGTTGCATCTTCCACAGCACGCTGTTCAACAGCTGTGATTCCGGAAGGCACACAAACCATAACGTACGGATGTTGCGGGAACATCGAACGCTGCTTTTGCGCTTGACGAATAAAATACTTGATCATCGTCGCCGTTGTGTCGAAATCAGCGATAACGCCATCCTTCATTGGACGAATCGCACGGATGTTGCCCGGTGTGCGTCCGATCATTTTTTTGGCGGATTCGCCAACAGCCTCAATCGTATTCGTATCGGTACGAATCGCCACGACAGAAGGCTCCCTTACGATAATTCCTTTTCCTTTTGCATATACGAGTGTGTTTGCAGTTCCGAGGTCAATCCCCAGATATTTTGTAAAGCTCCCCAACATAACTTTTAACTCCCTTTCCTCTGAATCTCGACTATTATATTACATTAGACCTTGTTCCTTCAAACTTACGAATCTAGTATCCCCGATCACAAGATGATCCAGCACTTCAATTCCGATCAATTGCCCAGCTTCCACCAACCTCCGCGTCAGTGCAATATCTTCCGGGCTTGGCGTTGGATCGCCGCTCGGATGGTTATGTGCACAGATGACCGAAGCGCTGCTGCATTTGATCGCGGCGCGAAAAACTTCGCGCGGATGCACGATCGATGCATTCAGGCTGCCCATCGACAATGTTTCCTGGGAAATAATATGATTCTTCGTATTCAGAAACAGGCATACAAAATGTTCTTTTTGCAAATAACGTAGCTGTTCCATTAGCAAATCCGCCGCATCTTTGGGCGAGCGTACAATTCGTGCTTCGTCGCGTCCGGTGCGTGCAATCCGTCTTCCTAACTCGATGCCAGCTTTAATCTGAATCGCTTTGGCTGTACCGATGCCACGGATCGATGTCAATTCTTCAATGCTCATATCGACCAATTGACGGATGCTGCCAACCTGCTGCAAAATACGCGCAGCAAGATGAACGACAGACTCGTCCCTTGTACCGGTTCGAAGTAAAATCGCCAGCAATTCAGCGTGGCTTAGCGACTCCTCCCCATAGTTCATCATCCGTTCACGTGGACGATCTTCATGGGGAATATCACGCAACAGATAGGTTGACGACTCCATGCACGTTCCTCTTTTCTTTAAGGAATCAAGCTTCAAGCACCGATACGCCAAACTCCTCCAGCATATCGCTTAACAAGGGCACCGGCAGTCCAACCACAGTGAAATAACAACCTTCAATCCGCTCAACCAGCGTCGAACCAATTCCTTGAATCGCATACGATCCCGCCTTGTCGGCAGGCTCACCGCTGTGCACGTAAGCCCGGATACGCTCCGGTGTGAGCGGCTTCATATGTACGGATGTACGGCTGTAATCGGTACGTGTATGTCCAGTGGCAGCGTCTACGCAGGCGATGCCTGTGTACACATGATGCATTCTACCTTGCAGCATAGTTAACATCGCTGCGGATTCCGCTTCATGCGCCGGCTTGCCAAAAATACGTCCATCCAGCACAACGATCGTATCGCTGCCGATGATCAGCGCATCTTGCCAGCGCGCCTGCACCTGTTGCCGAATCGCATTCGCCTTGCGTAACGCAAGCTCGGTTACGACTTGCTCCGGCGTCCATTCGGACGGCACGGATTCATCGGCATCACTGGGCACTACCTCAAACTCCAATTGCAAAGAGGCCATTAGTTCCTTTCTCCGTGGAGACGCGGACGCCAGTACGATCATGCGATCCAAATGTGGTCTGCTCATAAGAAAGGCCCTCTCCTTTTACGATAGCAAAGTCAGTCGTTTCATCATGTAGACTTCATCCGCTGTTACAGCTTGCGATATAGCCAAATCGAAGCGATAACGCCGATCAGACTAAGCAGGCTCATTTTGAGATGAAGATCAATCGTATAGCGAATAATGTTCAAATTGGCACTGGGAGACCAATCGATCGTCGTCGATCGCGTCAAAAAAGACAGTATCGCTACCGGTTCCAGCAACGTAGACACCCAAGTGCCCAGCAGCCAGCCGAGCAGCACAAACAAAATTAACGTTCCTGCATTCTTTTTCATACGAGTATTCCCCTGCTTTTAATTTGACACCACATTATTATACGTTGATTCCAGCGGCAATACAAACAAAAAAGAAAGCTGGCACAGATCAAGCGAGCAGCAGTGAAAAAGACTGCCGGATGACAGTCTTTTTCGCATATTCGCCTGCGATGAACACGTATTGTAACTTTCAGCGCTAAGCGATCAGTCGCTCGCTGCTGACGATTCCAGCTGCTCAGCGAGCGCTTTGGCTACTTTCCAAATGTCGCCTGCACCCATCGTGATGATCAGATCGCCTGCATTCATACGGGCAGACAGCTCGGCAATGACCGTTTCTTTGTCCGCCACATACGTTGCATTTTCGTTGCTTTGCTGACGAATCAAATCAACGAGTACGGATGAATGTACACCCTCGATTTGCTTTTCACCTGCTGGTGCGTAAATGTCGGTAATAATCACTTCATCAGCTTCGCCAAACGCACGGCTAAACTCATCGAGCAGAAAATACGTACGCGAATAACGCTGCGGCTGAAAAATCGCGATAATGCGTTTGCCGGTTGCACGCGCTGCCTGCAATGTCACTTCGATCTCGGTCGGATGATGCGCATAATCATCCACGATCAAAATACCATTCGCTTCCCCTATAACTTGGAAACGTCGCTTTGCCCCCTGGAAACGCACGATCGCCGCTGCGGCTTCGGTAAACGACAACCCGGTTTGCAAACAGGCGACGATCGTTGCCATCGCATTGTACACATTGTGAATGCCTGGCACAGACAAATGTACTGTACCTAACTGCTCGCCACGATAACTCATCATAAACGAAATGCGGCGGTCGCCCGGCTCGATCTCGCTTGCTGTATAATCGGCAACTCGCTCGATCCCAAACGTGATGGTATCGCCTGCGATATTGGGCAACAGCTCACGGATATTGTCATCATCCGCATTGACAATCGCTTTGCCGCCTGATTGCAGTTGGCTCAGAAATTGCACATAAGCCGCCTTAATATTGGCAAAATCGCCATCATAGTTTTCCAGATGATCGGCTTCGATATTCGTCACGACGGCAATCGCCGGATGATATTGCAGAAATGTGCCATCGCTTTCATCGGCTTCGGCAACTACATAGTCGCTTTTGCCTGCTTTGGCATTGGTGCCCAAATTGACGATTTCACCGCCGATAATATACGTCGGATCGGTCGCACATTCTTCGAGCACGAGCGCGATCATCGACGATGTAGTCGTTTTGCCGTGTGCACCTGCTACGGCAACGCCTTTGCGCTCATTCAGCAAGCGTGCCAGCATTTCGGAGCGATGTAGTACCGGAATGTTCAGCTTGCGCGCTTCCACCAGCTCCACATCGTCCTGCGCTACTGCCGAGGAATAGACGAGCACATCTGCGCCATGTACCATCTCTGGCGAGTGACCGATATGAATGTCTGCTCCTTGCTGTTGCAGCTTTTGCGCCAATGCACTCATCGCTACGTCGGAACCGGTAACTTTATATCCCATTTCCAGCAATACTTTGGCGATCGCGCTCATACCGTATCCACCAATACCGATAAAGTGTATATGTTGTGTCTTGTTCATCCTGTCTCACCAGCCCTTTTCAGAATCGGTTTGATGCAAAAGAGTCGCTCTTACATCTGAAATTAAATACAGCGTTCCGGTAACGACCCCTAAATCTTCCCGTTCTGTCTGCGACTGAAGCAGCTTGATCGCTTGCTTCCAGTCTCGTTCTACTGTAATTTGCACATCAGTTTTGCCCATTTCAGCTGCCAGACGACGCACTAGCACAGCTAGCTCGTCCGCCGGCATTTTGCGCCGGAAATCCGGCTCCGTCAAAATAAGACTGTCTGCAATCGATAACAGATGGCGGAATACCGGCTCATGCTGTTTATTTTCAAGCATGCCTGCAAGCACATGCAGCTTGTTGTACGTATACGTTTGCGGAATGCTGTTCACGAGCGAAGCGGCGCCTTCCGGATTGTGCGCACCGTCCAGCACGATCTGCGGCTCGGTTGTTACCGTCTCCAATCGCCCCGCCCAAAATGTATTGCGAAAGCCCGCTGCCAGCGGTTCATCATCCAGCACAAATGCCATATACTGGCGCAACACTTCCAGCGTCATCATCGCTAGCCCGGCATTGGCGCATTGATGCTCGCCTTGCATTCCAATTTCCAGCGTCAACTCACGAAACAGCCCTTGAAAATGAAATGTCTGGCTCTGTGCATTACCGGACAAACGGACGGCACTGTAATCGCGATTCGCTAAATACATCCGGCTCTTGCACTGCTCGGCACGCCGACTTAGCACTTCGATCACTTCCGGCTGTTGTACGCTTGTCACGACAGGTACGCCCGGCTTAATAATGCCCGCCTTCTCGGCGGCAATCTGTTCCAGCGTATCGCCAAGAATATCGGTATGGTCATAACCGACATTTGTAATGACCGACACGACCGGATGCACGATATTCGTCACATCCATCCGTCCTCCCAGCCCGGTTTCCCAGACGACGACATCGGGATAACACACTTCGGCATAATACAAAATCGCCAGTGCGGTTGCCACTTCAAACATCGTCGGTGAACCAAGCTCGCTCGCCGCGATCTCCTCTACGAGTGGCTGCAACCGATTGGACAAGCGGAGCAATGCTTCCTCCTCGATATCTTGTCCATTGTACTGAAACCGATTCGTAAACTTTGTAATATAGGGCGATGTGAATGTGCCCACATCGTATCCGCAAGAGAGTAACGCACTTGTCAAAAAAGCGCAAGTGCTGCCTTTGCCATTCGTGCCTGCCACATGGATAAACTTCAAACGACGGTGCGGGTGACCGAGCAGCTCCATCAGCCGCTCAATCCGCTCCAACCCCGGACGAATTCCAAATGGAATCAGTCCATTAATCCATGTCACCGCTTCATCATACGTATGTAGAGGGGCAGTTTGCCCCTCCGCAGAATCATAGGTCATCGTGATCACCTTTAACCTTTCAGTTCGGCAATACGGGCAAGAACCTTGTCGCGTTTGTCGGAATAGTCAGCCTGTTTAGCGCGTTCTTCCTCGATCACTTTAGCCGGTGCTTTGGCTACGAAGCCTGGATTGGATAGCTTTTTGTCAACCCGCTCCACTTCAGCGTTCAGCGTCGCCACCTCTTTTTCGAGACGGGCGATTTCTTGGCTAATGTCCAGCAAACCCGCCAGCGGCAAGTACAGCTCCACGCCGGTTACAACCGCTGACATCGCTTTATCCGGTGCGGCGATATCCAATCCTGCCGCATAGTCGGATGTGTTGCAGAAACGGCGGATATAATGCTCGTTGGCAGAGATCGTATCCATTGTGTGCTGATCGCTTGCTTTAACGAGCAATTCGATCTTTTTGCTCATCGGTACGTTCACTTCGGCACGAATGTTGCGCACGGCACGAATAATGTCGATCAGCAACGTCATTTCTGCTTCAGCCGCTTTGTTGTTCAGTGCTGGATCAAATGTTGGCCATGCGGCAAGTGTAACCGTATCGCCTTCATGCGGCAAATGCTGCCAAATTTCTTCGGAAATAAATGGCATAAACGGATGAATCATACGCATCGTGCGATCCAGTACATACGCGAGCACCGATTGCGTCGTTTTCTTAGCGGCTGCATCGTCGCCATATAACGACAACTTGGCAATCTCAATATACCAGTCACACAGATCGTCCCAAATAAAATTGTACAGCAGACGTCCGGTTTCGCCAAATTCATACGCATCCATCAGACGGGTAATATCGCGTGCCGTCTCGTTCATACGATGCAAAATCCAGCGATCCGCGGTGCTAAGCGAGCCGGACAGATCGATATCGTCAAACGTAAAGCCTTCCATATTCATCAATGCAAAACGGGAGGCATTCCAGATTTTGTTGGCAAAGTTACGCGCCTGCTCTACACGTTCCCAGCGGAAACGCAAATCTTGACCTGGCGTGCTGCCCGTCGACAACATATAACGCATCGCGTCCGCACCGTATTGGTCGATAACGTCAAGCGGATCAACGCCGTTGCCGAGCGATTTGGACATTTTCTGACCATCGGCTGCACGAACAAGGCCGTGGATCAACACATCTTTAAACGGAATTTCATCGGTAAATTCCAGCCCGGTAAAGATCATCCGCGCAACCCAGAAATAAATAATATCATAGCCGGTAACGAGCAGATCAGTCGGGTAATAACGCTGCAAATCTTCCGTTTGATCCGGCCAACCGAGTGTAGAGAACGGCCATAGCGCAGAGCTAAACCATGTATCCAGTACGTCCTCATCTTGACGCAGCGTTTTGCCCGCATGCTCCGGCAACCCGGTCGGGTCTTCGGCGGAAACGATAATTTCGCCGGTTTCATCACAGTACCATGCCGGTATGCGATGTCCCCACCAAAGCTGACGAGAAATACACCAGTCGCGTACATTTTCGATCCAATTCAGATATGTTTTCTCAAACCGATCCGGTACAAAGTTCGTGCCTTTGCCACTGCGCTGCGCTGCGATCGCCTGATCTGCGAGCGGCTTCATTTCTACGAACCACTGGGTGGACAAATACGGCTCGATTACGGCGCCACTGCGCTCGCTATGCCCTACCTGGTGGATATGGTCTTCGATTTTGATCAATACACCTGCTGCTTGCAAATCTTGTACGAGCTGTTTGCGTGCATCAGTGCGATCCATGCCTTCGTATTGGGCAGCATTTTCGTTCATCATACCGCCTTCGTCCATCACTACGATCTGTGGCAGATTATGGCGTTGACCCATCTCAAAGTCATTTGGATCATGCGCAGGGGTAATTTTTACCGCACCACTACCGAAATCACGATCTACATAATCGTCGGCAATGATCGGAATTTCGCGACCGGTAATCGGTAGAACGAGCATTTTGCCGATCATGTCGGTATAGCGCTCATCTTTGGGATGAACCGCAACCGCCGCGTCACCGAGCATCGTTTCTGGACGTGTGGTCGCTACGACAATGGAGCCGCTGCCGTCTTGAAGCGGATATTCCAAATGGTACAGATGACCGTTCACTTCTTTGTACTCTACCTCAATATCAGACAATGCGGTACGTGCTTGCGGGTCCCAGTTAATAATGCGTTTACCGCGATAAATCAGCCCTTTTTCATACAAAGTTACGAATACGTGACGAACGGCTTTGGACAATCCTTCATCCAATGTAAAACGCTCACGAGAATAGTCGAGCGAGAAGCCCATTTTTGCCCATTGCTCATGGATCGTCTGTGCATACGTATCTTTCCATTCCCATACTTTTTCCAGAAACTTCTCGCGTCCAAGATCATGGCGTGTGATGCCTTCGGCGCGCAAGTTTTGTTCTACTTTTGTCTGTGTGGCGATACCTGCATGGTCCGAACCCGGCAGCCAGAGCGCATCATAGCCTTGCATCCGTTTCGTGCGAATCATAATGTCTTGCAATGTACAGTCAAGTGCATGACCGATATGCAGCATCCCGGTTACGTTTGGCGGTGGAATTACAATCGTATATGGCTGCGCGTCCGGGCGCTGACCAGCTTTGAAAAATCCATGTTCCATCCAATAATCGTACCATTTGCGTTCAGCAGATTTAGGGTCATACGTCGTTGGCATCGAAGTTGTTGCCGTGTTGTTCGTCTCTGTCATGCAAATCCCTCCACTCAATTTTACATTATCATCTCGCAAAGCAAGCACCCCTACCATTCGGCGCATAAACTAAAAAAAGCCCTTCGTCTCAAAGGACGAAAGGCATTGCTCTCGTGGTACCACCTTTGTTTCGTCACCTGCTGAAGGGCAGTGCAATCATAGCTTGATCCAAACAGATCGCTATGTGCGTGGTAACGACACTCGAAGGCAGATAACGGCTGCTACCGGTTTATTCTAGCTCCGTGCACGAACGAGTCCATGACTGCTATTCGGACTGTTACGGTATTCAAATAAACGACTTCCGGGCGACTTCGATGTCTCGTATCCTGCAGAACCTTCCAGCGCAACAGTTCCGCTCTCTAAAGGCCGATGACCTCTACTATTCCCGTTCATAGTCTGTATGATTGTATGATTCAATGAAAATATTTCGTTGATTATCATAACTTGTACTTGAATGAAAGTCAATGAAAACGGCTGAATTGCGCTTGATCGAGGGAATGATATAGGAATAGGCTGATCGAATTTTTTGATCATTACAAATTTAGGAAACATCTTGAAATTTTTACATGATATGAATTAGAATGCACGTATAAACAGTGAAAATGAGTTGTTAGAAGAAATAAAGTGCAGGATTCGTATGTTACTGTTGGTCATGTCGCTTTTGGTGTTGCTTCCGATAAGTTTTATGTATGCAGCACCAGTTACGGTGCAGCAAGATACGTACAGCACGGACTCCTCTTTAAGTTCTCCTTCACCTTTCTCGCCGCCAATGATCCAACCCAATGCCGAGTCGTCTTCGTCTAGTTTTACTGCGAATGGTTATCGTTCTGGTAATGAATTGTTGTTTGATTGGCGGTATAATCGGTCTGGGGCTACAATTACATTTGTCGAGGTTACAGCTACGATTCAATACAAAAAGCATAGCTATGATGCAAATTGGACAAATGTCAAAAAAATCACATCTGCATACCGTGGAGGGCAAGGCTCCAGTGAAGAAAATCAAGTCGAATACCGTCCTACCCAAGCAGGGGTTTATCGCGTTAGTTTATCCGGCAAATTTACAACTACGACAAGTACAGGGACAAGCAGTTGTGTGTCCAATGCTGTAAATTATTTTTAAGCTTATATTAACTTTATAGACCTGCTCTTAATTGTTTTTGCAAGAGCAGGTCTATTTTTAAGGAGGACAGATCACGATATGGATGTCAAAAAAATTATAACAGACAGGCAGCACCTCCGATTTGTCATTTTAGAAAAACTATATTGGAAATGGTTTGAAAGTTCACGATCACTGATCGGTACTAAAAAGGAGATTTACGGAAAAGTCCTTACCGATGAACATCTTGCTGTAGCTTATTTACACGAAAAAGGCTTCATCACTATTGATGTGAGTGAAAATCCAACAAATCCAAGAGAAGAAAAACTAATATTAACGATTACAGCTACAGGTATTGATTATGTAGAAGATCATATTTTAAACAGTTGAAATTTTTAATAGCGATAGATGCGATTTCGATTATGATTGTATTACTGCATAATGTTGAAGACATCAACCTATCATTAACGAAATTTGTAACCGGTTTGCTTAACCAGCATCATGCCAATTATATGCAACTGTATTCAACTGAATCAAACAGATGAATATAACCGCGTAAAAACATAAACTTGGCGTCCATTTATGAAAGGAGTCTTTGCACATGACGGATCAAAAATCGTTGATTGTGGAGCGCCAAAAATTGAGATGGATGTTTTTAGAGCAGCTATATTGGAAAAGCTTCGCTACTAGAACGAATATATCTATTCAAGGCACCAAAGAAGAAATATACGCACACCCTGACAGCGAAATGCAAAGAGCGATTACGTACTTGCACGATAAAAAATGGATCGATATTCACGAATTTGACTCTACAGAAGATTTTCCACACGAAATCTCTATTTTTATTACCGCGTTAGGGATGGATGTGGTGGAAGAAACACTGTTGAAACGTGAATCATAATAGGCAAGAAACGACAAATTTGTCTTGAATAGAGATAATACAAAGAGTTCGATCTTGATTACGTTTGCCGATGGCGATTCAGCCCCTATTTCTATACTAAAAACCAGTTCTTTATTGCATAAATAAGAACCGGTTTTTTAGTATAGTTTAGATCACATGTTTGACTCGTCTTTTCCGCAATACATTGTATGGCTGCATGTAGATTGTTCGCGCCATGCGCATTACATGCTTATTTACAATCTCAACGCAGCCGTACTACATAGTAGTCGCGGCAATAATACGGATAAGTTTTAAAACTATACCAACTTCAGCGCCCGTGCTGCCCCCTCCAAATCCGCAGGCCACGGGTCGTCAATACGTAGCGACTCCCCTGTCCACGGATGCACAAAGCCAAGCTGTTCGCCATGCAGTGCCTGACGAGATAACATCCCCGCCTTGCCACCATACAATGTATCACCAATTAACGGATGACCGACATGACTCATATGCACCCGAATCTGATGCGTACGTCCCGTTTCCAGTTGTAAGCTGACCAGGCTGGCGGTTGCAGCAGTACGCAAACATTGCACATGCGTAATTGCCGTTTGTCCACCTGGTGAAACGCGGCGGCGCTGCTTGTGATGGCGATCTTTACCGATCGGCTCGTCGATGATGCGCAGTCGCTCGCTCACTTTGCCGTGCACGAGTGCGATATAGCGGCGCTGGATCGACTTGCTGCGCATTTGTTCATCAAGCAAATAGAGCGCCAGCTCGTTTTTCGCATACAATACCGGGCCGGTTGTATCTTCATCGAGCCGGTGCACATGCCGTACAGCACAGTGCTGCTCCGTGCTTTTATAATAAGCGGCTACCGCATGCGCGAGTGTAGCCGACTTGTCATTCGTATCGGCTGGATGCACATTCATCCCGGCTGGTTTGTGCACGACTAGCACATAGTCATCCTCATACAACACAGTAGGAATATAGCTGTGATCCGGTTCAAACCCGTAAGCGGTATCGGGAAACAGGCGCAGCCGGATCACATTGCCTTCCAACACAATCTCGCCGCGCGAATGCAATAGTCCGATGATGCGCGCTGGAAAAGCTTCGCCTTTTAGCCATTCCATCATCCGCATATGTCTGCCTTCCGGCTGCTCCAGATCAAGGCTGCTGTCTGGCAGCAGTTCCAGCCATTCGCCGCGCCGCGTCGTATGTTCGATCGGTGACCAGCGTGCGGGACGGTGTGCAGCGCTATAGTCGTTTATGTCTAAACGCCCGGAAGCAGCAGTATCGTTCACTGCCGCCTCCTGTTGTGCCTGCTGATCTGCGGATGAAACGAATGGTTGCGTAGGTTTATGTTGACCTGCATCCGTCATATTGATCCGCCTCCATTACAGCGACTTCATCACTGCACGATGAGCCGCAATCGTTGCTTCAATATCGTCGTCACTGTGCACCGCCGACACAAACATACCTTCAAACGGTGATGGTGCCACACTAACACCGTGATTCAGCATGCCGCCAAAGTAGCTTTTGAAGCGCTCCATATCGCTTAGCTTGGCGGTATCATAATTTGTCACTGCGCCTTCGGTTAGAAACGGACATACCATCGAACCGACACGATTGATCGTCAGCGGAATGCCCGCTTCCTGTGCATTTGCCTCAAATCCGGCTTGCAGACGCGCCGAAGCGGTCTCCAAGCGGTCGTATACATCAGGGGTAAGCAAGCTAAGCGTCGTAAACCCGGCAATCATCGCCAGCGGATTTCCGCTCAATGTACCCGCCTGATAGATCGGCCCTGTCGGCGCGATCTGCTCCATAATTTCGCGTTTGCCGCCATATGCGCCGACCGGCAAGCCGCCGCCGATCACTTTGCCAAGACAGGTCAAATCCGGCGTTACGCCATACCGACCTTGCGCACAGTTTAAATGCACCCGGAAACCGGTCATCACTTCATCGAAAATGAGCAATGTGCCATATTGCGCTGTCACATCACGCAGCCCTTGCAAAAAGCCTGCTTGCGGCGGTACGACACCCATATTACCGGCAACCGGCTCGACGATCACACAGGAGATATCTTCACCAAACCGTTCAAAGGCAAGCTTTACCGCTTCCAGATCGTTATAAGGTACTGTAATCGTATTCGATGCGATCGATTCCGGTACACCTGGACTGTCCGGCAAACCAAGCGTCGCCACACCAGAGCCAGCTTTAATGAGCAAGCTATCGCCATGTCCATGATAGGAGCCTTCAAATTTCAAAATTTTGTTGCGTTTCGTATAACCACGCGCCAGGCGAATCGCACTCATCGTCGCTTCCGTACCGGAATTGACCATCCGCACGATATCGATCGATGGCACACGCTCAGCAACAAGTTTTGCCATCTTAGTTTCAATCTCGGTTGGCGCGCCAAAGCTCGTGCCACGTGCCGCCGTTTCTTGCAATGCTTGGACAACTTGTGGATGCGCATGACCCATAATGAGCGGACCCCAAGAGCCGACATAATCGATAAACGAATTGCCATCGATATCGTACAGTCGCGAGCCTTCGCCACGCTCGGCATACACCGGTGTCAAACCGACGGTTTTAAATGCACGCACCGGGCTGTTGACTCCGCCCGGAATATACTGTTTTGCTTCCTCAAATGCTGCGCGGGAACGCTCATCACGACGTACGGATTTCATTTGATTCATTGAACAAGCACCTCCATAGCATAATTATGTTGTGAATTGTAGATTAATCGGATATCCAATCAGATACAGATTACTTTTTGCCACTTGTTGCTGTGGAGCACAGACAGTGCCCACTACTTTACTCCAAACCGCCGTTTGTTGCTATTGGCTCATCTTTACCCTTACCCGTTTCCTGCCATTTCCGCACAGTGAGATTAAGATAAACAGATGCTGCAACAGCAACGATAACGATTTACGGTATGTAGCGTAGCAGTTCAAGCGGTATGTAGCGCAGCACCTTTAAGCGATACCGGTGCTGCGTTGCTGATGCCTCGATCATCATTCATTTGAATGTTGAAATTGCTGCGATCAAGCTAACATTTAAAGCGGTCAAGGTAGTATGACCTTAAACGAGATTAATTTAAGTTTTAAATCCGGTCAAATCCCTGACTCGTAACGATTCCAGTACACAATCCAAATTAACACGTAACATAGTCAATGTATTGGGAATTCTTTAGCAAACATCAGGTTGGCACATGCCCAGACTTGTCCGTATCAGACCCATTCCTCACGCAACCAGCGCACAACATCCTTCGAAAAATACGTAATGATCATATCGGCACCAGCACGTTTCAGACCGAGCATCATCTCGGTTACGATGCCACGCTCATTAATCCAGCCCTGTTGTGCAGCCGCTTTGACCATCGCATATTCACCGCTCACATTGTAAGCGACAAGCGGCAGGTCAAAGTTATCACGTACGACACGCAGCACGTCCATATACGCAAGCGCCGGTTTGACCATTAGCATATCAGCACCTTGCTGCACATCGCTTTCTGCTTCACGCAAAGCTTCACGCACGTTAGCAGGGTCCATTTGATACGATTTACGATCGCCAAACTGTGGTGCCGATTGAGCAGCTTCACGGAATGGGCCGTAAAAAGCAGATGCATATTTCACCGCATACGACATAATCGGAATGTCCTGAAAACCCGCTTCATCCAGCGCTGCACGAATGACCTGTACAAAACCGTCCATCATATTCGACGGTGCGATAATGTCAGCACCCGCCTGCGCCTGAGATACCGCTGTTTGCGCAAGCAATACAAGCGATTCGTCATTGTCGACATCAGCATGGATATGACCGTCATGTTCATGAGTATGCACGACCCCACAATGCCCGTGATCGGTAAACTCACACAAACACGTATCTGCGATTACGACCAAATCAGGATGATTTTGTTTAATCATCCGAATCGCTTGCTGTACGATACCTTGATCGGAATAAGCACCCGTACCGACGCTGTCTTTTGCTTCTGTTTCCGGTACGCCGAATACCATGACCGCTGGAATGCCCAAGCTTACAATCTCATCGATTTCTTCACCAAGACGATCCAGCGAAAAGTTAAATACACCTGGCATCGAAGAAATTTCCAGCTTCACATCGGTTCCGTAGGTGACAAATACAGGCTGGATAAAATCATGTTTGTGCAATTGTGTTTCTCTGACCATCCCGCGCAGCGCAGGCGTTTTGCGTAAACGACGATGTCTTGCAAAAGATTGACTCATAATTGTAACTCCTCCATATTTGTGAAATTAAAATCATATCGAACGAAAAAGAAGGCCGACCTGCTTAACGCTCTGGTCGGCATACGGTGATGTCGATCATCAACATCGTTCATCATCATTATCGTGTAACTCGTGTAGACGTAAGCGCACTAGGTGGTGTCTTCAAACTGCTTCGCAGGCAGTTCGCTGCGTTTTTTCATTAGATTACGCTTGTATACGCAGCTTAACTCACTTCAAACGCGACCCACTTGAATAATAAAATGACCACGCTGAAGGTTTGAAGACACTCCCTAGTAGATTGTCTCCATTAAAAATCAGGTTCGAACGTACCTGAATACGTACATGATCAAGCGATGATGACAAAGACATACCCTGAATGTATAGGAGACAGCCTACTAGGCAAGCGGATCGTTATACCGTGTGACTACCTTGATTCCAGCGGCATAACACATCGATCAAGCCGTCGATCGTAGACGATTCTGCCAACAAATCGACTTGTAAGCCGTTCTCTGCGGCAGTTTTGGCTGTCTGCGGCCCGATACAGGCGATCGTGCTATTCGCCAATGCAGCAACCGGATCATCAAAACCGAGCTTGCGCAGTGCGGTCAGTAAATTGGTAACGGTAGACGAACTTGTAAATGTGACCGCATGAATCGCTTGCTCTGCCAGCAGCTTTTTCAGCTCCAAATCGTCTTCCCCGACCAATACCGTTTCGTACGTATCGATTTCGGTGACGGACAATCCCAGTTCAGTTAACGCCTGTGGCAACCAGGCGCGTGCCAGATCACCGCGTGGCAGCAGTACCTTTTGCCCTGTCATCAGCTCTCCGGTCAAATGCTCCAACAGTCCTTCGGCATGAAACTTTTGCGGCAGTGTCGTCGCGCAGATACCGTGATTGCGCAATGCATCACGTGTCGCCGGGCCAACCGCCGCAATGCGGGCGCGATGAAGTGCGCGAATATCTCGTCCTTGCTGCTCCAGATGACGGAAGAAATAGTCGACCCCGTTCACACTCGTAAAAAAGACCCAATCATACTGTTCCAGCGTCGCCAATGCTTGAGCGATTCCTTGTTGCGTTTCCGGCGCGGTCGGCATGACCGTCTCGATTACCGGATATTCATAAGGCTCGCCGCCGAGCTCGTCAATGCGATCGACCAGCTCGCTCGCCTGACTGCGCGCACGGGTAACGAGAATCCGTTTGCCAAACAACGGCAATTGCTCTGCCCAATGCAGTCGCTCGCGCAAATTGACCACTTCACCGACAACGATCACCGCTGGCGGTTTAAAATTCGCTGCTTCCACTTTCGCGGCGATATCCTTCAGCGTGCCGACAAGCGTCTCCTGTTCGGCACGTGTGCCCCAGCGTACGAGTGCAACCGGCGTATGTTCCGGACGACCGTAACGAATAAGTTGCTCGCTAATATAACCGATCTTCGCCACACCCATCATAAACACGAGCGTACCGGTCGCATGGGTTACTTTATCCCAATGAATACTATGATCGAGCTTATCGGGACTTTCATGCCCGGTAATGATCGATACGGATGAAGCCCAGTCCCGATGCGTCACCGGAATGCCCGCATATGTTGGCACAGCAATCGAAGATGTGATGCCAGGTACGATCTCGTATGGAACATGATGTTGCCGCAACAGCTCCGCTTCCTCTGCTACCCTACCGAAAATCGTCGGATCGCCACCTTTTAGCCGCACGACCGTTTTGCCTGCCAGCGCCAGATCGACTAGCAGTTGATTGATCTCCTCCTGCTTCATCGTATGTCGATCAGGCAATTTGCCGACATAAATTTTCTCTGCACCCGGCTTTGCCTGCTTAAGCAAACGTGGGCTGGCGAGACGATCATACACGATCGCGTCCGCCCGTGCGATACATTCCCAGCCACGCAGTGTAATCAGCTTTAAAGCTCCTGGCCCTGCGCCTACGAGATACACTTTGCCGGTCATTCGTTCATCCCCTAACTTCTGCCAAAATCTGGTCTGCCCCACGCCGTTTCAGCTCATCCGCCACAGCGATGCCAAGCTGTACAGGATCATGCCCGTGCCGCGTTTCTTTCAGCACGGTTGCTCCGTCCGGTGTGCCTACCATTCCCGTTAATTGTATAACGTTTTCGCCTTGATCGGAATGGGAAGGATGCAAACGTACCGCATACGCGCCGATCGGCACCTGACAGCCGCCATTTAATTCCGCTAAAAAGGTGCGTTCCGCCGTTACCGTCGTCGCGGTATGATCGTCATTGTACAATGACAGCAACCCGAGCAGTTCCAGATCATCGCTGCGACATTCGATGCCAAGCGCACCTTGACCGACAGCAGGCAAACAAAGTTCAGCCGGTAAATACGCGCTAATGCGATCGCTCCAGCCCATCCGTTCCAGCCCTGCCGCTGCCAGCATAATCGCGTCAAAGCCTTCCGTTTCCAGCTTGCGCAGACGGGAATCGATATTGCCGCGAATCGATTGAATGTCCAGGTCAGGGCGATATGCTTTTAGCTGGCTAGCGCGTCTTAGACTGCTTGTACCTACTTTGGCGCCCTGTGGCAGCTCGTCCAATCCGTTGCCAGCACGCGTAATCATGCAATCGCGCGGATCGACTCGCTTCGGAATCGCCCCGTTCACCAATCCGTCCGGCAATACAGACGGCATATCTTTCATGCTATGCACCGCCATATCGATCTCGCCATCGATAAGCGCCTGCTCGATTTCTTTGACGAACAGACCTTTACCGCCCACTTTGGACAGCGTAACATCCAAAATCTGATCGCCTTTTGTGACGATCTTTTTAATTTCAAATTCGAATTCCAGTCCTTGTGTGGCAGCAAGTTGCTGTAACGCTTCGATCACATGCCCGGTCTGGGTTAATGCAAGAGCACTCTGTCGACTTCCTACGATAATTTTGCGCATGACGTTATCTCCCCCGATACTGTATGATCCATTGCTCGATCTGTTGTTCATCCCACCATACAAATTGCTTATGTCGGATTTGAGCCAGTACATCTAATGTCGCGGCATGTTCAAGTAATCGTCTGCGCTCCTGCGGATCATGCACCATCGTTTTAATATGGTGACGCAAATGATACATGAACTCCATATACAGCTCATAGTCCTCGTCCAAATAATGCTCTAGCTCACGCACAATCCGCCGGCTAATGGCAGGCCCGGCACCGGAAGTCGATACCGATGCGACCAAACGCCCGCGCCGAATGACCGCCGGATTAATAAACGTGCCCAGCTCATGCTGATCCGCTACATTGACCGGAATACCGAGCCGCTTCGCTTCTTCCGCCACCTGACGATTCACATCGGGCAACGATGTGGCAGCATACACTAACAGATAACGCTGCACATTGCTTTGCGAAGCGGAAGTGCAATCCGGTCGATCCGCTGCATTCGCCGTCATCCCATCCGCAAACGTCTCGCTTAAACCGTCGCTTAAATCACCCGTTTCAAAACTCCGCTGCCACCAGAGCAGCTTGTTCGTTACAGCCAGTTGCTGAAGCGTAGCGGTCGCTTCCGGGCTAATGACGGTTATATGCGCTCCTGCTTCTAGCATATGCAGCACTTTGCGTTCCGCTACTTTGCCCCCGCCGACAACGAGTACAGGCTGAGCACGGCAATCGAGCATTAGCGGCAAATACGGTACAACCCCGCTCATGCGCCCACCCACTGGTGAAACGCCGACCACGAATTCGCCACAAAATTCAAAATAAATACGATATATCCCGCCAGTGCCCAGCGCGCCATAATGACCGGCGAATAACTGCGCATTGTGCGTGTGGCAAAATAAGCGATATACACGCAAAGCGCCAGCAATGTAAACACCACTTTCAAATCAAGCAGCAGCATATAACGCCCTTCCGCAAAAATGGACATTAACGCCACGATCAGCGATACGATCAATAACGGCGTACCGATCAACATCGATGCATACGTGTACTTTTCCATACTTTCCAAACTTGGCAATCTGCGCACCGTATTGTCCCACTTTTTCAACTTTAACTTACGATGCAAAAATAAATACATCGCCGCAAATACCGCCGATACCGTATAAAAAGCAAAGCTTAAATTCGCCAACACCACATGCAAAATGAGCAAACCGTGCACCGTATCCCAGCCGGACGGCAATGCTCCTTCACCGGGCGAATGGAGCCGATTTTGCACCATCGCACAAAAGCCGATCACATTTAGCAGCAAAACCGCATAGTCTGTCTTCAGCACCTTTTCGATAAAAAAGGAGATCAAAATCAATATAAACGTCAGAAAAAAGAAAAAGTCATACGTCGAAAATAACGGTAATGTATGTTCTTCCACCGTACGAATCGTAATGCTGACGACTTGAATGATACTCACCATAATAAGAAACCCTGTGCCAATCCGCTTCGCCCTCGGATTGCGACGAATGCAATCCGAGAAATAAAACAGAAGGCTCAGGGCGTATAGGTAAATAATAACATCGTATAACAGGTTGAACAGTGTCAACACAAATCACCTGCCTACAGGGTTGCGGAAGCAAAGTAAGCCAGGCTTCCTTCAACAACCGGTGGATGGGAAGAAACAGGTGCACGTTCCGGCACTGCCTTACGCTCTGTAGCTGGCTCAGATGCCGTCTCTACGTCATCTTCAAGCGCAAACATACGGGTAAACAGTTCAAGTGCATCGGCGCCATTTTTGTCGGATGCCATTTCTTTGATCCGGTTGATCGGATCGTGATTCATCTGATTGACAATACTTTTGGTCAGACGACTAATCACCTTACGTTGACGCTCGTCCAGTTCAGGCAACTTGTTAAACAAACTTTCCAACGTATCTTCGTGAATACGTGCTCCACGTTCTTGCAGCGCGCGAATGACCGGCTTCACACCGAGTGTTTTGAGCCATTGTTGGAACAGCTCGATCTCTTGGCGAATCATACGCTCGATCTTAATCGCTTCGGCACGGCGCATCGCCATATTGCTTTCCACGATCCCTTCCAAATCATCGATATCGTACAGAAACACATTAGACACTTCGGCTACTGTAGGATGAATATCGCGCGGTACGGCGATATCGATCATAAACAGCGGACGCGATTTGCGCTGCTTCATGCTGCGTTCAATCGTCTCTTGCTGCAACACATAACCTTGCGCCCCGGTCGAGCTGATCACAATGTCCACTTCATGCAGACGCTGCAACCCTTCTTCGATCGTACAAGCGGTACCGTCGAACTTATGCGCCAGCTCCTGTGCACGTCCGATCGTACGGTTGGCAACGATCACTTCGGCTGCACCGTTCGCATACAGATGCTTGACGGTCAGTTCGCTCATTTTGCCTGCGCCCAAAATCATAATCGTTTTGTTATGAAAAGCACCAAAAATCCGTTTGCCCAGTTCGACCGCCGCATAGCTGATCGAAACTGCGCTCTCGCCAATCATCGTTTCCGCATGAGCACGTTTGCCCAGCGTCACCGCTTGTTTGAACAGCATATTGAACCATGTTCCGGTCGCTTTGTTTTCCTGGGCGAGCTGGAATGCACGTTTCACTTGACCGAGAATCTGCGTCTCGCCAATGACCATAGAATCGAGTCCACACGTCACCCGGAACAGATGCTCAATCGCCTGCTCATCTTCATATATATACAAATGCTGTGTAAATTCCGCACGGGGAATACCGAACCATTGCTCCATAAAATTACGGATGTAATGACCGCACATATGCAAACGATCCAGCACGACATAAATCTCTGTCCGATTGCATGTGGCGACGATTGTGCCTTCCAATACACTTTGCGTGCTTTTAAGCTGCCGGAGAGCTTCCGGTAAATCCTCATCCGCAATGGCAAACCGTTCTCGTACTTCAATCGGTGCTGTGCGGTAGTTGAGTCCGACAACAACAATGTGCATTGCAAGTTCACCTGCCTAGTCTAAAAGTTATAACAACATCTGTTCACGTTTTAACAATACGTTAATTATATCACATCAATTTGCCCAATTTCGTCGTTTTTATGAAATGTTTATGAAATTGAGATGCAGATTTCTAAACTGCCACTAGTTCGTCACACTCATCACATACGTGTCCAAATCGAAACGATTTGCTCATTATATCGGTTTACAAGTGTCTAACGAACAGGGTAACTGCCGAAAAAAAAGCATCCGTTTCGTCGATAATGGACGCTGTCAGATGCTTTTTTCTTATTTTAACATATTCAATTTGAACGTAAAGCGATTCACGCAAAACTTCACCGGATATTCAGATTTGCTTTTACCGGAATGTGCCAGCAAATCGGATCGGCTAAAGCGGCTGCCACTCGGACAAACAAGCGCTTATTTGTCGGCAGCTTCGTTTGTCCGAGTGCTCGCTTCGGCATGACCACTGTCAACAGCTTCGTCTGTATCGGCGCTCACTTCGGCATAGCTACCACCAATAGCTTCGTCTGTATCGGCGCTTGCTTCGGCATAGCTACCACCAATAACTTCTGCCTCAACATCCTGCTCGTCATCCTCTGCTTCACTGTGAAAAGCATGACGTTCGATAATCGCCCATAGCTCATCTTTGCCCAAACCGGTTTCCGAGGAAAACATTACAAAATCGTCCTCCGGCACGAAGCCGAGCGCTTGCTTGACGATTTTGACGTGTTTTGCCCATTTGCTGCGCGGGATTTTATCCGCTTTGGTCGCTACGACGCAAATGTTGCAATCGTAATGTTTAAGCCAGTCATACATCAAAATATCGTCTTTGGACGGTTCATGACGCAGATCGATCACGAGCAATACGAGTTTAAGCGGCTCGCGTTCTAACAAATAGCGTTCGATCATTTTGCCCCATGCTTCACGCTGGGATTTGGATACTTTGGCATAACCATAACCGGGAAAATCGACAAAATACATCATATCGTTAATTTTGTAATAGTTTAAATGCTGTGTTTTACCCGGTGTCGCACTGGTACGCGCCAGATTTTTGCGGTTGATCATCCGGTTAGTCATGGAGGACTTGCCCACATTAGAGCGTCCTGCCAGCGCAATTTCCGGCAAACCGTCTTCCGGATATTGATCCGGTTTGACGGCACTAATAATAAATTCGGCTTGATTCACTTTCATTCGATTCATTTCCTTCCTGTTCTACGTGGCGCGTTCCCAGCGAGCAGCCGGGCTTCCACTAATGCAGTCCGCTTTTCTGAACAAGCGCATGTTCCAGCACTTGATCCATATGAGCAACCGGCACAAGGATCAGCTCATCTTTGATGCTTGCCGGAATATCTTTTAAATCGCGTTCATTGTCCTGTGGCAGCAAAATCTTCTTATACCCCGCACGGTGTGCAGCAAGCGTCTTCTCTTTCAGTCCACCGATCGGCAATACGCGTCCGCGCAGCGTAATCTCGCCTGTCATCGCCACTTCTTTGGCAACATGACGACCGGTTAGCGCCGAGATGAGCGCGGTAGCAATCGTAATACCGGCGGATGGGCCGTCTTTTGGAATTGCACCTTCCGGAATATGAATATGAATATCATTTTTCTCGTAAAAATCGGTCGCAATGCCGAGTTCTGCCGCTTTAGAGCGTGTATAACTGAATGCTGCCTGCGCCGATTCTTTCATCACATCGCCTAGCTTGCCCGTCAGCATCAGCTTGCCGCTACCTGGTACGACCGTAACTTCAATCGTCAGCGTCTCACCGCCAACTTCCGTCCATGCCAGCCCGGTCACACTGCCGATCTGATTTTCCTTTTCGATCAGCCCGTAACGGAACTTGGGCGTGCCGAGGAAATCTTTTACATCATCCGGTGTAATGATGACTTGTGCCTTTTCCTCTGCAACGATCGCGCGCGCTGCTTTACGGCACAAGGCGGCGATTTGTTGCTCCAGATTACGCACACCGGATTCACGCGTATATTCACGGATTACTTTCAGCAGCGTATCTTCGCCAACTTCAAGTTGCTGCTCGGTCAGACCATGTTCGCCGGTCTGCTTCGGCAGCAAATATTGTTTGCCAATTTGCAGCTTTTCCAGCTCCGTATAGCCCGGAATGTACAACATCTCCATCCGATCGAGCAGCGGTCTTGGAATGCTCTGCACGCTGTTCGCTGTCGTCACAAACATAACGTTGGACAGATCAAACGGCACCTCGACAAAATGATCGCTAAACGTATTATTTTGCTCCGGATCAAGCACTTCCAGCAATGCCGCCGACGGATCACCACGGAAATCAGACGCCATTTTATCGATCTCATCAAGCAGGAACACCGGGTTCATACTGCCGGCATTGCGCATGCCTTGAATGATTCGTCCTGGCATCGCGCCCACATACGTACGGCGATGACCGCGAATTTCGGCTTCATCCCGTACCCCGCCGAGTGAAATACGCACAAATTCACGTCCAAGCGACTTTGCAATCGAGCGTGCGAGCGATGTTTTACCGACACCTGGTGGGCCAACGAGACAGAGAATCGGGCCTTTGAGCTTTTTGACTAACTTTTGTACAGCCAAATATTCCAGCACACGTTCTTTGGGCTTATCCAGCCCATAATGATCGGCATTGAGAATATCTTCGGCATGTTTCAGATCAAGATCATCGGTCGTACGCTGATCCCACGGCAAGCTTAGCAACCAATCGAGATAGTTGCGAATAATGCCGCCTTCCGCCGAGTTAGCAGGCGTTTTCTCCAAGCGATCGATCTCTTTCTCGATCTTCTCCTGTACTTTTTCCGGTACGGTCAGCTCGGCAAGTTGCAGACGCAATTCTTCCGCTTCCCCTGCACGCCCTTCCTTTTCGCCAAGCTCTTTCTGGATCGCTTTCATCTGCTCACGCAAATAATACTCGCGCTGTGTCTTCTCCATTTGCTTTTTCACACGCTGGCTAATTTTTCGTTCCAGCTCTAGCACTTCCCGCTCACTATGCAAAATATCAAGCAAACGTTCCAGCCGCGCCCGCACATCAATCGCTTCCAAAATATGCTGCTTATCTTTAACTTTGATCACCAAATGGCTCGTAATCACATCGGCAAGACGACCCGGCTCCTCAATATCAGAAACGGCAGCCATCGTCTCTGGTGTCACCTTTTTGGACAAATTGATATAATGTTCAAATTCGTTCAACACCGTGCGCATTAACGCAAATACTTCCGGGTCATCGGTTTCAACTTCGGACAGTTCACGCGCTTGCACTTCGTAAAATTCATCATTGTCTGTATATTCCAAAATCTCGGCACGTTCCAAACCTTCGACTAAGACGCGAATCGTGCCGTTTGGCAGCTTCAGCATCTGTCTCACTTTGGCAATCGTCCCAATTCTGAAAATTTCGTCCTCGCTCGGCTCCTCGATATTAACTTCGGACTGAGAGCAGAGCAGAATTAGATTATCATCCACCATTGCCTTTTCTAAGGCCTTCACGGATTTATCCCGCCCGACATCCAGATGAAGCACCATACTTGGATAGACGAGCAGTCCTCTTAAAGGCAGCAAAGGAAAACGACGCGCCTTATTTTTATGTGGTCCCATCGCTTTCTTACCTCCTATAGTGTGCATATCGTACTGCCTGTATAATTGGCGTTCATGCAAACTCATATGATGGGGCATCCACCACTACGGGAAAGCTTACAACATACGTATTTGCGCACGCAAATCGCCTTTTCCTTTTGATCATTCGGAAAACGATAAAGATCAACTCGGATCATGTGGTGAGTTTGCGTATACGCCCTAGTTTAACAAATATCCCAGCGAAACACCAATCATTGGGCAAACATAAACCGAGATTGGCACTAGCTTCCAAACAGAGCCATACCTCATACTTGCCCATATAAAAAGGATACTGATGAACGAGTATTCATCAGTATCCCGACATAAAGCATTAAATGCACTATCAAACTCATTCAATTATGCTCATGTAAACAAGATCAGATCGAACGATGCGGTTACGCAAACATTGTAAGCATGCACATTACGCGCAGGTATGCAGCTATATCGCGTTCATTCAGCCACACGTATAGTGTCTTACATACTTGAACTCTCCCACTTATCGACCTTGCAGTCTGATTGAAGTCGGAAATTGTTAGGAACAGCGCGTACTTGATAAATATATACGCGTAGACGTACTTAGTTACCAGCTACATAACACGTATATCCAATCATAAGTTAGTAGCTATTTACACATGTACGCCTAAAGGCTCGTCGCCAATTAGGATTTGACTGCCGGTTGGTGACGTTCTTCACGGCCCGGGATTTTGCCAGTCGCTTCGAACGCTTCCACAATCGCATCGATTTCCTTTTTCAGCTCCTGCACCATGTCAGCTTCCGGCACTTTACGGATCATTTTACCGTAACGGAACAATAAGCCTTCACCACGTGCACCAGCGATGCCGATGTCCGCTTCTTTAGCTTCACCGGGACCGTTAACTGCACAGCCGAGCACAGATACTTTGATCGGCACTTTAAGCTTGGAAATGTATTCTTCCACTTCGTTCGCAATCGAGAATAGATCGATATCAAGCCGACCGCACGTCGGGCACGATACGAGCGTAGCTGCGTTCGAAATCAAGCCGAATGTTTTCAGCAGCTCACGCGCTACTTTCACTTCTTCGACCGGATCGGCACTAAGTGAAATACGTACAGTTGAACCGATACCCATTGACAGCAATGCACCGATACCAGCAGCGCTTTTGATCGTACCGGAATGCAATGTGCCTGCTTCGGTAATGCCCAGATGCAGCGGATATGGAATCACTTCAGCCGCTTTGCTGTAAGCAGCAATCGCCATCGGTACATCGGACGCTTTGAGCGATACGATAATATCGTGGAAATCGAGTTCTTCCAAAATGCCGATATGATACAACGCACTTTCAACCATCGCTTCCGGCGTTGGATATCCGTATTTTTCCAGCAAATGATTTTCGAGCGAGCCGGCATTAACGCCGATCCGAATCGGAATGTTCTTCTCTTTACATGCGCGTACGACCGCTTCCACTTTTTCACGTTTACCGATATTGCCTGGATTAATCCGCACTTTATCGATGCCGTTCTCAATCGCCATCAATGCCAGCTTATAGTTAAAATGGATATCGGCTACGAGTGGAATATGGATACGCTGTTTAATTTCTTTGATTGCGGCGGCAGCTTCTTCATTGTTGACCGTTACACGGACAACTTGGCAACCCGCTTCTTCCAAACGCAAAATCTCAGCTACCGTTGCCTCAACATCCGCCGTCTTCGTCGTGCACATACTTTGGATAATTACTTCATTGTTGCCGCCAATCGTCAGATCGCCAACTTTGACAGGTCTCGTGTTTTCTCTCAAAAACATGGTTTCTTCTCCCTTGCATTTGGGCTTTATTGCAAACCAGCCTTTATCCTGCAAAAGGAAAAAGGCCGGCGCAATCGTTTATAAAGAGCCGCACAAAGCGGCGGCATCATGAGACCGCTCATCCGCTGATGAACCCACTTTTCCCATGATGCCGTAATCACTTAGGCGCTTTCTTCTTGTTTTTTATTTTTACCGGTTTGCAGTTCAGGCACAACCTTGCTCTCCACAACTTGTTCAGTAATGACGCAACGTGTTACATCGTCGCGGGATGGCACTTCGTACATCACGTCCAGCATAATGCCTTCGATGATTGCACGCAGACCACGCGCACCTGTATTACGCTTGATCGCTTCACGAGCAATCGCTTTAAGCGCACCCGGCTCGAATACAAGCTCCACATTGTCCATTTCCAGCATTTTGGAATACTGTTTGGTCAGTGCGTTTTTCGGCTCGGACAAAATACGTACGAGCGTTTCTTCATCCAGCGGCTCAAGCGCGGAGATGACTGGCAGACGACCGACAAACTCTGGAATCAGACCGAATTTCAGCAAATCTTCCGGCAATACCATGCTCAAGTATTCGCCTGCTTTCAAGTCTTTTTGACCTTGGCTGTCAGAGCTAAAGCCGATGACTTTTTTGCCGATCCGACGTTTAATGTATTGTTCCAGTCCATCAAAGGCACCGCCGACGATAAACAAGATGTTCGTTGTATCGATTTGAATAAATTCTTGATGCGGGTGTTTGCGTCCGCCTTGCGGTGGAACAGAAGCAACCGTACCTTCCAAAATTTTCAGCAATGCTTGCTGTACGCCTTCACCGGATACGTCGCGTGTAATCGACGGATTTTCGGATTTGCGTGCCACTTTATCGATTTCATCGATATAAATGATGCCACGCTCAGCTTTTTCCACATCATAATCAGCAGCTTGAATCAGCTTCAGCAAAATGTTTTCCACGTCTTCACCGACATAACCGGCTTCAGTCAAGGAAGTTGCATCAGCGATCGCAAACGGCACGTTCAAGATGCGAGCCATCGTTTGCGCCAGCAATGTTTTACCGGAACCTGTTGGCCCGACAAGCATAATGTTACTTTTTTGCAGTTCTACATCTTCGATCTTGCTCTGTGTGTTTACACGTTTGTAGTGGTTGTATACCGCTACAGACAGCGACTTTTTCGCTTGATCCTGACCGATGACATACTGGTCAAGGATAGAGCGAATTTCCTGTGGTTTTGGAATATCTTTCAGATCAAGCTCCTCTTCGTGACCGAGCTCCTCCTCTACGATTTCTGTGCACAGTTCAATACACTCATCGCATATATATACACCAGGACCTGCTACCAGTTTGCGAACTTGATCCTGGGATTTGCCGCAAAAGGAACATTTCAACTGTCCTTTTTCATCGTTGAATTTAAACATGTTTACACCCCTTTTTAGCTTGTGAGCGGACGGGTAATCACCTGATCGATCAAGCCGTACGCTTTTGCATCCTCAGCATCGAGGAAGTAATCGCGATCGGTATCACGTTCGATTTTGTCCAGCGACTGACCTGTGCGCTCCACGTAAATCTGGTTCAGTTTCTGACGCGTTTTGATGATCCATTCCGCATGAATCTTCATATCGGACGCCTGTCCACTGATGCCGCCAAGCGGCTGGTGAATCATAACTTCACTGTTAGGCAGCGCGAAACGCTTGCCTGGTGCACCTGCGGTTAACAGGAGCGATCCCATACTTGCAGCCATCCCCATACAAATGGTAGAAACGTCCGGCTTCACAAATTGCATTGTATCGTAAATACCCATCCCTGCCGTTACAGAACCACCCGGGGAATTGATATACAGATGGATATCTTTTTCCGGGTCTTCGGCAGCGAGAAATAATAATTGTGCAATAACAAGATTGGCTACATGATCATCGATTGCCGTATTCAGGAAAATGATACGGTCTTTGAGCAATCTTGAGTAAATATCGTAAGATCGTTCACCTCTACTGGTTTGTTCAACAACCATAGGTACCAGACTCATACAACCAACCTCTTTCTTATCCAGGAATATGACGACAGATAATGCTTTAAAATACGATGCAGTTTCTATTTTAACATGTACGTTGGCGCATGTCATTTTTTCAAAGGTAAAGTTTTGGGAAATATTAATGAATAAAATGATAACGCTCCACGATGTTCATAATGACCTGCAACCGATATATATCTGTATATAGGTAAAAATAAGGCACGCAAGTAATACGTGCCTTATTCCAAATGGTAGCAAGTACACTACCGGATTATGAACTTTTAAATTACTCGGCTTGTTCAACCACTGCTTCAACTTCTTTGCTGTTATCAACCAGCAGTTCGATCGTTTTACGCAGTTTGATTTCTTCGGACAGACTTGCCAGTGAACCGTTCGCTTCCAAAATGCTGCGAACTTCCTCTGCGCTGCGTTGGAACTGGGAAGCCATTTTCTCCAGCTCTGCGCTTACTTCGTCTTCGGAAACTTCGATGTTTTCTTCTTTGGCGATTTGTTCCAGCACGAGGTTGTTACGTACACGTTTAGCAGCTTCTTCTTTCATTTGCTCTTTGAGGTCATCTGTTGTTTGACCGGAGAAGCTAGTGTACATTTCCAAGTTCATACCTTGTTGACGCAGACGGTTGTCGAAATCGCGAACCATATTCTCGGTTTCGGAGTTCACCATTGCATCTGGAATTTCAATCTCTGCATTTTCAGCTGCTTTGTCTACTGCAGCAGCTTCTTTAGCAGCTTTGACTTCGTTTTCTTTGCGGGAAGCGATCTGTTGTTTCAGGTCTGCTTTGAATTCGTCCAATGTGTCGAATTCGCTAACATCCTTCGCAAACTCATCGTCCAGCTCAGGCAGGTTTTTGCGTTTAATTTCGTGCAGTTTCACTTTGAATACCGCTTCTTTACCAGCCAGCTCAGTTGCATGGTATGTTTCTGGGAAAGTTACTGTAACATCTTTGAAGTCGCCAGTAGCCATACCGACTACTTGATCTTCAAAGCCAGGGATAAAGGAGTTAGAACCGAGTTCCAGCGAATAACGCTCTGCTTGTCCACCTTCAAATGCTTCGCCATCAACAAAGCCTTCGAAATCGATCGATACGGTGTCGCCATTTTCAGCAGCGCCTTCTTCGATGACGGACAGCTCAGCATGACGCTGTTGCAGACGCTCCAGCTCGCTGTTGATGTCTTCTTCTGTAACTTCAACCGCAGATGCAGGAACTTCCACACCTTTGTATTCACCCAGTTTAACTTCTGGTTTTACGGTTACTTTTGCTTTGAATTTGAATGGTTGACCTTTTTCGAATTGCTCGATTTCGATTTCAGGACGATCAACCGGGAAGATGTCAGTCTCATCGATTGCTTCGGAGTATGCTTCCGGCAGCAAGATGTCGATTGCATCATTGTACAAGCTTTCGATACCGAAACGCGCTTCAAAGATCGAACGCGGTACTTTACCTTTACGGAAGCCTGGTACGTTCAATGTTTTTGCTACTTTGTTGAATGCTTTATCAAGCGCTGCGCTTACACGCTCTGCAGCGACTTCTACTTCAAGAACGCCAAGGTTCTTTTCTGTTTTTTCCCATTTTGCTGTCATTTCAAGAATTCCCCTCCAAAAAATATTAACATGAATGATTGCGAATAAGTTGTATCGTTTTCACGTGCAGAATAACCACTATAGTATATACAACTATTCATTTTTTATCAAGTTCGTTTCTTTATATAGTAAGCATGACCTAAAATGGCTGCTATCCAAGTGCATAATAGAGCAAACAAGCGACTGTCGCCACTCCATATGGCTCACCAAACGAGCAAGTCGATTAATTAATGCGGCATGCCGCTGGAAACGAACTGTTGCAACGCACGATGCGCCTGCTCATAACGAAAACGGATACTGTCAGTCACACCGTATAGCCCGCGTATTTCTTCCTCATCGGCTGTACCTTCCAGCGTCATAGCAACAGTCTGGTGCAGCGCTGCTGCCCAGATGTCGATCTCTGCATCGTCACCACGTGAAACCCACCAATAATTTTGCGTACTATAGATGCTCATCATAAATTGCGACCACAGCTCCTGGGCAAAATAAAACAGATTCGGCGCATTCACCTCTGCCTTATCCGCTACCCGTTCCAAAATCTGAATAAATGGCAACGGAAACTCGGTCGGATCAAGTGGAACCGTCTCCACTTCCACATTAACCTGTTCCTGCTGATGCATATAATGTACATTTCCACGATAACCACGGCGACGCAACGTTTGTAAAATACGGAACTGGATCAGCGGGTGAATATGCGAATCGTTTTGCAGCCAAGCGACGATCCGCTCATCGATCTCCGGCTGCTCCAAATAAGCAAGCTGTTCCAATGCAAGCAATGTACGCTCTGATACTGGACGCTCCATTGCCGTTTGCAGCAGCTTGTCCTCGTAATCTCGATCTTCGGCAAGTTTAAGACGCAGTTTATCACGCATCATCTGTTGCTGCGTGCCTGACGGGTCATCGACTTCTGGATCATCGTACAATTCAGCATGATCACGATCTCCATAAGCCGCCTCGGGAAACGTTGTGCGCAACCAGCCAAGCAGCGATTGCCATTCTTCCAACTGGCGCTCCTCTTGCCCTTGGCATTGCAGTAAAAATTCAAGCAACTCGATCGCTTCATGATAGCGCTCGGTTTCCAGCATACGGGTCAGTTCAATTTGATAAAAGTCGAGCGTCTTCGGAAACAAAACTACATTCCGGTTTTGCCCTGTATGTGAATGGGTTGAATCAGCGATAATGGCACCTCCTACATTCATCACTTGTGCGCGTGACTTCATGATTATAGCATAGCTGGTCGTTGCTGACAGCTATGAGCAAACGTTCATGTGATTATAGATGTAATAATAGATTTACATCACACTTTGCAATCCTCTATGCTGTACAAATTAAACTTTATAGTTAGCGTGTTCACATCACCATTATTCTGACTATTTTAAGTACATTTAAATACATAGCATCGTCTCGTTAGGATCGTCATTTTATCGTTCAAAACAGTATTATTTTGAAAGCTTCAATAAACATAAAATATGATACAACTCGATTTGGGCAAAAAGAGCTTGCTTCCTTTTCGAGTATATGCTAAAATATTTTTGTTGCGCTCGAAATGAATTTTTAATATGTCCCAGTAGCTCAGCAGGATAGAGCAACGGCCTTCTAAGCCGTCGGTCGGGGGTTCGAATCCCTCCTGGGACGTTACACAAAAAGCATCTCCATTAGGTGGAGATGCTTTTTTGCGTGTACTCGCTTATGCGTTTAAGTTCGTATAATGTTTAAAACTTCTATGCTGGATCATCGTACTGGACATCTATACATACGAAGCTGCCAGGACTGCTCCGCTTATATCTGTATGATTCGTATTTAATCATTACGTATCATAGATAGAATTAGATAGAGATAGAACTAGACAAAATTGCCTGCTACCTTTAATACAACACACGCCACAAATAAAACGTCGCATACGACTCCCAGTTGCTCCAGCCTGCGGCAAGCTTGAGCAGTTGTTCGCGTGTCGGCTTGGCGGTGGCGCCGGTTAGATGGCGGATTACATTGTGCAGCCCGACATCATCAATCGGAAACGCGGTCGGCAGACGCAGACAACGCATTAGCACATAGTTAGCTGTCCACGGCCCGATGCCACGAATGTGGGTTAGCATTTTTTCCGCTCCTTTATGATCGCCTGCCGCCAGCAGCTTCGCTTTGCTCAGTTCACCGCTAGCGACAAGTCGGGCAGCATCGAGAATGTATTCGCATTTTTTGACGGTCATATGCATCAATTCGAGGTCTGCCATCGTGAGTGTCGCAATGCGTTCAGCAGTTGGGAAAATCCAGTACCGTTCCCCTTCATAATCGACATGCTCGCCAAATGCTTCGGTTAATCGACATTTTAGCGTATGCGCATAACCGATATTAATTTGCTGACCGAGTATGCCCCAGCATAATGTTTCAAACAGATCAGGAATGCCCATATTACGCAAACCATAAAACGATTCAACCGCATGACCGAGCAACACATCCCCCCTCGCCAGCTTATAAAAAGGCAACAGATCGATTCCGAGATCAAACCAATCGCTCACATAAGCGGCAACTGCAACACGTTCCCATTCATCTTGTGGCGCACTGCCAGCGAGAAATTGTACTTCGATCCCTCCAGCTTGCGCTTCCACAATACGCAGCAACGGGCGCGACTTTCCTACCGCAAGCGCTTTGTACACTGTTTGTTCACGGACGCTAAATAAACATTCGTTAGGCGAACTGCGCAAAAAATCAACATTCATCCGAAAACTAAACTCGACTGGAACCGGCAGCACTAGTCGATCACCGTAATCCGCCCATCGTCCTTGCTGCTGGAAGCGCTGAATTTCTTCCAGCGATAAGCCGGCATAATATGCCGACTTGCTCTCGGTTGGTACAACTTCGGCAGTTGTTCGCTTAGGCTGAGTGGTCGCTGATACGGTATGATGTGACTGCTGGTGGGCACGTTCATGTTCATTATTTTCATGGTCATTATTTATAAGAGCATGTTGCTCTGCATTTATAATTTTATGATCCTCTGCCTGTACATGTATCGTTGGATCGTCGTCGGCTGGCAAGCGGGAATGATGCTCGGTCATGATGTGTTCCTCCTGTGTATAATCGGGCTGGCGAAACGATTGCCGGGAGTGTAAGCCGATGATCATCTGTTTGGTAGATGTCATCCGGTTATCGATATGCTCCGCTGCTGTACAGCAATGTTCCTGTTCTCCTATATACCCGATTTCCCACTTCGTTCTGCATAACCTGTATATTTTATCAACACCAAAGCTGGAAGAAACTGCCTACTCATCATGCTCTCCCAGCTACTTTATGCACGATTCACACACGCTCACTTCAATCATAAAACCGTACCAACTGATCCACCTTGACCGGCAACCCGGTACGAATCGACTGATTGGCGGCGATGCCAGTCAAAATCGAGCGCGCTCCGTCACGATGATCGGCAGCACGCTGGAATGGGTCTGCTTGCGGCTGACCGAACAGATCGTTCAGCAGCACCGGGTCACCGCCGCCATGACCGCCTGCACGTTCTTCAACTTGCACTTCATACGGTTTGCCAAACATCGGATAGACGGTCATACGTTTGCCTTCTAGCGCGCCTTCATCCGCCTTCTCACCACCTGCGTTTACATACGATTTCTCGACGATTTCCATTTCGATCCGTCCAGCTGTACCGTTGAAGGCAATCCGGTATCCTTCCCACGGCATATAGGCATTGAGCGAATACGTCAGCATCGCTTTATTTCGATAACGTACGACGACACTCATCGTATCTTCAATACTAATCCCGTCGCCAAACACACTTTGATCTCGCTCGTAGCCATCTTCATGCTCGGCATCGAGATACATCGCTTTCAGATTCGGATTACGATCCAGATGCAGAGCGAACGGGTCATCCTGTGCATAATCATTGCCAGTCGCACGATTGTAAAAGCTCGTCTGTCCGCGTTGCTCGGCATTTTCGCGTCCATAAAATAATAGATCGCCAAACGCAAACACCGTCTCTGGCTGCGAATCAATCCAGAAATTGACCAGATCAAAATGATGTGTCGATTTGTGTACGAGCAATCCGCCACTATTGCGTTTATCACGATGCCAGCGCCGGAAATAGTCCGCTCCATGCTCTGTATTTAGCAACCATTCAAAATGCACCGATGTGACCTGACCGATCACACCATCGCGAATAAGCTCGCGTGCTTTTGTATGATGCGGGGCATATCGATAATTAAACGTCACCCGTACACTGCGTCCAGTGCGCTCCACCGCATCCAAAATGTGCTGGCATTTCTGCTCATCTACTGTCATCGGTTTCTCGGTAATGACATCACAACCTAGCTCTAACGCCCGAATAATATAATGATGATGTGTACGGTCAACACTGGTGACGATGATCGTATGTGGACGTTGATCGGTGATCATACGCTCAAATTCGGACGCCGGATACACATCGACCGCTTTGCCACCATACTTTTGTTCAAGGAGCTGATTTGCATACCGGGCACGCGTCTGATTCATATCACAAAAAGCGACCAGTTCCGCTGTTTCGCCAAAATCTTGGGCAATCGCGCCATAAAAAAATTCAGCGCGTCCACCTGTGCCTACGAGTGCATATCGTTTACGTTCCATAGCTTGGTTCCTCCGCTTCAGTTGGATTCCCCTCCAGCCTAACAAAACAGACGGGCTGATTCGCCGCGAATCGTGCTTTCTTTTATAAACACCGCTTATTTTGTCATGTTATACTGAAATAAAGATAACGCTTACAAGAAAGAGGGATGAACATGCTGCCCGATCGTTCCGCAATCGATCATAACATCCAGGCAACAAATACTGCCCAGCGTGCGCTGTCCGCCAGTGATATAGAAGCTAGCGATACTACGGATACTTCGATCGATACATCCAATCAATCGACAGAACATACAGCAAACCTTTTTATGCCGAGCGATTTAACGAACAGCCGCATGCCCGATCTGCTCGTTGCTGAGCATACGGCGCGCAGCGATTATTTTGCGATGCCAAGCGATCATGTGCATCCGCATTATGAGCTGTATATTTTGCTGGCTGGCGAACGCAGTTATTTTGTGCAAGATCAGGTGTATGATGTGCATGCAGGGGACATCGTGTTTATCGGCAAACATGAACTGCATCGTACGTTGCCAGGCAAGTTGCCGGAGCATGAACGGATTGTGCTTTATTTTGGCGATGAGTTTGCGAAGCGGCAGTTTGGTCAGCAGCGGGAATGGCTGTTATCGCTATTTCAGCAACCTTATCCGGTGCTACATACCGATCGGAAAGAAGGTAAGCATACACTGCTCACCGCCATCATTCAGCAGCTAGTGCGCGAACTGACCGTACAACCGCCAGGCTATACGCTGATGGTACAGCAGCTTGCCATCACATTGCTGCTGCATTGTGCGCGTCTGCCAAAGCGTATCGCATTGCCCTCAACCGCGCCCCCGCATGCAGCACAAGAGCAGATTGCCGCAGCCGCACGTTATATTAAACACAATTATAATATACCGATCTCATTGCCAGAGCTAGCAAACTATGTGCATCTCAGCCCTGCCCATTTGAGCCGGACGTTCAAACGTATGACCGGTTTTCATTTAACTGAGTATATTAATACGGTGCGCGTACATGAAGCGCAACGCATGCTGCGCGATACGAATTTGAAAATTATCGATGTTGCTGCCGCCGCAGGCTTTGGCAACTTTTCTCATTTCGGCAAAATATTCAAGCTGTTCTGCCATGTCAGTCCACGCGAATACCGCCATGCCGCCAAAATGAGTCACGGCAATACGGATGAGACGCGATCACGATAAAGGAAAATACAACCGGGTAAATGCAATGATAGGACAAGTGCGATCATCTCCATTCAAACAAAGCAAACAAGCGACTGGATACCGTCCCCCATGTCGCTTGTTGATCGTGCTATTTGTTTAGGCGATTACTAGTTGGACGTCCGGCTCGTGAATTCATCTGCAAACCGTTCATCTGTAAATCGTAAATGATGATTCGTTTGCGCGCTTCTGTTGTACGCAATGACGTTTGAGCAGGCTGTAAATGGTTTGTGATTGTGCTACACATTTTAGCATGCCTGGCGCAGCATACGGTTGTTGTCGCCGTTTATCCTTTTTGGCATCTGTTCATCGTTATTGCAGCGACGTGAGCATAACCGAAGCGTTGCCATCCGGCTGACGCACGATGATCCAGTTGATCGCGAGCGCGCTGGCGATACGCTGAAATTGTGCCTCATTTAACTGCAATCCATCTATTCGTCCTGCCGCCGGAACGGTATAATCCGCCCCTTCCTCCAGTCCGAGCGCAAACCGCAGCCAGTTACCTGCTCCCGGCACAGTTGTAAAAGTCATGCGGTACCCTTCCCGTACAGCGTTCGTCAGCTGCTCGCCGTGCTCGGCGGCGTAATCCAGCCATTCCAGCAGATCGATTCCGGCGGCTGTAGCCGAGCCGGATAACGGTGCCACGCTATGCTGCTCGATTGCCGCCAGTAATTGTTCATCGCTTATGCCTTCGCTGCGCAGACGTTCGATTAGTATGGCGCTACGCTGTGAAATTTTGACGTTTGTATTCGTCATCTGTATGCCTCCATCATTACCCGGATTGTCATTATGCAAATGGTCGTTACTCAGCTTACAATTCCAATCGCTTAAAACTCCAACTGCTCCGCATCCATCATATGATCCAATCCATTATAGCTACCTGACCGAATTAATCCTCATTACGAATCGGGCGTGAATTCGCCAAAAACAGTGCTCCCAGCAAAATCAGAATCGCCAACGCCCACATCACCGTATTGGACGCTGTATCATAATCGACGATGATTAGTCGAATGATCGCGGTCACCCCGATATAAATAAAATACCGCAACGGAAAATGAAAGCCGCTTTTAAAATACTTAATAATGAGCGCAATAAACTCAAAATACAGAAAAAACACAAGCAACCGTGCTGCCAAATCATATGCGGTCACCTCCGTTTCTTCCAAAAAAATAAAACTGAAAATATGCCAAGTTTCTTTTAACAGAAAAAAGCATAACGTCAGCGCAACTAAAGCGAGCGTCACATTCAGCAATGCTTGCAAAAAAATGGGAAATTTGTACACATAACGCATCCAGAAATTCATTTTGTTCGATACCCCTTTTTAGATGATGTAATTTTGAAAGGATTGAAGTGAATAAAGTATACATTTTACTAAAACAAGCTGCAATACAGCAACCTTTTTCAAACTTGTAAGCGGTAAAGGATATATTACGATGCGTTGATAGCGACGAGCAGTTTGCCTCACCACCATTTTACACCGATTCCTTGACCGAATCAGGTCGATATGTACAAACACAAACAAATCTGTGCACAAGCCAAAATATTATACATGACATCCCCTATTTCTCAAATAAAATTTTCTTTGCAAATTCAGGCTAAAAGTCCTATAAACATCTAGACATATAGATTGCAAACGGTTACGATAACAGTGCACATTAACCTGTTTTACTAAACTTTACAAGCAAACTACTCCTCCCACCCAAAAATAAGTTTTAAATGGGAAAATATGTATTATAATACAATATGACTATATTACTAATTTACATACTCCGCTTGATTGGTTTTGACCCCATCCTACTGTAAGCGTACTCATCCATACAAAGTCGAAGCGATTCAGGCAAGTCGAACTATTTAATTTTCCAAGCGTCTACAGTACACTATTAAAAATCTTCTGTGCGTGCGCAAACATGTAATACAAATAAATTTCATTGGAGGGATATACAATGTCCTGGCCCATCTCCGACGAGGAATTGGGACGCATGATTCAAGACGTTGACGACAATGACAAAAGCAGCCAGCAACCGACAGAACAACTATTTGCAGATGGCAAAGATGGCTGGATCAAAATAAAAGACAACAACATCCATGTGTTCTCACCGAAGTCTGGCGGCAAAATGGCGTCTATTCATGCACTGCCTCCGGTCGCATTGATCGTAAATCAAAATACGATTTCCGGTAAAGCTAATGTGAGCGAAGAAGATACGCTCACTTGGGAGCTGCAACATGCACCGATGTTCGAAGTTCACATTTCAGCTGATCAGATGGAAGCGTATCTGCTGCTGAATACACGTGAGCGTTTCGAATGGAATCTGGTTGATGTTCCGGCATCGTCTTCCGTTACGGTACGTGCTGTGCCGAACCGGGAACGTATTATCGATACGGTGCAGTTCAAACATGTTATTAATGCGCTGGAGCATCGTGGTATTTACAAAAACATCGACAAAGCTGCTATTTTGCAGGAGCTGGAGTCACCGACCCGCCAGCGGATTGTCATCGCGCGCGGGCAGGCAGCGGTGCCGGGTACGGATGCGCAACTGGAACTATTTTTCCCCGAACAGATCGAAACGGTATTTCATGAAACAGGCGGTGTGATCGATTATCGGAGTCATCGCCGCATTCCGTCTGTACATGAAGGCGAAGTCATCGCCGCTAAACATGAACCGGTGGAAGGCATTCCGGGTTTTGATGTGTTCGGCAATGAACTGTTACCCCGCATAGCACAGGATTTAGAAGTCACCGCCGGTGAATTTACCGAAATGAACGAACTTGGTCAGATCGTAGCACTTCGTCCAGGTCGACCGCGTATGACCGGTAAAGGAAATCGGCGCCAGATCGATATTTCCAACGCGTTTATTGTGGATGGCGATGTCGATCTGCGTACCGGCAATATTGTATTTGCCGGTGATGTAATTATAAACGGTAATGTCAACGAACATATGATCATCGAATCGCTCGGTAATGTGTACGTGCATGGCAATGTGTATAAGGCGACGATTACGGCGACTGGAAGTGTGTCTATTGAAGGTACGGTTATCGGCGGTAAAATTTATTCCGGCTATTTTGGCGTCATGTTTAACCGTATGTATGCTGCTGCCAAACAGCTTAGCCATGAAATTCGGCAGCTTGATATGGCGGCATACAAACTGACGGAAGAAGTGGCAGCACGCAAACAAACAGTGCGGTATAGCCAGATGATTATGCTGCTAATTGAACGGAAATTCCGCAATGTGCCTGAGCTTGCACGCGAACTTTTGCAAGTTTTTTCCAGTATACAACGTGTGGAAAGTCGTGAATCCGAGCAACTGAATGAACTGTTGCAGCATTTTCTGCATTCGACTACGATTTTGGAGCAACTGGATGAAGAAAAGCTATCCACTTCCCGCACATTGCTGGAAAGGTTATATGCCAGTGTGTGCAGCATGCAGGAAGTCGAAGTGCATGTGGAGCTATATCGCTGTCAATCGAGCGAAATTAAATCGAACGGCGATATTATGATCACACGCGAAGGTGTCGTACAGAGCGATCTGTATTCCGCTGGTACGATCGCTTTTATGCTCGAAAATTCGGTCTGTCGCGGTTCCCGTCTGCAAGCCGAAGATCGCATCGTCGCCGGTATGGTTGGCAGCGATGCAAATGCACGCTGTATACTGCAAGCGAAGCAGCAAGTGTATGTGCGCAAGCTGTACAATGGAACGATTACGATCGGCGATTATCATCATCATGTATTTGAAACGATGCAAAATCAATTGTTTGATGCTGAATTTATGCAAAACCGGCAAGCGATGCATCCGTCGGCAAGCGTATGAAACACCTATTTACTGCGTGGCAATCAGCACCGGAACCGACTTGAAGGAGCGACTGGATAGCTCTGCTGCTAAGTTTATTTCTCTGTCAGCGTCATCACAAACAGCCTGTATGCAGCTTGTGTAGCTTGCATGCAGGCTGTTTATTTTCCATTTATACGGCACAATGACTCGATACAAACTCATCTTCACCTCGGTTGTTCATGCTAATGAGCGTTATATTGCAGCGGAATGCGTTCCAATAGACGCTGCCCATACTGATCTGCAAACGGCTGCTCCGGCATATGGATATAACCGATATAACAGCCACACTTTTTCATTTGGCAAGTACGCTCGGCAGCGATCTGCTCCAGCTCATGACGGTAAATGTTGCCGATCACACGCTTGTCCTGGTAACAGCGCTTCACCATACCATTGCCTTGTACATAAAATACAGATTGCCCTGCCAAACAAGCTTGCCCCAAGCTAGCATAATCGTTTAAATTATAGCGAAAATACGGATCAATTCGTTCCAGCGCTTCCACCTCACCCGGCTCATAATAGGCTGGACGATCTTTGAACGCATTAATCCATACATACACATCGTCCGGAAGTTGCTTGCGTAGCGCAGCAATCGCAGCAAACGATTCCCGTAATCCGACCGTACCAGCGCTAAAATCGATTCCTTGCTCGTACAATGTCATACATTGACGCACAAACTGTGCTTCACTCGTTTGCCCCGGATGATAGGTCGCCCAGAAAGCAACTTTATCCCGCTGTAACTTCATCGTCCAATCCAGTTTAACCGACAAATTCGTCTGTACAGCTACCTTATCGACATGCGGCAAATGAGACAGCTCAATCATCGCCCGTCTGTACCAGCCATGCACAAGCGCTTCTCCATACGGATTGAAAAAGATCGACAGTCGATACGACTTGCCCGCCTGCGCTCGCACCCAATCGATAAACCGCTCCAATTGCTGCCGATCCCGCTCCAACGTTTCACGGCTGTCGATCGTTTTGCTGAATGGGCAGTATGGGCAAGCGTAATTGCATGATGACAAGCTGCCACGATAATATAGCGATACTGCTGTCGGGATAGAGGAGGAGTTTCGACTATCCTTAGACGCAGCATTCAACATCGGTACCGCTGGCACGACTGCGGATGTGCTCGATAGGAATGGACTACGGGCAGCCGAGGCAGCGTTGGGAATTTCGGTCAACCGCTTCATACGCCCTCATACCGTTCCATCAGCGCATACACTTCTGGCGAGATGAGCCAGTCGCCAATGCTATCGGATAACGCCATACCACGCGCGCTCAAACGCAGCACACCTTGATGCAGTAGCTGATCCGCTAATCCGCTCGCAGCGGCAGTCGCCGCATCATTATGATCGAAAGCTACAGCATATGACGCATCTACCGCCAAGCGCTGCTCGGCATATACAGCGCTATCGTTCAGACGAGCGTTAGCATCTGTGACATCTGCATCATCATCTGTCACACGCTCATGTACAGCAGCTTCAGTCAATATAGTTCCGCCTTCTGTCTCCGGCTGCTCTGGCTGCTCTGGCTGCTCCAATGTTGCTAATCCCGTCCATACGAGCTGCTTTAACTCCGGCAAATCTTCAAACAGCAAACTGCCGAATCGTGTCGTATATGCCGCCTGTTCCAACCCTTCTCGGTGCAGCAGCGCCTTCAGCACAAACCGGCGGCGGCTTTCCTGTTCATTCAATACAAATCCATAATCCGCCACATCATATCGATCGGCAGCTACATAATTAGCGATAATGCTGCGTGTTGCTGCAACGCTTACGCCATACCGTGAAGCATAATGCACATCACGTGTATACGAACGTGCTCCACAGCCAAGACCGACCATGCCTTCCTCCTGACAACTGTACGGCAACAATGACTTATGCGAGCTAAACGGCTTCGCAAAACGGCGCATCGAATATTGCGTATAGCCCGCCTGGATCAAACGCGTCCGTGCCGCTTCATACAACTCCATCCGAATATCATGCTCCAACCCGGTCTGTCCGGGTTTCAAAATCGTATGTTCACGCACATAGAGCGGGTAAATAAAAATTTCGCCTGGCTCATACGCGAGCGCCTCCTGTAACGAATACAGCCAGGAATCGACCGTCTGTCCCGGCAAACCATAGATCAGATCAACATTAAGCAATGGAAATTCATACCGTTTAAGCAGTTCTAACGCCCGCCTTGCTAGATCGGGATTTTGCGGACGATAGATCGCTTTGCTTTCCGCTTCGATAAAGCTCTGAATGCCCATACTAATCCGATCCACGCCAACAGAGCGCAAAATATCCAATCGATCCGCCGTCACCGTATCCGGTGATGTTTCAACCGAGATCGACGTCTGATCTAGCTGTACTCCCATCACACGCTCTGCAATATCGAACAATCTTTTCAGTTGCTCTGGTGCAAGCAATGTCGGCGTGCCCCCACCGATCGCAAATCGCGAAAACGGTGTGCCTTGCATAAACGGTGCCCACTGCTGCGCCTGCCTCTCCAGCGCATCAACGTATTGTGTATGTACGTCCAATCGTTTGTCCGGTAACGTAAACAGATTGCAAAATCCGCAACGCGCCGCGCAAAACGGAATATGCATATACAAAAAATAACTTTCCAGCCGCTCCTGCGCCCATAAGCGCTCCAGCGCAAGCGGAGGATTCAGCTCACGATACGCGGTCTTGTGCGGATAGGAATACAGATAAGAACGATACGGTGCCGCCGTCAGCTCCTGCTCCCACGTCCGCAGCTCGGGTGTCCATTGTGCTTGTGTTAGCGCGCGCAGCGGCAATTGTGTCTGCTTCTGTATCATGAGTGCTCACTCCTTCGCTTCCTATTCGTCTAACTTGCTCGTTTGTTTCGTACGACTCCACCTTGCTACCACAATAGAATTCATAACAAAATATAATTTACACAAAAAACTCGCGATACGGCACATCCCAAACGACCTCATGCGCCAATCGATGCCCTTCATAGCCATTCTCACCATAAGCGGTGCCATGATCTGAAAAGACGAGACACAATACCGGACGCTCCCGCTGCCGCAAAGCGGCGAATAAACGCCCCAGCTCCCCATCTACATAACGCAGCGCCGCCCGCTGACTGTCAACCGAATCACGACGATTGCCCGGAATAAAATAATAATTCGGCCCATGAATCGCTGATACATTCATAAACAGAAACAGCCGCTGCTGCTCATCGATATCATCCAGCAGCCGCAGCGCATGATTGACTTGATTAGCGGTCGAATTCGGATGGGTTACACCAAAGTTCATGCGCCAATAACTTTGCTGAAAATACCCCGGCAATACGCGTGACAGTTTATTTTTCTTCGTAAAAAAAATAACGCCGCCGATACAGATCGTCCGATAGCTTTCCTGTGCAAGCCCGGTCACGATATCCGGCGTATCAAACAGCCAAGTATACGGATGAGTGCGCAAACCGCTATGTTTGCCATGAAACAGGCGTACATGCGACGATTTGTCCGTATTAGCAGGCGTAGGCAGAAACCCGCCAAAAAACGCATGATGTGCCGCATACGTAAAACTGCCGGGTGTATGGCGTTTTTCCCATGAGCCGGTGCCGCATAAATTCGGACAATTTCCCTCCTCCATGACAGCCGCGTCATAACGCAATGTATCAAGCGTAATCATCACTATATCGTGGCTGCCGACCACTTCATTCATATTTATCGTCATCCGTCCTCCCCTTTCCCGCTTGCTGTAACCAACATGCCAGCTCCCATGCATACGTACCTAGCCCTTGATGCTGAACATGATATAACAAATCGCCAAACGGATTCACATCCATAATGAGCGGAATACCGCCACCTGCCGGTACGAGCACATCCATCCCTGCGCAAAATGAATTCGGAAACGCAGCCAACGCATGCTGTGCCGTACTGCCAATCGCACTTTGCAGCGCATCGGATAATCCGGCATCAGCCAACAGCAAACGCTCATTGCGCAAATGCAAATTAGTAATCGGTGTGCGACTAAGGCGCAGAACGGCATGACCTGTGCCTGAGCGGCAGACGAGCTGGCGCACATCATACACACGCCCATCTAGCGCTGCTTTGCTTACCCAACGTTCCACATGTGCACCTTGCGCAGCGATCCAGTCTACCACCTGCCGTATATCTGTATGATCGGTATACCGAATCAACCGACCGGAATTATAAAAGATCGTCTCATCGCCTACCTGCTCCTTGCCGATCGTCGTCATCGCAATTTCGGCACCGGTGCGTGGCTGATACTGATAAGCGATCACTCCCGAAGCAGCCGAACCGCAAAATAGCTTCACAAACACACGGTAGACTCGCTGCTGCTCCATCTGTTGCCGCAGCTCATCATAGCTGCGCAGTGGCATCTGTTCCGCGGCATCGCCTGCTAACGTCGCCGGAACAGCAATGCCCGCCGCAGCAAGCTGTAGCGAGCACGCTCTTTTATCAAACATAAGCGCAATGTCGGCTGGTGCATTCATCCACTGCGCCTGTGGCAAATGACGCTCCACCTCGGTCTGTAACCACGATAACAGACGACAATACCCGCGAAACCATTGCGCCGGATATAAAATACGCCCATATTGCCCTTCCAGGCGACGTGCCTCAGCCGCCGCAATACTCCCTTGCACCGTCTGATGCGGGAGCGGCAACAACGAATCATTCAACGAGTCATCCGCATCTGTCGCTCCGAGTGCAATCAACCCTCGCTCGACCGCTACATTATCACCAGGTGCATCGAGACGCAGCAATAGCGGCTCTGTTCCACTCCCCATCCAGATGTTACTGACAGGGGCACCCGTAGCCATCCCTACACTTACCGCTGACATGATTGCTGCCGATTTCTCTGCCTGCCGCCGCTGCCAATTACGTTTGGACATGCTGTCCAGCACTTCCGGCAATGTTTCACCGGCACGCAGCGCATGCAGCAGACGAGCATACGATACTTCCAATGCTGCCGGTTGTCCATGATGCTGAAGTGCTTGCTGCCAACCGCTTGTACGTTTGTTGCCTGGATTGCCGAACAGGATCGATGGGATGACAACTCCTGTCTGCGCCGTCGTTTCCATTACTCCGTCAGCGACGGATAACGCCACTCATCATCTAAATCTTGCTGCTCGTCCATCTCCACGATGAGCCCGGTCTGTTTGGATAGCTGTTGCCATTTATTCATCATCTCATCGGACATAAAATGATAATTTAGATTTAGCCGTTTTAGCTTATGCACCGCTTCACTGTTCAGCAGCGCTTCCGCCCCTTTATCGGACAATGTGCCTTCCGACAAATCCAGTTGTTCCAGTTGTGCCAATAGCGGTGCGCTCGCTGCGGCAATCGCAATTTCATCTTGCAGCTCGCTATCTTTTAAGCCGAGCGAGACGAGCTTTGGAAACGGATTATGATACAAAAACGGTAACAGATCACGTTCCAAATCGCCGTCAAAGCCGTAATTGTCTACGCCCAAATACAGCTCCAATTTACGCAAATTCGGCAGTTTGCCGTGTAAGATCGTCTGCAGCACCGCCGCCGGCAAACCACCGCAAATAATAACGAGTTCCTGCAAACCGTCATGTTCCAGCGGGTCAAGCGCCAAATCGGTACTGCCTTTAATGATAAACGATTCCAGTTGTGGATACGCAGACAGTAGCGGGCCCAAATTCGTCTGTGTAATCCAGGACACTTCACATTGCTCAAAGCTCATATCCCCGATAAATAAACGCCGCAAATTCGGCAACTTTGGCGCAGCCGCAATCAATGTCGGCAAAAAATCATCCGGCGTACGCTCATAAGCGCCCCCCCAATCACCGATGATCAAACTCGTCAGCGCCTGACTCTGTTTTTCATCAGCGACCAATTGTTCAATCAACGGCACAAGCGTCTGCCCTGCTTCGTATTCATCATACCCAATCTCAAGCCGTACTTCCGTCATTATGTATACCTCCCTGTTACCCGACACAGCGGGCAAATGTGGTCATGCTACATCTTATTTTACACTAGCGCCAAAGGGCAAAGCAAAAGCCTACAGACCGAATACACCGCCTATTTATTCATGCGCCAGAACTAGTAGGCTGACCACCTTAAAGTAAGTAGTTTGCTAGTGCAGAGCAGCGATGTTGTCCTGCTACAATTCCAGTGTATTTTCATAAGATAGAGTGAATGAGACACTAAATGTAAGCTGGTCAGCCTACTAGTACGTGTACGCAAACCTGGTATGTTGGGGCATCCCCCACTGCGGTACACAATAAGGGGACGGATTCCCGGCTCGCACAGCAGTCTGCACACAAACAACGGCTCACAAGCACTGAATCAAAAAAAGTCATACGCCCGCATGCAGTAGTCGATCAGCTAATGAGCTGGCTTGCTAGTGCCATTACTCCAAAACCGTAATCAACCAATACATCCGATCGTATGACCGTTATGCTATCCTGTTCAATTGTTCATTGTTAAATGTCTATGTCTGCGCTTAAACGCCAGCCTGTTCGTTAACCGGCTTGCAGCGAAGCGATCAGCTTGCGTAACGCTTCACCGCGATGGCTAATTGCCTGCTTTTGCTCGATCGTCAAATTCGCCATCGTCTGTTGTTCCTGTGGCAAATAAAACAGCGGATCATAACCAAACCCGCCCGCACCGGAAGGAGTTGCCGTAATCCAACCTTCGACTGCACCTTCAGCAGTCCATGTATGTCCGGTTAGCGGATCATACAATGCCAGGCTGCATACGAACCGTGCTGTGCTCAGCAGTGGCTGTTCGGTATCTTCACCAAGTTGCAACTCATTCAGTTCATTTAACAGCTTTGCATTATTGTCGGCATCGGTGGCACCTTCACCGGCATAACGCGCCGAGTATACACCTGGTGCACCATCCAAGCGATCGACACAGAGACCGGAATCGTCCGCCAGTACCGGTACGCCGAGCGCGTCGGCTACCGTTTTCGCTTTTTTGAACGCATTTTCGGCAAATGTCGTTCCATCTTCCACAATATCCGGCAGTTGCGGATAATCGAACATGCTGCGCACGTCAAAGCCAAGTGCGGCGAACGCATGCGCGAACTCGTTCACTTTGCCTTTGTTTTTGGTCGCTACGATCACGGTAGTGCCGGTCAGCACGCTCATACTTGTGCTCCAGCTTGTCCGCTGGAAATTTTCAGTGTGATCGGTCCTAGCACTTCCTTTTGCAATTCGATCATACGCAATACACCTTGCTCGCCCAGTTCTAACATTTGCTCCAATTCCTTACGGGTAAAAGGACGTTCTTCACCGGTGCCTTGCAGCTCGACAAATTCGCCTTTGCCGGTCATCACGATATTCATATCGACTTTGGCTTTGGAATCTTCTTCATAGTTCAGATCGAGCACAGCACGATCACCAACGATGCCGACGCTGACGGATGCCAAATAATCGGTAAGCGGGAAACGCGCCAACTTATGTTGAAGCGCCAGCTTGTCCATCGCGATCGCTAGCGCAACAAAAGCGCCGGTAATCGAAGTCGTACGCGTACCACCGTCCGCCTGGATCACATCGCAGTCAACGGTAACCGTGCGTTCGCCTAACGCTTGTAAATCAACAACCGAGCGCAATGCACGACCGATCAGCCGCTGAATTTCCATCGTCCGTCCGCCAAGCTTACCTTTTGCCGCTTCGCGCTGATTGCGCGTTTGGGTGGCACGTGGCAACATCGAATATTCGGCGGTTACCCAGCCTTTGCCTTGCCCTTTCATAAAATGCGGAACCCGTTCTTCCACCGACACCGTACACATGACTTTGGTGTCACCAACCTCGATATACACCGAGCCTTCCGCATATTTGTTAACGTTTGGGGTTATTTTCAAGGGGCGCAGCTCATCCGTCTGCCGTCCGTTGATTCTCATAATCGTATGCCTCCTGCTTTGTATTCGCATTCTCATTTTAACAAACCTCCCCTGCAAAAGCACCTTAAACTACAAAATGACTTGCTGGCGCTTGATAATCATCGCGATTGTCGGGTTAAATAAGAGTACGGCTATATCCCCTTAGCCACTTTGCCTAGCATTAGCAGTTTATCCGAAAAAGAGGTGTTCAACGATGGAGCATAATCAACCGGAAAAAGTGCCCTACAGTCTGAGCAGTCTGAATGTGGAGCAGGCGACACGAGAATGGCTTGAAAAGCGTGGGGTAACGATTCGCGAAATTGCCGAGCTGGTGCTGTTTTTGCAGCAAAGCTATTTTCCGAATTTGACGATTGAAGAATGTGAAGCAAGCGTCGAGAAAGTGCTGATGAAACGTGAAGTACAAAATGCATTGCTGACCGGCGTACAGCTCGACATTCTCGCTGAACAAGGCAAACTGATCTCCCCGCTGCAAGAGATGATCGAAAATGACGAAGGATTGTACGGCGTAGACGAAATTCTCGCCTTTGCGATCGTCAACGTATACGGCAGCATCGGCTTTACGAACTATGGTTATGTCGACAAATTAAAGCCTGGTGTACTGCGCAGATTGAACGATAAAAGTCTGGGACCGATCCATACTTTTTTCGATGATATCGTCGGCGCTATCGCCGCTGCCGCCAGCAGTCGTATCGCACACGGACGCCGCTTAGATGAAGATTTGCAGGCGGATAGCTCCAATGTGGAACTGCCGGAAGATGATGAAGCCCAATGACCGCATTATAGCGCTCCATTAACGAACGATTAATCGTTCACATAACTAACGTTCAATTTTGCCACTGCATGCTTAATCACATCCATATGATCAACAAATGCCCAACTTGATCCGCTACGTACAGTGGACAAAGTTGGGCATTTTGGTTGTAGTTATTCCATTCGGTCGTCTCAATCGGCTATCGCGGCAATGGACGCGATTCTTCTTCATGTGGCTTATGTTCTTCCGGTTGCCGTCCGGTCAGACGAATATCCGGGCTGCGGAAGTTAAAGCGGCTGCGGTGACGCACATGTTCTGTATCATCATTCGCCAGCCAGCGCAGCAACGTCAGCCAGACGAGACATACACCGGTAAACACATAAATGAGCAGCAATGGCAACAGCCCTTCATAGCTGCGTGTTAACAAACCGGACAACATGAGCAAACCGAGTATCGGAAACAACAATGCCGACAAAAAGCGCGGTGACCAGCTTGTATGATTACGGCTAAACAGCAATGTCGGTACGATGTACGCAATCGTTGTATAAAAAGCAATCAAGGCAAAACCATTGCTCAGCCGACCTGCATACGTCGTAAATGGAATGAGCGCTGCCGACCAGCCCTGGTAATAAGCGATATTAAGCACGCTAACTATCCCTTGCAGCACAGTAAGCATCAGACCACAGTACACGAGCACTGTCCTTGTACGATACCACAATGGACGCCGATTTTCTTGCAACATTGCCAGCCCACCAAACAAACCGATAATTGCGCTGATTAAAAGTGACATGTAAGCGATCAAACGGATGCCTTGTATTGTAATATCAATCCATGTGCTGTCTGCATTGTTCATGATGAAGGCCCCTTTCATCCTCGGGCTAAACTAAATCCAACGTCGTCTACGAATACGAATTGACCTCATTATAAATGCATTAGCTTAAACGTTGCTGAAATTGTTCTTAATTCCAGTTAAATCTCGTAGCCTGTCCAGCGATATCGTATACTTCAACAGCGTCTGCTTGTTGGACTCGTTTATTGCTCCCAATCCACCTGGCAACGAACCAATTCATACGCTAGAACAATTTAATAATGAGAACGAAACTAATGAAACAACATATGGTTACGCATTCATTGGTAAAAATATACACTGTTTGCAGTCTATCATTCGCAGACTTGAAATTCAACTTGCGCCCGATTCGCTTCACAGCATCCGCTTAACAAGCTTGCAATAGCGCAGCACATCGATCATATCGCTTATCCATTACGACTTGTCGGTTCATAATAAACGATCCCATCGCGCCGGCTAGTAACCGCATGCCCGGTACGCTCCAACTCTACCAAATGCGCCAGCGTTTCGGACATTGCAAATCGAAGCTGATGCAGTGTCAGCTTGCTGTTAAATATGCTCATACAGATGTCATAGCCGGTACGCGGCTGTTCTTCCAACCGTTGCAGCATCGCAGACAAACGCTCCGCATGATGCTCCAATAGCTTACTCGTCCGTTCGCCAAAACCGACAAATGGACGACGATGCCCCGGCAACGCTTGCTCTACTGCATACGTACCCAGTATGCGTAACCCATGCAAATACGAAGCCAGCGGCTGCGGATCACTGTGCGGCACAAGGCTAATATTGGGCGAAATTTGCGGCAATACCGCATCCCCGCATAACATGAGCTTGTGCTCTGGTTCATAAAAAGAAACATGACCGGCAGCATGACCTGACGTTTCGATCGTCTGCCAGCTACGCCCGCCCATCATTAGCGACTGTCCAGGCGCAATAAATGACGGCACTGGCGGCGGCGTAATCTGTAGCACAAAGCTATGCAAATGCTCCGGCAATTGCCCCGTAATTTCATCCGGCATACCGTGGCTGCCAAACAGTTCAACCAGATCAGCAGCGGCGGTATTACCTGCTCCCCATGAGCGCATAAATTCACTCCATGCTATCTCTGATATCCAGACCGGCACACCGGTGCGCTCCTGAAACCAGCCTGCCAGACCGGAATGATCGGGATGATGATGAGTCAATACGACCGCTTGCAGCGCTGACCACGGAATATCCAGCTCCTGTAACACTTGTTCCCAAGCAAGCTCATTGTCTAAGGTGCGCGGTCCCGGATCGACTACACTCCAGCCAGCTTGCCCACCAATCAAATAACTGTTTACCCAGCGCAGTGGATAAGACATGGCGATTTTCACTTGTATCCTATCGTAATCAAGCTTTGTAATTTCCGGTAATTGCATCGTATTCAACCTCCATGCGTTCGATTTGACTATGTATTATGGTGTTGCATAATCGTTAGTGCTCGACTATAGCGTACGCCAACGAACAAATTCAGTTGCTGCATAGCATACGCTTTATGCGTCATCTACACATCCATATCGATATACACGGTTTACGATGTAGGCATTAGGGCATGTTCATTATTGGCGGCGTACATATCGTATGTTACACAAAAACCCCCCCGCTGCACAGCCTGCACATGCAGGCGATCACAACGAAAGGGTTTCGGGTCGATCCGCTAACGATCAATAGCTTTCTTCCCACGGGTTAAACATTTCATGTTTGAAGTAAGTTGTATCTGCTGACTTGTCTTCCCAGCTCCACATTTTTTGGCTCGCTTTTTCCATTTCTTCGCTTTTAATCTCGCGAATTTGATCGAGGATCGTGTAGTCTTTGCCCATCTCTTTTTGGTGCTCCCAGATGATGAACATGATGCTGTCCAGGTTATCGCCATAACCGACCAGAGCGACACGGCCAGCAGGATCATTCAAGCCTACATTCAGAAAGTCATTCGTTACGATATATTTATCGTTCTCGTTATGATAAATCGCCGCCCATTGCTCAGGCTCGTTTTGATTTTTAGTAGTTTCTGTACTTTCTACAAACCGGAACCAGCCTCCGGAAACCGGTTTTGCTTTCTCCATAATTTTCACGTCAGTCAGTTGATTATAATTCATCAGGTTAGCCCCCTTGATTAGCATCATTTGTATTGTTATCGGGTGTCAGGTCGTCACGTTACTTGTTTAGTCATATGCTTGTTATTATGTTTATCGGAAAAAATTTGACATTCTTTATAGCTTCTTCCTCTTTTTCGTGTTTTTCCGACAATTTATTTGTTAGGTTGTGTTTTGCTTTGTGACTTAAGTATGCCTCTAGTACCACGGTTTCTACAATAGGAAATGGTTCTTAATACTTAATAGTAATCAAACGGGCATATCCTACCTTTTTCCTTTGCAGCGCGATTACGTGATTACTATATTTTTAACCAAACCGCATAAAATCAATCGATTTCAGCCTTTTTTACTGTAACAGCACGCTTATTTTACGTATGTACAGCTCCAAAAACAAGCGAATAGGCATAGTTTATATGGAGATTTTCGCATTTTTTTCAGTTTAGGTTCACTTTTGCGGGCAGAATCTTGTCGACAACAAGTATATCTTTGTTTTCGACGAGGTACTACTTCCATTCTCTCTTTTTCGACATTTCGTAAAAACGTTACTATTTTGGGCAATATATCGAGTTATCGTTATGCTTAATCGTACATAACTAAGCGTCATCAGGCGGTTGCGTGTACATAGTAAACGCCAACTATGTCAAAAAAAGAGCGGTGTCCTATCCCCTATAGGACCACCATGACGATGTTCGACTTTGGATAAGGCTTAAAGGAATAGCGTTAAACTCACTATAGGACCACCATGACGATGTTCGACAGCAAGTAGGAAACGTGAGCGACACTTGTGCTCATAGGCAGAATCGTCTTTGCCATTTACTAAATAACGTTTACAATAATAGCGGGCACGATAACATAACGAATCTCGTCAAATTAACTATAGGAGAATTAACAAATGATCAAATCGCAACGCATTAATCAGATTAAGGAATATGTATTCCAGCATGAGTCTGTTTCACTGGAGGAACTGGTGGAGTATTTTGGTGTGTCGAAAAATACGATTCGCCGTGATGTGCGTACTCTGGTCGATTCGGGTATTTTGCATAAAGTGTATGGCGGCGTATCTGTTAATCATTCCACCCTTGTCGGCTTTAGTGAGCGCAAAGACCGCAATTTGACGAAAAAGCAAACGATCGGACAACTTGCAGCACGCTTTGTTGACGATGGCGATGTGATTTTTGTCGACTCCGGTACAACGACGTTAGAGCTTTTACCGTACATTCACGAGCGACATGTAACGATTGTCACGAACAATTTTGATTTTATTCATGGTGCGAAGCCTTATCCGAATTTGACGATTTTCTCGACCGGAGGCATGTTTGAACGCCGTACCGATTCTTTTGTCGGTTTCCAAAGTATCGAACTGCTGAGCAAATACAATATTAACAAAGCATTTCTTGCCTCCACCGGCATCTCGATCGTCAACGGTGTGACCAATTCCTCCCCACTCGAAACGGATATTAAAAGTACAGTAGTGAAAAAAAGCTCCAATGTGCTGCTTATGATCGACGATAGCAAATTCGACAAATATGCGCTCACGACGTATTGCGCCTTAAGCGAAATCGACTATCTGATCACAAATAGCGCGCCAGCAGAGGAATATCGGCAGTATGCGGTACAGCATGGGATTACGATTGTGACGCCTTGAGTAAAACAATTGTCCCTTTTTGTTAAACACGAAAGATTAGTATTACATTAAAATTTCATACCAACAATTTTGCTTATCCATTGCTAACATGAATAAGCAAAATTGTTTTCTCTTATATTCTCATTTTAAGCTGAACGAGTTGGCACGTTCTACACTATAAATATAATTTCGGATGGCATTAATGATGTCTGTTTTTGTCTTTTTAGATGTAGAATCATTCCCATAAATAGCCATATACATAGATTTCAATTCAGTTTGCTTCAAACTTTGCAATTCCATTTCAGATTTCTGCTTAAATAGCTTCAAAACTTGTTCTTTCGTATACACAGGAGCATCACTTTGAACTTTTTTAGTTGTAAGCTCAGATTCATGCATAAATTTATATGCTTTTTTAATTTTCAATTTATCTACATCTTTTAATATACTTAATAGATCGTTGATCTCATCGGCTGAATATTTATTTTTAAGATGACTTATTTTTTTTCTATAGGACTCTGCGTCTAAGTCAGTAGCATTAATCGATCGAATAACATCGTTCACAAATTGAATTGCATTACTCATCAGTTTGCGCTCCTTTCAGTTCTAGCTCCTTTATGCGACCTAACATTTCTTTGGTGATTTCTTCGTAGTCTCTACGATTGTTTACTTCCTCTTTCACTTCTCCTTCAGCAGTTGCTTTTGCAATAGCGATATAATTATTGGTATACGATTTAAATATATATATGTTTTCCTCTGCATCTACCTTTGATAATTGATCTTCAAATATAGTTCTTATATCATTATATTTAACCTGATTACGCGTCAATGTACAAAATACACCTAATAATCGAGGCTTTTCACCAAAGAAGTGTTTATACAATAAATGGTCTTCATTTTGAACACCACAATACTTACGGTATGTTTTGCCAACTGTTTGTATATAATGCAGAACACCATTAGTGCTAATGCCATCTTCTATAGTAGGGACTACATAATAATCGGAAAGCAGAAAAGCACTTTGTGTCAAAATGCTGCTAGTTGGAGGGCAATCGATCAAAATAAAATCATAATGATCGCCTTTTAAAGAAGATATCAGACTGCTCAAAATAGAAAAATATTCTATATTACCTTCCATTAGTAAACTTAACTCATCCAAACCTTTATCTTCCTCATAAAAAAGGCTGGAAGGGATAAAGTATAATTCGGAATCTGCTATTTGTTTAACTAATTTTGAAGTATCAAACTTTAAAGGTACTTGCAGTTTTGATTTGATTTTACGAATAAATAAATCAAAAACATAGTTTAATGTTTCTTGTGGCGGAAGTTCATCTAATTTCAAATAATTATTTTTATTTTTAAAATTGGCACCTCTTAAACAAATTTCACTTAAAGAGCTTTGAGGGTCTAAATCAAGCATAAGTACTTTTTTATGATGATGCTTTGCTAAAAAATGTCCTATGGAATATACACTTGTTGTTTTACCAACGCCACCTTTGTAATTACCTACAAAAATAACTTTAGTCATATGTTTTCCCTTCTATCTGCTTTTAGTTTATATCATTATATGTCTTTTTATTAAATACTTCTTTACGATACTTTATAACGGACACAACACGAAAATACAGTAACAACACGGAATGATGATTACGATCTAATTTCATTGTCATATCAGCCTTTCTCTTACTATAAGACTGATTATATCGTTAAGGTGTAAAGTGGGCAAAAAAATAGTTTTTATTTAGGCTACTGCCTAATCGATATTCATCTCCCACCTATCGCCTTGTACACGATGGAGGAGGGAGTCTTCTGTCAAAATAAGATGAAACACAAAAAGAGATCAAAATCAGTCCCTTCTTGTGTTTCGTCTAATCCTAATCTTATTTGGCTTAAAAGTTAAGTAGAAATGATCGCCGCTTTCCCACTAGAGCGGAATTCGCGGATTTTAGCGCGTACGCTATCTTCGATCGCTGTGCGGGCAGGGGTCAAAATCGTACGTGGTTCGGTCGTTTCGGTATTTTCCGCCAATGTGCGGCGCAGTTGAAGCGACCAGGCGGTGACGCTTTCGGTGTTAATATTCACTTTGGCATGACCCAGTTCAATAGCACGCGTCAGCTGCGATAGTGGGATACCGGATGCACCGTGTAGTACAAGCGGAATGCCGATCGCCTGCGAGATCGCTTCCATTTCTGCAAAACCGAGCTGCGGTTCACCGATATATTTACCATGTACCGAGCCTAGTGCGGCTGCGAGCGCATCGATTCCGGTCTCGCTTACGATTCGTTTGCATTCCTCCAAATCCGCATATTGAATGCCGCCGACCAATCCATCTTCCACTCCGCCCACTGTGCCGACTTCCGCTTCAACCGAAATGCCATATGGTGCCGCATATTCGACCACTTGGCGGGTATGTTCGATATTTTGCTCGATCGGGCCGTGTGAGCCGTCGAACATGACCGAGGAGAAACCTGCATCGATCGCGCGCAGACAGCTTTCGACCGATTTGCCATGATCCAGATGCAAAGCGACCGGTACGGTGATGCCTTTTTCCTCCACTAGCACACGCACAAGTGTGGCAATCGTGCGATAGCCGCCGAGAAAGTCGATCAAACGATCCGAAGCCGCTACGATGACCGGTGCCTGCTCTGCCTCCGCCGCATCCAGTATCGCATGCACCCACGACAATCCGTTCACATTAAACTGACCGACGGCATATTGCTCATTACGCGCCTGTTGCAGCATTTCTTTCATGGATACCAGCGTCATGCGGTAGCCCCCTTTATACAGATCAGGCGCAGGTAATCATTACCATGCGCCTGTTGTGTAACTAGAGCAAGTGTTTGCTTGCTCGCGGTAAACCGGAACGCCCTAGAGCAAGCGAGCTTCTTGCTCGCCGTAAACCGGAACGATCCAACCGGTTTACCCTCTCTCCCCATAACCAAGCCTGCTTCATAGCGCACCACGCTAATCGCCAACAACGCTCAATATTGCCGCGCCTTTTCCAACATCTGCTGCTTGCTTTCATGTGCAGCCTGTACAGCTTCACGCTCCGATACAGCTGCCACACCGACATGCCACCAGCTTTCGTAACCGTCGGTCATCGTTTTCGGCAGTACTTTCATTTCGATCAGTGTGCAGCCATCATGCCCTTTGGCATCTGCGATCGCTGCGCGAATGTCGGCTGGCGTATTGGCGCGATATACTTTTGCCCCATAGCCTTCAGCGACTTTGGCATAATCGATATTCATAATACGATTGTTGGTATCGCGGAATTCGCAATAAAAGCTGCCGCCGCCGTTGCCCATTTGCAAATTGTTAATACAGCCAAAACCGGAGTTATCGAACAACACGATATTGATTTTATAATTGTATTGTATCGCTGTAATCAGCTCGGTATGCAGCATCAGGAAACTGCCGTCACCGACAAGCGCATACACTTCGCGGTCAGGATGCGCGATTTTGGCGCCGAGTGCACCGGCAATTTCATAACCCATACACGAGTAGCCGTATTCCAAATGATACGTATTTGGCACATCCGCCTGCCACATGCGCTGCATATCGCCTGGCAATGAACCTGCCGCTGCGATCACGATGCTATCGCCATCGACCGCTTCATTAACGACAGCGAGCGCTGTCGTCTGTGTCAGCTCGGTAGCGAGCGCATCTGCATATTCATTGAGCATCTCTTGTGTAAAATGATCTTTGATCTCCGGGTCAAACCCTGCGCGTTGGAAACTAATCTCGGCAAGACGCTGCCGCTCGCGCGCCCATTCTGTTCTCCACTGCGCAATCTGTACATCCCATGCACTAGTGTAGCCGTGCAAACGCTCTTGCAAACGTTCCAGCGCTTGTCTGGCATCCGCGACGACTGTTACCGCATCCAGCTTGTACGCCTGCATCCGGCTCACATTAATGTTCAGAAAACGGGTATGTTCAGGATCGAATGCCGTTTTGGACGAAGTGGCAAAGTCGGTATACCGGGTGCCGACGCCGATAATTAGATCGGCTTCACGTGCCGCTTTGTTGGCAGACAGCGTTCCGGTCACACCAAGCCCGCCCAGATTGTGCGGGAAGCTGGATTCGACCGTCGATTTGCCAGCTTGTGTTTCCACGAGCGGAATGCCGTATGCTTCGGACATCCGAATTAATTGTTCGCGTGCACCGGAATATTTGGCACCGCCGCCGACAATGATCAACGGCTTTTCGCTGCTGCGAATCAGTTGCTCTGCCGCTGCCAATTCGCGCTCATTCGGCTCAAGACGATCCAGGTAATGAACGCGTTTTTGGAAAAAGACTTCATCATAGTCGTACGCTTCACCTTCGGTATCCTGACAAATGCACAGCGTCACCGGGCCGCCTTTTGCCGGATCGGTCAGCACTTCAAACGCACGGATTAGACTGCTCATGAGCTGTTCAGGACGTGTAATACGATCCCAGTAACGGGATACCGGTTTTAGCGCATCATTAGTCGTAACCGCCGGGCTATAGTCTTGCTCGATCTGCTGCAATACCGGATCAGGCTGTCGGCTAGCAAATGTATCGGCAGGCAACAACAGCACTGGAATATTGTTTGCCAGCGCCGTCCCCGCAGCCGTCACCAAATTGGCGGAGCCAGGACCGGACGATGATGTAACCGCAAAGATTTTACGGCGCAGCTTTTCCTTGCTGTAAGCGATCGCGGCATGTGCCATCCCTTGCTCATTTTTGCCTTGAACTATTTTCAGATGACCCGGGTCTTGCTCCAATGCCTGACCGATGCCAAGCACATTGCCATGACCGAATACGTTAAAAATACCTTCCACAAACGGCGTCTCTACACCGTCCACTTCAATATATTGCTGATTCAAAAAGCGGATTAGCGCCTGCGCGGTCGTAAGTCTGATTTTATTTCCCATTCGGAGTCTCCACCTTCGTTAGAATGTATCGGCTGCTCAGGACGGAATAACAGGTTGCTGTCCGATCAGCGTCTCGATTTCATCGACAGTCGGCATCGCATCAGAGGAACTATGTTTACTTACTACGATCGAAGCGGCAGCGCTTCCATATTGTAGAGCTGTGCCGATATCTTTGCCGCGGATCGTAGCGTATAAGAACGCTGCCGCATAGGAATCGCCGGCACCGAATGTTTTGAGCACTTTCGTTTTGTAAGCATGTCCACGATACGTTTCACCTGTGTTCGTGTACGCATAGGAACCTTCTACACCGTGTTTAATTACAACGAGACTGGCACCGGCGGCGAATAGCGTCGATGTCGTTTCTTCATTAGAACCGTTACGGCGATTTTCCATCACATCATATTCATCGCGTGTACCGATGACGATATCGCATTGCGCCGCCACGAGCGAATAATAGACAGCCGTTTCTGCAGGCGATGTCCATGTGTACGGACGATAATCAAGTTCAAACGCAATCTTCACGCCATGATGACGCGCATACTGAATCGCTTGCAATGCCGCTTCACGGGATGGGCTTTGCGCAAGCGCCGTACCGGAAATGAGCAGCAGACCAGCAGCACGCACGTACTGTTCGTCGATCTCGTCTGGACGTAAGTACAGATCAGCTACCTGATCACGGTACATCAAAATGCTGCATTCTTCCGGGCTTTTAATTTCGGTAAACGCAAGCCCTGTTTTATGCCCTTCGGTATCAACGACAAAATGTCCCGCATCCACACCGGCACGCTCCATATAGCTGCGAATAAAGCGTCCATGCTGATCATTGGCGATTTTGCCGATAAAGCCGGTTTGCAATCCAAGCCGTGCCGCACCGATCGCGATATTGGCAGGTGACCCACCGACATATTTGGAAAAGGTCATCGTCTCCTCCATCGGTCGATTGTATTCCACTGCATTCAGGTCAATACAAGCACGACCGAGAGTGACAAGCTCAAAACGCGGGGTGCTGCTTTGTGTATCCGTCATTTGCTTCAACGCTCCTTTATCGATTGGCAATCTGGCAGGCGAACGGCGGTGCCACGATCTTAACATCGCTGTGGCACCGCCTTCCCTTATGGCTCAGTCGCGGTTCAAAATCCACTCATGATCCGGTTCATTGTAAAATTTCCATATCCGCTTTGGCCCAGCCATTACGTTTAAATAGTAGGACGTATAGCCATCCGGCACACCGACCGGATGATAACCAGCAGGCACGATAACGACATTGCGATGCTCAACCGCCATCGTCTCGTCGATGCTGCGATCATCCGTATATACACGTTGGAACACAAAACCTTGTTTGGGCGCGAGTTCATGATAATACGTTTCTTCCAATAACGATTCCTCTGGCAGCAAATCGCGATCATGTTTATGCGGCGGATAACTGGAAAAATTTCCGCCTTCCGTATACACTTCCACTACGAGCAAGCTGCTGGCAGACGGATCGCTATCCGGTAAAATATCATGTACCATGCGCTGGTTATTGTATTTACCGCGATGCACAACGCCGACGCCGGAAGCAGGCAGCAGCTTCGTTGGCAACTGTTCCAGCGCTGGCGAATAGCATAGTGCGACCGTAGCAGCCGTCACCGCCTCGACCGTAAAACTCGCACCGCCGGATACAAATACGCTATCGGTCGGCTTTTTCTCAAATACACTATCCCGTGTACCGATTTCCTCAAAACGATGTTCACCTGCACTAACGGTAATTTTCCCAGTGAGCGCGACGATACAGCATTCATCTTGTTGAAGCGTCTGTGCATAGACGGCACCAGCCGCCAGGTCGATCAGTTTAAAGCCTACATATTCCAGCGGCGAATCGCTCGTTAGCACTTCTTGAATAACGGTAATGCCTTCACCGCCCGCTTGTGATTGTGGTTTGCGCAACAGATGACTGGTCACTTCGGTTCCTCCTGTATCGTTCCCGTAGGATTATTGAAAATCAGGTTCTGGGTAACGTGCGGTTACAACCTTTTTGCGTGTATAAAAGTCTACGCTGTCTTTGCCGTTCGCATGTAATGTGCCATAAAAAGACGATTTCCAGCCGGAAAATGGGAAAAATGCCATCGGTGCAGGCACGCCCAAATTAATGCCAAGCATACCGGCGTCGATATGTTCACGGAAATAGCGGATCGCATTCGCATTGGAGGTGAACAGACAAGCTCCATTGGCAAATTCGGACTGATTGGCAATCTCGATCGCTTCCTTCAAGTTTTTGACCCGGATGACCGATAATACCGGTGCAAAAATCTCATCTTTCCAAATCGTCATCTCTGGTGTGACGCCTTCAAAGATCGTCGGGCCGATAAAATAGCCATCATCAGACATGCGCTCACGTCCATCCAACAGCAGGCTTGCGCCTTCTTCAATGCCTTTTTCGATATAATGTACGGTACGCTTTTTGTTGTCTTCGCGAATGACCGGGCCGAGGAATACACCATCATCCAGACCGTTACCGATTTGTACTTGTATCGATTTTTGTTTGAGACGGGCGATAAACTCGTCAGCAATGCCTTCTTCAACCGTGACGACCGCACATGCCATACAGCGCTCACCTGCCGAGCCGAATGCGGCGGAGACGACGTTCGTTAGTGTATCTTCCATATGCGCATCGTTCAGCACGATCGTATGATTTTTGGCGCCAGTGAGTGCTTGAACGCGTTTTAAGTTTTCGCTACCTTTTTTGAATACATATTCACCGACCGGCTTGGAGCCGACAAACGAGATCGCTTTAATGTCCGGATGTTCCAAAATGCCGTTAACGACATCATGCGCACCGTATACCATATTAAACACACCAGCCGGCAAGCCTGCTTCGGTGAACAGCTCGACCAGCTTTTCGGTCAGCAGCGGCGTACGTTCAGACGGTTTCAAAATAAATGTATTACCGAGCGCAATCGCCATCGGGAACATCCAGCACGGCACCATCATCGGGAAATTAAACGGTGCAATCCCACCAACGACCCCGATCGGGTAACGATAATTCGCCGCTTCCACATCGGTAGCGATCGATGCGAGCGAATCGCCCATCATCAGTGTAGGCGCACCAGCGGCAAATTCCACATTTTCAATACCGCGTCCAACTTCGCCTAACGCTTCGGTCAAGTTTTTGCCGTTTTCGATCGTAATTAGACGTGCCAGTTCTTCGCGATGCTGACTGAGCAATTGCTGAAAGTTAAACAGAATACGTGCGCGTCTTGGCACGGCGACCTGCTTCCATTTTTCAAAAGCGGCTTTCGCTACTTCGGCGGCATGCTCGATATCTTCACGCGTCGAGATCGGCACTTGGCAGATCAGTTCTTTGGTCGCCGGATTGTAAACGTCTTCATAGACTGTAGTCGTGCTCTCTACCCATTTACCGCCGATATAGTTTTTCAGCTTTCTCGCCGTGCCTGTCAGTGTGCTCATACTTCCTGGCTCCTCTCAACATTGCAAATTTGAAATGATCGCCGTGCATCATCGCACCGGCTTCACGAATCATCATTTGGTTATATTTTGGTTATATTCGTATGATATATAATAAATATTTTAACGTCAACCCTGTTCTATCGGCAAAACGGCTCAAACGGTTGACATTTTAATGAAAAAGACTGAAAAACATTGATGTATAAGCAAAAAAATGCGTTTCGAACACATATTGTTAACGTTTTTTTGCATGTTTTCATCATTATTACCGCTTTCAACCTAGCAATTCATCCAAACTTTTAATCATATATTGATTATATTTTGGTTATATTTTATATTATACTCATCAAAAGTAATAGGAGAATGTGTATGAAAGCGAGACGGCTGCAAGATATCGAGGCTTACATCCATGCCCGGAAAAATGTCACACTGGATGAGCTATGCAACCATTTTGACGTATCCAAAAATACGATTCGCCGCGATATTAACCAGATCGTCGGCAAAGGTTCGATCGAAAAAGTATACGGCGGCGTCACTTCCACCAGCGAGCTGATCCCGTTTGAAAATCGCACGACCCGCAACCAGATGAAAAAGAACGATATCGCCCGCCTTGCCGCCGCCTGCATCGATGAGGACGATCTCGTGTATATCGATTCCGGTACGACGACACGGCATATTGCTGAGCATTTAAATCCGGAACTACGATTGACGATTTTGACAAACAGTCTGGATGTGATCAATTCGGTTGCTGAGATGCCTAATGTAAGTCTGCTCGTGATCGGCAATACGTATAAGGCGAACACACGCTCATTTGTCGGTATGGACAATCCGTTGGCATTGCAAAAGTACAATGTGACAAAGGCGTTTATGGCAGCAACTGGCGTTAGCATCAGCCACGGGCTGACCAACTCCGATCTGCTGGAATATGAGATTAAAAAGGCGATCGCCAGTAAAGCGCAACAGCTAATTGCCCTTGCCGACAATAGCAAATTCGGCAAATCGACTTTACTTACGTACGCTGCGCTGGAAGATGTCGATATTCTGATCTCCTCCGAGCAGCCGGATGAGCAGTATACTAGCTTTTGTGCACGACATGGGATTGAGCTGTTCTATCCTTAGGAGTGCGTGCAAACTTGTTTTGTTTTGGCATACACGACTGCGGTACGGAATAAAGGGACAGACTCCCGTGTCGACCAGGAATCTACGGAGGAGAAGGAAAGGTAGATTCCTAGTAGGCTGTCTCAAATGGAAATTGTGTTTGAACGTACCTTAACCTTAACTTATTCATCATCAAGCAATGGTTAGATCGACAAACCGCAAATGTATTTGATAGAAGCTACTAATACCTTGACCGAGATTAATTTGATTGTTGAATCTGTTTTAAGATCGCATTGATTAGGATTTTAGTACACAGTCAAAAATAACATTTAACTTGGTCAAGGCAACAGTCTCACAAGAGGTAACGTATTGGGCTGCGCAAAAACCTTTTTCACTGCACCCCGTGTTTGGAAACCGCAACCACTAACATCGTCCTTTCCTCTTATTTCCTTCCCGCAGTGAAATGCTGCTCGCAGCATTAGTATTGACGCGCATAAGTAGGAGACAATGGCAAACCGACATCCGTACAGTACTACACCTTAAATGCAGTTTACTTTAAATTAACGTTAAACCGCATGCCTGCACAAACGTTCGATAGCCACACGAAACAGCCTGTCTGAGCTAGCGGGAATTTCCTGTGCTCAAACAGGCTGTATTTTTGATGTTTATGATCTATCCTTTACACACTACGCAGCGCCGCCTTGCCGTAAAATTCCGGTTTTGCTTCCAGCTCGATCGCTTCCTCTTGTCCGGACTGTTGCGCACGTACACAAGCATCGGCTGTCACAGCGGCGACATAACCATCCCATGATGTTGGGCCTTGCAGTTCGCGGTCTTGGTTGATACAGTCGATAAAATCTTGCAATTCGCGGTCATACGAATCGATAAAGCGATCTTTCCAATCCATCAGCAAGTTCATGCCGAGTTGTGCATCTTTGCGATACGTAATGCCTGCCACTTCTGGTAGGCGAACGATGCCGTCTTCACCGATAATTTCGCATTGGATATCATAACCGTATTTGCAATTGACAAAAATCTCGGTCGTGATCAAAATGCCGCCGCGTGTTTCGAGCGTGATCACTTGTGGGTCGCGCAGATGGGGCAGTGCATTGCGTGTCTTTTTCGGAAAAGCAACACGTGCGGATACGTAGTCATCATTGACGAGCCAATGCAGCACATCAATCTCATGGATAAATGTATCGGTTACCGCCATATCGGTTGTGTACAGCTCCGCTGAAGACGGGTTGCGGTGTGCGCAGCGAATCATAAGCGGTTCACCGATAAAACCTTGTTCTACCGCCTCTTTTAACTGAATATAGCCGCTATCATAACGGCGCATAAAGCCGACTTGGACGAGTCGTTTGCCATGCTTGATTTCGGCGTCCACGATTTCGCGGCAACCTGCTGCTGTTGTCGCGAGCGGTTTTTCGCAAAATACGTATTTGCCTGCCGCGATTCCTGCCAGCACGCTTTGCTGATGCGCAGGGCCCCAGCTTGCTACCAAAATTGCATCCACTTCAGGAGCGGCGATCAAGGACAGATCGTCCGGGTAAATTTTCGCTCCGCTCAAGCCGTAACTTTCAATCGCCAGTGCAGCGGCGTCCGCGTTCACATCGGTTACAGCAACGATCTCCGCTCCGCTCAAATTGCACGTAATCCGGCGAATATGATCCCGTCCGATCGCGCCTGTTCCGATAACTCCAATACGTAATGTCATTTTGCTTGCCTCCCAGATTGAGATACGGCAACTGTGCCGGCGGCATTGTATGCACAGCGAAACAGTGCCCATTTGCTAAACGAACGTATTTCTTTGACTGCTTGTCATTCGGTTGCTCTCGTTTATACTTAGATTTCTGCCTATCGACTTATTTTATCGCGCTATGGCGCTTACTAAGTGGCAGTATGCAGCAAATGCTCATCAATATACCGACGCGCAATAAGCGCATATTCAAGCGGATGCGCCACCTCCGGGTCTTGCTCCGCTTCCACGACGATCCAGCCGCTATATTCGTGCTGTATCAAAAAGGTATACACTTCACCAAACTCAATACAGCCATCCCCTGGCACGGTGAACATCCCGCTCAAAAAGCAGTCGCGGAACGATCTGCCTTGTTCGCGGCAATCCGCCAACACTTGCAAACGCGCATCTTTAAAATGAACATGACGAATACGATCGATATGTTTACGCAGCACCGACATATACTCACCGTCTGATACATAAATATGTCCGGTATCGTACAACAAATGCACATGTTCAGCATCGGTGCCAGCCATTAAGCGCTCGATTTCTGCCGCCGTCTGCACACCTGTGCCCATATGGTGGTGATAAACGAGTTGTAAACCGTACTCTGCCGCCACCTTGCCCAGCTCATTCAAACCGCTGCACAATACAGCCCATTCCGCATCGTCAAAATACGGCTTTTGCGCAAACACATCATGATCGAGTCCTTGCACACTGTACGTCTGCTCGGAAATGACGATCACACTCGCTTCCACCGCTTGCAAATAAGTACATTGCGCGCGAAAAGCAGGCAGCACCTGCTCCAGCCCATCCTGAATCAAATAACTGCTGAACCATTGCCCGGCAATGCGCAGTTTACGCAGCTTTAGCTCACGCTTCAAAACGTCTGCCGCTGGGAAAAAACCGCCCACCTCGGTGCCTTCAAAACCAGCGACAACAATATCGCTCAATAGATGCGATAACGTATTGCTGGCACCGATCTCCGGCACATCATCATTACGCCAGCCAATCGGCGCAATGCCCCAGTGAATGCTCTGTGCTGTCATATCCGTCCCCCTGCCCTCTACAAATGAGTATGTTGGTGAAATAATGGTTAACTTTTGATTATGATATGATTAAATACTATTATTAAAAACGCTTACAGTCAATTGCATTTTATATTTTTTACAGCACCGTTGACAACAGCTATGTATGCGCAGCCCAAAGACCGCTCTGTATGTCATAACAGAGCGGTCTTTGCATCCAATACACTTGCTGTTCGCAAGCGTGTCCATGCTCGCTCGTTTCGTTAGCACGTGTAATAGGTCGGTACGCAACCCTTGTGTTGTGAAACATGAACCACTTATGAGGCAAGATCATCCTTCTTGAACCTATACTCAATGCGTGCCACGGCTCGTATAATCATCCACCACACTATGATCCGTATCATAAAACAACACATCCCCATCTGCCACCTCATACTGTACCCCATACGGATCGGTCAGCATATGATCGCGTTTCCCATCTGTATGGTCATACCCTTCTTTGTCCCACCATTGATTGCTACCAGGCGCGTGCATATATTGCAAACGCGGGTGCGCGATATCGCCATTTACAATCGTTTCCATGTTAAAATTGACGACAATAAACCCCTGCTTCAGAAAAATCGGTGACTTCTCATCCAGTCCTCCATGTGACCGCGCATATGCCGCCAGATCGGTTCCTTTGGGCACGACATACACCTGTGCAGGCAAACTATATTCCCC
>NZ_JAXSQZ010000013.1:0-71493 GCF_034659835.1 Paenibacillus campi
ACAACTAAGGTTTGGTGATGATGGCGGAGGGGTTCCACACGTACCCATCCCGAACACGACCGTTAAGCCCTCCAGCGCCAATGGTACTTGGACCGCAGGGTCCTGGGAGAGTAGGACGTCGCCAAGCGAATGAAAAGACATGATCCATTTTGGATGATGTCTTTTTTTTTGTGCTTTTTTGCATTGTGAGGATTATGTTTGATTGAGACATCTATATAGGATGAGCTATAGGCAAAAGATACTATTGAGCTTTTGCAGACTATTTTATGAACGGAAAATAAGATATGTATGTTCTATTGTGCGACTTTCTGCTATTCTTACCTTTAATTGTATATTACATAATTGGTTGTTATCAACTATGCTAGAAGGTAGGGTATGTACAAAGTACAACAGAAAGGCGATGGATATGCTGCATGTGTTAAGAAAATGGAATACGCTACGTAATCAGGTGCTGTTTGTGTTTTTGTCAGTGATGGTGATTGTGTTGCTTGTAGTCAGTGTACTGACGTTTCGACCGATTTCATCGATGTTGCAGGCAAATACGGAACATCAGATTCAGCAAGTAGCAGTGGAGGCGACTGGGCGGTTTGATTCATTGTATGAGCAGGTGAATATGGTATCTAAGCTGGTAACGACGAATAGAAATGTGCAAAATGTGCTACAGCGTAAGTATTATAACAATGAAGTTTCCTTTAAAGATCGGCAGGAGTTAAAAGGGATTGTGAATACGATTCAAGCGAATTCGGACGGTATTTCTTCGTTTGAGTTGTATACAAAGCAATTGGAACGTGTGTTGCCATTGGATGGTGTCAGTCCATCAGGGCGACTTACGGATGAATGGATTGCTAGAGCGGATGAAGCGGGTGGTAGGCTTGTATGGATTGGGGATGATCCGACCGATAAAAATTATTTTTTGGCGATTCGGCGGGTAAATTTGATGGAGCAGCATTATACGAGTGGTGGGTATTTGCTTGTGAGTATGTATCGTTATTATTTTCAGTTTGCTAATCAGCAACTGGCGAGTGAAGCGGATCAATATTCGATTTTGCTGGGCAGACAGTTGGAGACGATTAGTTCGAATTATGGTGGATCATTGACTGCGATTATCGATCATCCACAGCAGATGCCGATAGTGGAATTGGAGGGGCAGCAATATATTATGGCGAGGCAGCCGTCGACAGTTACGGGATGGACGGTTTTGATTTTAACTCCTGTAAGCGCTTTATATGAAAGTATTCATGTACTGCGAAATGGAATTGTGTATGCTGGTGTGATTGGGATCGTCATTTATTTTATTTGTTCTTATTTTTTGTCGACTTTAATTACGAAGCCGATTTTACGGTTGACGGATACGATGCAACAGGCGATTGCAGGCCCGCTAACGTTGAATCCGAACATTCATACAGTCAATGAGATTAATGAGCTAAACAGTACGTATAATCAATTGGTCAAGGAAACGAATCATTTGATCAAAATGGTGTATGAAAAAGAAATTACACGCAATCGTAGTGAACTGAAAGCATTGCAGGCGCAAATTAATCCGCATTTTCTATTTAATGCTTTGGATGCACTGCGTTGGTCGCTGGAGGAAAAAGACCAAGAGGAGCTTGCCGAGCAGGTGGTAACGATGTCGAATTTGTTCCGTTATACGATTACCCGGCAAAGCGATGAGGAATGGGTGCTGCTGCGCGATGAGATTCGGCATATCGATAACTATATGGAAATTATGAAAATGCGTTTTGGTGAACGACTGCATTATGAAGTGTTGCTGTCCCCCGCAGCGGCACAGGTGCGAATTCCACGTCTGCTCATTCAGCCGTTGGTAGAAAATGCGGTTTTGCATGGAGCAGGTAATAAAAAGGGTGCTTGCACGATTACGATCTGTGCACAGCCTGATGTGCAGTACAGTCAATTGCATATCGTCGTGCAGGATGATGGGCCAGGGATGACAGAGCAGACGCTGGAAAAGGTACAGAGATCGATGGAAAACGGTGGATTTTATGCTCATATCGGCACAGATCGCAATGAACAGGCAACACGCTCGGAAGCAAATGGAAAGGGGATTGCGTTATCGAATGTGTACCAGCGGCTACAGTTATATTTTCCAGAACAAGAGGGATCGCGTATTCATATCCAAAGTGAGCCTAATGTAGGCACATGTATTTCGCTGGAGATTCCGTTTCATACAGCGGATGTGCGACATGGATAGAGGAGTTGCTGATTGCATAGTGGCTGGTGGAATTACTGCGGATTATATGCTGTATAGTTGGAATCTGTACGTCAATCATAAGTAAGCACTTTAAGTCATCATACGTAAGCAATAAAGCTAAAGCTTAATGGATTAAAGGAGGTACAGTATGTATAGCAAAACGATTTTGATTGTGGATGATGAGCCGCGTACACGGCAAGGTTTGAAAAAGGTACTTGATCAATGGTGTGAGGGGCGGTATCAGGTCATAATCGCGGAAAATGGGGAGGAAGCGATCGGGATCGTCAGTCGACAGCAGGTGCATGTGCTGTTAACCGATATTCGGATGCCGGAGATGAGCGGGTTGGCGATGTTACAGCAAATTCGTGCGCAAGGGCAGACACCGGTCGTTATTTTGATCTCGGCGTATTCGGAATTTGCCTATGCACAGGAAGCGATTCGGCTCGGTGTAGTCAATTATTTGCTGAAGCCGATCGGTAAACATGATCTGATCGAAGCGGTGGAAGTGGCGCTCGACGTTGCAGCAAAGCAATCGCGCGCGACGATTATTGAAAAGGTCGTCGATGATAGACTGGTACAGGTGAACGAGAAAAGCCAGACGGCGGGTGAACGGATTCGAGAAGCGATGCATTATATTGACACTCATTTGCAAGATGAGCTGACATTGAAGGAGCTGGCGGATTATATTCATTTGAATCCGAGTTATTTGAGTGTGCTGTTTAAGGAGCAGGTGGAGCTGACGTTTAGCGAATATGTGACTCGGCAGCGTATGCAGCGGGCGAAGGAATTGCTCATTTCCACTAGCCTGTCTGTTAGCGATATTGCGGAGCAGTCGGGGTATCGGACGGCAAAATATTTTATTAAAATTTTTAAGGAGTTGGAAGGGATGACGCCGAGTACGTATCGTAAATCGGTGCAATGAGTGGATAGTAGACGAGTATGGCACAGGCAAATATAAACAGACAGCAGTGATGAGTGGATGAAATTAAAGATATGCAGTTTGTGTAAGTTTTACTGCATGTGTAGCAGTCTTAACTACTACTTTGAACGAGATTAATTTTAACTTTAAATATGCTTTAATTTTTAACGATATAAGTTTCGGTACACAATCAAAGTTAACATTTAGCATGGTCAATGCGCTATTGCCTTGACTTTTTTAATAGCAGCTTTAAATCCACGCGCTCGCTCTATTTATAGCGGAAACCTATACATTTAAAGCGGTTAGCTTACTATTAGCTTGTTTTAAGTACTGTTACAGTCGGTCTAACTATCGTTTGATGATGAATAGATTAAGGTACGTTCGTTCAAACACAATTTCACTTGAGACAGCCTACTATTACGTCGACCAAGTTGAATTTGAATTTTGATGGTGTACTGACATACTTATAAATAAGAGCTTGAGCTAGCTTCAAAATTAAGATTAATCTCGGTCAATATACGATGAGCTTGACCTTTTTCAATATTGGCTTTACATCTGCGATCTCTCCTTCATTCATAACGGAAACCTATGCAATGGTAAACTATATATTGAGAGCGGTCGTCTTACTATGCAGCAAGGGATGAAACGATTATACGATTGGGTTGATGTGTGTAGCAAGAAGTGAAGCGGAATTGGTGGGAACGCTGTAAAATATGCGTTCTGTTTTTGTTGGGCGGACGTTCGTTTGAGAATGGAGCGCTCTATTTATAGTGTGTGGCAAATGGACGGTATAAGGATGTAGCGTATATATTTGGCTACGAATGTAAAATGTCCAAAGAAAAGAGAATTTTTACCAATCGCTGTTGCCTTATGTGGATTTCTGCCAACTGCTAGACTTGAACTATAGTCAAACGGCTATGAACCCATAAAGGAGGTAGTTTCATTGTTTAAAAAGAAAGCGCTTCCCGTCATGCTGGCTTTATTGCTTATACTGTCTTTTGCGCTTGCAGGCTGTAGTTCTTCCGCTAGTAATGCGGATGGCAATAATGCATCCGGTAGCGGTGGACAGACGGTGATCAAATTTATGCATTTATGGCCGGAAGGCAGCTCAAAAGCACAGTATACGATCGTGAACGATATTATTAAAGATTATGAACAGCAACATCCGGATGTGAAAATTCAGACCGAAATTCTTGGCAATGACCAATATCGCGAAAAGCTGAAAGTACTCGCTTCTTCCAACGAATTGCCGGATGTGGGCATGACTTGGTCGGACGGCTTCCTCAAGCCTTATGTGGAAGGACAGCTTTTTGCACCACTGGATGATGTGATCGATGCGAATCTTAAAGATGCCTTTATCCCTGGTGTGAAAGAATCGTACGCCATCGATGGCAAAACATACGGCATGCCGCTGGAGCTGAACATTTCCTATATTTTCTACAATAAGGAAATGTTCAAAAAATACAACCTCCAGGTACCTAAAACATACGCGGAATTTAAAAATATCGTCAACACATTGAATCAAAACGGTGTCATTCCGGCAGCGGTTGGCAATAAAGAAGGCTGGCCAGGTTCGTTCTGGTTTATGTATTTGGCAGATCGCATTGGTGGCCCAACGATTCTAACCGATGTGATTCAAGGCAAACGCAGTTTTAATGATCCTGATATTTTGAAAGCGGCGACCGAAGTGCAAAATTTAGTCGATATGAATACGTTTGAAAAAGGCAATAGCGGTTTGTCCAATGATGAAGCTAAAGGTTATTTTATGAACGAGCAAGCGGCGATGTTCCTGACCGCAACATGGGAGCTGCCAAACTATACGACCAGCCAAGATGTAGCACAGGAGTTTAAAGACAAAATCGACTATTTTAAATTTCCGCTTTATGAAGGCGGTAAAGGTACAGATATAAACAGCTATGTCGGTGGGCCAGGTGTCGGTCTGTTTGTAGCGGATCATTCTCAGGTGAAGGAACAGGCGAAAGATTTTGCCGCTTTTCTCGTCAAAGAGTGGGGCAATAAATCGGTCACCGATGCGGGTGTCATTCCGGCAACAAAGGTTGATACGGCAGACAAAAAGCTTGATCCGATGTATGTGGAAATTTTGAAAGATTTGAGTGGGGCTTCTAATGTAACGACATATTTTGATACACAGGCGAGTCCAAATGTGGCGGAACTGCATCACGATCTGATCGCAGCGCTGTTCGGCAAGCAGATCACACCGCAGCAATTTGTCGATCAAACGGCTGCTGCACTGGCAGAGGAAAAGCAATAAAATCGTTGTGACAGGTGACAGGTGACAGGTGACAGGTGACAGGTGACAGGTGACAGGTGACAGGTGACAGGTGACAGGTGACAGGTGACAGGTGACAGGTGACAGGTGACAGGTGACAGGTGACAGGTGACAGGTGACAGGTAGCAGCTGGCTGTTGTCTGTCATGTTGCCGACTTTCATTATGCCGAATAGTACCCAGACCCCGTTAAATATTAGATTGGGTTATGTGCTGGTGTCGCTATAATTAAGAGCTTGAACCTAATTCAATATTCCAATTGATCTCGGTTTAGGTAATCGTACACTGACTTGAATAAAAATCATGTTTAAATGTACCTCAACGCGTTGGTGATTAAGCGATGATGAGATAGGCAGATGCTGAATTTATCTGAGGCAAGTTAATAGTAGCTTGCCCATGTTAAATATTAATTTTAATCGTATAGTGATATTTCTTTCGCGCAAGTATTGAACTCACTTGAACATTCAAATGAATCGTGATCAAAGTCATAACTAGCAGTTTGTCTTAAATACATTTACAGTTTGTCGATCTAACAATCGCTTGGCGCTGAATCGATTTAGGTACGGTTAAACGCAATTTTCATTTGAGACAGCCTACTAGGATGTGTCGGCGTTGCCAACACGATCGGAATGTGCGGCTGATGGTGTAATAGGTCGATTTTGATGCCAAATGAATAGCTTGTTTTGTTCCAGTTCAGCGATGTCTATCTCATCATAACTAGCTGGTAAATGAGTTTGGAGATATTCCAATTTGATTTTGGATAGAGTCAACATACCGGTTGTCTGTCATAAGTTGTAAAGGGGAATGGGATCAAAGGGAGGCAATCCATTATGAAAGCTGTCATGTCCAACAGAGCCGCAATTGCGATGTATGTGCTACCGGCGCTGCTGCTGATTCTAGTTATTATTTATATCCCGCTCGTGCTGACCGGTTATTATGGCATGATGGAATGGAAAGGCTTTGCACCGATGAAGTTTATCGGGCTGGGCAATTACAATAAACTGATCCATGATTCGATGTTTTGGAAAAGTACGTATCATTCGGTATTACTCGGCATTTTCTCGACGCTGAGCCTGTTTATTTATTTGGCGGTATCGATGGTGTTAGCAAGCCGGATTAAAGGTGCTAATCTGTTTCGCAAAATTTATCTGATTCCGATGCTGTTATCGTCGGTTGCGATTGCACAATTGTGGTCGAAAATTTATGATCCGTCGAATGGAATGCTAAACAATTTGCTAATGGCATTTGGCGTGGAAAATCCGCCGTTATGGCTGTCTGATCCGAATATCGTGCTGTATTCGATTTTCGTACCGATCGTATGGCAGTATGCGGGCTTTTATATCATCATTTATTATGCGGCATTGAAAAATGTGTCGGAGGAAGTAGTCGAAGCGGCTACGATTGATGGTGCGACACCGTGGCAAGTGGCAACACGCGTAAAATTGCCGCTCATTGCCTCTGTATTTAAAGTGACGATCGTACTTGCGCTGGTCGGATCGCTCAAATATTTTGACCTGATCTTTGTCATGACCGGGGGCGGACCAAACCATGCTAGTGAGGTCATGGCATCGTACATGTATGGGGAAGCGTTCAGCAAATACAATTTTGGCTATGGCAGTGCGGTTGGCTTTGCTTTGTTAGTCATTTGTTTGTTGATGACCTGGTTGATTCGCAAACTGACGGCATCGAGCGAAGATGTCCAATACTAAGGAGGGAATGGGCAGATGAGTGAATTTGCTGCACGTAAGCGATCCCATACAGGTACGAAGACAAGCGTAGGCGCCAAATGGATCGGACGGCTCGGTTTTGGTGTGCTGTATCTCGTACTGGGTATACTGGCGATTATTCAGATTTATCCGTTAATTTGGCTGTTTATGTTTTCGCTAAAAACGAATCAGGAAGTGTTTGGCATGTCGCCGTTTGCGCTGCCACAACAGCCGCAATGGAGCAATTATCCGAAGGTGTGGAGCCAGGGACATATTAATTTGTATTTTTTGAACAGTGTCTGGTATACGGTGGTGGCGGTCATTTTGACGATTGCGCTGGCAAGTTTGGTGACGTTTGCAATTACACGGATGCATTGGAAGCTGAGCAAGTTGGTACTGGGATTGTTTATTATCGGGTTGATGATTCCGCTGCATTCGACATTGATCCCGCTGTTTAACTTTTTCAAACATGTGCATTTGATCGATAATCCGCTATCGGTTATTTTATCGTATACGGCGTTTAATTTGCCGGTGACGATTATGATTTTGCTCGGCTTTTATCAGGCGATTCCGCGTGAAATTGAGGAGGCGGGCGTAATCGATGGTTGCTCGGTGCACCGGATATTTTTCCGAATTGTGTTGCCGCTCACTTCGCCGGTGATCGCTACGACTGCAATTATTAATATGATTTATAACTGGAATGAGTTTGTGTTTGTGAATACGTTTATTAGCTCGGATCGGTGGAAGACGTTAACGGTTGGGGTGAACAATTTTGTCGGGCAATATTTGACTGATTGGGGCGCGATTGGGGCGACATTGATGATTAGTATTGTGCCGATTTTGGTGGCGTTTTTGCTGCTTAGTAACCGGATTGTGGAAGGGTTGGCTGCCGGATCGGTGAAGGGGTGAGTGTGGGGGAAAGGTCGGATGGACAGTGGGAAAGCGATTGGATGTAGTTAAGGATAAGAGTAGTCGGTATGTTGGTGTTGAAATGGAGCCGCTTCGGTTGAGGAAGCGGCTTTGTTGTTGTTGTAAGATGGATGAGCTTAGGAATGAGCGATATTAAAATAGGGATCGGGCTGTGAAGAACGAGTGAAGCGTGCAAGGCAAGTGTGGGAAAAGGATGCAAAAAGTGCGAACCCCAAGCTCACATGAAATCCCTGGCAGGTTCGCACTCCTTGCTGGGCAAGGGATTGCGGCGTTTTTATTGTGTTTTGCTGACTTTTCGGCTACCCTAAAAGGGAGGTTCGCACTTTTGGGTGTGAAATGCCTTGTGGTGTAAGGGGTGAAAGTGCCCGCAGTCGCTCTCCGTGCGAGGGCGTGGATTGAAATTGGTAATGCATTAATGTAAGCTAAATGTGCTTTAGCGTCGCTCTCCGTGCGAGGACATGGAAATTACAACAGCACACAAACAGCCCGCGTAAAAGCGGGCTGTTTGCACACTGCTAAAATTAACTGTATTTCACAAACGATCAATCACAATCCGCTACCCCCATTTCCAACTTCTCCATCCCATTCAAATACGGACGCAATGCCACCGGTATATAAACACTTCCATCTGCCTGCTGGTGATTTTCCAACAACGGAATCAGAATACGCGGCGAAGCGACAGCGGTGTTATTGAGTGTGTGACAATAGCGCAGTTTGCCGTCTGCTGCCCGATAACGAATATTAGCGCGGCGCGCTTGGAAGTCATGCAAATTCGACGACGAATGGGTTTCGCCATACGCCTGACGACCGGGCATCCATGTTTCGATATCGTATTGTTTGTACGTTTTTTGCGACATGTCACCGATGCAGACGGCGACAACTTGGTATGGCAGTTCTAGCAATTGCAACAGTTGTTCCGCATTGGCGGTAATTTCCGCATGAATCTGTTCTGATTGCTGCGGGTCGGCTTCGCACACAATGACTTGTTCCACTTTGGCAAACTGGTGTACACGGTACAATCCGCGCACATCTTTACCCGCCGAACCAACTTCGCTGCGGAAACTTTGCGAAGCGGCAGCCAGCTTGATGGCGCCAGCGCTGAGATCGACGATTTCATTTTGATAATACGAGACGAGCGCGACTTCCGATGTGCCGGTTAGCCAGTGATCTTCGTTTTCGATTTTAAACGTTTGCTCAATGCCGAGCGGGAAAAAGCCGGTATTTTGCAGCGCTGCGCCTCTAACTAGCATCGGCACTTCCAGCGGTGTATAACCTTTGCCAAGCAGCAGATCAAAGGCAAGTTGCTGTACAGCACGATGCAGCAGCACACCGTTGCCTGTTAAATAATACTGGCGGCTACCGCTCACCTTCACGCCTCTCGCGGTATCAAATAAACCGTGTAGCTCACCAAGTTCAACATGATCTTTAAGCGGAAAAGGAAACTCCGGCACGGTTCCATATTGCTTCAGCACCACATTGTCTGCATCACACTGTCCATCCGGTGTATCCGGCGCGACGATATTGGGCACAAGATTCATTAATGTATCGTATTGTTGCTGAATCCGTTCAGCTTGCGGTTCCAATTGCTGCAATTGCGCATTGATGTGTTTGGCGAGTAAGCGCATTTGCTCGGCATCGGCTGGAGCATGCGCATAAGCGTGCTGGTGCGCTGTTGGGAGTGTACCGCTCGCCTTGGCACTCTGTTCACGATCATCGTTGGCATACACGATTGGCGTCTGTGGACGTTCAGCAGGATGATTGTGGCTGCTCGTCTTGGCAGCTGTTTGCTGTTGTTTCATCTGTGCGCCGATCTGGCGGGTAAGCTGATTGCGCTGTTGGCGTAGCTGCTCCATTTGCTGCATCAGTTGATTGCGCGCCTGATACGTGTGCAGTAGCTCGTCAATCGACAGCTGGATATGTTTTTTGGTGGCAATGTCCTGTAGCAAAGTGGCATGTTGCTGGATGTACTGAATGTCTAACATCGGTATTCGCTCCTTTGGCAGAGGGCAGCATCTGCGCTGCCGCTTATTTGGCAAAACACAAAGAACGCTCCTCATCAACTTGGGACGAGGAGCGTTCTGCTCGCGGTGCCACCCAATTTAATCAGAGACAACAGCCTCCGATCCACTCAGGTTCCGCGATAACGGGCGAATACCGTTTAACTTAGGGACATTACTGCAACCGATCATGATGCTATATCGCAGTAACGCCTTGACGAGAACGCCTCCGGGTTGGATTCCCTTCACAGGCGATTTGCCGAATATGGATTTTGTCACAGTGTACAGGATGTGGAGGAAGGAGTCAACAGGATGAATGTTAAGCGGATATAAATGATACTTTCCATCATAAGCTTGCGTACTGCTTCTCAAAGCCAAACACTTTGCTGAAGAAAAGCAAATCAAAGATCACACTGTAAAACACCAAAACACCGTTCTCCTCTTGGCAAACCGGAATTTTATGGTATAATATTATAAAGTCAAAGAAAGTCAAAGTCAGCGAGCAATGGCTTTCATTACTGTTAGCCACAGGAACGATATTTTGCTAGGCAAACTCCTGTTCATTGCATCTTGTGTTGGGGAATGATAAACACTGGAAATGGATGTTGTGATATTTGGAAATAGTAACCTAAATGTCACAATAACTGTGTTATGCATTCGTTTCTGACCATGAATGATATGGTTAATTGTTATTTATGTGGACTTTGATATTATCATTGACGAATTCATGTTTTAACTATACATGGAGGAGGATACGATGCGTAATATCTCCGACATTATCGAACAATATTTAAAACGCATGCTTCAGGAAGGTGAAGGCGCACTGGAAATTCAGCGTAATGATTTGGCTGACCAATTTTCCTGTGTACCATCACAGATCAATTATGTAATCAGCACTCGCTTTACGCTGGAAAAAGGCTATCTGGTGGAAAGTAAGCGTGGTGGCGGCGGTTATATTCGCATTCGGCGGATTGAGCTACCTGCGCAATCGACGATTCATACCCATATCCACGAAAGTATCGGTCAAAGTATGAGCCAGAGCGCTGCCGAAGGGCTGATTTATCAGCTGTCGGAAGCAAGGCTTATTTCCAAGCGTGAAGCTGAACTGATGCGTGCGGTTGTATGTAGAGATGTCATTTCAATCAATCTTCCCTATAGAGATGAAGTGCGTGCAAGAATGATGAAAGCGATGTTAATCGCCTTGCTCGGTTCTTGATCACTCGGGAGAAGGGGGTTACTTGAATGATTTGTCAGGAATGCCAGCAGCGACCGGCTACCCTGCATTTCACCAAAATCGTAAATGGCGAAAAGACTGAGTTTCACATTTGCGAGCATTGTGCGCGTGAAAAGGGAGAGCTGATCCCAGGCACTTCCGGCGGCTTTTCTATCCATAATCTGTTATCCGGATTGATGGATTTTGATGCAGGTAACAAAGCGAAGGCGACCGGTATGCCGACACAGCAGCTGCAATGTCCGGAATGCGGAATGACCTATGCACAGTTCCGTAAGCTGGGACGGTTTGGTTGTAGCTCGTGTTACGAAACGTTTGACCGTCAGCTTGATCCGATGCTTAAGCGTGTGCATGGCAGTACCGCGCATGCGGGAAAACTGCCTGCTCGTGCAGGTAAACAGATCAAAGCAAGGCAGCAGGTGAACGAGCTGCGCCAGCAAATGCAGCAACGTATCGCTGAAGAAGAATTTGAACAGGCAGCGCAGCTGCGGGATCAGATTCGCGAGCTGGACAAGCAAATTTCACAGGAGTTATAAGGAGGAATGACGTATGTCGAATCTCCGTTTTACCGAAAAGCCTTTGAGTGAATGGATGCAAAAAGGCGGAGATTATGCGGACGTTGTAATCAGCAGCAGGGTGCGAATTGCCCGCAATCTGGTGCATCAGCCATTCCCGATTATCGCTTCCACCGAGCAAGCCCAGCAAGTGCGTGAACGACTGACCGCTGCGCTGCATGATGAAGGTGTGCAAGCGCAGGGACCGTTTGAACCGCTTATGTTGGATGAGCTGGATGATGTGGACAAGGAAGTGTTAATGGAGAAGCATCTGATCAGTCCGAATTTGATCCATGACTCACGCGCTGGAGCGGTATTGCTGGCGGAGAATGAATCGGTGAGCATTATGATCAACGAGGAAGATCATTTGCGCATCCAGTGTTTGTATCCGGGCTTCCAATTGGAAGAAGCATGGCAGCGTGCTACCGCGATCGATGATGCATTTGAACGTGTCGTTGACTATGCGTTTGATGATCGGCGTGGATATTTGACCAGTTGCCCGACTAATTTGGGCACCGGGCTGCGCGCATCGGTCATGCTGCATTTGCCTGCATTGGCGATTATGAATCAGATCGGCCGCATTTTAGCAGCGGTATCGCAGGTCGGTTTGGCAGTGCGTGGGTTGTATGGTGAAGGTAGCGAAGCACTCGGGAATATTTTTCAAATTTCCAATCAGATTACACTCGGTCTGTCTGAACAGGAAATTATCGATAATTTGCGCAGTGTAGTCATGCAGATTATCGAATACGAACAACATGCACGCAGTCGGCTGCTGGGCGAATCGCGCCTGCGTATTACCGACCGGATTATGCGCTCGTATGGCATTTTGACGTATGCAACGATGATGGATGCGAAGGAAGCGTTTCAGCGCATATCCGATGTGCGGCTCGGTGTGGACCTCGGTTTGATCGACCGTGCTTCGGCAGGTCAGATGAACGAATTGCTGATTATGACACAACCGGGTTTCCTTCAGAAAACGTTCGGTGTTAAAATGGGATCAGGAGAACGCGATATGTACAGGGCGCAGATGATCCGCGATACACTAAGTGATGTACACGCAGAAGACTAAACCGTGGAGGTGCTTGAATATGATGTTTGGCAGATTTACGGAGCGGGCGCAAAAAGTCCTGGCCCTGGCACAGGAAGAAGCGGTTCGTCTCGGTCATAATAACATCGGTACAGAGCATATTTTGCTCGGATTGATTCGTGAGGGCGAAGGCATCGCCGCTAAAGCGTTAATCGGTCTCGGTCTTGGACTTGAAAAAATTCAGGACGAGGTTGAATCGTTAATCGGTCGTGGCCAAGAGCAACCTACGAATATTGCTTACACTCCGCGCGCCAAAAAAGTCATCGAGCTGTCGATGGACGAAGCGCGTAAGCTTGGTCATACGTATGTGGGTACAGAGCATATCCTGCTCGGTCTGATCCGTGAAGGTGAAGGCGTCGCTGCCCGAGTACTGAACAATTTGGGCATCAGCCTGAACAAAGCGCGTCAACAAGTATTGCAGCTTCTGGGCAGCAATGAAGCCGTATCGAGTCATCACGGCACACCTGCCAATGTGAGCACGCCGACATTGGATAGTCTCGCCCGCGACCTGACGGCAATTGCCAAAGACAGCAATTTGGACCCGGTAATCGGACGCAGCAAAGAAATCGAGCGCGTCATCCAAGTGCTGAGCCGTCGTACGAAAAATAACCCGGTATTGATCGGTGAGCCAGGCGTTGGTAAAACAGCCATCGCTGAAGGTCTCGCACAGAAGATCATCAACAATGAAATTCCGGAAACGCTGCGTGACAAACGCGTCATGACGCTGGATATGGGTTCCGTTGTTGCCGGTACGAAATATCGCGGTGAGTTTGAAGACCGCCTCAAAAAAATTATGGACGAAATTCGCCAGGCTGGCAATATCGTACTGTTCATTGACGAGCTGCACACATTGATCGGCGCAGGTGGGGCGGAAGGTGCGATCGACGCCTCCAACATCCTTAAACCTGCACTGGCACGTGGCGAGCTGCAATGTATCGGTGCAACTACACTGGATGAATATCGCAAATATATCGAAAAAGACGCCGCGCTGGAACGTCGTTTCCAACCGATTACGGTCGATCAACCTTCACCGGAAGAAGCGATTCAAATTTTGATGGGACTGCGCGATCGTTACGAAGCCCATCATCGCGTAAAAATTACCGATGAAGCGATCGAGCAGGCAGTGAAGCTGTCGGATCGTTACATTACCGATCGTTTCCTGCCGGATAAAGCGATTGATCTGATTGACGAAGCGGGTTCCAAAGTAAGACTGAACTCGTACACGATCCCACCTAACCTGAAGCAATTGGAAAGCCGTCTTGAAGATATCCGTAAGGAAAAAGACGCGGCTGTACAAAGCCAGGAGTTTGAAAAAGCGGCAGCACTGCGCGATACCGAGCAGAAAATTCGTGAAGAACTGGATACGACTCGCAATCAGTGGAAAGAGAAACAAGGTCGTACCGATTCCGAAGTGACGCCTGAAGATATCGCGGATATCGTAGCGAACTGGACCGGTATTCCGGTAACGAAGCTGAAGGAAGAAGAAACCGATCGTTTGCTCAATATGGAAAGCTTGCTGCATGAGCGTGTCATCGGTCAGGATGAAGCTGTTGTCGCTGTCAGCCGTGCGATCCGCCGTGCGCGTGCCGGACTGAAAGACCCGAAACGTCCGATGGGTTCGTTCATTTTCCTCGGTCCAACCGGTGTCGGTAAAACCGAGTTGGCACGTGCGCTTGCCGAATCGATGTTTGGCGATGAAAATGCGATTATCCGCATCGATATGTCCGAGTATATGGAGAAACATTCCACTTCCCGTCTCGTCGGTGCCCCTCCGGGATATGTAGGCTACGAAGAAGGCGGACAGTTGACCGAAAAAGTACGCCGTAAACCATATTCTGTTGTATTGCTGGATGAGATTGAAAAAGCGCACCCGGAAGTGTTCAACATTTTGCTACAAGTGCTGGAAGATGGTCGTCTGACCGATTCCAAAGGTCGTGTCGTTGACTTCCGTAATACGCTGATCATTCTAACCTCTAACGTAGGTGCCGAAGCGATCCGTCGCAATACGACGCTTGGTTTTACAGCGACGATCGATTCCGGCGCAGAATACAACAATATGAAGGGTAAAGTAACGGATGAGCTGAAACGCCATTTCCGTCCGGAGTTCCTGAACCGGATCGACGATGTGATCGTGTTCCACTCGCTGGAGCAAAAGCATATTGCTGAAATCGTTACCTTGATGTCCGAAGAACTGCGCAAGCGTCTGCGTGAATACGCGGTCGACTTTACGCTTAGCGACAGTGCCAAAGCGTTTCTGGCAAAAGAAGGCTTTGATCCTGCTTATGGTGCGCGTCCGCTGCGTCGTGCGATCCAGAAGCATATCGAAGACCGTTTGTCCGAAGAATTGCTGACCGGCAATGTCAAAAAAGGCGATCATTTGATCATCGATGAAAAAGAAGGCACGCTGACCGTCGAGAAGGTGGAGCCATCAGCGCAGCCCGATACGGATGAAGTGTCTGCCAATCAGACGAAATCCTGATTAACCCGAGCGAAAGCATCGTAAAATAAAGGTTGGTTCCAAAGGCAAATCTGCCCGCGGAACCAACCTTTTTAGTGTTATAATACAATAGACTGCAAAATACTGTCTGTGATTTGCTGAACGCTTCTATATTCAGCGCTAAAATAAATGAAATGTTAACATCAAGTTAACGTACAAATAGAAAGGGACGTTCATGGCTAAAGTAAAAACGAAATTTTTCTGTACTGATTGCGGATACGAATCGCCAAAATGGTATGGCAAATGTCCAGGTTGTCAGGCATGGAACACGATGGTGGAGGAAAAGGAAACGACTGCCGTTAAAACGCAAGGCATGAACTCCAGTCTGTTCCAGACACAAACGTCACAACGAGCACAAGCGATTACCGAAGTAGAAGCAGGACAAGAGCCGCGCATTCAAACCGGGATTGAGGAGCTAAACCGTGTGCTTGGTGGCGGCGTAGTACCAGGCTCGCTCGTACTCGTAGGCGGCGATCCGGGAATCGGAAAGTCGACATTGTTATTGCAAACGTCGCATGCGCTTACGCAGGCGGGTTTACGTGTGTTATATATTTCGGGCGAGGAATCCGTACGGCAAACGAAGCTTCGTGCCGAGCGCCTCGGTGCGCTGTCCAATGAGCTGTTTGTACTGTGCGAAAGCAATATGGATTTGATCGAAGAAGCGATCGATAGCATCAATCCAGGCTTTCTCGTCATCGACTCGATCCAAACGGTTTATCAGCCAGAGGTGACGAGTGCACCGGGCAGTGTGTCCCAGGTGCGTGAGTGTACGTCGCGTTTTATGCGGGTTGCCAAAATTCGCGGCATTGCCACCGTGCTGGTCGGTCATGTGACCAAAGAAGGTGCGATTGCCGGGCCGCGTATGTTGGAGCATATGGTCGACTGTGTGCTGTATTTTGAAGGGGAGCGACATCATACGTATCGATTGCTGCGTGCGGTAAAAAACCGTTTTGGCTCAACGAATGAAATGGGTATTTTTGAAATGCATGAGGAAGGATTGACCGAAGTATCGAACCCATCCGAGCTGTTTCTATCGGAGCGTGCGCTTGGAGCGGCAGGTTCGACGGTCATCGCCAGTATGGAGGGGACACGTCCGATGCTAGTCGAGCTGCAAGCATTGGTGGCGGCAACGCATTTTCCATCGCCACGGCGTATGGGCACCGGGATCGATAATAATCGGCTTGCGCTCATTATTGCGGTACTGGAAAAGCGAATGGGCATGTTTCTGCAAAATCAGGACGCGTATTTGAACGTAGCGGGCGGTGTGCGGCTGGATGAACCGGCGGTCGATCTGGCAATCGCGGTCAGTCTGGCTTCCAGTTTCCGCGATGCACCGACCAAGCCGGATGATGTTGTGTTTGGCGAGATCGGTTTAACCGGCGAAGTACGTGCGGTATCACGCGCCGAGCAACGTGTCAAAGAAGCAGCCAAACTTGGTTTTAAACGTGTTATTATGCCGGAGAAAAGTCTAAAAGGGTGGAAGCATCCAAAAGATATTCAATTAATAGGTGTCAATACGGTCGCGGAAGCATTAAAGGCGGCGTTGGATTAGGGGGAACAGGGAATGAAGGAGCTCAGCCAAGCTGAGAAAGTCAATCGTTTATTAAAAATGGTCGCGCCAGGCACCGCCTTTCGCGATGGCTTGGAAAACGTGCTGCGTGCCAAAACGGGCGGATTGATCGTCGTCGGCTTCTCACCACAAGTGATGGAAGTAGTCGATGGCGGCTTTTCCATCGACTGTGAATTTTCGCCCAACTATTTGTATGAATTGGCGAAGATGGACGGCGCCATTATTTTGAGTGATGATCTGAAACGGATTTTATATGCCAATACACAGCTGATTCCGGATTCGTCGATCTCGTCGATCGAGACGGGCATTCGGCACCGGACTGCCGAGCGTGTAGCTAAGCAGACCGGTGAACTGGTCATTTCGATCTCGCAGCGCCGCAATATTATTACACTGTACAAAGGTAATTTGCGTTATGCGCTCAAAGAGATCGGCGTCATTTTGACAAAGGCGAATCAGGCGATCCAGACGTTGGAACGTTATCAAGTCGTGTTGCGTCAGGCGCTGACGAATCTTACAGCGTCAGAGTTTGAGCAGATGGTAACGATCCCCGAGGTGGCAGGTGTTATTCAGCGGGTTGAGATGGTGCTGCGCATTCAGACCGAGATCGATCGTTATATTATCGAGCTGGGCGCTGAAGGTCGTCTGATCTCTATGCAAATGGAAGAACTGATCGGTACGATCGAGGAGGAGTTCCGTTTGCTGCTCAAAGACTACGGTCGCGATAGCAGTGAGGAACGTTTGAACGAGATTGTTAACGGATTGAAGCGGATTACCGATAATGAACTTATGGATGCAAACCAAATTGTGAAAATGCTCGGCTATCCGATGGCAGCGGCACAATCGGAAGAAGTAGTACCGACACGTGGCTATCGTGTGCTGAACAAAATTCCGCGCTTGCCTAATGTGATCATTCATAATCTGGTGGAGCGTTTCGGTGCATTTCATCATGTGATCAATGCCAGCATCGATGAATTGGACGAAGTGGACGGGATCGGTGAAGTTCGCGCACGTACGATTCGCTCCGGTCTGGAACGGATTCAAGAGCAAGTATTTATTGACAGACAAATCTAAAAGCGTTAGAATCGTAAAGTTAATTGGCTAATATATCCATTTTTGAGGTGACAAGATGATAACAAAATCAATTCCAAACCTATGTACGCTATTTAACTTAGGACTTGGAATGTTGGCTATTTTACTAGCGCTGAATGACAATTATAGTCTGGCGGCTATTATGGTCATTGTAGCAATGTTAATGGATGGTCTGGACGGACGTATGGCGCGTGCGCTTAATGCTCAGAGCGAGTTTGGTAAAGAGCTGGATTCACTGTCCGACCTTGTTTCATTTGGTGTAGCACCGATTGTCATTATGTACGATATGGTATTCAGAGACATTAACCCTGTGCTTGCCATTACAGCGGCATTGATTTTCCCGATGTGTGGAGCGATGCGTTTGGCTAGATTTAATGTCAAAGCCGGGGTACCGGGTTATTTTACCGGATTGCCGATTCCGGCAGCTGGTGGCGTACTGGCAACGTTGTCGCTTTTCCATAATGAAGTATCTACACCTTATATGATCATCAGTACATTTATGTTGTCGTATTTGATGGTCAGCCAAGTCAGATATCCAAATTTCAAAAAAATCGGCATTCCGAAAAAAGCATTATGGCTCGCACCGGTTGTAATCGCAGCCGCAATCTTTATTGCGATTATGTACCCGGATCAGGTGTCCAAGCTTATTTTTGTACCACTTGCTTTGTATGCATTGTATGGGTTTAAACAGAATATTCGCAAATTGATGCGCCGACAGCGGCGGACTCAGCGCGATGAAGACAATTCATCCAAAGAGTCGCTACGTTAAGCGAACACCGCCCGCAGCGACGCACACGATTAAAAAGCATTTATTTCTCGATTTCGTTGGGGAAATGAATGCTTTTTTTATTGGAATGAATAATAGTAAAGGAGAGCGATCGATGCTTGATCAATTATGGCAATGGAATACGGTAATATGGGATGGAGAGCAGACGCCGCTGCGCACATTTAGCGAGCTTGCATTTATTTTAATGGCTGTATTATTGTTGTCGCTGCTACTCCGCTATGTGCTCATCATGCTGGAAAAGTGGCGTTTGCACGTACTCACGATGCCGATTAATAGTGTGATCGTCGGTTTATGTGGCTTATCGTTCGGTCTGGTGCTCGGTTGGCTTGGTGCTATCATGATCAGTTGGTGGGAGCCTATATATGAGGCGGTGCGCACCTTTCTGATGCTGACGCTCGGTTATGTAGGATTGCGTATAGGTTATGAGCGCGCGGGAGAGCTAATGCCTACAATTGAGCTTACGCAAGTGACAGCAGGAGCAGACGGTCAAGGTCGGTGTCAACGTGACCAACAATCAAATGGTGAGCATACGGACATGTTACAGCCATCTATGACAGCGGCAGAGCAGACCGTTTTAGCAGCGTTGCCTACGATCAGTGTACTGGATGCTAATATTGCGATTGATGGACGCATCGAAAGTATAATCGAATGCGGATTTATAGGTGGAGTTGTGATCGTGCCTGATTTTATCGTACAGGAGTTACAGCTTATCGCCGATTCAGCAGATACGTTGCGTCGTCAACGCGGCAGAAAGGGTCTAGATACATTAACCCGGCTCCACACATTGCCCGGTATTGAGTTGGAACTCGCTACTACACATTATTCGGATAAGTTAAGCGCAGATGAGCGGTTGGTGCAGCTAGCGGCGGCGCGTAAGGCGGTGCTGCTGACCCATGATCGCAATTTGGAGCAGATTGCCGGTCTGTATAGTATCCGTGTGTTGTCGATCAATCGTCTCGCCGCACGGCTAAAGCTACCGCTGCTTGCCGGAGAGTTATTACAGGTGCAAATTACCCGTGTCGGTAAAGAGGCAGGGCAAGGTGTTGCTCATCTGGACGATGGTACGATGATCGTGGTGGAGCAAGGGCGAGCGTATATGAACCGTGAGTTGGAAGTGATCATTACGAGTGTACTGCAAACAGCTAGTGGACGTATGATCTTCGCCCGTCCGTATGATTCGGCAACCGGACAGTAACGGCAAGCAAGACTGCGTTTGAGCGTTAAAATAGCGATTACATCGCTAGTAGTGCATGTGCTCATACGGTCATCATCCTTATTCGCTGTTGTGCTGCGGGTGCAGACGGGTATATTATTAAAGAATGGAATTCAGATGCTGTTTAGCCATCTGTTCAGTCACAGAAGACGGCGAAAAGCAATCGTTAAGGATGGGGATTATGGCACAAAAAGCTGGAATCATCGTCGTCGCAGCGGGTAAAGGCTCGCGTATGGGCACGGTGGAAAGCAAGCAATATCTCAGGCTCCAAAACAAGCCGATCATTATACATACACTGGAAGTGTTTGAACGTTCGGAACTTGTGGACGAGATCGTCGTCGTTACAGGAGCGGACGATCGGGAGCGTTGTCAGCAATGGATAGAGCAATATAGACTGCACAAAGTTGTAAAGGTTGTGGCTGGCGGTTATGATCGTCAGCAATCCGTTTATTTGGGACTGCAACAGCTGACAGCGGATTGGGTGATGGTGCATGATGGTGTGCGTCCATTTGTGACTGAGCAGCAGCTTCAGCGCTGTTTGGAGGCAGCACAGCAAGTCGGCGCTTCCGTATTAGCGGTGCCAGTCAAAGATACGATCAAACAGGTAGATGCCAATCTGCATATCGCGGGTACGCCTGATCGCAGCACATTATGGGCGATTCAGACACCGCAGACGTTTCGTTATACCGAGTTACTTACCGCACATGAACAAGCGGATATAAGCGGTTTTCGTGGCACCGATGATGCGATGCTGATAGAACGGCTTGGCATACCGATTACTGTTGTTGAAGGTAGCTATACGAATATAAAGCTGACCACTCCGGACGATCTGGATTATGCTGCATATTTACTTGCTCGCAAGGGAGAGAATAATGGATGATTCGTATAGGACAAGGATTTGATGTGCATCAGCTGGTCGAGGGCCGCCCATGTATTATTGGCGGAGTGACGATTCCATATGAAAAAGGGCTACTCGGACATTCCGACGCCGACGTGCTGCTGCATACGATTGCCGATGCAGCGCTGGGCGCACTGGCACTGGGTGATATCGGCAAGCATTTTCCAGATACCGATCCGGCATTTAAAGATGCGGATAGCGTAAAACTGCTTCAGCATGTGTGGGGGCTTATTCGAGAGCGTGGCTATCGGCTTGGCAATGTCGATGCGACCATTATCGCGCAAAAGCCAAAAATGGCACCGTATATTCCACAGATGGTGGAAGTGATCGCCTCTGTACTGGAAGCGGAAGTCGATCAAGTCAATGTGAAAGCAACGACAACCGAATGGCTCGGCTTTACTGGACGTGGTGAAGGCATCGCGACGCAGGCGGTCATTTGTCTCGTCAAAGAAGCGTAAACTGTAATACGCGCTTGTATGCGAGCGGTACAGTATGCTGTTGTTCGTATGCTTATTAGAGCAGTATACCGTTAACAGCGAATGGATGAAGCGAGCATACAGTCTCCCAAGCTCCAAACAGCTTCTGCGTAGGGACATCTGTAACAACTTTGTTGAATCGGAGGAAATCAATATGTCTACTGAAATTCGTGTGCGATATGCACCAAGCCCAACCGGGCATTTGCATATCGGTAATGCGCGTACCGCATTGTTTAACTATTTGTTTGCCCGCAGTCAGGGTGGTAAATTCATTATTCGTATCGAGGATACGGATGTAAAACGTAATGTAGAAGGCGGCGAAGAAAACCAGCTTTCCTATCTGAAATGGCTCGGTATCGACTGGGATGAAAGTATTGACGTAGGCGGCGAATACGGCCCGTATCGTCAAACTGAGCGGCTTGATATTTACCGTAAGTACTGGCAAGACTTGCTAGATCGCGGCTTAGCTTACAAATGCTACTGCACTGAAGCGGAGCTGGAACAAGAGCGCGAACAACAAATCGCCCGTGGCGAAACGCCGCGTTACTCTGGCAAACATCGTGATTTGACCGCAGAGCAATGTGCAGCTTATGAAGCCGAAGGTCGCGTACCGAGTATTCGTTTCCGTGTGCCAGCTAACAAAACGTACACGTTTAACGATATCGTTAAAGGCGAAATTTCGTTTACGACAGAAGATACCGGCGACTTCGTAATCGTAAAAAAAGACGGCATTCCGACGTACAATTTCGCGGTAGCGCTCGATGACCACTTGATGCAAATTTCCCATGTGTTGCGTGGGGAAGATCATATTTCCAATACGCCGCGTCAGCTCATGATCTATGAAGCGCTAGGCTGGGAACCGCCGCAATTCGGTCATATGACACTGATCGTCAGCGACAATCACAAAAAGCTAAGCAAACGCGACGAATCGATCATTCAGTTTATCGAGCAATATGATCAGCTCGGTTACTTGCCTGAAGCGCTGTTTAACTTTATCGTGCTGCTCGGCTGGTCACCGGAAGGCGAAGAAGAAATTTTCTCGCGTGAAGAACTGATTAACATTTTTGATGCGAAGCGTCTGTCCCGCAGCCCGGCGGTATTTGATACAAACAAGCTGGATCACTTGAGCAATGTGTATATCAAAAAAGCCGATACCGACCGCATTACGGCGCTGGCGATTCCGCATTTGCAAAAAGCAGGTCGTCTGCCGGCGGAACTGAGCGAAGAACAGCAGGCATGGGCATATGATCTAGTAGCTCTGTATCAGGAGCAAATGGTGTCTGTATCCGATATCGTTGATCTGTCAGCGATGTTTTTCCGTTCCCATTTGCAGCTTGATGCCGAAGCACAGCAATTGCTCGGTGAAGAACATGTGAACACGGTATTGCAAGCATTGCTGGACAAAATTAAAGTTGCGGATGAGTTCAGCCCAACGATAGCAGCAACGCTGATCAAAGAAGTGCAAAAAGAAACCGGTTATAAAGGCAAACAGCTATTTATGCCGATCCGCGTAGCACTGACTGGCGAAATGCATGGCCGCGATTTGAACCATACGATCTATTTGCTCGGCCGCGATCGTGTTATTGCGCGTCTGGAAGCACAGATCAAAGGCTCCTGACGAAAAGGATATTGTTTATTGGCGCATAGTCCGTTATAATGATCACCTGAACAGTGATTCATTGTGGTTATACGTTTAACGTTACAACACGTAGTCATATATCGCATATACAATGGCAATGATCAGGAAAAGTACAGCTGTGTATGAAGTCTCAGAGAGGATGAATCCGCTACATGACAGCGGATCGCTGCGAATCATCTACTTCATCCAGTTGGAAAATGCACCTGTGAGCTGCGGAGCCGAACGTTCCCGCCTGCTTTTACCCATTTTGAGTGAAAGCGGTGGCGAAGAAGTAGGCTTTGCCGTCTAGTCCTCCGTTACGGACTGTATAAGTTGGGCAAGTGCTGTCGTTTACGGATGTGCAGTCAGGCGATTTGAGATCGCCCATTTGTCCAAGCAGAGTGGAACCGCGTAAATCGACGCCTCTGCAGCCATCACTGGCTGCCGGGGCGTTTTTTAATGAGTGCAAGCAAAGAGAGGTAATCCAATGCTGACCAATTTGAAATCCGATATCCGCGCCGTGTTCGATAATGATCCCGCTGCGCGGGGCTGGTTTGAAGTCATTTTTACCTATTCAGGGTTGCATGCAATCTGGGCGCACCGGCTTGCGCACTGGTTTTACAACAGACGATTTTTTACGATTGCGCGTGTCGTTTCACAGCTGAGCCGTTTTATGACCGGGATCGAAATTCATCCGGGGGCGACGATCGGCAAACGCCTGTTTATCGATCATGGGATGGGCGTCGTGATCGGGGAAACGTGCGAAATTGGCGACGATGTGGTCATTTATCAAGGGGTAACGCTCGGCGGTACAGGTAAGGAAAAAGGCAAACGCCATCCGACGATCGGCAATAACGTCGTTGTCGGCTCCGGCGCGAAAATTCTCGGCTCCTTTTCCGTCGGTTCGAATGCTAACATCGGCTCCAATTCAGTCGTCCTGCGCGAAGTGCCCGCCAATAGCACCGTAGTTGGCATTCCCGGCAAAATCGTCATTAAAGACGGCAAGCGCGCCGATCGGCTTAGTCACCAGATGCCCGATCCGGTCGCCTCCCGCTTGGCGGAGCTGCAAGCTGAGATCGATCGGCTGAAGCAGGAGTTGGAGCAACAGCAACGTCAGCTTGACCATCGGATGATGAGCAAGCGCGAGCATAATCGTCATTCCTGCTAAATCAATTAGCGCCAGCCGTATTGGCGCTGACGCACACAGCTAATATGCAGCATTATCAGATATAATCATAACAGCACAATTCAGCCGAACAGTCGAATCGCTATGATTCGCTTTGGAACAGAGGAAGGGATGAACGTATGGCATTGCAAATTTACAATACGATGAGTCGCCAAAAAGAAGATTTCGTCAGTCAAGTACCTGGCGAAGTGAAAATGTATGTGTGCGGACCGACCGTGTATGATTATATTCATATCGGTAATGCACGCCCGATGATCTTTTTTGATGTCGTGCGCAGCTATTTGGAAAATCAGCAATATAAAGTGAACTATGCGGTTAACTTTACCGATGTGGATGACAAGCTAATCCGCAAAGCGGAGGAGTTAAATACGACCGTTATCGAAGTGGCGGAACGCTTTATCGATGCGTACTTTGCCGATCTGGAAGGGCTCGGTATTCGCCGCGCTACGATCCATCCGCGTGTCACCGAAAATATGGACGTTATTCTTGATTTTATTAGCACATTGATCGATAAAGATGTCGCTTATGCGAAGGAAGGCGATGTATACTTCCGCACGCGCAAATTTAAAGATTATGGCAAGTTGTCCAACCAGAGGCTTGATGAGCTGCAATTCGGGATTCGGATTGAGGTAGATAAACGCAAAGAAAACCCGGAGGATTTTGTACTGTGGAAAGCGGCAAAGCCGGGTGAGATTTTCTGGGAAAGCCCGTGGGGCAACGGTCGTCCAGGCTGGCATATCGAATGCTCTGCGATGGTGCGTCATTATTTGGGCGATACGCTGGATATTCACGGCGGCGGTCAAGATTTGCAATTCCCGCACCATGAATGCGAATGCGCACAATCCGAGTCAGTCACTGGTAAGCCGCTGTCCAACTACTGGATGCACAACGGCTTTATCCGTATCGATGATGAGAAAATGTCCAAATCGCTCGGCAACGGCATTTTGGTCAAAGATTTGCGTGCCGCACACAAGCCAGCAGCGATTCGTTATTTGATGTTATCGACGCATTATCGCAATCCGCTGAACTATACCGATGATACGATGACACAGGCGGAGAACAGCATTGAACGGATCGCCAATGCGGTTGGCAATGTGAAGCACCGTCTGTCCGCTTCGGATACGGCGGCACCGGTAGATGAGGCGCTAGCTGCACGGCTGGAAGCGATTCGCGCCTTGTTCCATGAGAAAATGCAGGACGATTTCAATACGCCGGATGCAATTACAGCCGTATTTGAATGGGTGAACGAAGCGAACCAGTTGCTGCAACGCGAAGTTGTACAACAAGCATCGCTTACAGCGCTGCTGTCGCTGTTCGACGAAATGAACGAAGTGTTGCGCCTGTATTGGGAAGACGAGCAATTGCTCGATGAAGACGTAGAAAAGCTAATTGCCGAGCGTACCGAAGCGCGCAGCAACAAAAATTGGGCGCGTTCCGATGAAATTCGCGATCAATTGTCCGCGCAAGGCATTTTGCTAGAAGATACACCGCAAGGCATGAGATGGCGCCGCAAATGAACGGAGGGAGCAGCTTATGACATCTTCCGATCCGAAACAGCCGCTCATGTGGTTTCCGTTCGCAATATCCCGTCCATTGGAGCAGATGCCACCGCTGGCGCTGGCGTATATCGGTGATGCGATTCATGAAGTGGCGGTGCGCCAGTATTTGTTATCCGGCAAAAATCTACGTCCGAACTATTTGCATCGCCTGTCGACTAGTTATGTGTCGGCAGGCGCACAGGCGAAAATGCTACTCTATTTGGAGCCACAGCTTACCGAGGAAGAAGCGAGCATGACTAGACAAGGACGTAATGCCAAATCCGGTACGGTGCCGAAAAATGCTAGCGTGCTTGATTATCGTTATGCGACGGCATGGGAATGCCTGCTTGGTTATTTATACTACAAGGGACATCAGCAGCGCTTGCTGGAGCTGATTACCGCAGGAATACAGCATCTGGAGCAGCCGCCCAAGCCTTGAGCAGGTGCGGCTGCTTCCGTTTTGAATATAATGTTTGCTGGCACCGTGAGTCGAAACATTATGCACTCATCGTCAAAGCGGGTAATGAATGAGCAATGCGAACGCGATTTACATTACAGGAGGAAAACAAATGGAAGAAGAATATATCGCCGGCAAGCACTCCGTTACGGAAGCGCTGCGTGCCGGAAGAAGCATCAATAAAATTTGGATCGCTGATGGCGCGCAAAAAAATCTGGTGCAGCCTGTCGTAACCGAAGCGAGAGAAAAAGGTATTGTGATCCAGTATGTGGATAAGCGCAAGCTGGACAGCTTTGTGCCAGGCGTACAACATCAGGGCATTATCGCACAGGCGGCACCGTACGCCTACGCCGAAGTGGAAGATATTCTCGCTGCGGCGGCTGCGAACGGTGAAGCGCCATTTTTGCTGCTGCTGGATGAAATTGAGGACCCGCACAATCTCGGCTCTATTTTACGAACAGCCGATTGTACCGGTGTGCATGGCGTCGTCATTCCAAAGCGCCGCTCGGCATCGATTACTGCCACCGTGTCCAAAACATCCGCCGGAGCGGTTGAATATGTGCCGGTAGCGCGTGTGACTAATCTCGGGCAAACGATCGATCGCCTGAAGGAGCAAGGCGTCTGGGTTGTCGGCACGGATGTGAATACGGACAGCAATCTGTATCAAGCAGATGTATTTACCGGCCCGGTAGCGATCGTAATCGGTAATGAAGGCAAAGGGATGGGGCGCTTGATCCGCGAGAAATGCGATGTGCTCGTCAAGCTGCCGATGCAAGGTCAGATCAACTCGCTCAACGCTTCGGTAGCGGCTGGTGTCATCATGTATGAAGTGCTGCGTCGCCGCCAGTCGCTCGGGTAGAGGCGATGGCCGATCTTCGGGACGTGCTGCTGGTGGACGGCTACAATATGATCGGAGCCTGGGGGGAGCTTGCCAAGCTTTCCGAAATCAGTTTGCAGGAGGCGCGTGACCGTCTGCTGGAACGGCTGGCGAATTATCAGGCATTTTCCGGACGCCGTGTCATCGCCGTATTTGACGCATATCGAGTGCCCGGGCTTGGCAAAGTGTATGAGCAGGGTAAAGTCGAACTGTATTTTACAAAGGAAAAGGAAACGGCGGACGAAGCGATCGAGCGTTTTGTCGGACAACTTAAGCATCGACGCCGACAGATTTATGTCGCCACTAGCGATATGACCGAACAGCATGTCATTTTCGGTCAGGGGGCATTGCGATTGTCGGCGCGTGAACTGCTGATCGAAGTGCAGATTAGCGAAAAAGAAATCAAGGAGCGTCTGCGCGAGCAACAGCAGGATAGTAACCGGAATACGCTCGATGGAAAGCTGAATGCCCAGCAGCGAATCATGTTTGAAAAATGGCGCAGGGGAGAGTGAGCTGTCAATAGGATGACAGCTCATCTACGAACCCCTGTTCTTGTTTAGGGCAATACGAACATATAGGTGTGCAATCCCGTGTTAAATGGCGTAAATTCGGTTGACGATGTGAGGTTACATAATATATACTGATGCTATATTTTATAGGGTAACGGAGACCTTGCGTTGCAACCGGAGGGATTGTTTGTGAGTGTCGACCTCAAAGATATCATGGTATCACCATATGATTACCAGAGTGATGAAGATCTTGTAGAAGCCGTCCGTCATGGTGATTCCGAAGCGCTGGAATACTTGATTACCAAGTATAAAAACTTCGTGCGTGCAAAAGCTCGGTCTTATTTTCTTATCGGTGCCGATCGCGAGGATATCGTACAGGAAGGCATGATTGGCTTGTACAAATCGATTCGCGATTTCAAAAACGATAAACTGTCTTCGTTCAAGGTGTTTGCCGAACTATGTATTACCCGCCAGATCATTACGGCGATCAAAACAGCGACTCGGCAAAAGCATATTCCACTCAATTCGTATGTCTCTCTGGACAAGCCGATCTATGACGAAGATTCCGATCGTACATTGCTCGATGTGATCTGTGGCTCACCGATGTCCGATCCCGAAGAACTGGTCATCAACAAGGAAGAATTTACCGGCCTTGAAGATAAAATGTCCGAAATTCTCAGCGAGCTGGAACGCAAAGTGCTAATGCTGTATTTGGATGGACGCTCTTACCAGGAAATCGCGATTGATCTATGTCGCCATGTGAAGTCGATCGATAATGCGTTGCAGCGTGTAAAACGCAAGCTGGAACGCTATTTGGAAGTACGTGACGACAACTGAACTCCGAACAGCAACCAAGTGAAGACTCTATCATGGAGTCTTTTTTATTTTGCCGCTGCTCCTGTAAAATACGGCGGTTTGCGCCGGAAATAATGATGTGACAAGTCGGAAAATTTTTGTGAAACAAACGCTAATATTCGTTGACAGTGTAAGGGTGCTATGCTAAAGTGTTTTAGGTAGGCCAAAAATCGCCTGTTTTTAAGTGTGCCAATCTTTATTTGCTTTGAAGAATGGCGTGCCTGACAACTTGCGTAACCACCCTGACCACATGGGAATGAAGAGCAAACCAGACTCTTTGGGTCTGGATGCGGTCTTCGTTTAACCAGATCGTCTTTTGGAGGTGTAATCGTGGCACGAAGCTTTAAGTCTGTGTTTTCCTTTTTCTCCGAAAGCTGGGCTGAACTTAAAAAGGTTCGCTGGCCTAATCGTAAAGAGCTGACCAACTACACGCTGATCGTTATTGGTACGATTCTGTTTGTCGGCATTTATTTTTGGGTTTTGGACATCGGCATTTCCGCTGTGATCGAAGCGATAATTTAAGAAGGGTTCCAGGTGGCTTGATATGGAAAAAAGATGGTACGTCGTTCATACTTATTCCGGGTATGAAAACAAAGTCAAAGCCAATTTGGAAAAACGCGTTGAGTCGATGGGCATGGAAGACAAGATTTTCCGGGTTCTTGTTCCGATGGAAGAAGAATTGGTAAACAAAGACGGTAAGAAAAAAACCGTTATGCGTAAAGTTTACCCTGGTTATGTGCTTGTTGAAATGATCCAGACTGACGACTCCTGGTATGTAGTACGCAATACGCCTGGCGTAACCGGCTTTGTCGGTTCGACCGGTTCAGGCTCTAAGCCGACTGCGCTGCTGCCGGAAGAAGTGGAACAAATTCTCAAACATATGGGTATGGATCAGCCGAAGGAGCATATCGACTTCGAGGTCAAAGAATCCGTACGCATCAAAGTTGGACCGTTTGCGAATTTTGTTGGCTCCGTGGAAGAAATTTTGGTGGACAAAAGCAAGCTCAGAGTGCATGTTAACATGTTCGGACGGGAAACCCCGCTTGAGCTGGATTATACTCAAGTGGAAAAGATATAAGCAGGTTTCTAGGATGACACAGGGAATAGGGACAGAGCAATCTGTACCGATTCTGACCGGTGTTTCCGGTTTTTACCGCAGTTTGTGCGGCATTAGCCCGCAATTGCGGCGTTTTACGTGGGAGGGCAGCGATGTCCGTCTACCACTATTCGCAAGGAGGTGTTTTACATGGCTAAAAAGGTAATCAAAATGGTAAAACTGCAAATCCCGGCTGGTAAAGCGAATCCGGCTCCTCCAGTAGGTCCGGCTTTGGGTCAAGCAGGTGTCAACATTATGGCATTCTGTAAAGAGTTCAACGCTCGCACAGCAGATCAAGCAGGTTTGATCATTCCGGTTGAGATCACCGTGTTTGAAGATCGTTCTTTCACTTTCATCACTAAAACTCCACCGGCTGCAGTTCTTCTGAAAGTTGCTGCCAAGATCGAAAAAGGATCGGGCGAACCGAACAAGAAGAAAGTTGCAGTTGTTAAACGTTCCGCAGTTCGTGAAATTGCTGAACAAAAAATGCCTGACCTGAACGCAGCGTCGATCGAAGCTGCAATGCTGATGGTTGAAGGTACAGCACGTAGCATGGGTATCACAATCGAAGACTAAAATTAGTCTTTACTGTTGTTCGCAAGAATGCAGTCTGCGCGGAATCATCCGGTTCCGCATATGTGGGAGGAATATCCGCTAATACCACAAAGGAGGAATAATAAATGGCTAAACATGGTAAAAAGTATCTGGAAGCTGTTAAGCTGATTGACAGCGAAGCTAGTTACGAGCCAGCCGAGGCAGTTGCCTTGGTGAAAAAGGCAGCTACTGCAAAATTCGACGAAACCGTTGAAGCGGCAGTACGTCTGGGTGTTGACCCTCGTAAACAAGATCAGGCTGTTCGTGGCGTCGTTGTACTGCCACACGGTACTGGTAAAACTCAACGTGTTCTCGTATTCGCGAAAGGCGAAAAAGCAAAAGAAGCGGAAGCTGCTGGTGCTGACTTCGTTGGCGATCAGGACATGATTAACAAAATCCAACAAGGATGGTTCGACTTTGATGTCTGCGTAGCTACGCCGGACATGATGAGCGAAGTTGGTAAACTGGGTCGTCTGCTTGGTGGTAAAGGTCTGATGCCTAACCCTAAAGCAGGTACAGTTACATTCGACGTTACCAAAGCGGTTCAAGAGATCAAAGCGGGTAAAATCGAATACCGTCTGGACAAAGCAGGACAAATTCACGCGCCAATCGGTAAAGTATCCTTCACAGAGGAGCAACTGAACGAGAACCTCAAAGCTCTCATCGAAGCTCTAAACCGCGCTAAACCAGCTGCGGCAAAAGGTGTTTATCTGAAAAACATTGCGGTATCTTCCACAATGGGACCAAGCGCTCGCGTAAACGCTTCGACTTACAGATAATTAATGCTTGACATTCGTCAACACATTTGATAATCTGTAAAAGTTGTGATGATGCACGAACTTGTTCTTGCAATTACACTTGAATATGTTTAACCGTAGACAGTAGGTGCCGCTTGCGGCTTAATTTCCTACCGAGGTGTTCTGATAGAATACAGAATAGTGGAGTTGCTGCTTCAGCAGCACTCCTCGTATTCCAACTTATCAAGCCTTCGTGATTCTACGGGGGCTTTTTTCATGCCCGTAGAACTTTTGGACATTCATTCAGGAATGACCAAAAGGCCAAAAAACGATCAGGAGGTGTCCAAACTTGGCAAACGCAAAAGTAATCCAGTCTAAACAGGAAGCGGTAGAAGCAGTTGCATCTAAACTGCGCGAAAGCGTATCGACAGTTGTTGCTGACTATCGTGGTCTGAACGTAGCTCAAGTTACAGAATTGCGCAAACAACTGCGTGAAGCTGGCGTTGATTTCCAGGTATTGAAAAATACATTGGTTCGTCGCGCAACTGAATCTGCTGAATTGACTGAACTGAACGAAGTGCTGGTAGGTCCTACCGCTATCGCGTTCAGCAAAGACGATGCAGTAATCGCAGCGAAAATTCTGAACGATTTTGCAAAAACGAACACTGCTCTCGAACTGAAGGGTGGCGTTGTAGAAGGTCGCGTAGTAAGCGCGGACGAAATCAAAGCGCTGGCATCCCTGCCATCCCGCGAAGGTCTCTTGTCCATGCTGCTTAGCGTACTTCAAGCTCCAGTACGTAACTTTGCACTGGCAGTTAAAGCTGTATCCGAGAAAGAAGAACAAAGCGCGTAAGCATATTGTTCATCTGCCTCACGCCCCGGCGGCGTAAAACCGGCTATATAGCCGAACCAAAAATACAACCAATAATGGAGGGTTTATAAATGAGTCAAGAACAAATCCTTGAAGCAATCAAAGGCATGACTGTACTCGAACTGAACGATCTGGTTAAAGCAATCGAAGAAGAATTCGGCGTAACTGCTGCTGCTCCTGTAGCAGCAGCTGCTGGTGGCGGTGCTGAAGCTGCTGCTGAGCAAACAGAATTCGACGTAGTACTGACTTCCGCTGGTGCTTCCAAAATCAACGTAATCAAAGCGGTTCGTGAAGTAACTGGTCTGGGTCTGAAAGAAGCTAAAGAAGTAGTTGATAACGCTCCTAAAGCAATCAAAGAAGGCGTTAGCAAAGACGAAGCTGAATCCGTTAAAGCAAAATTGGAAGAAGCTGGCGCATCCGTAGAAGTGAAATAAGAGACGCTCTTGTTTCTTACAAGCCCCTTGAATTCGTTCAAGGGGTTTGTTTTATAAAGAGGTTTCGTAAAAAAGGTGAGGGAATGATATGGGGGATCATTATTATTCCAGTCAGCCAGGTGCTGCACATGAACGCCGCAAGTTGGAAACCGAGCTGCGCGGACGTCCATTTACATTTATAAGCGATGCTGGTGTCTTTTCCAAAACAGGGATCGATTACGGCAGTCGTGTATTGATCGAAGCGCTGGACATTCCGGCTGATGCACATGTGCTCGATGTTGGCTGCGGCTATGGTCCGATGGGACTGTCTGCTGCCGTACTGGCACCGCAAGGACGTGTGACGATGGTCGACGTCAATGAACGTGCGGTTGAATTGGCACGGGAAAATGCTAGACTAAACGGCATTCACAATGTCGATATCCGGGTCAGCGATCTGTTCGAGGCGGTGCAAGGGGAAACATTCACTGTCGTGATTACCAACCCACCGATTCGTGCCGGTAAAGAAACGGTGCATACTATTTTCGAACAGGCAGCGGCGCATTTGGAGCCAGGCGGTTCGTTATGGATTGTGATCCAAAAAAAACAGGGCGCTCCTTCAGCCAAAGCAAAGCTGGAGCAATTGTTTCAACAGGTAGAGGAAGTTACCAAAGATAAAGGCTATCGCATTTTTAAAGCGACCAAATAAAAAAAGCCGCTACCGGCGAGGGTAAGCAGCTTTCTATCGAAACAGCGACGATCACACACAATAGAATGAGCGATAGATGTTGACTCTGTTTGCTTAATATGATATTATTACAAAATGTCAGTATTAAGATGCCCTTTTTGGCTTTAGTTTTCTGAAAGTTACGAAAATTATGCATGCTAAAGGGTGTTTAATATTGCCCATAAACGTATAATAATCGGTATTTCGGTTATTTTCAACCGTAATCCACGTTTCAGATACTGGATCACATCCGTTGATAGCTGATGGTGCTCTTTTTTCGAAACAATTCGATAAGAGCTTTCTCTATTTATGGGTGTGAACTTCTATGTTATGGACTTATTATACGTGATCCAAACAGCAGTTCGCAATGAAATTTTTAAGTGAGTAGACATTAAGGGGTGAGTATAAGTTGGCAGGACATCTTGTTCAATATGGTCGACGCACTCGGCGAAGTTATGCACGAATTAACGAAGTTCTTGAAGTACCAAACCTGATCGAAATCCAACAAAAATCTTATCAGTGGTTTTTGGATGAAGGATTGCGTGAAATGTTTCAGGATATTTCACCAATTCAAGATTTCACGGGCAATCTGGTGCTTGAGTTCATCGACTACAGCCTGGGTGAGCCTAAATATACAGTAGACGACGCAAAAGAACGCGACGTTACGTATTCCGCTCCACTGCGGGTTAAAGTCCGTCTGATCAACAAAGAGACGGGTGAAGTCAAAGAGCAGGAAGTATTCATGGGTGATTTCCCGCTGATGACGGAAACCGGCACGTTTATTATCAACGGTGCAGAACGGGTTATTGTCAGCCAGTTGGTTCGCTCTCCCAGCGTCTATTTCAGCACTAAAGTCGATAAAAATGGTAAAACATCATATACAGCTACCGTCATTCCTAACCGTGGAGCATGGCTGGAACTGGAAATGGATGCGAAGGACATTGTCTATGTTCGTATTGACCGCACCCGTAAAATTCCGGTAACGGTTTTGCTACGTTCGCTCGGATTCGGCACGGATGCTGAAATTCTCGACCTGCTCGGTAATGACGAATACATTCGTAACACATTGGATAAAGACAATACCGACTCGACTGAAAAAGCGCTGATTGAGATTTACGAGCGCCTTCGTCCGGGCGAGCCGCCAACATTGGATAACGCCAAAAGCTTGCTCGTTGCACGTTTTTTCGATCCAAAGCGCTATGATCTGGCGAATGTTGGTCGCTACAAAATCAACAAAAAGCTGCACATCAAAAACCGTCTGTTCAACCAACGTCTGGCTGAAACACTGATCGACTCCGCTACTGGAGAGATCGTGGCTGAAGCAGGGGAAATGGTCGATCGTCGTCTGCTTGACGAGATCATGCCATACCTGGAAGGCGAATTGAACTTCCAAACGTATCATGTTGCAGGTGGCGTACTCGATGCTAACGATATTCCACTGCAAACGATTAAAGTGTTCTCACCAAATGAAGATGGTAAAGTCGTTTCCATCATTGCGAACGGCAACATCGAAAAGGTAACAAAACATATTACCCCAGCAGATATTATTTCGTCGATCAGCTACTTCTTGAACTTGCTGCAAGGGATCGGCAACACCGACGATATTGACCACCTCGGTAACCGTCGTCTGCGTTCCGTAGGTGAGCTGCTGCAAAATCAATTCCGGATCGGTTTGTCCCGTATGGAACGTGTCGTTCGCGAAAGAATGTCCATTCAGGACGCTAACGTGATCACACCGCAGGCACTGATCAACATTCGTCCTGTCATTGCTTCGATTAAGGAGTTCTTTGGTAGCTCCCAGCTGTCGCAGTTTATGGATCAAACGAACCCACTGGGCGAATTGACGCACAAACGTCGTCTGTCTGCACTCGGACCGGGCGGTTTGACTCGTGAGCGCGCAGGCTTTGAAGTTCGAGACGTCCATCCGAGTCATTATGGCCGTATGTGTCCGATCGAGACGCCAGAGGGACCGAACATCGGTTTGATCAACTCCCTGTCTACTTTTGCCCGTATTAACGAATACGGCTTTATCGAAGCGCCATATCGTCGCGTTGATCCGAAAACACATCGTGTAACGGAACATATCGATTATATGACAGCCGATGAGGAAGACAACTATGTGATCGCGCAGGCGAATGCACAGCTGACGGAAGATGGCTCATTTGCGGATGAGATGGTTATCGTTCGTTACAATAAGCAGGCTGACAACATCTTGCCGATGCCAAGTGAACGTGTTGACTACATGGACGTATCGCCTAAACAGGTCGTATCTGTAGCGACAGCGCTCATTCCGTTCCTGGAAAACGATGACTCCAACCGTGCGCTTATGGGTTCCAACATGCAGCGTCAAGCGGTGCCACTGCTTATTCCGAAGGCGCCACTAGTCGGTACAGGTATGGAACACAAAGCGGCAAAAGATTCCGGCGTATGTATCGTAAGTAAGTTCGATGGTGTGATTGAGCGTTCCACAGCGAGCGAGATTACATTGCGTCGTATCGAAAACGTCGACGGCAAGGAAGTCAAAGGCGACCTTGTTAGATATAAATTACACAAATTTATGCGTTCGAACCAAGGGACATCGATTAACCAGCGTCCGATCGTCAAAACCGGCGATATTATCAAAAAAGGTGATATTCTGGCAGACGGTCCTTCCACCGAGATGGGCGAGATCGCACTGGGACGTAACGTTGTCGTAGCGTTTATGACCTGGGAAGGTTATAACTACGAGGATGCGATCCTGTTGAGTGAGAAGCTGGTGAAGGAAGATGTATACACTTCGATCCATATCGAGGAATACGAATCCGAAGCCCGCGACACGAAGCTTGGACCGGAAGAAATTACGCGCGATATCCCGAACGTTGGGGAAGACGCATTGAAAAATCTCGACGAGCGCGGCATCATCCGCATCGGTGCCGAGATTGCTGCTGGCGACATTCTCGTTGGTAAAGTTACGCCTAAAGGTGTAACCGAGCTGACCGCAGAAGAACGTCTCCTGCATGCGATCTTCGGTGAGAAAGCACGCGAAGTTCGCGATACGAGCCTGCGTGTACCTCACGGTACAGACGGGATCGTCGTCGACGTTAAAGTGTTCACCAGAGAAAATGGCGATGAATTGCCACCAGGCGTTAACCATCTGGTACGTGTATACATCGCGCAAAAACGTAAAATCTCCGAAGGTGACAAAATGGCGGGACGTCACGGTAACAAAGGGGTCGTAGCTCGTATTTTGCCGGAAGAAGATATGCCATTTATGCCGGACGGTACACCTGTACAGGTCGTACTGAACCCGCTGGGCGTACCTTCCCGTATGAATATCGGTCAGATTCTCGAAGTTCACCTTGGTATGGCTGCTATGAAACTCGGTATCCACGTGTCCACACCGGTATTTGACGGTGCGAACGAGTACGATGTATTCGATACGATGGAAGAAGCCGGCATGCAGCGCAACGGTAAAACCGTCCTGTACGATGGCAGAACCGGCGATGAGTTTGAACGTGAAGTTACGGTCGGCGTTATGCATATGATCAAACTGGCGCATATGGTTGACGATAAAATCCACGCCCGTTCCACGGGTCCTTACTCGCTCGTTACGCAACAGCCGCTGGGTGGTAAAGCTCAGTTCGGCGGTCAGCGTTTCGGGGAGATGGAGGTTTGGGCACTGGAAGCATACGGCGCCGCCTACACTCTGCAAGAGATTCTTACCGTCAAATCCGATGATGTTGTTGGTCGTGTGAAAACGTACGAGTCGATCGTCAAAGGCGAAAACGTTCCGGAACCAGGCGTTCCTGAATCGTTTAAAGTTTTGATCAAAGAGCTTCAAAGTTTAGGTATGGATGTCAAAATCCTGAACGAAGAAGAAAACGAGATCGAAATGAGAGAGCTGGATGATGAAGACGAAGCTACCAACAATGACAAACTGAGTCTGAATTTGGAAGGCTCTGAAGTCGGCGTAGATTAATAACACTTGTCATATTCCCAAGCATTGTCCCATGAAGGTAGACCGGAGCTGTTCCGGTCTATCCTCATTCATCGGACAGAGCATTGGGTTTTGTGCGGAATACAGAGTTTTATAATAAATAGGATTTGGCCTTAGGAGGGGTGTCTCTTGATAGACGTTAACAATTTCGAATTTATGAAAATTGGGCTTGCTTCCCCAGACAAAATTCGTTCTTGGTCCCGCGGAGAAGTTAAAAAACCGGAGACAATCAACTACCGTACGCTCAAACCGGAAAAGGACGGTCTGTTCTGCGAACGCATTTTTGGACCGACCAAAGACTGGGAGTGTCATTGTGGTAAATACAAGCGCGTACGTTACAAAGGGGTCGTTTGTGACCGTTGTGGCGTTGAAGTAACTCGTGCCAAAGTACGCCGTGAGCGTATGGGACACATCGAATTGGCAGCACCGGTATCGCATATTTGGTACTTTAAAGGTATCCCGAGCCGTATGGGTCTGGCACTGGACATGTCCCCACGTTCCCTGGAAGAAGTTATTTATTTTGCATCTTATGTTGTTACTGATCCAGGCGAGACACCACTGGAAAAGAAACAACTGCTGTCCGAAAAAGAATACCGCAGCTACCGTGAAAAATACGGCTACGGCTTCCAAGCAGGTATGGGTGCAGAAGCGATCAAAAAATTGCTGCAAGACCTCGATCTGGAAAAAGAACTGGAATTTTTGCGTGAGGAGCTGCGTACCGCTCAAGGTCAGCGTCGTAATCGTGCGATCAAACGCCTTGAAGTTATCGAAGCATTCCGTAACTCCGGTAACTCTCCGGATTGGATGATCATGGATGTATTGCCGGTTATTCCACCGGAAATTCGTCCGATGGTACAGCTGGATGGCGGACGTTTTGCAACATCCGACTTGAACGATCTGTATCGTCGTGTCATCAACCGTAACAACCGTCTGAAACGTCTGCTTGATTTGGGCGCACCTGACATTATCGTACAAAACGAGAAACGTATGCTACAAGAAGCGGTAGATGCTTTGATCGATAACGGCCGTCGCGGACGTCCGGTAACCGGTCCTGGTAACCGTCCACTGAAATCCCTGAGCCATATGCTGAAAGGTAAACAGGGTCGTTTCCGTCAAAACTTGCTCGGTAAACGTGTCGACTATTCCGGTCGTTCCGTTATCGTTGTAGGGCCTTACCTGAAAATGTACCAGTGCGGTCTGCCAAAAGAAATGGCACTGGAACTGTTCAAGCCGTTCGTCATGAAAGAGCTGGTGAACAAAGGTCTAGCACACAACATTAAGAGTGCAAAACGCAAAGTAGAACGCGTAAGCCCTGAAGTGTGGGATGTGTTGGAAGAAGTGATCAGAGAACACCCTGTTCTGCTTAACCGTGCACCGACGCTGCACAGACTCGGTATTCAAGCATTTGAACCGATTCTCGTTGAAGGTCGTGCAATCCGTCTGCATCCGCTCGTATGTACAGCATATAACGCTGACTTTGACGGTGACCAGATGGCGGTTCACGTTCCATTGTCCGCTGAAGCACAAGCTGAAGCACGCCTGCTGATGCTGGCATCCGGTAACATCCTTAACCCTAAAGACGGTAAACCGGTTGTTACGCCATCCCAGGATATGGTGCTTGGTTCGTACTATCTGACGATGGACAATATGGAAGCCAAAGGCGCAGGTATGATTTTGCGCACCGTTAACGAAGCGGTATCCGCTTATCAACGTGGCACAGCTTCCTTGCATGCACGCGTAGCGATTCCGGCTAAAGCTTTAGGTAAAACAAGCTTTACGGAGAAACAACAAACCGGTCTGCTCGTAACGACGGTTGGACGGATTATCTTTAACGAGATTTTCCCGGAATCGTTCCCTTATATTAACGAACCAACTCGTGCTAACCTGTATCAAGGTATTCCGGATCACTACTTCATTTACGAAAAAGGTACAGATGTACTGGAGTTTATGAAGGCTGTTCCACAAACCGGCGCTGTCGGCAAAGAATATCTCGGTACGATCATCGCGCGTTGTTTTGAAATTTATCATACAACATTGACTTCGGTCATTTTGGACAAAATCAAGCAGCTTGGTTTCACATACTCCACACGTGCCGGTATTACCGTTGCGGTGTCGGACGTTGTCGTTCCACCGGAAAAAACCGCATTGCTGGCTGAATCCGATAAAAAAGTTGCCGTTATTACGAACCAATACCGCCGTGGTCTGATCACCAACGAGGAGCGCTATGACCGTGTTATCGAAATCTGGTCCCGTACGAAGGACGAGCTGACCGATATTCTCATGAAGTCGATGGATCGTTACAACTCCATCATGCTTATGGTTGATTCTAAAGCCCGGGGTAACAAATCGCAGATCACCCAGCTGGGCGGTATGCGTGGTCTGATGGCGAACCCATCCGGTCGTATTATCGAGCTCCCAATCAAATCGAATTTCCGTGAAGGTCTGACTGTCCTTGAGTACTTCCTATCCACTCACGGTGCGCGTAAAGGTCTGGCGGATACAGCGCTTCGTACGGCTGACTCCGGTTACCTGACTCGCCGCCTTGTTGACGTAGCACAGGACGTAATCGTGCGCGAAGACGATTGCGGAACCGACAAAGGCTTTATCGTTGGTCGTATCCAAGATGGTAAAGAAGTTATCGAAGACCTGTACGATCGTCTGGAAGGACGTTACTGTTTCGAAACTGTTCGTCATCCGGAAACCGGCGAACTGATCGTTGGTCGCAACGAACTGATCGACTCCGACAAAGCGGAAGCGATCGTTGCTGCCGGCATTAACAAAGTACAGATTCGTTCTGTACTGAGCTGCCGTACGCGTCATGGCGTATGTAAAAAATGTTACGGTCGTAACTTGGCAACTGGTAAACACGTTGAGATCGGTGAAGCGGTTGGTATTATCGCTGCCCAATCGATCGGTGAGCCAGGAACACAGCTCACGATGCGTACGTTCCATACCGGCGGTGTTGCCGGAGACGATATCACACAAGGTTTGCCGCGTATCCAGGAGCTGTTTGAAGCCCGTAACCCTAAAGGTCAGGCGACAATCAGTGAGATCGATGGTACCGTTAAGGAAATTCGCGAAGCGAAAGACCGTCGTGAGATCGAAATCGAAGGCGAAGCGGAAACAAAAGTGTACTCTGTACCTTACGGTTCCCGTCTGCGTGTACGCGAAGGCGCTGAGATCGAAGCAGGGGACGAGCTGACCGAAGGTTCGATCGACCCGAAAGAAATGCTGCGCATCAAAGGTATCCGTGGCGTACAGAACTACATTTTGCAAGAAGTACAGCGCGTATACCGTAACCAGGGCGTAGAAATCAACGATAAACACGTTGAAGTTATGATCCGTCAAATGCTGCGCAAAATCCGTATCGTCGACAACGGCGAAACGACATTGCTGCCAGGTTCTTTTGTCGACATCTACGAATATGAAGATGCCAACAAAGTGGCGATCGTTGCAGATCGTGAGCCTGCCGTTGCGAAACCGGTATTGCTCGGTATTACGAAGGCATCCCTGGAAACAGATTCTTTCCTGTCTGCTGCATCGTTCCAGGAGACGACTCGTGTCCTGACTGATGCTGCAATCAAAGGTAAAGTCGACAAGCTGCTCGGCCTCAAAGAGAACGTTATTATCGGTAAGCTGATTCCTGCCGGAACCGGTATGAACCGTTATCGTAGCGTTAAATTTGAAGAACCAGAGCAACTGGAAGGCAATGAAGAAAACCTGGAAACCGTCACTGTCGAATAGTCGGCAGTAAAGTGTATACAGGTATATGAATAAATATACCGTGGCGGATACATCGGCACGGTAGCTGCAAAACTTCAGCCGGCTGGAAGAAGGGCATTCCTTTTTTCAGACCGGTTACCGTTTTGTAGTTACAGTATAACAACACTTCATACTCGTGATGATTTTTCCAAAACAAATTGATTTATGTATTGACACCTGACCTATAGTAATGCTAATATAGCAAAGGTGCGTGAATAGAACGTTATCCCTGATCTTTTGGAGGGAATCGTAAAGATGACTAATGATAAAGGATTACAGGATGCCCGGATCAAGATCGGCACGAAGCAGACGATGCGAATTGTCGAACAAGGTCAGGCTGAAGAAGTCTATGTTGCGCAGGATGCAGAACAGCATCTGATTACGAAGATCGTACAGTTGTGCGAGAAGCATACCGTCAAAGTCACCTATGTGGAGACGATGAAGGAGCTTGGCAAAGCGTGTGGGATTGAAGTGGGAAGTGCGATGGCTGTCATCCTTAAATAAAGGAAGTCAGGAACGTTTTTGCAGGTCGAGGGACAGGCAAGAACTTTTCATTTGTCCTTTTATGAACCGCCTGGGTCTGTGGGCTTAACAAACGGTTTACAAAAGGAAACATATTGGAAGGAGGTGGCAATACAATGCCAACTATTAATCAATTGGTCCGTAAAGGACGTCAAGCAAAAATCGAGAAATCGAAATCTCCTGCACTGCAAAAAGGGTTTAACGCTCTGAAACGTCAAGAGACAAACCTAAGCGCTCCACAAAAACGTGGTGTTTGCACTCGTGTAGGTACGATGACTCCGAAAAAACCGAACTCCGCGCTTCGTAAGTATGCCCGTGTACGTTTAACTAACCGTATCGAGGTTACTGCTTACATTCCAGGTATCGGTCACAACTTGCAAGAGCACAGCGTCGTACTCGTACGCGGTGGTCGTGTAAAAGACTTACCAGGGGTTCGTTACCATATCGTTCGTGGCGCACTGGATACTGCTGGTGTGAACAACCGTATGCAAGCTCGCTCTAAATATGGTACAAAACGTCCGAAAGAAAAAAAGTAATTTGATCGTGCAGCTGATTAGCACTGCATATTTAAGAAAGGGGGATAAACATGCCAAGAAAAGGTCCAGTTACCAAAAGAGACGTGTTGCCTGATCCGGTATATAACAGCAAGCTTGTTACTCGCCTGATTAACCGCATCATGATCGACGGAAAACGTGGAGTTGCTCAAAGCATTCTTTATAATGCGTTCAACCTGATCCAAGAACGTACAGGAAATGATCCTATGGAAGTATTCGAGGCGGCAATCAAAAACATCATGCCGGTTCTCGAAGTTAAAGCTCGCCGTGTCGGTGGTGCGAACTATCAAGTACCTATCGAAGTTAAGCCGGAGAGACGTACTTCCCTTGGTCTGCGTTGGCTCGTAAACTACTCCCGCAACCGCGGCGAGAAGACGATGGAAGAACGTTTGGCTGCTGAAATCATCGATGCATCCAACAACACTGGCGCATCCGTGAAGAAACGCGAAGACACACACAAAATGGCTGAAGCGAACAAAGCATTCGCACACTACCGCTGGTAGGATTCAAGCCTGTTTTCAAAAATTCATATTTTTGAAGGGAGTACCTATTCATGGCAAGAGAGTTCTCCTTGAAAAATACACGTAATATCGGTATCATGGCGCACATTGACGCTGGTAAAACTACCACTACAGAACGTATCCTGTTTTACACAGGCCGTACGCACAAAATCGGTGAAGTTCACGAAGGTGCTGCGACTATGGACTGGATGGAGCAAGAGCAAGAGCGTGGTATCACAATCACGTCCGCTGCTACCACTGCTCAGTGGAAAGGCTACCGCGTTAATATCATTGATACTCCAGGTCACGTTGACTTCACAGTTGAAGTAGAACGTTCCCTGCGTGTATTGGACGGGGCCGTAGGCGTATTTAGTGCGAAAGAGGGCGTTGAGCCACAATCCGAGACTGTTTGGAGACAAGCAGACCGTTATGGCGTACCTCGTATCGCTTATGTTAATAAAATGGATATTATCGGTGCAGACTATCTGAATGTTGTTAAAGACATGCGCGAGCGTCTGCAAGCTAACGCAGTTGCGATTCAGTTGCCAATCGGCGCTGAAAATGACTTCGTTGGTATCATCGATATCATCGAAATGAAAGCGATCCAGTACAAAGACGATTTGGGTAAAGACCCGGTAGAAATCGATATCCCAGCCGATCTGAAAGATACTGTTGATGAGCTTCGTATGGAACTGGTAGAGAAAGTTTCAGAACTGGATGAAGACCTGATGATGAAATACCTCGAAGGTGAAGAACTGACGATCGACGAGATCAAAGCTGCTCTCCGTAAAGGTGTTTGTGAAGTTAAAATCTTCCCAGTAATCTGTGGTTCCTCTTACCGCAACAAAGGCGTTCAGCCGATGTTGGATGCTGTTATCGACTACCTGCCGTCTCCTCTGGACGTACCGGCGATCAAAGGTGAGCTCGAAGACGGTACAGAAGCAGTTCGTCATTCTTCGGATGAAGAACCGTTCTCTGCGCTTGCATTCAAAATCATGACTGACCCTTATGTTGGTAAACTGACATTTTTCCGTGTATACTCCGGTGTATTGCAATCCGGTTCTTACGTTGTGAATGCCACTAAAGGCAAACGCGAACGTATCGGTCGTATCCTGCAAATGCACGCCAACAGCCGTGAAGAAATCAGCATCGTATATGCTGGTGACATCGCTGCCGCTGTAGGTTTGAAAGATACAGGAACAGGTGATACACTGTGTGATGAGAAACACCCGATCATTCTGGAGTCCATGAACTTCCCTGATCCGGTTATCGAAATCGCTGTAGAACCTAAAACTAAAGCAGACCAAGACAAAATGGCAACTGCTCTGGGCAAACTGACAGAAGAAGACCCTACTCTGCGCGCTTCGACAAACGAAGAAACAGGTCAAACGATCCTGGCAGGTATGGGAGAGCTTCACCTTGATATTATCATCGACCGTATGCGTCGTGAGTTCAAGGTTGAAACTAACGTAGGTCAACCACAGGTTGCTTATCGTGAAACATTCCGTCAGCCAGCTCGCGTCGAAGGTAAATTCGTTCGTCAATCCGGTGGTCGTGGTCAATACGGTCACGTATGGGTTGAGTTCGAACCTCTCGAAGCAGGTACAGGTAACCAATTCGAAAGCAAAATCGTCGGTGGTTCCGTACCAAGAGAATACGTTGGTCCAGCACTTGCAGGTATCGAGGAGCAAATGAAGAACGGTGTTCTGGCAGGCTTCCCGGTTGTAGACGTTAAAGCTACAGTTGTAGACGGCTCTTATCATGATGTCGATTCCAACGAAATGGCGTTCAAAATTGCCGGTTCGATGGCGCTTAAAGCAGCTAAAGACAAGTGTAAACCTGTCCTGCTTGAGCCAATCATGAAAGTTGAAGTTACAGTACCAGAGGAGTACATGGGTGACGTAATGGGTATGCTGAACTCCCGTCGCGGCCGTATCGAAGGTATGGATTCCCGCAGCGGTACTCAAATTATCCGTGCTAAAGTGCCTCTGTCCGAAATGTTTGGTTATTCCACAACACTTCGTTCCGGTACTCAAGGACGCGGCGTGTTCTCCATGGAACTTTCTCATTACGAAGAAGTGCCTAAGAGCATTGCTGAAGCAGTTAGCGCAAAAGCTAACGGCTAATACGCCTAATCTTCGTTTTTACCTATGGGATGTACAGAGAGCGGGTTGACCGCTTTCTGGGTCGCATTCCGTACTTAATTTCAATACACAACACTACCTTTAAGGAGGAAATGTTTAAAATGGCTAAAGCTAAATTTGAACGTAATAAACCGCACGTTAACATCGGTACGATCGGTCACGTCGATCATGGTAAAACAACTCTGACTGCTGCAATCACAACTGTACTGTCCAAAACTTACGGTGGTGCTGCTGTAGCATTCGACCAAATCGATAAAGCTCCAGAAGAGCGCGAGCGCGGTATCACAATCTCTACTGCACACGTAGAGTACGAAACTCCTAACCGTCACTACGCACACGTTGACTGCCCAGGTCACGCCGACTATGTTAAAAACATGATCACTGGCGCAGCACAAATGGACGGAGCGATCCTGGTTGTATCCGCAGCTGACGGCCCTATGCCACAGACTCGTGAGCACATCCTGCTTTCCCGTCAAGTAGGTGTTCCTTACATCGTCGTATTCCTGAACAAATGTGATATGGTTGAAGACGAAGAACTGTTGGAACTGGTTGAAATGGAAGTTCGTGACCTGCTGAGCGAGTACGAATTCCCAGGCGACGACACTCCAATCACTCGCGGTTCTGCTCGTGAAGCTCTGCAAAACCCAGAAGGTGAGTGGGCTAAGAAAATCGTTGAGATGTTCGAAACAATCGATACTTACATCCCAACTCCAGAGCGTCAAACTGACAAGCCTTTCCTGATGCCTGTCGAGGACGTATTCTCCATCACTGGTCGTGGTACAGTTGCGACTGGTCGTGTAGAGCGTGGTGTGGTTAAAGTCGGCGATGAAATCGAAATCGTTGGTATCCACGAAGAAACTAAAAAATCCGTAGTTACGGGCGTAGAAATGTTCCGTAAATTGCTGGATTCCGCTCAAGCGGGTGACAACATCGGCGCACTGCTGCGTGGTGTTGATCGTACTCAAATCGAGCGTGGACAAGTACTGTCCAAACCGGGTTCCGTTAACCCACACACTGAGTTCTCCGCTCAGGTTTACGTTCTGACAAAAGAAGAAGGTGGCCGTCACAAGCCTTTCTTCAGTGGTTACCGTCCACAGTTCTACTTCCGTACAACTGACGTAACAGGTATCATCACTCTGCCAGAAGGTACTGAAATGGTTATGCCTGGTGATAACATCACAGTTACAGTATCCCTGATCAACCCAATCGCAATCGAAGAAGGTACTCGCTTCGCGATTCGTGAAGGCGGACGTACTGTAGGCGCTGGCGCGGTTGCTAGCATCTCCAAATAATTAATCTTTCCTCGCGCTCTTGTAAGAGATCAGGAAGATTTCTCATAAGCAACATTGTATTGTAACGAAGCAACATTGTATCCTAATCGAACGTCAAGATAAGGCCTGCTTCCTTCATTAGTGAAGCAGGTCTTATTTTTTTATGTAAAAGTTTCAAAAAACACTTGCGTCAATGCTAACTCATCATATATAATAGTTAATGTTGTGCTGAGACGTTGCGATGATGTGAGAGGTTACTGACACACCCGGCTCCTTTGCCATGAGCGGTGCGGTCGGAAAATTTTCACGGAGTATGTCCGATAATAAATTGGGCGATAGAAGGAGGGACTAAAATGGCAAAGCAGAAAATTCGTATTCGCTTGAAAGCATACGATCACAGAATTCTTGATCAATCCGCAGAGAAAATCGTTGAAACGGCTAAACGTTCCGGCGCAGGAGTATCGGGACCGATCCCGCTGCCGACTGAGAAACAAATCATTACGATTCTCCGTGCGGTACACAAATACAAAGATTCTCGTGAGCAATTCGAACAACGTACACATAAACGTTTGATCGATATTGTAAACCCAACTCCACAAACTGTGGATGCTCTGATGCGTCTGGACTTACCGTCTGGCGTAGATATCGAAATTAAATTGTAATCCACATAGATTGTGGTACTACGGAAAGTAGAAAGAGGTGTCAACATGAAAGGTATCTTAGGAAGAAAACTGGGTATGACTCAAGTCTTTACCGCGGAAGGTAACGTTATTCCTGTAACGGTTATCGAAGCTGGACCATGTGTGGTTCTGCAGAAGAAAGACCTGGAAAATGACGGATACGAAGCGGTACAAATCGGTTTTGCCGACAAGAAAGCTAATCGCGCAAACAAACCGGAAGCAGGACATGCTACTAAAGCAAACACTGTGCCTAAGCGCTACGTTCGCGAAATTCGCGGTGTTGACCTCGCTAGTGTCGAGGTTGGCCAGGAACTGAAAGCAGATTTGTTTGCTCAAGGTGAATTCGTTGATGTAACGGGTATTTCCAAAGGTAAAGGTTTTGCCGGCGTAATTAAACGTTGGGGCCAAAGCCGCGGACCAATGTCTCACGGTTCCCGTTACCATCGTAGACCAGGTTCTATGGGTTCCATCCAGGCTAACCGTGTACCAAAAGGTAAACGACTGCCAGGACATATGGGTCATGATACAGTAACGATCCAACGTCTTGAAGTGATTCGTGTCGATGCTGAGCGTAACGTAATTCTCGTTAAAGGCTCCATTCCAGGCCCGAAAAACAGCTTCGTTAAAGTAAAAGAAACGGTGAAGAAATAAGTAAAAAAGAAAGGAGGAACATGAAATGCCAAAAGTAGCACTTTACAGCATTGATGGCAAACAAGTAGGCGAGATCGAATTGAACGATTCCGTATTCGGTATCGAGCCTCATGCCAGCGTGCTCCACGATGCAGTAGTTATGCAACGCGCTTCCCTTCGTCTGGGTACTCACAAAGTTAAAGGACGTTCTGAAGTACGCGGTGGTGGACGTAAACCTTGGAAACAAAAAGGAACTGGACGTGCCCGTCAGGGTTCTATCCGTTCTCCACAATGGAAAGGCGGCGGCGTAGTATTCGGACCGACTCCGCGTAGCTATGCTTTCAAACTGCCTAAAAAAGTTCGTCGTCTGGCGATCAAATCGGCTCTGTCTTCCAAAGTGATTGCTAACGAAATCATCGTTCTGGACGCTCTGACTCTGAGCACTCCAAAAACAAAAGACTTCGTAGCGATTCTGAACAACCTGAATGTAGACCGTAAAGCATTGATCGTTGCTTCGGAATACGATAACAACGTTGCTCTGTCGACTCGTAACATCCCAGGTGTTAAATTCGTTGCAGCTGATGGTGTAAATGTTCTCGACGTGCTCGTGCACGACAAACTGATTCTGACTAAGGATGCAGTTCAGAAGGTACAGGAGGTGTTCGCGTAATGAAGGATCCTCGTGATATCATTAAGCGTCCGGTAATTACTGAGCGCACTGCTGAGTATATGAGCGAATTGAAATATGCTTTCGAAGTTGACATTCGTTCTAACAAAACCGAAATCAAAAAGGCAATTGAAGAAATCTTCAAAGTGAAAGTGTCGAAAGTCAACACACTTCGCATGCCTGCTAAACCAAAACGCTATGGTCGCTACAATGGCTATACTTCCGAATGGAAAAAAGCTATCGTAACATTGACTTCAGATAGCAAACCGCTAGAGTTTTTTGAATCTGTAGAGTAAGGAGGGACAACCTGTGCCTATTAAAAAGTACAAACCGACATCGCCGGCTCGTCGTAATATGAGTGTTTCCACATTCGAAGAAATTACAACGAATCAACCGGAGAAAACGTTGCTGGCTCCACTTTTCAAAAAAGCTGGCCGCAACAACCAAGGTAAAATCACTGTTCGTCACCACGGCGGCGGACATAAGCGTAAATATCGTATTATCGACTTCAAACGCAACAAGGATGGAATACCAGGTCGCGTTGCTACAATCGAGTACGATCCAAACCGTACTTCCAACATCGCACTGCTGCACTATGCAGATGGTGAAAAACGTTATATCATCGCTCCAAAAGGACTGAAAGTTGGAGATCAAGTATTCTCCGGCGCGGACGCTGATATCAAAATCGGTAACTCCCTTCCACTGGAAAACATTCCGGTTGGTACAGTTATCCACAACATCGAATTGAAACCAGGTAAAGGTGGTCAGCTCGTTCGCGCAGCTGGTACGGAAGCCCAATTGCTTGGTAAAGAAGAAAGATACGTATCGATTCGCCTGTCTTCCGGTGAAGTACGTCGCGTGCTGAAAGTATGCCGTGCTACAATCGGTTCCGTAGGTAACGAAGATCATGAATTGATCAAAATCGGTAAAGCTGGTCGTAACCGCTGGTTGGGCAAACGTCCACAAGTTCGAGGCGTAGTTATGAACCCTAACGATCACCCACACGGTGGTGGTGAAGGTAAAGCTCCGATCGGTCGTAAATCTCCAATGTCGCCTTGGGGTAAACCAACTCTGGGTTACAAAACTCGTAAAAAAGGTAAAGCTTCCGATCAATACATCATTCGTCGCCGCACGAAGTAATCTTTGTGCGTGACCGATGTGTTCGGAAAGAAGCATGAACAGATGAAGGGAGGATTCAATCGATGAGCCGCAGTCTTAAAAAAGGTCCTTTCGTTGATGGATATTTGTTGAAAAAGGTAGAAGTGCTGGATGCTGATAGCAAAAAAGCAGTGATCAAAACTTGGTCCCGTCGCTCTACAATTTTCCCACAATTCATCGGACACACATTTGCTGTCTATGATGGACGCAAACACGTGCCTGTATACGTAACTGAGGATATGGTAGGACACAAACTCGGTGAGTTTGCTCCAACTCGTACGTACAAAGGTCACACTGATGACGACAGAAAAACAAGACGTTAATATAGAGTGGTAACAGTAAGAGAGGAGGTCACGCAATGCAAGCGAAAGCACATGCAAAGTTTGTACGCATCGCTCCGCGCAAAGTTCAACTCGTTGTTGATCTGATCCGCGGTAAGCAAGTTGGTGAAGCGATCGCAATTCTGCGTCACACACCAAAATCTGCGTCTCCGGTAGTTGAGAAGTTGCTCAATTCCGCAATCGCAAACGCTGAGTTCATCAGCTCCGAGAAAAACGAATCTGTGGACGTGAACAGCCTGTTCATCTCCGAGGTTTACGTAAACCAAGGTCCTACTTTGAAACGTTTCCGCCCTCGTGCAATGGGACGCGCAAGTAAGATCAATAAACGCACTAGCCACATTTCTTTGGTGGTAACTGAAAAATAAAAGGAGGGAAAACGTGTGGGCCAAAAGGTAAATCCCATCGGATTGCGTGTAGGTATTATCCGTGACTGGGAATCTAAATGGTATGCTGGTAAAGATTTTGGCGATCTTCTGCTCGAAGACGTGAAAATTCGTGAATACCTGAAGAAGAAACTGAAGGAGTCCGCTGTCTCCCGTATCGAAATCGAGAGAGCGGCTAATCGTGTGAACGTAACAATTCACACCGCAAAACCAGGTATGGTTATCGGACGCGGTGGTTCCGAAGTTGAAGTTCTTCGTAACGAAGTGACTAAAATTGCGGGCGGTAAAAAAGTTCACATCAACATTTCCGAAATCAAAAACCAAGACCTGGATGCAACACTCGTTGCTGAAAGCATTGCACAACAACTGGAACGTCGCGTTTCTTTCCGTCGTGCTCTGAAACAATCGATTCAAAGAACTATGCGCTCTGGCGCTAAAGGTATTAAAACAGCCGTTAGCGGACGTCTTGGCGGTGCTGAAATCGCCCGTTCCGAAGGTTATAGCGAAGGAACTGTTCCACTGCATACACTTCGTGCTGATATCGATTACGGTACAGCTGAAGCTCATACAACTTACGGCCGTATCGGCGTAAAAGTATGGATTTATCGTGGCGAGGTTCTTCCTACGGCTAAGAAACAAGCTGCTCAGGAAGGAGGCAACTAATCATGTTGGTACCTAAACGTGTAAAACACCGTAAACAGCATCGTCCAGGTATGAAAGGACGCGCTAAAGGCGGTACTGAACTGAACTTTGGTGAATTTGGTCTGCAGTCTCTCGAGCCTGCTTGGATCACTAACCGTCAAATCGAAGCTGCTCGTATTGCTATGACTCGTTATATCAAACGTGGCGGTAAAGTATGGATCAAAATTTTCCCGGATAAGCCAATCACTCAAAAACCTCTTGAGGTTCGTATGGGTAGTGGTAAAGGTAACGTAGAGAAATGGGTTGCCATCGTAAAACCAGGAAAAATCATGTTTGAACTTGCCGGCGTATCTGAGGAAATCGCGCGTGAAGCAATGCGTCTGGCTTCCCATAAGCTGCCTGTAAAAACTAAGTTTGTGAAACGTGAAGAATTGGGTGGTGAAGCAAATGAAGGCTAATGAATTGCGCAACCTTACCACTGCTGAAATCGAGCAAAAGATTGCTGGTTTTAAAGAGGAACTCTTTAACCTGCGCTTTCAACTTGCTACCGGTCAATTGGATAACCCTACTCGTATTAGTGCCGTTCGCAAGCAAATTGCACGCGCTAAAACAGTAGTTCGTGAAAGAGAACTCGGAATTACTTCATAATATCCAATATTTGACGGACCGTGAGCCCGTCAGCAAGGGAGGAGGCACACTATGAGCGAACGTAATGCCCGCAAAGTACAGGTAGGTAAAGTAGTCAGCGACAAAATGGACAAAACAATCGTTGTTGCTGTAGAAACTTACAAAAAGCATGATCTGTATCACAAACGCATTAAGTACACTAAGAAATTCAAAGCTCATGATGAAAACAACACTGCGAAAATCGGTGATACTGTTAAAATCATGGAAACTCGTCCACTGTCGAAAGACAAAAACTGGAGACTTGTGGAAATCGTAGAAGAAGCAGTCACCATTTAAGGATGAACGATAGATAAGCTGTCCGGAAGGAGGAAGTAAAATGATTCAACCATTTACACGTTTGGCTGTAGCCGATAACTCCGGCGCAAAAGAACTGATGTGTATCCGCGTATTGGGTGGTACTGGACGCCGTACAGCTGCAATCGGTGACACTATCATCTGTTCCGTAAAACAAGCAACACCAGGCGGCGTTGTCAAAAAAGGTGATGTAGTTAAAGCAGTAGTTGTTCGTACGAAAAGCTCTGTACGTCGTAAAGACGGTTCTTACATCGCATTTGACGAAAACGCAGCAGTGGTAATCAAAGACGACAAAGGCCCTCGTGGTACTCGTATCTTTGGACCAGTTGCTCGTGAACTGCGCGATCGCGATTACATGAAAATCGTTTCCCTGGCTCCAGAAGTCATCTAAACGATTCCGATATAGGGCACTGTGCCTGAGTGAGTTATAGGAGGTGTACAGAAATGGCTAAAGTGAAAAAGGTTTTGGAATCCCACAACAACAAGCTGCACGTTAAAAAGGACGACACGGTTATCGTAATCAGCGGTAAAGACAAAGGTAAAAAAGGTCGCATCATCGCTGCTTATCCTCGTGAAAACCGCGTGCTGGTTGAAGGTGTGAACATGATTACGAAGCATCAAAAACCGTCTCAGCTGAACCCGCAAGGCGGACGCATCGAGCAAGAAGCACCTATCCACGTGTCTAACGTAATGCACGTTGATCCAAAGGACGGAAAAAAAGTAACCCGCGTTGGTTACAAAACACTGGACAACGGCAAGAAAGTTCGTGTGGCTAAGCGCTCCGGCGATACAATCGATTAATAACTACTGTTAAGGAAAGGAGGACCTTACCCAATGGCTTCAAGAATGAAAGATATGTACCTGAACGAAATCGTTCCTGCTCTGACTACGAAGTTTCAATACAAAACGGTAATGCAAGTACCTAAAGTAGAGAAAATCGTTATCAACATGGGTGTGGGCGAAGCAGTATCGAACTCCAAAGTTTTGGACTCTGCTGTAAACGACCTGCAACTGATCGCTGGTCAAAAGCCAATCATCACTCGCGCCAAAAAATCCATCGCTGGATTCAAATTGCGTGAAGGTATGCCAATCGGTGTTAAAGTAACACTGCGTGGTGATCGCATGTACTACTTCCTGGACAAACTGGTAAATATCACACTGCCGCGCGTACGCGACTTCCGTGGTGTTTCTTCCAAAGCGTTTGACGGTCGTGGTAACTACACACTGGGTCTTAAAGAACAACTGATCTTCCCAGAGATCGAATACGATAAAGTCGATAAAGTACGTGGTATGGATATCGTTATCGTAACAACTGCGAAAACAGACGAAGAGTCCCGTGAGCTTCTGACTCAACTGGGAATGCCTTTCGTAAAATAAGATGGACAAGGTACGGGGTTCGAATATAAGCCCCTTTTTCTCCGAAAATATTTAGGAGGTGTCAGGCGAAGTGGCTAAAACTTCAATGAAGGTTAAACAACAGCGTACTCCGAAGTTCAAAGTGCGTGCGTATACTCGTTGCGAGCGTTGTGGTCGTCCACATTCCGTTTTGCAAAAGTTTAAAATCTGCCGTATTTGCTTCCGCGAATTGGCGTACAAAGGCCAGATTCCTGGCGTGAAAAAAGCAAGTTGGTAAATCATTGATTAACAGGAAGGAGGTTCACACACATGTCTATGTCAGACCCAATTGCTGATATGCTTACACGTATTCGTAACGCCAACACTGTGCGTCACGAAACAGTAGAAGTTCCAGCTTCCAAAATGAAAAAGCAAATCGCTGATATTTTGAAGCGTGAAGGCTTCATTCGTGATGCTGAATTCATCGAGGACAACAAACAAGGAATTATCCGTATTTTCCTGAAATACGGTCAAAATAACGAACGCGTAATTACTGGCCTGAAACGTATCAGTAAACCAGGACTTCGTGTTTACACAAAGAGCAATGAGGTTCCTCGTGTTCTTGGTGGACTCGGAATCGCGATCATCTCTACTTCAAACGGAGTAGTAACTGATAAAGAAGCTCGTCAAGCAAAAAGCGGCGGCGAAGTTGTTTGTTACGTTTGGTAATTGACGTCATAAAATAAGGAGGTGCAATGCAATGTCCCGTATTGGTCGTAAACCAATTGAAGTACCAAGTGGTGTAGAGGTGTCTTTGAACAACACTACCTTGACGGTGAAAGGGCCGAAAGGCAGCCTGTCCCGTGAAGTTCACCAAGATATGAAAGTAGTCATTGAAGGTAACGTGATCACGATTGAGCGTCCTTCTGACAACAAACTGCATCGTTCCCTGCACGGAACTACACGCAGTGTAGTAAGCAACATGGTTAGCGGAGTAACTACTGGTTTCTCCAAAGCCCTGGAATTGGTTGGTGTCGGATACCGCGCAAGCAAATCTGGCGACAAAATCGTTCTGAACGTTGGTTACTCTCACCCGGTAGAAATCACTCCAGAAGCTGGCATCGAATTCGATGTTCCTTCTAACACACGTATCGTCGTTAACGGTATCGACAAAGAGCGCGTAGGTGCTTATGCTGCGAAAATCCGTTCCGTTCGTGAACCAGAGCCGTATAAAGGTAAAGGTATCAAGTACGAAGGCGAACGCATTCTGCGTAAAGAAGGTAAAGCTGGTAAGAAGAAGTAAGCTAGGGGATAATGTTGCATTACCCCGAGCTGCTTAGCTTGAAGCTGGCTCATGTAAAATGAAAGGAGTGAAAGATAAGTCATGATTACTAAAGCGGATAAAAACAAAGCTCGTCTGAAAAGACACATGCGTGTTCGTAAGAACATCACTGGTACAGCTACACGTCCACGTCTGAACGTGTTCCGTTCTTCCAAACACATTTATGCTCAATTGATCGATGACGTGGCTGGCGTAACTCTCGTTGCTGCTTCCACTCTGGATAAAGAGCTTAGCGAAATCAAAAACGGCGGTAGCGTTGAAGCGGCTACTCAAGTTGGCGAACTGATCGCGAAGCGTGCGAAAGAACAAGGACACGAAGTTGTAGTATTCGATCGCGGTGGCTATTTGTATCACGGACGGATTAAAGCCCTGGCAGATGCAGCTCGTGAAGCGGGTCTTCAATTCTAATCTATTGCAAAAAGGAGGTAAACGACTTGCGTATTGATCCAAACACTTTGGAACTGACTGAAAGAGTAGTTCACATCAACCGTGTTGCTAAAGTAGTAAAGGGCGGACGCCGTTTTAGCTTTAGCGCGCTGGTAGTAGTAGGCGATGGTAAAGGCTGGGTTGGTGCTGGTCTGGGTAAAGCTGGCGAAGTACCTGACGCGATCCGTAAAGGTATCGAAGATGCCAAGAAAAACCTGATCCACGTTCCACTCGTAGGAACAACAATTCCTCACCTGGTAAACGGTAAATTCGGCGCAGGCCGCGTTATGCTGAAACCAGCATCGGAAGGTACTGGCGTTATCGCTGGTGGTCCAGTTCGTGCTGTTCTGGAACTTGCCGGCGTAGGCGACATCTTGACAAAATCCCTGGGTTCTTCGAATTCCATGAACATGGTTAACGCTACACTTGAAGGCTTGTCTCGCCTGAAACGTGCTGAAGACGTAGCTAAACTGCGTGGAAAAACAATCGAAGAACTGCTCGGTTAAGGAGGGAATCACATGGCTAAATTGGAAATTACCCTCGTCCGTAGCGTGATTGGCCGTCCAGAAACACAACGTGTTACTGTGAAAACATTGGGTCTGCGCAAGCTGAACCATTCGGTCATTCAAGAAGACAATGCTGCAATTCGCGGTATGGTTAACCAAGTACAACACTTGGTATCTGTAAAAGAAATTCAAGGCTAATTGATCGAAAGATTAGCCTATTATCAATAAGGAGGTGCAACGAACGATGAAATTGCATGAGCTTTCTCCAGCTCCTGGTTCCCGTAAAGAACGCAAACGCGTAGGTCGTGGTACTAGTAGCGGTACAGGTAAAACATCGGGTCGTGGTCACAAAGGACAAAACTCCCGCTCTGGCGGTGGCGTGCGTCCAGGATTTGAAGGCGGTCAAAACCCATTGTATCGTCGTTTGCCGAAACGTGGATTTGTTAACCCTACCCGTAAAGAGTATGCTCTAGTAAATGTAGCTGAGCTGAACAAGCTGGCTGCTGATACTGAAGTAACTCCTGAGTTCTTGATGGAACAAGGTATTGTTAAAAATGCACAAAGCGGTATTAAGATCCTCGGTAACGGTGATCTGACTGTAAAACTGACTGTAAAAGCGAATAAGTTCTCTCAATCTGCGGTAGAGAAGATCGAGGCTGCCGGCGGTAAAACCGAGGTGATCTAATGTTCAAGACCCTGAAGAATATATGGCGGGTGGAAGACCTTAGAAATCGGATACTTTTTACTTTGCTGGTGCTGATTGTCTACCGTATCGGTTCGTTTGTACCAGTACCTGGAGTAAACACGCAAGTTTTCACTGCTGTAAATAACCAGGGGCAAGAATTGTTCGGTCTTCTAAACACTTTTTCCGGTGGTGCATTGTCTCGATTCTCGATCTTTGCTCTCGGAATTATGCCGTATATCACTGCGTCCATCATCGTACAGCTTTTGTCGATGGACGTTATTCCGAAATTTGCGGAATGGGCCAAACAAGGGGAACACGGTAAAAAGAAACTGGCACAGGTTACCCGTTATGGCACGATCATTTTGGGTCTGATCCAGGCTTTTGGTACGTCTATCGGCTTTAACCGTTTGTACAATACAGAGATGATTCCAGGCGCTACGTTTTGGAGTTACGCTTTGATTGCGATCGTATTAACTGCTGGTACATCCTTCCTAATGTGGTTGGGTGAGCAAATTACCGAAAAAGGAATTGGTAACGGGATTTCGATTATTATCTTCGCTGGTATCGTTGCGGCTATTCCGCAGCATATCCGTGATATGGTTCAATCGGATTTCCTTACCCAGGGTCAGACGTTCATGAACGTGATCAAGCTGGCCGTCGTTGTTATCGTCGTTGTGTTGATTGTAGTGGGTGTTATCTTTATCCAACAAGGGATTCGGAAAATTCCGGTACAATATGCAAAACGTGTCGTTGGTAACAAAATGTACGGTGGGCAGAACACACATATTCCATTGAAGATTAACTCGGCTGGTGTAATTCCTGTTATCTTCGCTGTATCCCTGCTGCAATTCCCGATCATTATTGCAAGCTTTTGGTCTACACATGCCTGGGCAAAATGGGTTACCGCAAATCTGTGGTATGACCAACCGCTCGGTATGGTACTGTATGTTGTAATGATTATCGGTTTTACTTTCTTCTATACATTTGTACAAATGAACCCTACGCAAATGGCAGATAATATGAAGAAGAACGGTGGTTACATTCCAGGCGTTCGTCCAGGCAAGCCAACGGCAACGTATCTGACGAAAGTTATGACACGTTTGACGATGACAGGCTCTCTGTTCCTGGCGATCATTTCGGTACTACCGGTATTCCTCGGGGCGCTCTCCGGTTTGCCAAAATCGGTTCAAATCGGCGGTACATCGCTACTCATCGTAATTGGTGTTGCACTGGATACGATGAAAACGATCGAAAGCCAGCTTATCAAACGCCATTACAAAGGTTTTATCAATAAATAGACGGCAGGTTCCGGTGAATGGGTCATTCCGTTCTAACCGGCACCTTTCCGTGCTGTTCTTGCAATAGTCGTTTTGGGGGGAGTGAAGTAGCGTGAACATCATATTCATGGGACCTCCGGGAGCTGGTAAAGGAACACAAGCTGCTGTAATCGTAAAGGAGCTTGGTATTCCTCACATCTCGACAGGCGATGCATTTCGTCTGGCGATCAAGCAGGAGACACCGATCGGCGTAAAAGCAAAATCATACATCGATCAAGGTCTGCTTGTACCGGATGACGTAACCAACGGAATTGTGGAAGAGCGACTCGCTCAACCTGACTGTGAGAAAGGTTTTTTGCTTGACGGTTATCCGAGAACGCTCGCTCAGGCTGAAGCGCTCGACAACATGCTGGCAGCAATGGACCGCAAGCTGGACCACGTAATCAATCTGAAGGTAGACCGCGACAAGCTGCTCGTTCGCATTACCGGACGACGCATTTGCAAAATATGCGGCGCTACGTATCACATTGTTTTCAATCCACCTAAACAAGAGGGCATTTGCGATCTTGATGGTGGTGAGCTCTACCAGAGACCGGATGATAACGAAGAAAGCGTAGCGACTCGTCTTGACGAGTACGGCAACAAAACGGCTCCGCTACTGTCTTACTACGGTGATCAAGGTTTGCTGAGAGACATTGATGGCGAACAAGGCATTGACCAAGTATCCTCCGATATTGTGTCACTGCTTCGGGGTTAAGCAGAATGATCATTTGCAAATCCGAAACAGAACTTGGCTTTATGAGAGAAGCAGGGCGAATCGTTGCCGAAACTCATGCTCTGATCAAGCGATACATCGAGCCAGGGATTACAACGGACGAGCTAGATGTCATTGCGGATCGTTACATTCGCAGTCAAAATGCCTTGCCGTCATTCAAAGGATACAATGGTTTTCCTGCCAGTATTTGTGCTTCGGTGAACGAGGAACTTGTTCATGGATTCCCAAGCAAACGCAAACTGCAAGAGGGCGACATCGTGACGTTCGATATTGGAGCCCAATATCATGGGTATCACGGTGATTCGGCTTGGACATATCCGGTCGGCAACATTTCCGACGAAGCGAAGCGCCTTCTGGACGTTACGGAGGGAGCTTTATTTGCGGGTTTGGAGCTGGTGAAGCCGGATGTTCGTCTGTTTACTATATCGCATGCAATACAGCGTTTTATCGAGGATGCCGGCATGTCTGTCGTACGCGAGTACGTAGGTCACGGCATCGGAACCAAATTGCACGAAGACCCCAAAATTCCAAATTACGGAATTGCGGATCGGGGGCCACGCCTCAAGCCAGGTATGGTGCTTGCAATTGAACCGATGGTGAACGCTGGCGGACGGCATGTTAAAACGTTGGAAGACAAATGGACAGTAGTTACGGTAGATGGCTCACTATGCGCCCATTTTGAACATACGGTTGCGGTAACACCGGACGGTATGGAGATTTTCACAACACTGAATGCGTAGGTGATTTTGTTGAAGACAGGAACATCCCCGCAGGTTGGTCAAATTGTGAAAGTTGCAAAAGGCAAAGGAGCTGGCCAGCCTGCTGTGATCATTGCAATACCGGATGAGAAATTTGTTTATATCGCCGATGGGAACAAACGCAAGTTTGATCAGCCGAAGAAGAAGAATATTCTTCATCTGGAGCTGACGCCGGTGATCAGCAGCGAAGTTGTAAACAGTTTGCAAGAAAGCGGACGGGTCACAAATGGAAAGCTGCGTCATGCAGTAGCCAAGTTTGTCGAATCTGCCGAAAACAATACGGTTTAAGGAGGAACTCATTGTGGCTAAAGAAGATGTTATTGAGGTAGAAGGCGTGGTTCTTGAACCATTGCCGAATGCAACGTTCAAGGTTGAGCTGGAGAATGGTCATCAGATTCTCGCTCATGTTTCCGGTAAGCTGCGGATGCACTTTATCCGTATTCTGACTGGGGATAAGGTGGTTGTTCAACTTTCGCCTTATGATTTGACAAAAGGTCGTATAACTTATCGTAAATAAAACACAAATGCAAAAAAGTGTGCTATAATAGATACTTATGTGGACAATTTGTGCTGCAGATAAAATGCTGACGAAATAAGTTTTACAACCGTAAAGCTTAAGGAGGTAATTAACATGAAGGTAAGACCTTCTGTAAAGCCCATCTGCGAAAAATGCAAAGTCATTCGCCGCAAAGGGAATGTAATGGTAATTTGTGAAAACCCGAAACACAAACAAAAGCAAGGTTAATTAATCGAGGAGGTGTAGCGTAATGGCACGTATATCTGGTGTGGATTTACCACGTGATAAGCGCGTTGAGATCGCCTTGACATATATTTTCGGAATCGGTAAAACGACTTCTCAGAAAATTCTGAGTGAAACAGGTATTGACCTGAACACTCGTGTCCGCGATCTGACTGAAGATGAAGTAGGAAAACTGCGTGAAGCAATTGAAGGTAAAAAAGTAGAAGGTGATCTTCGTCGTGAGATTTCCCTCAACATTAAACGTTTGATCGAAATCGGATGCTACCGTGGTGTTCGTCACCGTCGTGGTCTGCCGGTTCGTGGACAACGTACCAAAACAAATGCTCGTACACGTAAAGGTCCTCGTCGTACAGTAGCGAACAAGAAGAAGTAAGGGAGGTTAAAGAACAATGGCTAAAGCGAAAAAAGTCGTACGTACTAAACGTCGCGACCGTAAAAATATCGAATCTGGCGTGGCTCACATTCGTTCCACGTTTAACAATACGATCGTTACCATTACGGATCCTCACGGCAACGCTATTTCCTGGGCAAGCTCCGGCGGTCTTGGATTCAGAGGTTCCCGTAAATCCACTCCATTCGCAGCACAACTCGCAGCTGAAACTGCAGCAAAAGCAGCGATGGAACACGGCATGAAAGCTGTTGAAGTTATGGTTAAAGGTCCTGGTGCAGGTCGTGAAGCAGCGATTCGTTCTCTGCAAGCAGCAGGTCTGGAAGTTAACCTGATTAAGGATGTAACTCCGATTCCTCATAACGGATGCCGTCCACCAAAACGTCGTCGCGTATAATCGAAGCATGTCTTTGCCAATGTAGCTAAGCACCGGCGCAGGCTTATCGCTTGCCTGGGATTGCTGCATGTCTATTGTGTAAAGTTTTAGCGACAGTTTCATCGAAGCGACGTTTTGAAGGAGGGATATTGCAGTGATAGAAATCGAAAAGCCGAAAATTGAGACCGTAGATGTAAATGATGAAGGAACCTATGGCAAGTTCATCGTAGAACCTCTCGAACGTGGTTACGGCACAACACTTGGCAATTCACTTCGCCGGATTTTGTTGTCCTCCCTTCCGGGTGCGGCAGTAACTTCCGTACAAATCGACGGTGTATTGCACGAGTTCTCAACGGTTCAAGGCGTAATGGAAGACGTTACTGAGATCATTTTGAACCTCAAGGCGCTCTCGCTGAAAATCCACTCCGATGAAGAAAAAGTATTGGAGATTGACGCGGAAGGAGAAGGCGTGGTTACTGCTGGCGATATTCGTGCAGATAGTGACGTGGAAATCCTTAACCCGGACCTTCATATTGCCACGCTTGCTCCAGGTTCCAGACTCCACATGCGCATTTTTGCTAACCGTGGTCGCGGATATGTATCGGCAGACAAGAACAAACGAGCGGATCAGCCAATTGGCGTCATTCCGATCGATTCGATCTATACTCCGATCTCCCGTGTAAACTATGTTATCGAAAATACACGTGTTGGTCAGGTTACGAACTATGACAAGCTGACGATCGAAATCTGGACGGATGGCAGCATTCGCCCGGAAGAAGCCGTTAGCTTGGGCGCTAAAATTTTGACTGAGCACCTGATGCTGTTCGTCGGTCTGACTGATGAAGCAAAAGATGCGGAAATTATGGTCGAAAAAGAGGAAGACAAAAAAGAGAAAGTGCTTGAGATGACAATCGAAGAACTCGATCTCTCTGTACGTTCTTACAACTGCTTGAAACGTGCCGGCATCAACACGGTGCAGGAACTGACTACTAAATCCGAAGACGATATGATGAAGGTCCGCAACCTGGGACGCAAATCGCTTGAAGAAGTTCAAGAGAAGTTGCAGGAACTCGGTCTTGGTCTGCGTCAGGAAGAATAGTCATTTAATCATTGATGAAGGAGGGAATACAAAATGGCATACCAAAAATTGGGTCGTAACTCCAGTGCTCGTAAAGCTCTGTTCCGCGATCTGGTAACTGACCTGTTCTTATATGAGCGTATTCAAACGACTGAAGCAAAAGCGAAAGAACTTCGTTCTATCGCAGAAAAGCTGATCACTCTGTCCAAACGTGGAGATTTGCATGCTCGTCGTCAGGTAGCTTCTTTTGTTCGTCGTGAAACTCTGGACGGCAACCAAGATGCAATCCAAAAGCTGTTTTCTGAATTGGCACCTCGTTATGCAGAGCGTCCAGGTGGATACACTCGTATCCTGAAACTGGGACCTCGTCGTGGCGACGCTGCTCCTATGGTTTATCTGGAACTGGTAGACCGCGCGTAACATGCAGATAAAGAAGGGTGGACAGGGTCTTGTGATTCTGGCAAAGCCCTTTTTTTCTCTGTCTGGGCAAAGTTGTGTTTAACAACATGAAGGAGGGGGCTCCATCTGGAGCTCCCTCACTTTGTATGTAGATATAAAGGTGAGAATTGATGCGTAATCTATGTATGACCGTCAATTACGACGGAACCCGGTATAACGGCTTTCAGACGCAACCTGACGGAAACACGGTGCAGGATCATCTGGAAAAAGCGATCGCCTCTATGATTGGACAACGTCCCAAAATTCATGGCTCCGGTCGTACGGACGCAGGGGTACATGCGATAGGGCAAGTGTTTAATTTCTGGACGGAATCACCGATTCCGGCAGAACGTTGGCCACTAGCGTTAAATGGTCGTTTGCCGCGTGATATTATTGTCACCGGTGCGCGTGAAGTTCCACTGGAGTTTCATTCACGTCGCTCAGCCAAACGCAAAACCTATCGGTATACGATCAATGCGAATCAGTACCCGGATGTATTTTTGCGACATATGCAATTGCATCATCCTGGGAAGCTGGATATCGAAGCGATGAATGAGGCGTTCCAGCATTTTGTGGGCACATATGATTTTACTAGCTTTGCGTCTCGTTATTCGCAAAAGCAAAGTCATATCCGTACCGTGTTGGAAACGAGATTGGAGATCGATCGATCGCAAACTAGGCCCCATACAAGAGACCAGGGCATTCTGCACTTTTATATTACAGGCAATGGCTTTTTACAGCATATGGTGCGGATCATTATGGGGACGCTCGTACAGGTCGGAGAAGGCAAATATGCAGCGGATGATATTCCGGGTATGATTGCAGCCTGCGATCGTAATGCAGCAGGCCCCACAGCGATCAGTAAAGCGTTAACGATGTGGGGAGTGCATTATGATGATGTGGAATTTTAGACAGTCAGATGCCGAAATGTTTCGCATAAAAAAGTCTAAAAAAACCATAAATAATGCTTGCTTAACGCCGAACCATCCTGTAAAATAAAAGTTGTGTTTTCTTGATGGCTCTCCCACAGCCCCCAATCAAGAAGACGATAACAACGCTTTATCCATTGACTAACAACAACGTAATATCGTGTATAAACAACACAACCAATTAAAGAATGACCACATATACAGATGCATTTTATGCGCTGTTAATATTACATTTATTGAATATCTTCTTGAGCGTCATAGCACGAGAACAACGGATGTTCAAAAAGACTAAGGAGGAACTTCTCATGCGTACAACTTATATCGCGAAGCCAAGTGAAGTAGAACGCCAGTGGTATATTATTGATGCTGAAGGCAAAACGCTGGGCCGTCTGGCAAGCGAAGTTGCAGCACTGATCCGTGGTAAACACAAACCATCTTTCACCCCTCATGTGGACGGCGGCGATTTCGTAATCGTAATCAATGCTGAAAAAATCCGCTTGACTGGTAAAAAACTGCAAGACAAAAAATACTATCGTCACTCTATGCATCCAGGTGGTCTGAAAGTGACTACAGCTCAACAGATGCTCGACAACAAGCCTGAGCGTGTAATCGAAGCTGCTGTTCATGGCATGCTGCCAAAAACTCGTCAAGGTAATGTAATGAAGTTGCGCCTGAAAGCTTACGCTGGCGTAGAACATCCACATGCAGCACAAAAACCAGAAGTTTACGAACTTCGCGGCTAATTAAAAGGAGGACAGTTTCATGGCACAAGTACAATACTATGGGACAGGTCGTCGTAAACATTCGGTAGCACGTGTTCGCCTTGTACCGGGTGAAGGACGCATTGTCATTAACAAACGCGACATCAATGAATATTTTGGTCTGGAAACACTTAAGCTGATCGTTAAGCAACCACTGAACCTGACAGAAACTCTGGGCAGCTACGATGTAATCGTATTGGCTCATGGTGGCGGTATCTCTGGTCAAGCTGGCGCAATTCGTCACGGCATCTCCCGTGCGCTGCTGAAAGCAGACCCTGAACTGCGCGGTTCCCTGAAAAAAGCAGGATTCCTGACTCGTGACCCACGTATGAAAGAACGTAAAAAATACGGTCTTAAAGCGGCTCGTCGCGCACCTCAGTTCTCCAAACGTTAAGATTCCTTGTGTACTACAAGGTTCACAAACCTCTGGCCTTCACCGGTCAGAGGTTTTGTTTTTGTTCAATTCCACGACATACGGACTCCTTCGAGTTACACGCTGTTTACTCCAATCGTATAATGCAGTTTTAAAGCTTGTTCAGTAGCTTGCCTCACTGTCATACATAGTATGCCGATCTTACAATCACTTTATAATGAATACGTTTAAAAACGGTAAAACTGATATTAATTGAGATAATGTGCACGGTATAGGGTGCTATCTTCAAACTGTGGAGTTGAATGTGATATAGACTAGAGAAATTCATGGTGTGATACAAGTATAGGTGCATCCAATGGCGTCGATCAGTGAGCATATTTGAGCTGGTCAGCGTACTAGGTGGTGTCTTCAAACTGTCCTACGTATTATTTATTGTTCACAAAGCTCAGAAATAAGCTCGTGTACAGCTTAGTCTGACGCAAATTACCCGTATCGAACGATCTGTAAAGTAGTTTGAAGACACGTCCTAGTGTTTTGACCAAGTTAAATATTAATTTGGGTTGTGTGCTGAAATGCTGATCCATGCGACCTTAAAACAGACTTAACACTCCAATTAATCTCGGTCAAAGTACTAGTAGATTGTCTCCATTAAAATCAGGTTCGAACGTACCTGAATACGTGCATGATCAAGCGATGATGACAAAGACATACCCTGAATGTATAAGAGACAAGCTACTAGGCAGTATTTTCGCACGCCTAATCGCCCATATGAAGTGGGTATACATGCTGCTATGATAGAATGAACTGCAAAGCGATATAGTTATCCCCAAATTTCTACTAACAGCCTCCATTAAAACGATCCATCCACAGCCTTTATTTAAATATTCTCTCCAAAACAGCCACTTATCATCATCAGCCTGGGTATAAAGGGGATAACTTTGTGAGTATGTGAATGAATTCTGAAAAGATTACTGCAATTACAAAAGTTATCAACAACAATCCACCCATTTTCATCCACAAAATATATACTCGTAGTTTGTTTTAGATACATTCGTGGTATGTGTATCGCATCATCGTTTGACCGCAGTCTTGTTTAGGTACATGCACACCTAATTTTTACTTGAAACAGCCTACTAGTAGTTTGTATCAAATATATTTACAGTTTGTCGAACTAACCATTGCTTGATGATGAATCGGTTAAGGTACGTTCAAACACAATTTCCATTTGAGACAGTCTACTAGCTTGACTGCTTTAGATGTTGGATTTCATTCCGCTGCATCTCCTTATTTATAAAGGGAATCTGTGCAGCATCAAACTACATATTTAAAATCGTGTAGATTCCCTCCATAAATAAGGGCATACAGTAGATTCAAAACAAATATGCTATGCAGTCAAGGCACTACTAGCATAATGTAACAGCAGAATATTCCTATGTATAAATGATGTTACTGCATATTCTCTATTGAAATTATTGAATTTCCTCTTGAATTACGGGTCTGAGGCTTTTATAATATACTTATAATTCTTAGTAGTTTAGTTGGTTTTAATGGATGAGAAATAAATACAACTGTTACGTATGCAATTCGTAATACAACGTCAATGATGAATGTAGTCATTTTAAGCAATACCAACGAGCTGGATGTCATGAACGTATATAAACAATTAGGTCATCGCAATAGAGTGATTGTTGAGGAGATCGTTCAACTTATAATCCGCTATCGTCTACAGACAGGTCCGATTTAAAATAGCGTCTGTTGGCTAGTGAGACTATATTGTTTTTATTTACCGACTTAAAACCAGTTTGGAAAAAAGAATGCAAATTTCATGATGGGGGAAATGATATGAATCTGTTGGAAAAAGAAGAACTGGCTAGAGTAAAGGCGGAAGAACTGGAGCATGCTTCACCAGAACAAATTATTCGCTGGGCAGTGGACAATTTTGAAAGTTTAACATTTGCTTGCAGCTTTGGTGCAGAAGATGTCGTTATTGTGGATATGCTGCAAACGATCAGCCCGTCGACTGATATTTTCTATCTGGATACTGATTTCCATTTCAAAGAAACGTATGAGACGCGCGATCGTATGGTAGAGCGCTATGGTTTGAATTTTGTCCGTGTAGCTCCAAAGTTGACGCCGGAAGAACAAGCGGCTGCTCATGGTGAATCACTTTGGACAGTTGATCCGAATGCATGCTGCAATATTCGTAAAGTAGAGCCGCTCACCCGTATTCTTTCCCAGTATGATGCATGGATTACAGGCATTCGCCGCGACCAAGCACCGACTCGTGCCAATGCCAAAAAAGTCGAATATGATACTAAATTTGGTTTAATGAAGTTTAACCCGATCGCGGATTGGACATCTGAAGATGTGTGGAAATATATCCGTGATAACGATATTATTTACAATCCACTGCATGATCGTAACTACCCTAGCATCGGCTGCGAATATTGCACCCGCCAAGTTATGCCTGGTGAAGACCCGCGTGCAGGACGCTGGGCAGGTAACGACAAAACAGAGTGCGGATTGCATAAGTAATTTGATGGTGCAATAGAGCGTGTTTTCAAACGACGTCGTACAAGTTGCTGCGATTTATTTTGGCTAGATGATGCTATACCCGCCATACTATAATTAACTATTTCTTAAAAGGGAGCGACCTTAATGACATCCATATTACCGCACGGAGGCAAGCTTGTTCATCGTATTGCAGAAGGAGCAGAGCGAACTCAATTGTTAGAGCAAGCGCAGCAGTGGAAACGGATTCCGATTAATAGCTGGACTGTATCCGATCTAGACTTAATCGGCGTGGGTGCATTTTCTCCATTAGAAGGATTTTTGGAGGAGGCGGATTACCATTCTGTCGTAGAGCGGATGCGGTTGGCGAATGGTCTCGTATGGAGTATTCCGATCACGCTCGCATTGGAAGAACAAATTGCCACTACGCTTGAAATCGGTGAACAGGTTGCACTTGTTGGTGAAGAAGATGGGGTTATTTATGGAGTGCTGGAAGTGCGCAGCATTTACAAGGTAGATCAGCAGAACGAAGCGGTCAAAGTGTTCAAAACGAATGACCCTGAGCATCCTGGTGTGCAAAAGCTGTTCGCTCGTCCGACTACGTATGTAGGTGGTCCGATTCAAGTGCTGAACCGTCCAGTTCCGGCTAAGTTTGGTGAGTTTTATTTTGATCCAGCTGAAACTCGCCGTTTATTTGCTGATAAAGGATGGAAAACGGTCGTCGGCTTCCAAACGCGTAATCCGGTTCACCGTGCGCATGAATACATCCAGAAAAGCGCGATGGAAATCGTAGATGCGTTGTTTCTAAACCCGCTCGTCGGCGAAACGAAATCGGATGATGTGCCGGCTAATGTGCGTATGCGTAGCTACTTGGTACTGCTGGAAAATTACTATCCAAAAGATCGCGCTTTCCTCGGTGTGTTCCCGGCAGCTATGCGCTATGCCGGACCACGAGAAGCGATTTTCCATGCGATGGTTCGCAAAAACTATGGTTGCACGCATTTTATCGTCGGTCGGGATCATGCAGGTGTAGGCGATTATTATGGCACGTATGAAGCGCAAGAAATTTTCGCTAATTTTACGCCAGAAGAACTTGATATTACGCCGCTCTTTTTTGAACATAGCTTTTTCTGTACAAAATGCGGTAATATGGCATCCAGCAAAACTTGTCCGCATGCAAAAGAGCATCATTTGACGCTCTCCGGCACCAAAGTACGTGCATTGCTACGTGACGGTAAATGCCCACCACCCGAATTTACGCGTCCGGAAGTAGCGGAAGTATTGATCGAAGGCATGGCAGAGCATGTGGCCAGCCAGGCATAAAAGGATTGGTTAGGTGGAAGGTGGAGTAGCGTTAGACGTAGGCTTATATAACGAGTGAACGTTTCGCTATTTACTCGCAATTTGTGCAATCTCCCCACCTATGAACGTTTAATATGTTCTGCTTGATAGGGAATGACATGATTGAGCGTATACCGCAATATAGGTAGAATGTGTATAGTAGCCGAGTTGATCCACTTTATATGTAACTAATTAGGAGCATAACAAGCAGGAGCAACATGATAGCTAATTGATGTCATCTAATTATAGTTGTCCATATCCACGTTGTATCTATGTATAACATGTGCCATCTATGCATAAATAGATAGCCATAAGTTGCAGTATAGATCAGCATGGAACATACTAACGGAAAAGCTAGTAGACTGTCCGCGTTAAATAAGTAGTTTGATCGTGCAGAGTAGCGATGTTCTGAGGCTATAATTCCAGTGTTTCTTTCATAAGATAGAGTCCATCACACACTGAATTTAAGCTGGTCAGCCTACTAGGCAGTGTCTTCAAACGTTCAGCGCTGTTATTTTATTGTTTAAGTGGATCGCGGTTTAAGTGAGTTGAGCTGCCTATGCAAGTGTAATCTAATGAATAAACGCATAGAACTGCCTAGGAAGCCGTTTGAAGATACGCCCTAGTACGACGACCAAGTTAACGTTCAACTTTGGTTGTGTACTGAAATCTTTATCAATAAGAGCTTAAGACAGCCTATTAGTAGGCTATCTCAAGTAAAATCGGGTTCGGACGTACCTAATATCTAAACACGTTCATGATCAAACGATGATGACAAAGATATACCCTGATGTATCTGAGACAATCTACTAGTATATTGTCTCAAATACATTTATGGTTTGTCGATCTAACCATTGCTTGATGATGAATAGGTGAAGGTACGTTCAAACACAATTTCCATTTGAGACAGCCTACTAGTGATTTGGAAGCATAAAATAGTGCCCCTATCGTACACATGATCTGTTATGTAAACTTGCTGTCAAGCAGTTTAAAACAATAGATCGTGCTGTACCGATACAGGGGCTTTTTTGTTTAACAAAAGGAGTCAGGTAGGTTACACAGCATTACCGGTTTGCAGTTCATTGCCTATAGCACTGCATACAATGCTATAATGGCAATATTATGGGTTTAGGCTTGGACACGATCCATGAAATTCATTATTACAAGGAGTGCGCATCATGCTATCAAGAGACTATGTACTGGAACTACTAAGCAAGGTGAAGGACCCGCAATATGAATTCCCACTCCTGGAAATGCAATTTATTCGTGATGTCATGGTCAAAGATACACGTATTTCCTTGACTGTGGTATGTATAGAGCTGGGACAGGAGTACAAAGACGCGGTAGAGCAATCGATCCGCGCCGCTCTTAAAATTGTGGAACCGATCGATCTGCATATCCGTTTTAGAGAACCTTCCGAGCGCGAGATGGCGACGGTAAGACAATTGCTGTCTCCTGATGAGCAAAGGGAGCCGACAGCGGAGGAGATTGAACAGAAAGGTCATGCTGCTGGGTTGGAGAATCTATCCATTATTCATCCAGAGTCTGGTGTCCGTTTTATCGCGATTGCGAGCGGTAAAGGTGGTGTAGGCAAATCGACAGTGACTGTAAATCTGGCAACTTCACTAGCTCGTCTCGGTAAACGGGTAGGCATTATCGATGCGGATATTTATGGCTTTAGTGTGCCGGACATGATGGGAATTGAAGAATACCCAGAAGTGGAAGAAGGACGGATTCAGCCGGTAGAACGTTTTGGTGTCAAAGTGATGTCGATGGGCTTTTTTATTCGCGAAAATAACCCGGTCATTTGGCGCGGTCCGATGCTTGGACGGATGTTGCGACAGTTTTTTGCAGATGTCGAGTGGGGGGAACTCGATTATATGCTGCTTGATTTACCACCGGGTACCGGCGATGTAGCGCTTGATGTACACCAGATGTTGCCGCAAAGCAAAGAAATTTTGGTGACGACTCCACACGCTACAGCTTCATTCGTTGCGGCACGTGCAGGCGCGATGGCGATCCAGACGAACCATGATATTTTGGGCGTGGTGGAAAATATGGCTTATTATCAGGCGCGTGATGGGCAGCGAGACTATGTATTCGGTCGCGGCGGTGGCGGCATGTTGGCGGAAAACCTGCATACCGAATTACTAGCGCAAATTCCGCTCGGAGCTACCGATAACTTGGCGACTGATCCGGACTTCTCGCCTTCTGTATATGCTGAAGATACAGAGATTGGGCAAATGTATTTGGAGCTTGCGCAGCGTGTAGTGGACAAATACAATTAATCAGCATGGAGCATGGAGCATGGAGCATGGAGCATGGAGCATGGAGCATGGAGCATGGAGCATGGAGCATGGAGCATGGAGCATGGAGCATGGAGCATGGAGCATGGAGCATGGAGCATGGAGCATGGAGCATGGAGCATGGAGCAAAGGGACGAGGACGTATAGTCGCGTCCCTTTTTGTTTTAGATCGTTTTACAAGCGTCGTACTTATGATTCGTGATCAGTATAGAGTCTATGTTACACTGATGGTGTCAAGATGACCTGCTTTTCTTCAGCCAGAGTTTGACGTATATAGAAGGAGAACCTAATAACGATCAATCTTTCCATAACATCATACTTGATCTCTAGTAAGTCAATCAGCGTACAGGCATTAAAACAACATACCATTAATCTAATCTTTAGGATCAAAGGAGTGAAACTATGCTGTCTTTTCGCACATTTTGGTACGATTTGAGGCAAAATCGCTCAATGCTCGTTGTAGCGACCGTACTGTTTATTATCGGTCTTGTAGCAGGGAGCGTACTAGCTGAACCGCTCGGAAACTATTTAAGCAGCCAACTTGAACAGCTTCGCATTGTAAGCAAACAGTTAAAGCAGAGCGGTAACGTACAGATGAACTATTTTCTGTTCATTTTCTTCAATAATGCAGTCAAAAGTATTCTGATCATTCTGCTAGGGTTCTTTATCGGGATTATTCCTGTCATTTTCCTCGTTATGAATGGCATGATCATCGGTTATTTGTTGCAGGCGGAAAGTTTGCACGGAGCAAACGTAACGGAGCTAATCGTCAAAGGATTGCTTCCGCATGGCATTATCGAGATTCCCGCGATTATCATTGCATCTGCTTATGGGTTGAAGTTTGGCAAGCTGATGCTGGATACGTTAACAACATGGAATGAGACGGGGCGCCAAAGATTGCAAAACGAGCGGCGTGCATTTTTGCGTTCGATCGTTCCAGCCAGTATATGGATTGTCATTCTATTATTTATTGCGGCAGTGATCGAGAGCACAGTGACGTACTGGTTAATGAGCTAAACAGAGCCGTCCCTTTTTGCAGTGATATGTTTACAAGCATATGGAATAAGGTTAAATCATCACTATCTAGACTATATGAGTGCCAGACTTGGAAAGGCTTGTTAAACCCTATCTTTCAAACAAAGAATGATGTTTAAAGTCGCAAAGTTTGGAATAAAGGATAGATTAAGTGAGGAGTTAACTTAGGGAGGATTTTATATGCTTGGAATGCTGCTAAACGAAAATGAGTGCAAGGAAATGGCTTATGTATTACGAAAAGAACTGGACGAGATGCTATTCGATCTCAGTGACCAACGTCTAAACCAAGATATTCGTCAGGCAATCGATAAAAGATATAAAACGATATTTAAAATGTATGCTCGTTTTGCTCCACAAAAAGAACTGGCTAAGTATGTACGCACCGCACGTTATCCGGAAGCCAAAAACTGATCATATACAGTTGACGGCTTCCGCCATTTATGATAAATTGATTTTCGCACTAATTAACTTTTAGCGCCGCTAGGAAGGAGATCGAGTTCAACCGACTCGCTCCTGACTAAAACGGGGCTTAAAAGTTTGAAAAAAGTGTTGACACCAAGAAGTTCACATGATATATTATAAAAGTTGTCGCGAACGAGTGACAATGAAAGAAAACATATCATACGCTTCGTCCATGAAGCATTTGAAGCTGAAAAACACTTCAAAAAAGTGCTTGACGAACGAAACACAACATGATATGATATAAGAGTTGCTGCGAGAGAAACTGAGCAGTAACGAAAGAGTTTGATCTTTGAAAACTGAACAACGAGTGAGTGAAGAACTTCGGTTCTTCAAACTATAGAGAACAGCAATGTTCTCGCCAGCAACAAAATGAGCAAGTCAAACACTTTATTGGAGAGTTTGATCCTGGCTCAGGACGAACGCTGGCGGCGTGCCTAATACATGCAAGTCGAGCGGACTTGACGAGAAGCTTGCTTCTCTAATAGTTAGCGGCG
>NZ_JAXSQZ010000014.1:0-68087 GCF_034659835.1 Paenibacillus campi
TCACCTTCTTTTGGAACCGGGTGCCATCTGGCAAATACGCAAACGAGGTCGTCGTTACCTTTTCCTTCCCTTGTTCACTTCGGCTAACCTGATCCTGCTTCAACCGGTTATCCAGATCATACGTATACTGATGCTCCTGAGTTTTCGCGGTTGTGCTCGGCTGGTCGACGCTTTGAAGCAGCCGATTGCCGCGCAAATCATACGTGTACGTGGTAGAACCGCGAACGGAATCATTCACGCCGATTAAGCGGTTGATGCTATCATACGTATAGCTGGTTGTATGATCAGCTTTGTCAGCTCGTTTCTCTATTCGTTGTAACACATTTCCATTTCGATCATACGTATAACTGGATGCAGCAAGTAGTCCAACGTCTAACGTCGTGGTCATTTGCGTCATATGGTTCAAAGCATCGTACGTATAGCTACTTTTCATCACTTTTCCATTGGTCATCGTTGGATACGTGATGGAGGCGATTGACCCTTGTGGTGTGTACGCATATTGAATCGTTTGATTACTGCTGCCAACCGCAATGTTGGTTAATCGTTGCTTGCTGTCGTACGTATACTGTTGCAGCGTTCCCTGCACGCTAGTCGTGCCTGCCTGATAATCGGTTTGCATCGAGGCGACCTGGCCCTGACCGTTGTAGGTCAAACTCATGCCACCGGCATAGGCAGGCTGCGTCGTACTATCCATTGTACGCGCGGTCTGCTGCACGATCCGTCCGAGCAAATCAGTTTTTGTCTGCTGATCGATCTTTTCTAGGACAGACGATCCCTCCATACGAAGTTGCTTCGTCTGGATATTATTTTTGCCGTACGTGTACGTATATTTCAGCGGATTCGCTGTGCCTTCCCCTTCCGAGATCGTTTTCGGTTGTCCCCATTCATCATACGTATACGTGGTGCGGATGCCCTTACGGTCGATCGCCACGTTTAACCGTCCCATCGCATCGTACTGATTTTGCGTGCTAACATTCGCCGGATCGGTTTTGCTGAGCAGTTGAGCGACTTCGTTAAAGTCTTTATTGAAAATGACAGCGGTGCTATTGCCATCTTGTATACTCGCTTTGATCAATTGATTGTTGCCGTCATAAGTATAACTGGTGGTCTGATTCAGCGCATCGAGCAAGCGAACTGGACGATTTAGTCGGTCGTACGTATAGCTCTGGGTCACGCCGTCCCGGTTACGACCATGCTGGGCATTCCCATTCGTTTCCGGATCGGTATACGTTAGCACATTGCCAGCGATATCGTACGTGTACGTTTCCCGAATCGGCTGGCTGCGATTGGCAGCATCTTGATAAGCGATCGTTTGGGTCAGATTGCCCCATGTATCATATTGCTGATCGACTGCATTCAATACCGTTCCATTTGCATCCTGAAACGTTAGTGACGTTTTCAACTGCGACGGCGAAGTGACGGTTTTGGTCACATTTCCCTGCGCATCGGTGGTGGTGATCGGTTGATTCCAGCTATCATAGGCGATCGTAACATTATGGATCGGCCCTTCGCTCAGTTGCATACCGGAGCTTGGCGTTCCACGATACACGGTGGTCGTTTGTTTGACTGGACGCACTTTGGCATCGGTAACATAACGAACGACTTTGGTGGTCGGCATTGCGGGATGACTGCGATCTGTAGTTGAATCGGTGAGCATCATGCCAAATCCATCATATGTGGCAATCTGCTCGTTCCGATTCACTTGTGCGCCGGTTGATTTCTGGTTCGTCTCCTGGTCACTGCTTACGATCAAACCCGCTACAGCTGCGCCGCCGTCTTGACGATCCACATAGCCGTCTTCATAGTGATAACGGTCTGCGACCGTGTACACTTCGCCATCGGTATTCGTTAATGCAGGCTGTTGCACACGCACAATACGATCGAGCGCATCGTAAGTGTAACTGGTGATTTTCCCGTCTCCATTCGTTTCGTCCAGCAGCAAGCCTGTCCGTGCATCGTAACGGAAGCTTTGCGTGTTTTGAAGCTGACTGCCGTTGCTCGCGGAACGGAAATACGTGCTCACGGCAGAAGGGAGGGCATAGCCGGTATCGGCGCTATAATTGGTCACGGTGCGCGCTTGAATCCCCTCACGTACTGGACGCTCTGTCGCCACCTGACTAACCACGCCACCGGATGTTTTCGTGTACGTCATCGTCATTTCTTGACCTAATGGATCACGTACCATGCTGAGGCGTCCATCTGCAGTATACGCGTACGTTTTTGTCAGCTGGGTATTGTCATTTTGGTACAACGATTCGGTTTGAATCTGGTTATACTGCGATTCATACGTATACATGATCGAACGTTTTTGTTTCGTATCCGCATTGGCGAATTGTTCTTCGGTCAGCGGTGCCGTTTGCTGAATCAGATTGCCATTGGTATCATACGTTTGCCCGGTGTAACGTGTCCGTTGTCCTCCCGGATCGATCTCCAATTCTTTACTGCGCAGCGGTTTGTATTTAAAGTTGCTGTCATACGCTTCGATGGTCGTGAGGCTGGAATGTCCATCGGCACCATAGCGCAAGATGTCTTGCTGTTGACCTTTGTAATTAAAGCGAGTCACCGTACGGAATGTTGGATTGCCTTGTTCCATCGTCAAGGCTTGCTGCTCATACGTATAACCGGTAGGCATGTTCTCCTGGCTCGTTGCCTGTGGGAAGCCGGTGTAATCGCCTTGATACGTATATTGGATGTGGTTGACGAGCGCATTACGTTTGGAGCCGTCTTGCTTTCGCGGTTCATCGGCTCGCTCGGACACGACATACTCCATTTGTAAGCCGTCTCGACCGAGATTGTGTACGACTCGGGTGTAATCATAGTACGTTTGCGAGCGCGGGTATTCGACTTCACTGAGCGGGAAAGCTGCCATGACACCTGTGCCTTCTTGCGTATTCCAATTCCGGCTCGTATAACTGAATTCGGCTCTGGAATTGTCCCTATAGTTAAATTTGGATGTCCACAAATATTGGCGATTGCCGCTGGCATCGTCGTGGACATACGATAACGTACGCAATACCGGGTTCACATCACGGACATCATAATTTTTCTCTCGTAGCGTATTGCCACGATCACGTGCTTGCCATTGCTGGGGTTGTCCTTTCAGTACGACTTCGGCTTGTTTTTGCCCATCCGATGTAATGGAATAGACAGTTATGACATTTTCTGTCGTGCCGCGCTCATATTCGATGCGCAGCTTGCGTCCGGTCGTGTCGGTCATCTGGATGTATTGCAAAGGCTTGCCGCCATATTCATACGTGATTTTATTTTGGAAACGATCCACGATCCCGATGAGTTGACCTTGATCGTTAAAGTATTCGCGTTTTTTGTTCGGGTATTCCATATAATAGGCTGCATTCGTTTGTCCATTGCTAAAGCTGCCACCGCGCATAAAACGGGTCAGGTTATTCGGCGGATGGACCAGATTCGTTGCCGATTCGCCAAATTTCACCTGATACGAGGCGCCTTGTCCATCATGGTAATAGTAGTACGCCATCGAGGTATCGCCATATTTCGGACGCTCGATTTGCAAGGAAGGCAACTGGAACGACCATCCGTTGCCGAGTTGGAAGGTGTTGAACAGATAGTTTTCGCTCGCCCACTCGGTTTTGGCGATATTTTTGTATTGCAAGCTAGCCGTACCATTTCGGTATTCAATGACCGGGATGAGGGCATTCGCTTCCAAAAAGCTGGTGGCTTGATTGGATTGATACATCAGTCCCAAATCCATATCCAGTCCATCGCGGCCTGGGTAATGTAACGCGTTAAACTTCCACGTTAATGCACCGGTGGCAGGATCGATGGATTCGCTTGTTTTTTGTCGGTCGGCGTATTGTTCTTTGTAAATCTGGTTGATTTGTAGAGGGGCGATCAGTTTCAGGTAGCTGTTCATATTCTTTTGGAAATTGTTGACGGTCGATTCGTCGCTGGAACTAACCGCCATCGTAGAGATGAGCGAGCGTTCTAAAAAGTTCGTTTCCGAAGGGTATGTATTTTGCTGAACGGTGTCCGGCTCGGTCTGATCGTTTGGCGGGTCATCTTGCGATGTCGTCTCGTTTGAACTCCATGATTCGATCGATGGGAACACCGAATTGTTTTGCAGCGTGTCACCGGGGAAGATGCCATATACACTTTGACTGACTGTACTGGCGGTGGCGATCTTCAGTCCGCTTTGAGGGAGCCAGTCTTTCCATGTCAAGCCGCTTTCTTGTTTCTGTTTCCAGATTTTTAATGGATCGATCTGCTGCTGAGCGAGCAGCAGGTGAAGCTGGTAGCGATCATATTTGCCTGCACCGGCTAGCATCAGTTCGCCTATCTCTTGGTCTGACAGCAAGAAGTTGGGGACAAACGGGACGGGCAATCGATCTTCTTGGGCAAGGGAATCTTCCTGTTGTAATAGCGAATCTTGTAGTGAGAGGTCTTGCATGGTATCGGTTAAGCTTTGAATGCCGAACGTAGAGGATAGACTGGAAGACAACGCATACGCATCGTCTGTTGCTGAAGGGTCTTCCCACTTGACTACTTGTGGCGGGTCAAGGATAGGTTCTTGGTTGTTGTTTGGGTCCAACGTCACGCCCGGTGGCAGAATCGCATCCGTAAGGAATGATGGAGTAAGGGACGCTGCTGCATACGAAGACGAGGGGAATGCACCAATACAAGATGTCACTACCATAAAAAAGGACAATAGACTGAGTATATAACACTGAACGGCTCGTTTTAACATTTGGAGGGTACTCCTTTATCTGTTTTTTAGTAGCACTGGACATTCGCTTATCCAACTATTCAGGATGGCGCTGGTGTCCACTATTATCGGTTCCGTTATACAGCTACTTTGATGACGTAGATGGTGTTCATAGTGGAGTTCTAGACAGTTTGATATATAGTCATCCCTTGATCTATTCGATTGATCATGCGTATAGTGACCGTATGATCAAATTGACTCTTTACTCCTTTGTTAGTTCCATTTGCATTTTGTTTACAATGAATTGTACCGATGGTCAAAATGGGCAATTGCTGGAATGAAACCCGAATGCATAATTGTTATAAACCAGGAGCCGGATACACATTGTTCACGACCGTCGTCCATACGTCTGGCTGTATACTTTGCGGATTAGCGGCTCGGCTTGGTGGCTGGATCGAGATGAGGATTTCCTTGCCTTCCCTTCGCTCAATTTCTGTGAACGACATACGCTTCAGCAATGGATATGATGCTGCTGAATATAAGCAACATCATCAGCATCTATAGGACGTAGACAGGATGAATAATAGGTGGACATAGACTATTCTTCTTTGGTAGTCGATTCGATCTTCTTTCTGTAAATGTGAAGGCATGGATGTCATTCAACCGGTTACCGATTCAAATCAATCTTAACCCAGCTTTTGTAAATCGTGACGTCTCCCTGTTGATTCATCATGTGCAGTTCGACCAGATGGTTGAATACATTCGGTACAACTTCGAGGGTTCCATCTGATTTTCGCTGAGTATAGGGCGTCCCCTCGGTTTGAATCTTGATCGAACTCAAATTAAAACCAGACGTATGATTGTTATACGCTGGATAGGCTTGATATACATCTTCACGGGACTTGCCACTCCCTACAACCATTCTCCCGTGATACTCCCCATCAATCAAGACTTCGATCTGTTGCAGGTCTACTGTGTCCAAATACCAGCCGGATACTTCAATCATGCCATGTGGCGTATACACGGGGATGGACTGGATTCGGTCTACCCAATATTGAATCGGCAACTGATCTGCTGGCGGTACAACACTCACTCTAACCGACCTATTATAAGTAGTTACTTGGTCAGCTTGATTGATCATGCGAATTTGGACTTGCTGATACGTCTTCCCTGTCCGTATTCTCTTTGTACCATCTGCACGTTGGATTTCCGAAGTGGTACACCCCAAGTTGTCGGCATGAAACCCTGCAATATGATTGTTATATGCAGGATAGGCGTCATACACATCTTCGCGGCTGTCGCCCATATAGGCGCGTCCACGAAATACACCATCAATGTAGATTTCTATTTTTTTGATCCCTGCCGGATTCAAGTACCAGCCGGATACACGAACCCCTCCGCACGTCGTGGAAACTTTCGTTTGTTCTAAATGATCAATCCAGTATTCTGTCGGCAAACCCGATTTCGTCGGTACTGGAACAGGAGGCGGAATTAACGTAGGGTCTGTCGTTGGTTCAGGAGTGGTAGAATCACCTTGTACAACCTGATGTTTACCGATTAAATTACCATTTTTGTCGTATGAATATGTCGTTTTCTGGTCTGCGGTGTACATTGTGGTTAAACGTCCGCTCGCATCATATTCATACACCTGCTGGGTGGCTGCAAAGGTCGAGACGGCAGGAAGGCACAACACAACGATGAGCAGATTGCATAGTATCATTTTCATACACCATGTTTGGGATAATAATGCACGGTATTTCGAAAATAAGTTCATAGTAAATGGGATTCCTTTCTATGATGGAGTGGTAGAGAATTGTTAAGCATAACAGCTACATCTGGAGGCGATTTTTAATGTTTTGCTACATTTCGGATGAAATACGTTGTTAGGAGATGTAATGTGAAACATAACGTCTAGAAACGTAGCTCCATGTTTTGGGGTAGAGCTGAATGGCGAAGCGAAAGGTACAAACTATCAACCATTGCTTCACTTGCTCCCTCTTTTCACTACTGTAACGATACGTTAACTGCAAGGTACGATTCGTAGTTACACAGTTAGCATGAGGACAACGAAGCTGCTTATGTAATCGAAATGACTACTTACATAGACGTGCTAATTAGGATCACCTACCGATCTTTTATGTATGGGTGGTTTGCGCTTATTATGTTCACGCTTTTGGCTATAATCATCTATCCATCTTCGGTATGGCGCTAGTTGAATAACGTGAACACTTTGAGTATATCGGACTTTTCCGAAAATGGAAGTTATTATTTTACAGAACTAAAATTGGTTTTATGGTTCATACCCATCCTATAATTACATTTTTAGGATTTTTTATAAATTAAATACAAAAATTTTGTCACAACAAATAAACCCTTCCAGCAACGAGCAACTACAGATCACTTTACGATTGCATATCTTTCTTCGATTCGGTAACATAAAACTATTCGAAATTCGTCGGTTAGTGAAGTCGCTATAACAGATTGGATGCAAGAAAGATCATGTCGATCAAAGCTATGCTCTCGAAGTTTGTGCTACATACGTCAGTGCATCACATTCTATGATTATTTATTTGCTGTGCCGTCTTCCGTCCACAGTAGCGTAACTCGAATAGGCGCATGAATCTGACTGACTACATAAGCATAGACGCTTTAAGCCAATCTGCTCTACTATCTATTTACTGGCGCGAGCTTGCTGTATGTCTCCCGGCGGCTCGGTCACAAAACGATCTAAACGACCGCCGACATCTACCTATTGATCACAAACCAGATCGAGCAAAATGAATGGCACAAATTTGCAACGTACATTCCGTTGACTTGCTGATTGGCACGAAATCGGCACGCCGTTCATTTCCTGCCTTTGCCTCACGTTGACAAAGGCAGGATCATCCAGCTGTTCACTCGACAAAATGATCCTTACCGCACAGCCGACGAATCACTGAAATCCTTTACCCACTCTATGATCCCACACTCAAACGGAGGATATGACACATGAGCACACGCACCTGGTTCCCCCGCCTTCAAGGCAACAGCCGTGGCTGTCTTGCTTTTGAACCTTTTTTTCTGATTCCTTATAGCATGGTGATGACGTATGCGACATTGTATATGTATGAGCTTGGCGTCACGGAGACGGCGATTGGCTGGATTACGACGCTTAGTTTGGTCGTGCAAGTGATTTCTTCTTTTTTAAGCGGTTACTTGACCGATCGGTTAGGGCGTAAACGAGCTGTGCTTTATTTTGACTTATTAAGCTGGACGCTGGCGGCTATCATCTGGGCGGTGTCGCAAAATGTATGGTTTTTTGTAGCTGCGGCGCTCGTTAACGGTTTTCAACGTGTGCCATCGACCGCTTTTTATTGTCTCGTCGTTGAAGATACACGTCCTGCTGATCGTACCTATGTGTTTACATTGCTGCAAATTATTAGTGTCATCGGCGGGTTATTTGCTCCGCTCGGCGGGTTGCTTGTCTATTCCTACGGACTGGTCGGCGGTACGCGAATTATGTATGTACTGGCGGCGATCTTTATGACGTTTCAATTTATCGGGCGCCATATGACGACACGCGAAACGGAGATCGGGTACCGTAAAATGCAAGAAACGCGCGAGCTCGGTCTTGGTAAAAGTTTGCTCGATTACGCTGGAGCGATTCGTGAAATTACCAGCAGTCGTTCGCTGCTGCTCATTTTCGGTGTCTATGTATTGTTTAATTTTCAGACGACGCTCAAAACGACGTATTTATCGCTCTATATGGCGGATTATTTACATATTGATAGCGATTTGATCTCTTTTGTGCCAGCTGTGTCTTCGATTGTAATGCTGCTCGTATTATGGCTACTGACGCCGCGTATTCCTGAACAAGCGATGTACAAATCGATGATGGCTGGCTTTGGCTTGTCGGTTATTTCGAATGTGATGCTCGTCATCGGGCCGATTACGGAGCTGGCATGGGTGGCGCTAAGTACAGTGATCGCGGCGGTTGGTATGATGATTAGCTCGCCTTATTTGGAAGCGGCAGTCGCTAATGCGATTGATGATAACAAACGGGCGAAAATTTTCTCGATGCTGTCTGTGCTTATTTTGCTGATCACTTCCCCTGCTGGCATTATCGGCGGCTGGGCGTATACGTTCGATCCACGCATTCCGATTTGGTTAATGGTCATTGCTTTCGCACTCGCTGCCCTGCTGACGATTCGTTATGAGCGTCAACATCAAACGCTGGCTGCCTAGTACTTTGACCGAGATTCATTTGATTTTTGGAGCTAGCTCAAGCTTTTATGAATAAGGATATTAGCATACAATCCAAATTTAAATTTAACTTGGTCTGCGTACTAGACGATTTATAATGTTTTATTACGTGAATGACGTAGCCCATAAAATAGCCCGCTCTCCTTGAGGTGGAGAACGGGCTATTGGTCAATCTATTCACTCATTTGTGCTTCACGGTACACTTCCAAATATTCACGTGCCGACGTTTGCCAGCTGTAGTCGCCGGTCATCGCATTTTTCATAATCTGTTTCCAATGCTTTGGTTGTTGATAAATGGATACAGCGCGGCGAATCGTATACAGCATATCATGCGCATTGTAGGCATTGAACGTAAAGCCATTTCCTTCACCGGTCATTTCATTATAAGACTGCACCGTATCGTTCAGACCGCCGGTTTCGCGTACGATCGGAATGCTGCCGTAACGAAGGGCGAGCAGCTGGCTAATACCGCACGGTTCAAATTGAGATGGCATCAGAAACATATCCGTTCCGGCATAAATACGGCGTGCCACTCCTTCGCTAAAACGAATTTCGGCGGCAAGGCTTTCCGGATGCCGGTATGCCGCGCCACGGAACCAATCTTCATACATCGCCTCGCCTGTGCCAAGCAGCACAAATTGCACATCATTGTAATACAGCAGTTCATCCAGCACACGGGCAACAAGGTCTAACCCTTTCGATTCAACGAGACGGGTAACCATACCGACGATCGGCACATCCGCTCGTATCGGTAAACCGAGTTCTTCCTGCAAAGCCGCTTTATTTTCAAGCCGTTTGTTCGTTGCGCTGCGGTAATGGGTTTGCAAATAAGGATCGGTAGCGGGATTGTAACTTTTCGTATCGATTCCATTTACAATCCCGCGCAAACGCCCACCGAGTGAACGAAGCAGTCCGTCCAAACCATAACCGTAATACGGCATTTTGATTTCTTCGGCATATGTAGGGCTAACGGTAGTGACCCGATCGGCAAATACGATCGCTGCTTTCAAATAATTAATGTTGCCGTAATACTCTACACCGCCTGCATGGAAATAACGATCATCCAGACCGAACAAAGACCATAATGTGGAATACGGGAACACGCCTTGATACAGCAAATTGTGGATCGTAAACACCGTACGAATTTGCGAATAAAACGGTACCGATTGATACTGTGCTTTGAGCAGCAGTGGTATCATACCGGTATGCCAGTCATGCGCATGAATAATGTCCGGTTGAAAATCGATAACCGGCAAAATATCCAGTACAGCACGGCAGAAAAAAGCAAATCGCTCGCCATCATCGCCATAACCATAAATCCCGTCACGCCCAAAATAATATTCATTATCCAGCATATAAAACGTAATGCCATCTTGTTTAAACTGCTTGATGCCACAATACTGACTGCGCCACCCTACCTGTACCTGAACGACATCAACTAATGTTGCCTGGCTGCGAATCGCCTCGTTAATGCTGCTGTAATTCGGCATGACGACACGTACATCGCATTTTTCTTTTTTGAGTGCGGCTGGAAGCGCACCGATTACGTCTGCCAAGCCACCGGTTTTAATAAAAGGGTTAGCCTCGGCTGCTGCAAATAAAATATTCATGCAAAACTCCTCCTTTGGATATAAACGGTACCACTACGATTTATACAGCATAAATGCCGCCAACTTTCGCTCAAGCAAGCACTATGTTCATCCGAAATTAGAACATGCACACTAACAGACATATCGCCATCTCCATTGTGCTGTCCAACGATAAGCATCGTTTACCCGATTATACGGTGACCGTTATGACAGTATGATCTATGACAGTATGCTTCAAGTGAACTGCTGCTCGTGGTAGCCGGCGTTATGAACTCAGCGATATACACTAAACATCATCTATTAAACACCGTCTACACAAGCTTAGCCGTATACACTAAACATCGTATAGGCTCTGCTCCGCTGACGTATAGGGCTCGTCTGCTTAACTTTTCGGCTTTTTGGCGGCAGTTCCTTTTTTCAAAATTAACACACTTAGCGGAGGAATCGTTAACCTGACGCTTTGTTGCTGTTGATCCCACGGAATCTTTTCCGATGATAACAGCTTTTCCGTACGTCCACCTGTACCGCCAAAGCGCGGATCATCACTGTTCCATATTTCGGTGTACGTACCTGGCTTCGGCAGCCCAATGCGATAGTTTACTCGTGGCACAGGTTGGAAGTTAATAATAATGATCAGCGTATCGCCGGGCTTGCGTCCTTTGCGCATATACGTAATGACACTATTACTTGCATCATCCGCATTCAGCCATTCATAGCCTTCCCAATCGTGGTCGCGTTCCCACAATGCCGGTGATGCTGCGTACAGATGGTTTAGCTCGCGTGTATAGCCCTGCATTTTGCGATGCATTTCATAATCGAGCAACAACCAATCTAGCCCATCCTGATCTTTCCATTCGATAAATTGACCAAATTCGCCGCCCATAAATAGCAGCTTTTTGCCCGGATGGGTCATCTGATACGCAAGCAACAAACGCAGCCCAGCAAACTTCTGCTCATAGCTGCCTGGCATTTTGTTTAATAGTGACCGTTTGCCATGTACGACTTCATCATGAGAGAGCGGTAATGTAAAGTTCTCGGAATATGCATAGACGAGCGGAAAGGTAAGCAGATTATGCTTGCTCGGGCGCTCATCAAACGATGTCTCCACATAGTCGAGCGTATCATTCATCCAGCCCATACTCCATTTATAATTGAAGCCAAGCCCATTTTCATGTGCCGGTTTGGTCACACCTGGCCATGCGCTTGATTCCTCTGCCATCATTAATGTATGCGGAAAATAGTGGAACACCGTTTTGTTCAATTGCTGCAAAAACGAGATTGCTTCCAGATTTTCCACGCCTCCATATTGATTCGGACGCCATCCGCCGCCTTCACGTTCAAAATCAAGACGGATCATACTAGTGACCGCATCCACACGCAAGCCGTCAAAATGGTATACGTCTAGCCAATACAATGCACTGGAAATGAGGAACGAACGCACCTCTGGCTTACCAAAGTCAAACGAAAGCGTGCCCCAGCCATGCTTTTCAGCACGATCCGGATCGGCATATTCATACAATGGCGTACCATCAAACTGGCGTAAACCATGCGCATCTTTAGTAAAATGACCCGGTACCCAGTCGAGCAATACACCGATGTCTGCCCCATGACAGCGATCCACAAAGTACATTAAATCTTGCGGTGTACCATAACGACTCGTCGGTGCAAAATAACCGGTACTTTGATAACCCCAAGACAAATCATACGGATGCTCGGTGAGCGGCATCAATTCCACATGCGTATAGCCCATATCGGTCAAATAAGGCACAAGCAAGTCAGCAAGCTCACGATAATTGTACAGACTGCCGTCTTCCTTTTGCCGCCATGTGCCTGCATGCATTTCATAAATATTAAGCGGACGCTGGTACAGCGGACGACGTTTGCGACGCCATGCGGCATCTTGCCATTTGTAACCGGCAAGGGTAGCGACAACCGACGCGGTTGCCGGGCGTACTTCCGCATGAATCGCATACGGATCAGCTTTTAAAAAGCGTGTGCCATCCGCTCCGGTAATATGATATTTATACAAACTGTGCAAACCGACCTCGGTAAAAAAGCCAGTCCAGATGTCTGTACCTTCAATTTTATGTAATAAATGATGATCTCCAGTCCAGTTATTCCAATCCCCAGCTACACCAACCGCCTGCGCATGGGGCGCCCATACGGTAAATCGCACACCTTCCTTCCCTTCTTCGGAAGTTAGATGTGAACCAAAGTGACGATAAGCATGATAATTAGTACCTTCGTGAAATAGAAAAATCTCCTCCGCACTGGGCAGCATAGCTTGCGAACGATGTGACTTCAAACGATCACCTCCAAAATGATTGGCATCCTGCCAAATGTACTGCATTCCAAATAATTCCATCCCATCCCGTATGTTCGCCTATTCAAACTTATAAATGACTGATTATTCGCATAAAGATCATATCAAATTCCGTTCAGTAGAACAAAAATTCATTAACCTTATTTATTACCCTTTTCAATATGCCTTGAATAGCGAAATTTTGCAAGCTCTCTAAATGCTTGTTATTACAGGCTTTTGTTACGATATTGATTGTAGAATCGGTTCGTATGACATTGCGACTCCGCAAATGTTCATCCGAATGCGGCTTAACAAGCCTCGTTTTTATTTTTTATAATATTTTACATTTTTTGTTGTTTCAACACGGATCAGGAACGTTTAAAAGACTAATACATTGTCAACTGAGCGTTGTCATGAAAATGGGAGGGAATACAACATGAATAAGACAAATAAAGAATGTATCGCAATGTTGCTGGCCGGGGGCGAAGGACGTAGGCTGGCTCCTTTGACTTCCATTATAGCGAAACCAGCAGTTCCGTTTGGCGGAGACTACAGAATTATCGATTTTCCTCTCAGCAACTGTGCGAATTCCGGGATCGATACAGTCGGGGTATTGACCCAGTATGAAGCACAATCGTTGCATGACCATATCGGTCACGGCGACGCTTGGTCTACACCTCACCATTCAATGAATATTACATTACTTTCCTCCGAACGTACAGGCGAATATGTCGGTACAGCGGATGCGATTTATAAAAACATCGAATATATCGATGCGCTTGCTCCAAAAGATGTGCTCATTCTGTCCGGCGATCACATTTATCATATGGACTATAATGAAATGCTGCAATACCATAGCGAAAATAAAGCGCGCGCTACGATCGCGGTCGTCGAGGTACCGTGGGAAGAAGCGAGCCGTTTTGGTGTGATGAGCACCGACTCCGATATGAATATTACTAAATTTTCCGAGAAGCCTGCCGATCCGGAAAGCAATCTCGCGTCGATGGGCATCTATGTGTTCGACTGGCAGTATTTGCGTCAACATCTGATGCAAGATGCGCTAAACGAGCAGTCCAGTCATGATTTTGGTAAAAATATTATTCCACAAATGCTGACGGATCGGGAAAAAGTGGTCGCTTATGAATTCCTTGGCTACTGGAGAGATGTTGGCACGATCAACAGTCTATGGGAAGCGCATATGGACATTTTACAACATAGTCGCCAATTTGAGTTAAAAAACTCCGCTTGGCCGATGTTTTCCGCCGAGTATAACCCATTACAAGACAATGATCACGCTCATGCACCGGCTTGCTCGATGGTGAGCTGCAAAGCATCGCTGGAAGGCAATGTGGAGCGTTCGGTCGTCTTTAACGGCTCTACGATCAGCAAACAGGCGGAAGTCAAATACAGCATTATTATGCCAGGTGCAACGATCGGCAAACAGGCACGAATCGAATATGCCATCATCGCTGAAGGTGCGATCATTAAAGAAGGTGCTGTCATCGAAGGCACACCGGAACAGATCGCCGTTGTGGGACCATACGAGACGGTATATGCCAAGCCGTCGGTACGTACGCAACCTGCTCGGCTGCTACAAGAAGTGTATGACAAATCCGGTCGTGTTCATGCAGGTGGTATGTCCTCTTGATTTGTCCATCATTCGTATGTATAAATAAACAATATTCGTATAAATAAACGAACGGTAGACGATTATGCTTCTGTTACAGCATAATCGTCTACCGTTTTTGATATCAATGTGTTCAGCTAGGAAGAACTATCCTTCGGACTTCGCTGCTGCTCGCTGCGTTAGCTCCGCCCATTCCTGCTCCAATATAGCCATCTCATACACACTATAATACGTTCCGTCGACAAGCGCCGTATCGCGATGCAAACCTTCTTTGCGAAAACCGCATGATTCGTACAAACCTGCCGCCTGTTCGTTATAATCAAACACAGCGAGCGTAATCCGGTGCAGTCCAAGCGCTTCAAAGCCGATGCGCAGCCCTTCCATTACCATCTGTCGTCCATAGCCTTTACCTCGAGCATTAGCATCGCCAACAAGCACGCGTGATAGCCGTGCAGAACGATTCTGACGATCGATACGACCTAATGCCATATGCCCCATCGTCTGTCCGCTCAAACGCTCAACAACCGCATAGATAAGCCAATCCGAACGGGATGGATCGTTAGCTCCAACGATATATTGTTCCAGGTCATATCGTTGGAGCGGATAACGCCATACCGGACCACTCCACTGCATTAACATTTGGGCATCTTGCTCGTCTGTCCAGCGCAGCAATGTATCAAAGTCACGCTCACCAAAATATTCAAGGCGCAATTCATAGGCACGAGCTGGTGGCAGCTTTTCGTACAAATTTGCTTGCTTGCCATTCACATTATGCGTACCCATATACCGAAAATCATGGCGCTGGTAAAATCGATTCAATGGTACCAGCTCAGCCAGACAATCGAGACGTAGCCCTTTGCTGCCTCGTGCCGCTGCCATTTGTACCGCCTGGTCAAGCATATACGCACCGATTGCCAGACCGCGAAATTTATGTGCAACGGTAAGACGATGCAAATACCAGTATTCCTTATCATTTTGATGCTGCCAGTATTCCTCATCCCCAGCTTGCAATGTAAACATACCTGCTAGTTCACCAGCGCATTCTGCCACATACACTTCACGCTCGGCAAAATAACTGCCGATTAGCGCTGGTGTAAATAGTGCACGCCGCCATTGTCCAATGCCTTGCTCCTCCATCCAGTCAGCAGCTTCGACCAACAAAGCGATAATTAATGCTTCTTCTCCTAGTACTGCCCGACGGATGGACAGCTGTCCAGCAGGGATCGGTTTATGTTCTATTGACATCGATCGTACTCCTTTCGTACATCACTATGTAGGTGGTATGGATCATGTCGCTATTGTACTACAAAAAAATCCCCGCTGCTTTAGACTGTACTCCTTCGCGTTTGCATCGGCTACACAAGCGTGTTTTACCAATGTTTACGTTAAAAGGGTTAGTCTCGATTGACAGGGGGATTGTTCAAGCTGTGCCTATTGGCAGGGAGCGCTATAATGCAACTGTACGAGCAAGCATCCATTATTGGATGAAACGGTATCATTTCGCCTGCTTTCGGCAAACGATAAGCACATATTTTCTATTTTCAGGCACAATGTAGGGGCATATCGATTGGCATACTATCCATTTTCTTCTTCCAGCAAACCGGGCATAGCCTGCTTTTTGGCGAGCAACGGCAAATCGACCATGACTGATGTACCGTGATCCAGTTCGCTTTCGATATGCATTTCGCCTTTGTGCAATTGTACGATCTGCTGTGTGATCGCCAGACCGAGACCTGTACCGCCCTGATTCGGGTTAACTTGGAAAAAGCGGTCTTTAACTTTTTCCAGAAACTCGGAACTGATGCCGATACCGGAATCTTTGACGATAATGCGTACACGTTCCGGTGTCAGTTCTTTAATAATCAGTTTGATCGTTGACTCATTTGGTGAAAATTTAATCGCATTATCGACCAGATTAAGAAACACCTGTTTCAGACGGTTGCCGTCAGCCTGTACGATATAACTCGCATCGCCTGGTTCCAAGCTAAGCTTGATTTGCTTTTGCTCGGCTTTTGCCCATACGTTTAGCATCGTTTCTTGCAAAATTTCTTTGAGATGCACTTCGCCAAGCACAAGTTTCATCTGATTTTGCTGTAGTTTGGAGAAATCGAGCATTTCTTCCACTAGCCCGATCAGGCGCTCGGTTTCTTTGGAAATGATGTTCATGCCTAACTTCGTCTCGTCCGGATCAAAGCCGCCGGATACGAGCGTCTCGCTCCAACCTTTAATGCCGGTTAACGGTGTACGCAGTTCATGTGAGATCGACGAAATAAAATCGTCCTTAATCTGATTGCTGCGCACGATCTCGTCTGCCATATAATTGAGCGTGGCAGCAAGATCACCGATTTCATGCGGATAATTGCCTTTGATGCGAACGTTAAAGTCGCCTTTTGCCATTAAGGTCGAAACGCCGATAATGTTATTGATCGGTTTGACGATCGAGTTGGCAAGCCCGATGCTGACCATCAGTACGATAATCAAAATGACAACGCCGATCCCTGCCGAGACGAGTGTAATATAAAACAGCTTCTGATTAACGAGTTCCAATGACGTAACATAACGAACGAGATATTCCTTATCCCCGTTAATTTTGATCATACGCGTAACCGCCATCACATCTTCGCCGGTGCCTGCCTGCTTGCCGATCCAGCGCCCGGTTGAGCCGGATAATGCCTGCGGAATATCACCGGTTTGCACCGGCTTGTCCACAATAAATGCGGTCGAGTTTTGCAGTACATTGCCTTCCAAATCAAGCACTTGCACTTCAGCTTTGTCCAAACTATAGGCGGACACGATATCGCGATAGTTGGCTGGTACGCTTGTATTGTCAAATGATGACTGCAAATAGTTTGATATCCCGTCATAGTAGTAGGTGCGAATGGCGAATAAAAACACCAGCTCTACTAGCAATATCGTCAAAAATACAACGATAAAATAATGCAGAACGATTTGACGGGTCATCCCCTTTTTGATCATTACGAATCCCGGCCTCTCCATTTATACCCATGTCCCCATACCGTTTGCAGGAATTCCGGCTCGGATGGGTTATTTTCGATTTTTTGACGCAGACGACGAATGTTCACATCGACGATTTTCGGATCGCCCATATACTCCTTGCCCCATACATGATCGAGCAGCACATCACGGCTCAGCGGCGTATTTTCTTTTTCAAGGAAAAATTGTACGAGCGAGAATTCGGTCGGTGTCAGCTCAATCAGCTTGCCACCCTTTTTGAACTGTTTAGAAATCAGATCAAGTGTGAATGGGCCGGATTCAAATGACACTTTGGTGTTTGATTCGCGCTGTACGTTAACACGGCGCAGCAATGACTGAATACGGGCGATCAGTTCGGTCGGGCTAAACGGCTTGCTCACATGGTCATCCGCTCCGACAGACAGCGCATAAACTTTATCTTGCTCCTGCACTTTGGCGGTTAGGAAAATAATGCCGATACGTTCATTTTTCTCACGGATACGGCGGCATACTTCAAAGCCGTCAATGCCTGGCACCATCACATCAAGCAGCGCAATATCGATATCTGGCACGGTTTCGAGCATATGCAGCGCTTGCTCTCCATTTTCCGTTTCCAGCACTTCAAAGCCATTACGCTTTAAATTAATAATAATAAAACTGCGGATGGACTCCTCGTCCTCCATAATTAATACTTTACTCATTATAATCCTCCTTCAGAGTCAGGGTGTCAGTAATGCGAGAGGCTGTATAGCTCATGTTATCCTAATAGGCTGCCTGTAAGCTACCCGCTTATGTGTTGGCAGCATATCGGACTGCATCCGTGTTAACAAAAGTGTGCTGATGGAACCGTGCGCTGCCTATGCAGTCGTATGCTGCCTTGCAAATAAGCTTAATTTTGAATAACGTTCATTTTGTTATTTTGCCAAAGCGCGATAATTTGACCTCGGTTCTGAGCGATCACTTTCCAATCACCACTATGGTTGTTCCAATCACTTTCACTAAAGAAACGAACTTCAGCGACCTTTTCGCCAGTCGCTTTCAAAATAAAGCGTAAATCTTGATTTTTGTTCGATTTTGTATCGATCGTCACTTTATCGATCCATTCCGGTGACAGCTTAATTACAAAACGACCTTGCTCATCGCGATATTGCTGACTGACCAGCTTGGTTAATGTCGCTCCACCGCTCCATTGATAATAGCTGGTGAAACGTGGAATTTCGGTCGGTGCAATATTTTCCCAACCTTCTGGAATTTCCGCCATCCCGATTTCCAAAATGCCGTCATTGTTCACATCTTCGCTTACGATCTGAATGTCTTTGTAGGTCGCTTGCTGACTTAACGGGAACACATCTTTCAGTTGCCCGTCCTCCATCACAATTAGATGCGAGAAACCGGATACGCCGAGCGTCTGATCCATAATGATACCATTTTGATTCGGCGTCACTTTACCGGCGACTACATTGTAGAAATGATCGCTACCGATCGCATTTACTAAATCCATCGAGCTCATTAACTGGAAGCCATTTTTGTAACGATACGCAGCGATGTTGACGTAGCCGCTATTGTTAATTTTAGTAATGACCAGATCGTTCACACCGTCTCCGTCCATATCGATAATCGAATAATACGAATAAGGCGTATCTTCTACGACGTTGAGCTTTCCTTTATCATAGCTATAAATGACTAATCGTTTCTGGCTGTTTTCGGAATTGGTCGTATCGTTGGAATAACCGACTACGATATCGCGGTGACCGTCATTCGTAATGTCGGTAATTTCCACGCTTTCGAGCGTAAAGCCAGCGCTTTCGATATTGACCTTTTTCACCCAAGTATCGCCGGATTTCTCAAAGATCATGCCGTTAATACGCCCGGTTGTCGTCTGGTAAAAGACGATCGTCTCGCTTTTACCGTCACCGTCGAGGTCTACGGTCTGAATTTTGCTGCCGTTTCCGTTTTTCGGGCTTTGAATGCTTGCTCCTTCAGGCAGCTCAGAGCTAATTACACTGCTCAGTGTCTGTTTGTCCGAAGGCAGTTCCGGTGTTTGAATGAGCGTCTTCGGATCGGCAAGCGGGTTAAAGCTGCAACCACTTAATACAAACAGCAGCCCAGCCGTCGTCAGCAGTTTGATCCAGATGCTTTTACTCATGATATCACTCTTTCATTGCAGGAAGCTGCCCGCCTCCTGGTTGGTTTCGTTTTAAAACAAGCCGAGATGAACACATTGCCAATATCGATCAACGGCAATACGATGACCAGCGATTCGATCAAATTAACTTGCTGCGCTCCGCGCCAGTCAGTCTACGTCCTTTGATATCAAACATAATCTGCCCTTCCTGCAAGCCGATAATACGTGTTGCATAACGTTCAGCAAGTTCCAGTGGAATGACGGAGATGACGGTCAGACGCTCGCTTGAGCACAGACCGCGTAGCGTTTTGATCACTTCCTCACCGGAACGCGGATCAAGACCGGTAATCGGCTCGTCCGCCAAAATCACTTTTGCCCCATGCGCGAGCGCGCGCGCTATCGCCACCCGCTGCTTTTCGCCACCGCTCAGCGTACCTGCTTTTTGATGCGCTTTGTCCAGCAAGCCAAGCGTCTCCAAAATATCCATCGCACCCATATAATCATCCGAGCGTACCATCCCTGTTACCATGCGCCAGATCGGTGTCTGTCCGATTTGACCGATCAGTACCGTTTTGAGTGCAGTTCGATCGGGATGAAGCTGCGGGCTTTGCTCCAAATAAGACCATTCCCTGTTTAATTTACGCTTGCCGCTAAAGCCTGCTTTCAAAATATCGGTATCACCGACACGAAAACTGCCTTCCGTCCAACTTTCCTTCATCGCCAAACATTTAAGCAACATACTTTTACCGCTGCCGCTTGGTCCAACTAAGGCAATCAGCTCGCCATGTTGAATTTCCAGGCTAATATGGTCAAGCACTTTCGTTTTATTCTCACCGACCGTTTTGGTCAGATTATCCACTTGAATCATTGACATCTACTACAGACCGCCCTTCTACGCTGTTGCTGAAACGATACTATTCTAGTGTTTTGGGAACCATAAACACGATGTAAAATAAAAAAGATTTTTGCGCCAGCAAAATATCATACCTATTCTAGTGTTTTGGGAACCATAAACACGAGGTAAAATGAAAAAAGATTTTTGCGTCAGCAAAATATCATACCTATTCTAGTGTTTTGGGAACCATAAACACGAAGTGAAATAAAAAAAGATTTTTGCGCCAGCAAAATATCGTACTATTCTATAGTTTAGGCGAAAAAGCGAATAAATGCCATCTACGCCGACATTTTATTTTGCTTTTGCCGGAATAACAGCCCGAGCAAGGCAAAGATCACATAACAACCGCCCATTACCCAAAACAAGCTGGCGGCAGAGCCAAGTTCAATGCCTCTGCCACCAATCGCCGGGCCGACGATGCTGCCAAAGTTAAAATGAAACGAAGCGAGCACATTCGCCGCTGGCAAATACGTACGTGGCAATACATCGGCTGCATAAGCGAGACCGAGTGAGAAAAAGGAGCCGACCAGACCGCCCGCGACAGCAAACAAAAGCGCAATGCCAAGCAGACGAGTACCAGCAAACGGCACGAGCATAAACAATACTCCACCGAGCGCACCAGCAAGCATTAACACCCGCTTACGTCCCCAGCGATCGCTTAAAATGCCGAGCGGAAGCTGCAACATGAGTCCACCGACACCGATAAACGGCAGCAAAAAGGCGATTTGAGCAGTCGATAAACCGGTACGTAGTCCGTATACCGGGAAATTGCTGTTCATCGCTGCTTCCATATAGCCATACAACAACGCCGGAATGAGCGCGTACCATGCTAAACGATAGCTGCGCGCAAAGCGCCCTTTTTCCGGCTTCACTTCTGCACCACGACCCGGCCCGCCGGACGGCAGCTTCCACCATACGAGCAGTGCGACGATCATAAACATCGCCGTCATAAGCAAAAACGGCGCTGCCATACCCCAATCGAGCAACGAGATGCCTAGCGGACCGATACTAAAACCAATCCCGTACGAGATGCCGTAAATGGACAAATTACGTCCGCGATTTTCCGGCGCGGTAACCATCAACACCCACAGCTGCGCGACATAGTGAATGGCGCTATCGCCAATACCGACGAGCAGCCGTAACACAAACCAGAACGCCACACCCGGTACGAGCGGGAACAGTGGCAATGCAATCATCACGATCAACAGCCCGAGCAGCATTAACTTTTTGAAACCGAGCCTGCCGACGAGCCGCTCCGCCATCAATGTCATCGCAAAGGAACCGACATACAGTACGGCAGCGTTTAATCCATTCAGCGTAGAAGATACGCCCATTTTTTCCAAAAAGATAGCGAGCACCGGCAACAACATACCTTGGCTTAGCCCCGCACTAATAATCGCAAGGATCAAAATTACAAAATGCACGGTCTGATGAGTGGGCGCCGGCGGCGCAGTTTGCTCCGTATGAACAAGCTCTGTCTTGCTCGCTTGCTTGCCAAGCTTATTGTTTCTTCTGTTGTTAAACATGATGCCATCCTCCAAAATCAATCACTTATTTTACAAAGTGTGCGTTTTATGATGTAATTTAATGATGGTTGTTCCGTATGTAAACGTGCATGAAAACAAATCACGCCATCCGAACATTATAGTGGACAATCCGTAGGTGAACAAGCCATAATAAGCACAACAGGGATTTAGGAATCGGCTCCTGTTTTTCAGTATTTCCTACACAGGAAACGAACTGCTACCGATTATATTTGGGAGGTCTTGGTTTCATGAGCTATCAGGTGAAAATAGACGTTTCCCCGGTTTACGATCTGCTCGGCAGTTTTATGGTCTATGTGACCAAAAAATGGATTCGTGATATCGATCTCGGCCCCGAATGGATCAGGGAAATTGACAATAGGTTAAGCAACAATGTGCGTGCAGCGATTTTAGAAGCATCTGCCTGGCCGTTTGATGACTATGATGTACTATATGCCTGGGCAAGTTGCCGTACCCGTGAAGGGTCAGTACGTGATTTTCTGCACCATCTGGAAGTGTCTCCGCTCGCTGAAGTGTGGAATGAAATTCATCCGCTCATGCCGACATTGACCGAGAGCGAAGCCGGACGGATTCAGCAAACGTATGCACCGCTACTGAAGCTGTGGTATGAGCATTATTTTCACGAGCTTGAAGATGAGATTATGACGCTCATTACCGAAGATGGCGAAGAAAAAATGCGCCTGCTTGATAAAATGGACCCGGCTGCATTGATCGAATACGCGTCCGGCGGGCTGGTCGTACCGGAAATGCAAGGCTTGCATACGGTCATTTTGTTCCCGACGGTGCACAATCGCCCGATCAATACGTATTGTTTTTACGAAGGCTCTTTGCTCATTCAATATCCGGTCGATGTGCATGAAGAAGGCGAAGAAGACCCGCCTAATGTGCTGCTGCGCATGACACGCGCCTTATCCGACCCGGATCGGCTGCGTATGCTTCGTTATATCGGTGGCGATGAGCCACGTTCCTTGCAAGACATGGCCCATGATCTGCTGCAACCTCAGGAAACACTGATGCATCATCTGATGATGCTGCGTGTCGCCGGGCTGCTGCGCATTCATCTGGGCAGAGAGGATATCGATCGGTTCAGTTTGCGTCGGGACGGTGCATCCGAGCTACAACTGTTCCTTGAATCGTACATCCGTATTTAAGGAGTGAACTTCATGAAAGACATTCGGCATCAGCATCTGATCTTCGATATGGATGATACGTTGATCTACTGTAACAAATACTTCAACCTGGTTTTGGATGAATTTATTAGTCTATTATCAGGCTGGTTCAAAGAACATGGATTGGAAATGGATACAATCCGGCAAAAGCAAATCGAGATCGATGTTGCCGGCGTGCAGCAAGTCGGCTTCGCCAGCGAGCACTTCCCGGCTTCACTTGTGGAAACGTACCGCCACTTCGCCCGTTTGTACGGTCGCCCGCTGTCAGAGCGTGAGGAGCGCCAGCTGCGCCTGCTCGGCAGCAGTGTGTACGAACAAGAAGTGGAACCTTATCCGGGCATGGTCGATACGCTGGACTATTTGCAACAGCAAGGTCATACACTATATTTGTACACCGGCGGCGAAACGGCAATTCAGCAACGCAAAATCGATCAGATGAAGCTGAGTGCATTTTTTGATGATCGTATTTTTATTCGCCAGCACAAAAATATTCGTGCGCTGGAACAAATTATTACAACAAAGCTGCTGCCACGCACCGACACATGGATGATCGGCAATTCGCTTCGCTCTGATATCCAGCCTGCACTACAAGCTGCGCTGAATACGATTTATATCAAACAAGAGCAGGAATGGGCATACGATATCGTACAACTACAGACTGGAACCGAGCAATCGTTTCATACCGTCTCCAAGCTGACTGAAGTGCCACATACGATCGAGCAACATCTGAATATTTATGAAAACAAACGGACCTGGGGGTAATCCTGGTCCGTTTTTGCTGCGCGTTTTGGTCGCATAGTGCCAACGCACTTTGTATGCAGGCAGATAAGCTGATCTCATTCTCTGCATCCACTTATATCTAACACATTCGCGAGTCCATTCGCCCTCGTTTAAAGCCAATTGGGAATACATAGATGGGATAGCCATGTACAACTATAAAGACGACCGTTTTAACTATATCGTTTGCTTTGGCAAATATTCCGCTATCCATTAGGATATCGAGCAGATGTAAAACCGATACAGAGAGCAGTCAATGTACTATAATAATTTTGATCATTTAGGTCACATTTCTCTGTACTGTATCGATTACTCGATCTTCTCTACCCCGAGCTTGCCGGTTTCCCGATCCAGCAAACGGATGCGCGCTTTAAAGCTTTCACCGCCGCGTTTGAAAGTGAGCACCTGGCTTTCCCCTTTTAGCAACAATGCTTTGAGCATTTGAATCGATACATTTTTGCCGTTAAATTCCTTCCATACGACAAACCCGCAACCTTGACGGAAGTTGGAGCAGCCGTAACCTTTTTTGCCCTCAATAATCGTTCCTCCGCAGCCGTTACGTGGGCAGCTGCCCAGCGCCATATAGGTAGGAGCAGATGATCGGGATGCAGACGTTACAGCAGTGGTTGTACGTGCAGCAGATGAAGCTGTCGCTGATCCGAATGTGTCGGACAATTGCTCCCTTGCGGTCGCGCTATTGACCACAGCCGTACGACTGGAACGATATCCATTTGGATCGGAATCGCTGTCTGGCGGTGGTACAGGCAATGGTAGCTCGTCTTGTATCGTTATAGCCGAGCTGCGTGTAGCTGTGTTGCGTTTTGAACTTGAGCTTGATGAAGCTGCCGCAGAACGGGTCGTACCGGATGCACGGCTGCTGCTACGCGCCGTTCGTTTGCCCTTGCCTTTACCGCGTGTTCCTTCATCGCCAAAAATGTCGGCTGCCGCCGGTGTCTGTGTACGCACTTTATCCACGACGAGTCCAGCAAACTTTTTCACATTTTCCAAAAAGCGATCTGGATCGGCTTCACCGCGCGAAATCTCGTTCAAACGGCGTTCCCATTGCCCTGTCATTTCCGGTGACGTGAGCAGCTCTACACCGGCAGCACGAATCAGTTCGATCGCTGCTCGACCTTTTAACGCTAACTCGATCTTTTTACCTTTTGCCTGCACATAACCAACCTGTTTTAAACGCTCAATCGTCGCCGCACGTGTCGCTGGTGTCCCTAGACCAGACTCTTTCATCGCATCACGCAGCTCCTCGTTCTCGATCTGTTTGCCCGCGCTTTCCATCGCTTTTAGCAATGTACCTTCGGTATAGGGCTTGGGCGGCTGTGTTTCTTTTTCCTTGACTTCCGCTTTGCGGCATTGCACAGGCAACTTGCTATCGAGTACAAACGGCTTGTCCGTCTCTACCGCCTCTTGCTGTTCTTCATTGTCACTATCCTGACTGCCGCGTTTCGCTTTACCCGCTGACTTGGCTTTATCCTTATCCGGCAGCGTCACTTTCCAGCCGAGCGACAGCAGTTCTTTGACAGCGGTACGGAATGTTTCTTGTTCTACTACGGTCAGCACAGTATGTTGCTTGTATTCGGCAGGCGGATAAAATTGAGCCAAAAAGCGTCGTATGATCAAATCATACAATTGCTGTTCCTCTTTGCTCAGTGTACTTGGCTTTTTGAGTGTTGGTAAAATCGCATGGTGATCTTCCACCCGTGCCGGATTGCAAACGGCTTTGTTGCCGGTGTGCACACGACTGCGCTCTGCACCACCTGCCAGCTCGGCGTATTCGCCATTTTGCAACATACCGAGCACTTTGTGCATACTATCGATATTTTCTTTAGTTACATAGTTGGAGTTAGTACGCGGGTAAGAAATGACTTTATGACGCTCATATAGCGCTTGAGCGACATCAAGCGTCTTTTTGGCGGAAAAGCCAAATTTGGCATTGGCATCCCGTTGTAACAATGTTAAATCGTACAGCTTGTACGGATATTCTTTCGTTTCTTTCATATCGTATTTAGTAATTTTGCCTTCTTTGCCTTGTACTTTGGCGGCAATCGCTTCGCCTTTAGCTTGATCGGTCAATCGTTCTTCGCCTTGCCATACCCCTTCATACGTTTTGCTCGGCTGCTTAAATGTAGCGCGCACTTCGTAAAACGTTTGGGATTTGAAGTTTTCGATTTCTTTTTGTCGATCATAGATCAAAGCAAGCACTGGTGTTTGCACACGTCCAACAGACAGCAAATTGTTATGCTTGGTCGTAAACGCACGCGATGCGTTCATACCGATCAGCCAATCCGCCTCACTGCGTGCACGCGCCGCCTGTGTCAAATTGTCAAACTCACTGCTATCGCGCAACTGCTCAAACCCTTTGCGAATACTTTCTGCGGTCAAATCGGAAATCCATAAACGCTTGACCGGTTGTCGCAGCTTTAACTGACGCTGAATTAACGCAAAAATATGCTGTCCCTCGCGCCCGGCATCACAGGCATTAACGATACGATCGCAACGTTTGGCAAGCTCGCCGATCACTTTTAATTGATCTTTTGTGCGTGGATTCGGCACAATTTTAAACTGCTCGGGAATGATTGGCAAATCGCCAAAGTTCCAGCGTTTGTATTTGGCATCATACGCTTCCGGCTCGGCAAGTCCGATCAGATGCCCAATCGCCCACGTAATTACATAGCGCTCACCTTCGATATACGTACGCTGATTTTTGGCACCCGGCTCGATAACAGCCGCTATATTGCGCCCCATATCAGGCTTTTCAGCAATAACAAGAATTTTCATACGTTCATTCCTTTCTCGGAATGGGGAATTGACCATCCTAGATTTTCGGCAAAAAAAGGAGCCACACTATGAAGTGCAGCCCTGCCTGTCCACGATCACTTAACTCCTATTTAGTATAACACAAACGGGCTGTGCATTGAAATGGAGTGGTGAAGCGATAATGATAACGAATGAATGTTGGGCTGGACAGGCATATAGCGGTTTGCATAACCGCCTACGCAAAACATAAACACGACCTAAAAAGACCCCATCCTGTGCTTGTGGGCACATGATGGAGTCGTTCTCCAATTGCAAATCCTATCCAAAAGCACGCCTGTTTCATAACGTCACCGCAACAATTAACAATTGATAATTACATATTGCGTACATGTAATCGCTTTGCCGTATAGCTGGTGAATGAAATCAACTTATACGAGCACGGTTGCGCCCATCAAGTATTTATCCACTTCACGCGCAGCTTCACGACCTTCGTTAATTGCCCATACGACCAAACTTTGACCGCGACGCATATCGCCAGCAGCGAATACTTTATCCACGTTAGTGTTGTATTTGCCGTAACGAGCTTTGACATTTGTCCAGCGATCTGTTTCCAGACCGAGCTGCTGTGCCAATGTTTGCTCAGGGCCATCAAAGCCGATCGCGATCAATGCCAATTCGGCAGGGAAGACACGCTCTGTACCTGGAATCGGTTGATAAATTTTGCGGCCAGTTTCGTCAACGATCCGCTGAATTTGAATCGTATGCAGTTCTTTTAAGTTGCCATGTTCATCACCGACAAATTTGGTTGTCATGATGGAAAATTCGCGTGGGTCGCTACCAAAAATCGCTTTCGCTTCTTCCTGTGCATAATCGAGCGTATACACATTCGGAAATTGCGGCCACGGGTTAGCGATTGGATCACGCTCTAGTGGTGCTTTATCATGCGTACCGAATTGAGTTACCGTTTGGCAACCATGACGTAAAGATGTCGCTACACAGTCAGAACCGGTATCGCCGCCGCCGATGACGATGACATTTTTGCCCTGGGAGGAGATGTAACTGCCATCTTCCAAATTGCTGTCCAGATAGCTCTTAATCGTGCTGTTCAAATAATCCATCGCGTACATAACGCCGTTTAGCTTGCTGCCTTCAATATTGAATTCACGCGGCTTCGTTGCACCGCCACAAAGCACGACTGCATCATATTCGTCAACGAGCTGTTGTGCCGGAATGTCTTTGCCGATTTCTGTACTTGTAATAAACTCGATCCCTTCTTGCTTGAGCAGGTTGACACGGCGTTCAACGATATTTTTCTCCAGCTTCATGCTTGGAATACCGTATGTGAGCAAGCCGCCCACACGGTCAGAGCGCTCGTATACGGTTACATGGTGTCCGGCTTTGTTAAGCTGTGCCGCACATGCCAGACCCGCAGGGCCCGAACCGATGACCGCTACACGACGACCGGTACGCTTTTCCGGTAGCTCCGGTACTACCCAACCTTCCGCAAAACCTCGTTCGATAATCGCTTCTTCAATCGTTTTGATCGTAACCGGTTGACCGATCAAACCTACCGTACAAGAGCCCTCACACGGTGCTGGGCAAATACGACCGGTAAATTCGGGGAAATTATTCGTTTTGTGCAGACGCTCCAGCGCTTCTTTCCAAAGTCCGCGATAAACAAGATTGTTCCATTCCGGAATCAGGTTATGAACAGGACAGCCGAAGGTGGACCCTGCCATGTTCATACCGGTATGACAATATGGAGTACCACAGTCCATACATCGCGCGCCCTGTGTGCGCAGTTCTTCTTCGGATAAATGCTTGTGGAATTCTTCCCAGTCTTTTACACGCTCAAGCGGATCACGATCCGCAGGAATTTGTCTTTTGTATTCCATGAATCCAGTAGGTGTAGACATGTTAATATTTCCCCCATCCGTTCTATACGCTGCCGATTCTTCTCCATCCATCAGCTTGCCGCTAAGTTTATTTTCAAGAGTAGCACCAGGACCAACTTTGGCAAAATGGATTAAGCGCATAATTATTTGTACTTTTTACATAGAGATTACACCGTCATGAAACATCTTGCAAGAACAATCTGGATATTTTCAAACTATTTTGTATAATTACAGTCAAGCATCGTAACAGTTCCTACTGCAAATCCCTAGTCACAGCAAGGGATTACGGTGATAGCACTCTTTTTTTATACATTTATGCAAATGATTGCTCCTACTCAAGCACAAAATCGCATACCAATCGCTGCTTATATCACTTGTACGCATATGCAGTCAATATAAATTTTTATTAATAAATATGCAATCGCTATACCGAATCTTAATCGATCACTGCGCTTGCATCCTATATCGTGTCTGCAACCGACACGATGGATGAAGCATGTTAGCTAACTATCTCAAATGATGCATACCCAACTTGATTTTAAATGGGGACAGTATGCTAGCTACGCACATATTGCTCGAATCGGTAGTCATACGCATTTTTCTCATCACGAATGCCTGGCACGGACGATTCCAGCTTCCAGTCCGCCCAGTTCACTTTTGGGAAAAATGTATCTCCAGCAAAACAATGCTCAATTTGCGTCACCAATAAACGATCCGCCTGTTTTAAAAACAGCTCATAAATTTGCGAGCCGCCAATAATCATCAGTTCAGCTTCGTTGTTAGCAATCGCCGATGCCTGTTCAGGCGTATGCACTACTTCGCCGCCCACAGCCGTAAAATTTGCAGCTCGGGTTAAAATAATATTGCGCCGCTTCGGCAATGGTTTGGAGCCAAACGACTCCCAGGTTTTCCGCCCCATGACAATGGTTTTGTGCTGGGTCTGTTGTTTGAAATAAGCCATATCAGCAGGCAGTTTCCACGGCATATCATTGTTTTTGCCGATCACGCCGTTCTGATCCTGCGCCCATATTAGCGTTATTGTCATTGTGGCTGAACCTCCATTCTTCCGGAATGCTTTCCAGATAAGTTTATTCTATATCATAGCATTAAAAGCTATCATTCTGCATCAACTTCTTGTAATCTTTTACGAATGTTTCTGTATGATATATAAAGGATAATTCGTAAAAAAGCAAGTTATTAAAAATTTTATACCGAGGGATTGATAAAATTGATCAGTTCGGCAGATGGAGCGGTGAACACAATCGTCAAACTATGTCCATATCAAAAAGGACACTCTCTGCAAACAGAAGTGTCCCTTTTATCATTTCTATATAGCGATAAATCGACTTACAGTATAACAAGCAGCACAGACGCGCTTGCACACTAGTAGTATACAAGCAGGCACATAGGCATCACATAAACTCATTAGCTCGGTGGGATGAATTGGAGTTTTAAAGCTGTACATGCTGAATGATAGCAATTTCAGTACACTATCAAAACTAATAATGAATATAGTCAAAGGACTATGCAAAGTACAGCCCAGCTTATCTATACCGCCGCCGCACCTCGATTGCCCACTATCTACAAACGTAAACATTAAATCGCAATCGGCGCTTTAATCGTCGGATGATGCTCATAATTTTCAAATTGGAAGTCTGCAAATGTATAATCAAAAATCGATTCCGGTTTGCGCTGGATCGTCAATGTTGGCAGCGGATACGGTTCGCGTGTAAGCTGCAACTTCACCTGTTCCAGATGATTATTGTAAATGTGTACATCACCACCAGTCCAAACGAGCTCACCGACTTGCAAATCGCATTGCTGTGCAACCATATGGGTTAGCAGCGCGTAGGATGCCAAATTAAAGGGCAGACCGAGGAACGTATCGACCGAGCGCATCTGGAACATGCACGATAACTTCCCATCCGCCACATAAAACTGGAACGCATAGTGGCATGGCGGCAATGCCATATGATCGACCTCAGCGGCATTCCAAGCATTTACGATATGACGACGCGAATCGGGGTTGCGCTTAATCTGCTCAATGACCGATGTGATCTGGTCGATCGTTTCGCCGCCTGGACCGCGCCAATCGCGCCACTGGGAGCCATATACACGGCCAAGATTACCGTCTGCATCTGCCCACTCATCCCAAATCGTAACGCCATGTTCGCGCAAATAGTTAATATTCGTATCACCGCTCAAAAACCAGAGCAGTTCGTGAATGATCGAACGAGTATGCATACGCTTCGTCGTCAGCAGCGGAAACCCTTGCTGCAAATCGATACGCATTTGCCGACCGAATACGGAAATGGTGCCTGTTCCGGTACGATCTCCTTTTTCAGTTCCATTTTGCAAAATATCTTCCAGCAACTCCAAATATGCTTTCATTGTATACACCTCATTAAATGATGGACTAATAATGAAAAACCCCGGCTGGATTGCAACCGGGGTTTACGTACACACTGAAGCGAAAATTAACGAGTTTCGCGGTGAAGCGTGTATTTTTTCAGACGTGGGCAATATTTTTTCAGCTCAAGACGCTCCGGATGGTTCCGTTTGTTCTTGGTTGTTGTGTAATTACGATCGCCAGTCTCTGTGCATGCCAAAGTAACGATAACGCGCATGTGAATTCACCTCACTTCATTGGTAATCAGAAATTGTTCGTTTAACTATACGCTTCAGCCTGTAAACAGGTGAAGGTTCAACATCATCTATTGAAACGATGTATAGTCCGTTCATTATCCGTAAATATCACTTGAAACACCTTGTCCATTCTAACATAGATTTTAAGGAAATCCAAGAGATTTTTACGAACATGTATTCACCTGCCAAATAAACTCAGTCTATCGATCATTTCGCCTTATTTTCAAACGGACTAGGGCGTGTCTTCAAACTACTTTACAGATCGTTCGATACGCGTAATTTGCGTCAGACTAAGCTGTACAGGGGCTTATTTCTAATCTTTGTGAACAATAAATAATACGTAGGACAGTTTGAAGACACCACCTAGGCGAACAGCACCGTAAATAAAAACGATACCTATACCATGTCCATTAATCACAAGCCTGATCACGGTCTACATAAAATAAAAGCCGCCAGGAGCTCACTGGCGGCAATATAGATTATGCCGGTCTTATTCAGAAGGCAAACACATATGAACGTTACAGATGCGAGATATGCATCTATAACGTTCATAACTAAAACAAGTAAGCGCACAGTCGCTACGGTTCATGCCGTATGGATCATCAATTGCGAATAAGCTACGAATAAAAGTACATATACTGGTATACCGCAAGCGCTCGTTCTCCTAACTGTTACCGCATCGCTGGATGCAGCAACAGCGGATACACGAAACGCCGCTTTATGCCAGGGCATGACCGTATTGCTCTGTACAGCTTACCTATGAGTGAGCGTTTTATTTTTTGCGTGGAGCGATGACATGGATCGGGTGACCCATCACAAGCTCAGCAGCTTCCATCACGATTTCGCCCAGTGTTGGGTGAGCGTGGATCGTCAGTGCCAAGTCTTCCAAGGTAGCGCCCATCTCGATCGCCAGACCCATTTCAGCGATCATGTTGGAAGATTCCAGACCTACGATCTGGCTACCGAGCACGATCCCTGTTTCTTCGTCAGCAACGATTTTTACGAAACCTTCGGTGTTGCCGAGGGAAGTCGCACGACCGTTACCAGCGTAAGGGAATTTACCTGCGGACACTTTGTAGCCTTTTGCTTTAGCTTCAGTCTCAGTCAGACCTACGCTTGCGCATTCAGGATCAGTAAACGCTACAGCAGGTACACATTTGTAATCGATCACAGAAGGCATACCGGCGATTGCTTCTGCAACTACTTTTGCTTCATAAGAAGCTTTGTGTGCCAGCGCTGGGCCTTCAACGATATCACCGATTGCATAGATGTGCGGGATGTTAGTGCGACCTTGATGGTCGATTTTGACCAAACCACGATCAGTCAGTTCCACATCGATCAGATCAAGACCGAGTTCGCCATCTGTATTAGGACGACGACCAACCGTAACGAGCAGGTAATCTGCTGTCAGTTCTTGTTCTTTGCCGTCTACAGTAAATTTCACCGTAACGTCTTTGTCGGTTTGTGTAGCACTTTCCGCTTTAGCGTTAGTGAAAATTTCTGCGCCGGATTTTTTCATGTTTTTCGCTACGAGCGAAGTCATATCTTTATCGAAACCTGGCAGAATTGTATCCAGACCTTCAATGATTGTAATTTTAGTACCGAATTTAGCATACATTTGGCTCAGCTCGGCACCGATATAACCGCCACCGATCACGATCATCGATTTTGGAATTTCAGGCAGGTTTAGCGCTTCTGTCGAAGACAGGATACGACCGCCAAATGGGAATGCTTTCAGTTCGATTGGACGGGAACCTGTTGCAATGATGCAGTTTTTGAAACGATAGCGCGGGGACTCATGGTCGTTAAACAGACGCGCTTCGTTTTCGTTGATGAACATGCACTCGCCGTGGAACACTTCCACTTTGTTGCCTTTCAGCAAACCGCTTACGCCGCCGGTCATTTTTTTGACTACGCCGTTTTTGAATTCTTGTGTTTTACCGAAGTCGACTTGTACATCGCCTACAGTAATACCGAATTGTTCGCCGTGCTGTGCAGCTTCAAATTGGTGAGCTGCTGCGATCAGCGCCTTGGAAGGAATACAACCACGGTTCAGACAGACGCCGCCCAGTTCGGACTTGTCGACAATCAGAACTTTTTGACCAAGTTGTGCAGCGCGGATGGCGGCTACATAGCCACCAGGTCCCGCACCAATTACTAACGTTTCAATATCGATAGAAGCATCTCCTACTACCATTGAATTACACCTCCATAGTTAACAGCTCAGGGTTACCGAGCAGTGATTTGATATGGTTCATAAAGTGCTGTGCAGTTGCGCCGTCAATAATACGGTGGTCAAAGCTCAGGGACAGTGCCATTACTGGTGCTGCTACCACTTCGCCGTTTTTGATAACCGCTTTTTCGCTAATGCGGCCTGTACCCAAAATCGCCACTTCAGGGAAGTTGATAATTGGAGTAAAGAACATACCGCCAGCGGAACCGATGTTAGAGATCGAGATCGTGCTGCCTCTCATTTCATTAGCAGCCAGTTTGCCATCGCGTCCGCGAACAGCCAGATCGTTGATCGTATCAGCGATCATAAAGATGCTCTTACGGTCAGCGTCTTTAACGACCGGTACGATCAGGCCGTTAGGCGTATCTGTTGCAATACCGATGTCATAATGTTTTTTGTACACGATTTCTTCTGTTTTTTCGTCGATCGAAGCGTTCAGAGCCGGGAACTGACGAGCAGCCGACACGAGTGCTTTAACGATAAATGGCAAATACGTTACTTTTGTACCGCGTTTTTCAGCCAGTGGCTTCATACGCGTACGGAATGCAACGAGCTCGGTCACGTCTACTTCGTCCATAATCGTTACGTGTGGAGCAGTGTATGCCGATTTAACCATCGCATTAGCGATCACTTTACGGATACCTTTGAATGGTACGCGTTCTTCTTCGCCTGCTGCGGAAGCGGAAGCCGAAGCTGCCGGTGTGGATGGTGCTGCTGCCGATGCTACAGGAGCTGCTGCTTTTTCTTCGGCAGCGACTGCTTCTGTTGCACTGGATACTTGACCTCCACCTTGTTTAAACGATTGTACATCTTCACGAGTGATTTTGCCGTTGTTGCCAGTACCGGAAACTTGGGACAGGTCAACGCCTTGTTCACGCGCAAATTTACGCACGCTTGGTGTAGCAAGTACATCTTTGTTCGGTGCAGCTGGAGTCGAAGCGTTTGTTTCTTTGCCTTCTTTTGCATCGGCTGGGCTAGAAGCTGCTGGGGAAGAAGTTGTGTCTACTCCGCCTTTTGCTGCATCTGTTTCTTGACCGCTCTTTTGCTCAGGTGCGGACTCCTCTGCTGGTTCTTCATCATCATGTGGAAGTTCACCAGTTGCATCGATAATCGCTACCGTTTCGCCTACATGACATACTTGACCATCTTTAGTCAGTACTTCGAGTACTGTACCATCTACCGGACAAGGAACTTCCACAACCGCTTTATCATTTTGCACTTCCATGATAATGCTGTCGTCGGTTACTTTGTCACCTGGTTTAATGTGCATCTTGATGATTTCGCCTTCGTGCAGACCTTCACCAAGCTCTGGAAATTTATATACGAATCTTGCCACTTGCAAAACCTCCCTGATTAAAATTGTTGAACAGCACGGAAACCGCCGATATTTCAACAATCGTTGATAAGTAAGATGTGTAGTTCTTGTTGTATTGTTGCGGCTGCACAGCAGCCTATGGGCAAACCAAAAGGCGCCTGTAGAAAGTTCCGCCGCTCGCCATCTTTTCGGGATGGACGGTACGCAACCGGATGCCATCTTGCAAACCGCCTTTTGTTTCTTGCACCTTTAATTCATCCAGTGATGAACGAGATATCCGATCAACCTGAAATGATCAAATGATCATTAGAAGTTCATAACTTTGTCTACAGCGTCGATAATACGCTGAGGTGTTGGCAGCCAAGCATCCTCGATTTGAGCGAAAGGATACACAGTGTCCGGTGGGCAAACGCGCAAAACCGGAGCTTCCAGGTGCAAAATCGCTTTTTCGTTAATTTGAGCCATAACTTCGGCTGCAATACCGGCGCTCTTTTGCGCTTCTTGCACAACGATCGCACGGTTTGTTTTTTGTACGGAAGTAACGATCGTATCGATATCGATCGGGCTTAATGTGCGCAGATCGATAATTTCAGCATTGATGCCTTTTTCAGCTAGTTGATCAGCCGCTTTAGTTGCGGTATGAACAGTCATACCGTACGTGATCAGCGTCACATCAGAACCTTCGCGCACAACGTTCGCTTTACCGATTTCAACGGTGTAAGCTTCTTCCGGTACTTCAGCGCGGAACGCATGGTACAAGTTAAGATGCTCCATAAAAAATACAGGGTCGTTTTCACGAATTGCCGCGATCATCAGACCTTTTGCATCGTAAGGGTTCGAAGGAATAACGACTTTAATACCCGGCGTTTGTGCCAGCAGACCAGACAGATCGTCCGTGTGCAGCTCAGCCGCTTTTACGCCGCCACCGTAAGGTGTACGGAATACGATTGGTGCATTGTAACGACCGCCGGAGCGATAACGCAGACGAGCGGCTTGAATCGCCATTTGATCGAGTGCTTCAAAAATAAAACCAACGAATTGGATTTCAGCGATTGGACGGAAGCCTTGAATACCGAGACCAAAAGCCAGACCGCCGATTGCGGACTCAGCCAGTGGCGTATCGAATACACGTTCTTCGCCAAACTCCTCTTGCAAACCTTCTGTCGCACGGAATACACCGCCGACTTTACCTACGTCTTCACCAAAAATGAGCACGTTAGGGTCATTTTTCATCTCGACACGGATCGCGTCGCGAATCGCTTCTTTCATATTCATTTGTGCCATTTGCTTCATTTCCTCCTTAAACATTTCACTGTTCATGTTCACGCCTCAAGGATGTGCTGCTTCGTACTACCGAAAATATCGAAACCTCAGCGCCCTAAACGGGCGCTATATCGAGTTTATTGGAAGTCTGCTTTTTGTGCTTCCAGATCGTGAGGTGTAGTTTCAAACATGCTGTCGATCAAGCCGTTTACAGTCATTTTCTCTGTTTTTTCGGCTTTTTTGATTTCTTCGTTTACTTTCGCTTTTGCTTCTTCTCTTACGCGCTCTGTATCTTCATCTGTCCACAGGCCTTTTTCAGCCAAATATTTTGCCAGACGAGCGATAGGGTCTTTCTCGCTCCAGATACCTTCTTCGTCTTTAGTACGATATTTGCTCGTATCGTCAGACATGGAGTGCGGACGGAAACGGTAAGTCAAAGCTTCGATCAGTGTCGCGCCTTCGCCATTGCGTGCACGCTCTGCCGCTTCACGAACAGCAGTAATAACCGCGAACACATCCATACCGTCGATTTGCACGCCAGTAATACCAGCGGAAACCGCTTTGTGAGCGATCGATAGTGCAGCCGTTTGTTTGGCAAATGGAGTTGTGATCGCATAGCCGTTGTTTTGTACGAAGAAGATAACTGGCAGCTTGTAAGCACCTGCATAGTTCAAACCTTCGTAGAAATCGCCTTCGGAAGAACCACCGTCACCGGTGTATGCGATCGCGACTTGTTTTTGTTTTTTCAGTTTGAAGCCCATAGCGATACCCATCGCGTGCAAAATTTGTGCACCGATGATAATCTGTGGCATCAGTACGTTCACACCTTCAGGGATGCGACCGCCTTCTTGATGACCACGGGAATACAGGAATGCTTGATACAGTGGCAGACCATGCCAAACGAGCTGTGGCATATCACGGTAACCCGGACATACGAAATCTTCTTTTTCCAGTGCGTATACGCTACCAACCATCGTCGCTTCTTGACCGGATACCGGTGCATAGAAACCAAGACGACCTTGACGACCTAAGTTTACTGCACGGTCATCCCAAGTACGTGTAAATACCATACGGTACATAATTTCTTTCAATTGATCATCAGTCAGATCAGGTACTTTGTCAGGGTTGACAATTTTACCTTCTGGGGAGAGAACGGAAAGTGCTTCCACTTCTTCCGTATAAACTTCATATGGAACCTTGCTCATTTTATTCACCTCAATAAAAAATTTGAATATCATGTTCCGCTGTTATAGAATTATTATACACCTGTTCTACTCAGTTCGTCAAAGGATACATTGAAATTAACTAGTAGCAGCGACTATTGTATGTATAACAGATGTATTTTAATAATATAACAGTTGCATCAAATTTGAATACATGTCGTGAAAATCGCACGACTTCATCTTAACGCATCACCAAGCCCATTGCAAAAATTACGATAGAAAAAGGTGACCACCATGACAGATTCACGCTATCTGAAACGAACAATCTTAAAAGAGCAAATTGACAGCCGCCATTTGGGCGAAACGCGCACACTTCGCATTTATTTACCTCCCGGTTATAACGAACTGCTAAGCTATCCGGTCATTTACTGCCAAGATGGTGAGGAGTTTTTCAACTTTGGTCGGATTGCCACCTATGCCAACCAATTGATTTTGGATGAAAATATCGAGCCGTTTATCGTCGTTGGTGTGGAAGTGAACACCAAAATCCGCACTCAAGAATACGCGCCATTCGGCAATCGTTTTGCAGCGTATACCGCTTGTTTTGCCGAGGAGATCATTCCTTATATTGAAGCAAAGTATCCGGTACGCCGCTCCGCTGATGAGCGCGTACTGGCAGGCGACTCCTTAGGCGGAAGTGTGTCGGTGCATATCGCACTTCGCTATCCGGAACTGTTCCGCCGCATCATTAGCCTGTCCGGCGCTTATTATGAGCAAAGTCAACAGCTGATTGCTGCGGAAGCGGATTTGTCCGCACTCGATGTGTACATGATCGTCGGATTGCAAGAGACGGACTTTGAGAGCGATACAGGCGTATATGATTTTGTACAGCTTAATCGTGACACACGCGATTTGTTATTAGCGCGCGGCGCGACTGTTCGTTATGCCGAAAAGGATGGCAAGCACTTATGGGGCTTCTGGCAAAAAGAACTGCCTGCTGCGCTCAAATATTTTTTGCAGGAAGTTTGAGCGGAGCTGTAGCCGCCCCCTGCAACATCGGCATCTGCCTGACAAAACTATAGGTTGCCGCATTGAACGGAGCGATGTGATCATTCGGTCCAACATTAATGCACAGCAACAGCAATCGTAATAGACAAGCATACACAATCGAATAGGAGCAAGGCAAGATTGCTGCTAGGCATTATAAGCATGCATCGTTTGTCTTAGCTCTGTTCGATTAGTTAGTGTGCCTTGTAAAATAAGCTGCGTGATCGCGATTATAACGACTGTAAACGGTCGATCTCCTATCGATTGTTGCCACAGTGTAGCTATGTCTGTGATCGTTTGTTCATAACTTATTACATTTAAATGCCGGGATTCAAACGGCACTCCCTATGTTTACGCTTACAATTTAAGTTGGATATACCGTTTATTGCATCACATGACCGCTACATACGGATGAAAAGCAGTCTGCAACTCCCATCCTCTATTGTATCGGCGCAAGTAAAAGTTGCGCAACTGTAAATTTCCTTTTACAGTTACGAATAGAACGGAAGATGGAACACGTTCGATTTATGCCGAAAGTCGGCTTATTTTATAGAGAGAAAGAAGGGAATTTCATGGCTGCAAAAAGAGCTCTTATTTTTTCAGGCGGTCTGTTACATCCTGATTTTTTGCTGGAAATTCGCGAGGATGATCTGGTAATCGGTGCCGATCGCGGCGCATTGTTTTTGATTCAGCATGGCGTGAATCCGCAGCTTGCAATTGGAGACTTTGACTCCCTTCAAGATCAGGAAACCGAGTTGGAGCAAATTCGTCAGCACGCCGGCGAGCTGATCGTGTATGATCCAGTAGACAAAGACGTTACCGATACGGAAGCGGCTTTTGAAGCGGCGATGGAGCGACAAATTAACGAGATTGTTATTTTTGGCGCGCTTGGTTCACGGTTTGACCATTCGATCGCCAATGTACAATTACTTATTCGCGCCTTGCAGCATCAAGTTCACTGTGTCATTCAAGATATGAACAATTATATTTCGCTGACATCTACAACGTCGGTTATTCACAATCAAGGTTATCCTTATATTTCACTATTGCCAATCACCTCGGAAGTTACCGGCATCCATCTGACCGGATTTCAGTATCCGCTTGAAAATGCAACGCTTCGTATGGGACAATCTCGCGGCATTAGCAATCACCTGGCGGAACCGCAAGGGACGGTATCGATCGAAGGCGGATTGTTGCTCATTGTGCAAAGTCGGGATTGAGACTGATCTTTGTGCCGGTCTGGTAGGGACGAATGTTAGCTGGTAGTAGACGTTAACCTGTTCACACAAGTAGATGAACTGCCTTACACTTAGCTAGCCTTACGTAAATTACGATCAACATACTACGTTGTGTACAGCGAATGATGACCTTTATTATTCCCGTACATTTTCGCTTAAAACAAAGAGTTTGTTCGTTATTTGCTGCATATGGATCGTCTTTGATCATGGCATTCGCCCACATTGAATTACCGAAAAAGAATATGAAAAAACGATGTAAGCAAGATGAGCTTACATCGTTTTTTTGTCGTTATTCCACTGTTTTTCAAAATGGCATTTACAACGATCTGTTATGGCACAAACTTTTTTTGTATCTTTTGAAAATACATCTGTTTCGTACCGACAATCAAGCCCAGTTTAACCAAAATAACGATGATAAATCGTGCGCGCCTCCGCTACATCCTTCGTACCATGAATCATAACACGTCCATCCTGAAACACAACCATTCGTCGCCCCTGCTCCAACGTCATCGACAACAGAAACGGATTAGCCGTAATCTCATATTGTCCGAGCCGTTTCAATCGGTCAGCTGTATGCTGTAAATCAAGCTGTTGGCGCTGTGCCGGACGAATCTGTACTGTATCTCTACCGCATAATACGTCCGACTTGCTCTGTCCATCCCGGCTTAAATGAGGATAGGTCGGCTGCTGTCCGCATGAAGGGCAATTCGAACGACGAGCGCTGTTCATTTTGATCGATACTTGTTCATTACGCCATAGATCAAACGATAACAACGTACCGCGCAACTGCGCCCGCTGTCCACTCAGCAGCTTGATCGCTTCGGTCGTCTGATGAGCAACAACCATCTGGACAGCCGGCGGAATAATGCCGGATGTATCGCAAGTATCGCCGCCAAGTGGCGCCGTTTCCATCAAACATTGCAAACATGGCGTCACACCCGGAACGATCGTAAACGTAATGCCATAACTGCCGACACAACCGCCATAAATCCACGGAATACGATATTTTTGCGCCATATCATTAATGAGCAGACGCGTTTCAAAATTATCAGTAGCATCCATAATCAAATCGACGCCTTGAATCAATTGTTCCAACTCAGCGGCGGTCACATCCGCGATATGCGCTTCAATCTGTACCGTCGAGTTGATTTGCTGTAGGCGCTTTTGAGCGGCAATCGCTTTGGGCACACGTTCAGCAGCGTCCTGCTCGGTAAACAGCTGCTGGCGCTGCAAATTGCTCCATTCCACATAATCACGATCAACGATAATCACATGTCCAACCCCTGCACGCACAAGCGTCTCTGCCGAGCTGGAACCGAGTGCACCTGCGCCGATAATGAGCACCGAGGCGCGTCCAAGCTGCTCTTGACCGCTCGTTCCAAGCGGAGCAAACAGTTCCTGGCGCGAATAACGACGATGCGAATCAGCAGAAGCAGTTGCAGCGGCGGAAGTTGCTGTTTTGGTGTATATATGCGCTGCATCGATTGCGGTTGTAGTTGCCGGATTAGCGACAGAAATTGCTTCGTTCACCTCGGTATCCGTATACTCTTGCACAGCCTGACTACCAAGTGCGTCTTTTACAGGGACAGCAGTCTCTGCTTCGGTATCGTCATCATGTTGCGCAGTAGTGTTTGCTGCTTGTTGCTGCTGATCATTTAAAGGAAAGGAACCTGTCTGCTGCGTAGCTATCAGTTCGTTTTGCACCTGTTGCTCTGTATCGTTGGGCACATCGGACATATTGTCCGTCTGCCCGTCATCGTTGCGAATCAAGTCGTAATCATCCCTTCTGCAGGGCTGCTCGCCACCGCGTACTGCCTGATCGGGATCATGCCCGCTTCTCTGCCGAGGCGCCCCGCTTCAACCGCAAGCTTCATCGCAGTTGCCATCCGGACAGGATCATCGGCACCGGATACCGCTGTGTTCAGCAGCACAGCATCGGCACCAAGCTGCATCGCATACGCAGCATCGACCGGAGATCGAATGCCGGCATCTACAATGACGGGTACCTCTGCATCACCGATAATCCATTCCAATGCAGACGGATTCAAAATGCCGCGACCTGAACCGATTGGTGAGGCGCCTGGCATAACAGCATGTACGCCGAGTTGTTGCAGCCTTTTTGCCAGCATATAGTCATCGGAAATGTAAGGCAGCACTGTAAAGCCGTCCGCCAGCAACGTTTCGCACGCTTTGTACGTTTCTAGCGGATCAGGCAAAATGAGCTGATCCTGTCCGATCACTTCGACCTTTATCATATCACATAATCCGGATGCTCTGGCGAGACGTGCGATACGTACCGCTTCTTGTGCCGTATGCGCGCCAGCTGTGTTAGGCAGCAGCTTGTATTTTTGTAAATTAAGCCGTTCTAGAAAGTTAGGCTCATCCGGATGATCGAGATTTAAACGCCGTACCGCAAACGTCAACACTTCGGTTGCTGATGCTTCAACTGCACGCGCTTGCACGTCCAGGTCGGTAAATTTGCCTGTACCAAGCAACAGGCGTGATGTCATCTGATGTTGTCCGATCGTTAACATATTCAGCCACCTCCTACAAAATGTACAATTTCCAAACGATCGCCCGATTGCAGCATCGCCTGCTCGTGCTCATGCTTTTGCAAAATTTGTTCGTTATGCTCGACAATGACGATTTTGCTGCCCAGTTTCAGCTCGTGTAGCAGCTCGGCTACTGTTTGCAGCCGCGTAGTGAACGAACGGTCGGTTCCATTGATGATTAACTTCATCATTCCAACTCCCCTATGCTATGACCTGATGTTATACCGGTATGATGATACGCATATGCCGCTGGCGGCAACGGAACAAGCGCTCGTTCCGGACGGAAAGCAGGCGGGATTAGCGCTGCATTTCCTTGCGCAATCGCCTCACTCATCAGCTTGGCGGTACCTGCTGACAGTAAAATCCCGTTGCGATAATGCCCGGCAGCGATCCACAGCCCTGGCAGCTCGTCCACTGCACCGATGTATGGCAACTCATCCGGTGTGCCTGGACGAACACCTGCCCAGCAGCGAACGAGTTCGCCTTTTGCCAGCATCGGAATATAGCGCTGCGCTTTCATTAACAGTTCGACTATCGCCCCTGCTTCGACGGTTGTGTCATATTGTCCGGGCTTGCTAGTCGCTCCAATCCAGATACGATGCGGATGTTTCGGTATAATATAGACCGTTTCGCCAAAAATCGTATGCTGCAACCACGGCAACGGTGTACGAATTTCCAGCAGTTCCCCTTTGACTGGTAAAAAAGGCAAACGCCATCCTTCCCCAGTCAACAAACGCGCTGTACCGAGACCGGACGCAAGCACAACCTGATCGGCATACATTAGGCGCTGTTCGGTGAGCACTCCTTGCACAGCGCCCCGACCATCCGGCTCGCGCAGTAGGCGAATCACTTCATGGTCACGGTAAAACACACCGCCAAGCCGCGCAAATGCAGCTACATACGCTTCATTGAGCAGTGTGGGCACAAGCTGCGGCTCGGCAGCATTGTATAACATTCCATCTTCGGCATGTACATACGGTTCCTCGATCGCCAGCCGCGTATTGTCCCACCATTCCATCCCTTTGGCATGTGCTTCGGCAATATGGTGACTGTCTTTTGTCCAGTCTGCATTCGTATGGCGATGGATCGGCAACAGAAAGCCTTCCGTACGCAAACCGACATCGATACCGGTCAAAGCTTGCAATCGCTCGCTCAACGTAGGGTATAGCGCACGGCTTTGTAGCGCAAGCTGATATAGCTCTGGTGCGGCAAAATGCTCCGAGCTAGCCGCCAGCATACCACCGGCTGCACCTGATGCACCGGATGCAGGCTGATGCTTTTCGATCAATGCCACCGTAGCACCTTTTCCCGCCAGTTCAAAAGCAATGCTTGCTCCGATCACCCCTCCGCCGACGACGATTACATCGTAATGCCCATTACTTTTCATATCCCGTCACTTCCTGTTTGGATTTGATGTCTCTACTCGGTAGTAGATACAGCATAACGAGCAAGCTGCTCCCGATACCGTTCAAGCTGCCGCTGCGGTTGCTCCGCTGCAAAAATACCGGACATCACCGCGATTCCCGATGCGCCCGCCCGTTGCAGCTCACCTACATGCTCTGGCTTGATGCCGCCGATCGCAATGACAGGAATCCTCAGCTTGTCGCATAATTGCTCCAGTATTACGAGCCCACGTGCAGCGATGCCTAGTTTACATGTCGTTGCATACACATGTCCGAAAAACACATAGTCACAACCTTCACGTTCTGCCGCAAGCGCTGCTTCCAGACTGTGCACAGAACGTCCGATTCGCAACCCAAATTGTGCACGATCAAGTGCGAGCGGTACATGTTCTGGCAAATGGGTTCCGCCCAGCTCCATTTGGGCTGCTAGCGTATAATGCTCGTTTAATACGAGCTTGGAAGCAGGAATACCGCTATGCAGCAATTGGCGAGCGAGCAGCTCGATCTGATGCGCAAGCAAGCTTTTTTGGCGAATATGAATAGCAGTGACATCCGAATACATACAACTAGCAATGTTTATGATTCGCTCTGCCTCGATCTGTTCCGGTGTAACCAGATGCATTTGCATTAACGTATGTTCCCCCTTCCACTTCGTCTGTGTCGATGCTCCTATGTACCTGTTGCTAAATCGATGTTGTTCAACGTATTCGTATTAACACTTCGCTGCATTACAGTTAAAACTACGCGCACATAAAACATACGAATAGCTTGACCATCTTACATATGCTGTCTAACCGACTCCATCGTCTGAACAGATACGTACATCACACGATGAACTGCTCTAGGCTAGATGATAGTAAACTCCACATGTAGTGCGGTCAGCTTACTCGTTCGCGCAAGCGATTATGCAGCTTGTCGTAGCGACAAATACGCAAAAAAACCACCTTCCGCGTCAGGAAAGTGGTTGTTTATCGTCTTATCACGCATAAACATATTCTACACCCAGCAAGCATACATATGCTGTGCCAAATGATGAACGAAGTCATTCTCGTTTACGTATGAATCGTTATCCGTATTGTGCACCGTATAGTTATAAGGTAATAAATGACTATAGCTGTAACGGTAACTTCCAGTTCGAACTACGCCGATCCAAAACAGCATAAATTCAAATCGATCAACCTACGGAACATACGTAAATGGAGGTGTGCTTCTTCCACTTCCCTACGCTGGTATAATCCAGATCAGGTACAAAGGGTTCGACAGCATCCTGTCATCTCAGCCCCGCAAGGCTCCCCCAGTGCAATGAATATAAAATATAACGCTACTTGATTAAGCATCCCCATCTTAGCAAAATGAAACGGATAAAGCAACTGCTTCCACGTCATTCATAAGTTGTGCCTGCAAGCAATAAATCGTAACGCCAAACTATTTATGTTTGTACACTATTCATATACGGATAAGCTACCGCTTGTGGCATCCGATCACTGTAGCGCAGCCGCTGCATGCCGATTCGATCACCGCTGGCACCCCACGGCGGCTTTTTGGTCGGTTCCAGTCGTTCAAGCTCCTCAAGCACCGCAGTCGTCAGCTCAAACGATTGGCGAAAAAATTCACCGGACTGCTGCTCCGGCCAATCCAGCATCAGCCGATATCGCATAAATGACAACAGACGCCGTGAATTCCAGGCATCGTGAAATGGTTGGCAGTCGCGAATCGTATAGAGCGGACGCTTTAAGCCGAATGTGCGGGCAATATGGGTTTGATTGAGTTTACTTTCCGCTCGGTAAGCCCCTAACACCGGAATCCAGGCGCAATTTGCCGCCCATTTTGCATATACAGAGTGGGAAAAGAAATGGTGTAATTGCTCCATATGCTGACTTAGATTCACGACGACCAGATCAGCCAGCTTTAACAATGGCAGCTTGTCTTCCCCTGATCCGGCATCAAGCAGCACAAGATCGTATGCTTGACCTGCTGAAGTTAACAATGCGCGCCAGAAACTGCTCGTAGGGCTGCAAGACTGCTCATCATAACGAGTGCCGGACAGCATATCCAGTCTGCCGCGAATAAGCGGCACCATATAATCGGACACATTATGATCATTCAAAATGCCGGACTGCTGCAAATAATGCAGGCGATCAATGCCCGGCCCGTCCATCCAGACTTCAGCCGCCTGCTCCGCCAAGTCCTCTGCACACGCAGATTCCACACCATGCCCTCTGTGACCATTGTGACAGAGCAATAAGCGCGCTCTGTATTGTAAAGCCGCCGTGATGGCTGTGATTGCTGTATGTGATGAGGTTTTACCATGACCGGCATCAGGACTCCAAAACATAACCGTTGTCATATCCGCTCCCCCTTTGGCATACCGATAAGCTACCGTATCCAAAAATGATCGTCCTTATCAGGCTATTGTGCAATCCTGGCTACACACCGCTTCCTCACTGTTTAACTGACTGTACAAACAAATCGACATCGTATTCATCATCGCACTTTATTGCTACTTTCAACCGTATGTAGTGTTACTGTTCACTACAAGTAGCCTACTCATTAAGCTTATACCATATCGCCTTCAGCTTCAAAGGGATAAAAGGACGAGTCTTTACTGCCTCTATAGCCCTTCAGACGCAAATCATTCCCGATAAATTATTGCACGCTTTGAGTTAGAATGCCCTATTCTATGTCTAACGTCTCAGTCGCAATTAAAGTTTGTGTGCCGGAATCAAAACAATTGCAGACCAAACCGGAATTTACGCTTTTTGTGCACAAGCGGTAAATAGCGCTGCAACAGTATCGCGAGCAATATGTCGGTATCTTCATGTTCATCAAACGGGTCTGGCTGACACGGCAATGCATACACTTGCTCGGTGGCAAGCTCTTTACGCAATCTGCGTACTGCTGCTTCATGAGCAAGCGGCAAGCAATAATGCCACTTTTCATGGGAATATTGCTTTAGCTCGTTCGTCAATTCGATCATGTCCTGATAGCGCCATTCCGCTCCCGAGCCAACAACGATCGGCAAATCGGCACGCAAAAATTCTTCCAGTCGATCATTGTGTTTGTACATACCAAGATCAAGTACGATAAACTGGTAACTTCCGCCTAACAACGATACGACTTCCGCACGCGCAGATTCACGCCAGTAATGCACATTCTCCAGCTCAAACTGCCGCGCTTGCCGCATGCGCTGTTGCTCGTTCAACCCGGATACCGCCACCTGCTGAATACGGGCAAATGCACCTGGTGCCCCATTCATTTCTACCAGTGCGACCGAGTGCTGCCTACGCGCCAAATAATGAGCGACCATAATCGCCGCATGCGTTGTGCCTACACCTGCGGTAGCACCTATCAATGCAATCACTTGTGTCGTTTTGTTCCACTGTACGAGCGGCGTTAACGAAGTATCTTGTACATGCGAACGCTGCACCGATTTAATTTGAAGCGCCTGCCTTGCTTCACTTGCTGACTGGAAGCGATGAGCCGGATCAAGTTGTAATAAACGCTGCAACATCTGCACCGCAGCGGTCGGCATATCGTTGCGCACCAGCTCCTCCATTCCGTGTAACCATTCACTGTACATACCGCCAGTAGCAAGATAAAGTAACAATGCGCCAAGCCCGTACAGATCGGCACGATGATCGGTCTGTCCGCCGCCATACTGCTCTGGTGCGGCAAAGCCAACCGTACCTAGCTTAACCGTATCATGACTTTCCTGCGGCTTAAATGTACGGGCAATACCAAAATCGATCAAACGCACATCGCCTTCTGGCGTAATCATTACATTCGACGGCTTTAGATCACGAAAAATGATCGGCGGCTCATGCTGATGCAAATATTCAAGCACACGAAGCAGCTGATCACCACAACGTAAAATGAACGGTACATCAATCTGTTCAGGCTGTGTGCGAAACTTTTCTTCCAGCGTCTCTCCGCGAATATAATCCATCACCATATAGGTATAATCATCGCTCGTAATAACATCTACAATACGCGGCAAAAAAGGATGGCTCAGCGTAATCAACATCGCTGCCTCCGCTTCCGCCTCCCGATACGTAGATGAAACGGATATCGTTTCCTTAATCGCCCATTCCTTGCCCGGCAGCTTCAAATCATAAGCCAAATAAACCTGACTCATCCCGCCGCGTCCCAGTCTGCGTATAATCCGATATCGATCATCCAAAATCATGCCTTCATGTAAAGTTGTTGGAAACGCCATCGTATTTGCCCCTTTCGATTTCGAGAGTTGTTTTGCAAAATCAACACCTCACCTGACTAAACGGAACAGCAACGTACCAAACTGCTACACCGAGCACGTCCAGCTTGGCGGCACAGCATGCGCAATCATTCTGCCCTATGAGATCGCGCTGCCTATTGCCTGTGTTAGTCGCTTTGATCTGCTTTGATACCATAGCTATATTTCTTTCTATCGCTCCTATCTGAACAAAAAAAGAAAGCATCCCGTCCGCATGCAGAGCTGTAATAGCCCTGTTATGCGGACGGGATGCTTTCCCTGTCCGTTCGTATGAATATACACGAATTATAAAAGATACAGTCAGCAAAGTAAAGACTGTTGTGCATCTTGCATTTACGTACATAAGCACAACGATGCACGTTCATTCTTTGTATCAAACTATACCATTGCTGTGCATCACCTCACTGCCGAGACTCTTACGAAGCGATATGTTTAAACGATCAACTTCAGCATTTCATCGAACAAATAGGACAGCATTCAAATGAAATAAAACGGATAACGAGCGTCGTCTAATGAAAACGAACGACCGTAAACCGTCTATCAAGCAGTCCGAAACTATACACACGCACAGACTGCCCACTTTCCTTTTCACCTCATTGCCCTTTACTTCTTCTGTGCAGCAAAAGCGTCACGATTGCGCTGTACTTGTTTAACATGCGCTTCCAGATGCGTAATACACAACTTGTCGATCAACATGCGCGCTGTAATCTCACCATCTTCATTATGCACACCGATACGCTGCCCATCTTCTTCGGTCACCGTTTCCAGCACCGGTGCAAACGCGCGTCGCATTGCAAGCAGTGCCTGCAAATGATGTTCCAAATCGAGCTGCCCATAATTTAATCTGCGCGCCCATGCATCCTGATCAAACGCGATCAACGGTGGACGTTCCTCCGCTAGTACCGCTTTGAGTCGCTGCTGCAATACGATTTCCGTATCTAACAAATGCACGACAATCTCATGCACACTCCACGCGGTCTCCGATGGTTTAAACTCCACTTCAGCTTCAGGCAGGGCACGAACCAGCTCAATAAAATGTTCCACATCCGGCAAATAACGATAAATAGTATTTTGCATCACGCACATCCTTTTTCAAGATATACAGCAACTACATATTAATATCTTACCATATACAACGTAATTTCATCACGGTTGTGAAACAATTGTTTGGCACGCTGAATTTGCAAACGCGCTTGCTCAAACGATTCCATCACTTCACGGATGACGGCAAGCGGTTTTTTGTGCATAAGCTTGACGGTCACGATGACCGTGCCACCCGGCTGTACCGCATCCAGCAAATCGATCACAAGCCGTGCGGTCAGCTTCGGACTCCAGCTCATATCGCAGACGAGCAGATCAAATTCACCTGCACTAAACTTGACGTCCGCCGCATTACGTCGTACGGTTTTGAGCTGCGGATGGTTTTGCAAGCTTGGATGCATTTTGGCAGGATCAACAGCAGTCACATGCAGACCGCGCTCCAACAAAAACGATGTCCACCCCCCTGGTGCTGCCCCGACGTCCAGCGCCCGCTGAAAAGCGGTAAAGTCGATTCCGAACACCTTTTCCGCTTCCAGCAACTTAAACTTGGCACGCGAAATTTGGCCTTCCTCACGCTGAAAGCGAATCGCCCCGCCATTCCAATCCGACACATTATGCTCAGGTGCGGAGATACCTCCATACAAACGATCAGCAGTCCAAAATACCGATACGATCAGCTCCGGTTGTTGCACCGTAAACTCTGCTTGCAGCTCAGCTAACTGCTCCTCCAATTGATGGCGCAGCTCGGACGCATTGCTATCACCTGTATCCGCATCAGCGGTTTTGCGCACTTGCAGCGCCAGCGGCTTGCCGTACAGCTCCTCACGTTTCAGCAGCAATGCCGCCAATGTATGCAGCGGCTGCTCTCCCTCTGCAAGCTGTTCCAGCACAATATCGTAACGCACTGGCTGCATATGACGCAAAAACATTAGCGGCTGTGTTTGCAAGCGCTGAATCACCTGCTCCGCTTCCGCAGGCAATGTTAGCAATAGCACTTCTCCCGGCACTAACACCGAGCTTTTGACCGAGCCAAATGCCCGTTTTAATTCTTCCTGTGCATAAGCGGCAAAGCCGTGATTGGCTGTACCGATCCAGCGTGATTCCGCCGGTTGAATCGTTTCCTGTTCGTTCATGAAATAATCTTTAGCCTCCAGTCATTTATACCGCTGTATCACGTATATGTCCGATCATACGCTGTACCGATTCGAGCCGATACAACAGACGCGGCTTGCGTTCGCGCCATGCTTCAAATACGATCAGGCAAGGAACACTGGTCAGCTGCAACTCCTGCACAAAACGTGGCGCAAAATTAATATTGAGCGCATACACATTGTGCTCTGGCAGCAATGGCAATGCCGCTTCCAGCATCCGTCTACCCATTTTGCATGTTCCGCACAGCGGTGTGTATGCATACAGTACTGCCGGTTCCCCCGACTGCTCAGCCAGTTGCAATGCTTGCGCCTCATTCAGTTCCTGTATCATGCTCATGCCTCCTATCCAAGCGAGCTGCTTCTTTATTGATCGGCTGCGCGTGCAATTTGCTGCAAACGTTCCTCAGACATCGGCCCATTATGCAAAATAACATGTTCCGGCTTCGCCTGATAGAGCAGCTCATACATCCGCTTCCGACCATATATACTGGACGTATGCAAATAAATTTCCCGCGCATACAGCCCTTCATAGATCATCGCTTTCACTACGTCCGTACCGTCCATTTGCCCCCAGCCAAGCTCATGATCAAGCGATAAAATATCCACTTCACATTCGCGTAACATCATCAGACATTCCTCGCCATCTCTAGCGAGCGCAAAGCCTGTTGGACATGGACGGTAATCATCCAGATACAGATGAATCATAGCGATCTCCTCCTGTTACCGCTTAGCTTTCAAACTGTGAAGCCGGGCAATAATACGCTTTTTTACCAGCCACTTCGGTTTTGACTACTTTATCATTCGCTGAAAGCACCGATGGCTCTCCTTCACGCTCATACACACGACGTAAAGCGTGAAAACCGCCGGTTAACGAATCATTTGCCGTCAAAGGCTGTCCTTCCATATTGCCACCTGCCTGGATCGCTTCTTCCAGCACATTGCACATCGCATCATACAGCTTGCCAAGCGCCTCCTCATCCAGCTCCTGCACTTTGGCAGAAGGCAAAATACCTGCGGTAAAGGCGATTTCATCCGCATAATAACTACCGATACCGGCGATGAGTGACTGATTCGTTAGCGCTGTTTTGAGCGCACTACGACGTCCTTTGAACAGTTTGACGAATTGCTCACGTGTCAACTTGCGATCGGTCGCTTCCAAACCGAGACCGGCAAAATACTCCTGTGCTTCCCGTGCTGAACAATAATGGAAAATGCCCTGACGCCCTGCTGTATAATACAGCGAGCTACCATCTTCAAATTGTAGCTCGACATCGCATTTGCGATCGACATTTTGCTCACGCAGACCATAATAAAGCGAGCTACCTGCAACGATGCCAATCAGCAAACGATGACCACTATGCAGATGCAAATTCAAATATTTGCCCCGGCGCTCGATAAAAGCGATCCGGTTGCCGCTTAACATCAAGTTAACCGGATCAGCCTCCACATTCGCAATCCGAGCACGATGCAGCACCAGCTTTTCAATCGATGTATTCAAAATATAACGGGTTAACTGGCTTTTATAATTTTCAAGTTCTGGCAATTCAGGCATAATGTTGTCCTTCTTTCTCTATTAATAAAAACTAATAAAAACAGTGTGATTGGTTTGATACTGATATAAACTTTGTTCGCTGTCAAACATGGTAGAGTCAGCATACATCATACCAAGTACTCATCTCAATTAAATTCACGGTAAGCTTATGTTATGATCGTTTCATCATAAACACGATAAAGTGCGTTCGAAGCTGATTTTAATTGAGACATCCAACTAAGACCGATCCAAATAATATACAGACTATTCAAAAAATAAGCTGCCTAGACAGCTCAATCTTACACGAACCAATAGTATCGAATAGTATGGAAACAGTGGAAGCTATGCCCTAGCACTACTTTTCTTTTATACCTATCCGCCGTAGTAGTTGGCATCTTATGAACGCCTATGCCACATATATGATATGCAGACCAACATAGATATCGTATCGTTGTCCATTACATACAGAGACTATACCGAATCAAGCCGGGCTGGATCAATTTCGTCCAGTGTACGACATAGGCGATCTGCGCGCACGCCGGTGCGTGCTTCATGCTGTGACAAATTATGCTCTGTCGTGACACCGGTCATCACGAGAATCGTTTGGCAACCTGCTGCGACACCAGCAGCGATATCAGTGAGCATATTGTCACCGATGACGATCGTATCTTCTGCCGGTAGACCGATTTGCTCCAACGCATACTCCATTAGAATCGAGGAAGGTTTGCCGATAATGATCGGTTCCACTGCGGTCGCCGCCGAAATTGCAGCACCGAGTGTGCCCGCTCCAGGCAGCAGTCCATCATGCGACGGCAGCTGCAAATCCGGATTAGTCAGCACAAATATAGCCCCTTCACTGATCAAACGCAGCGCTATCGTCAGCTTGTCATATGTAAAGGAACGATCGATCCCTTGCAGCACATAATCAGGCTTATTTGCACTTACGCTTAATCCGGCATCGGTTACAGCCGATAGCAGTCCAGGTTCACCGATCACATGCACAGTGGCGCCCGGCTTTTGTTTGGCAATATAGGCAGCAGCGGCAAGTGCTGATGTACAAACTTGCTCTGCTGTAGCATCAATGCCCAGTTCGCGCATATGAGCAGCAACGCCTTCCGGCGTACGGGACGAATTGTTAGTCACAAACAAATACGGCGTGCCTGCCTGCTGCAGATGCTTGATCCAATCGGCTGCCCCCGGAATGACACGGTTACCATGATATAATGTGCCGTCCAGATCAATCAGTAATCCTTTTCCATTTGCCATTCCATTAGCCATCCTCTCTATTACTCACAATCTTCATTGTAAAAAAAGTTGCGGCATAAGGCAAACGATTTGCTTACCTTACCGCAACTTCGCACGATATTGATCCTATCCTGCCCTATTATTGCACCGGAAATAATTGATGCTCGATCGCCAGTTCTGTATGTGGAAATACCGTTTTTGCTTCTGCCAGCAATTGTTGAAGCTGCTGCTCATCTTTGTAACGCGAGCTAAAATGCGTCAAAATCAATTGCTGCACACCGGCATCATGTGCAGCCACTGCCGCCTGGTAAGCGGTACTATGGTAATATTGGCGTGCCGTCTCTTTCATATCATGCAGAAAGGTCGCTTCATGCACTAACAAATCGGCTCCTTGTGCAAGTAACTGCACATTCGCACAAGGACGCGTATCACCGAGAATCGTGACAATTTTCCCTTTTTTCGGCTCGCCTACGACTTGATGGGAATGCAGCATCTCACCATTCTGAAGCTGCACACTGCCGCCATTTTTTAATTCGCCATAAATTGGCCCCGGCTGAATACCATATTGCTTCAACAACTCAAAATTAAGCTGCCCTGGACGATCCTTCTCCACAATCCGATAGCCATAACTGTCAATCCGATGTTCCAGCAGCGCCGCCTCGACGCGGAATGTGTCATCTTCAAATACGATGCCACCTTCATGCTCCACCACCACCAACTCGTACTCCACCCGCGATTGACTTAACTCTAGCGCCATCTCTATAAATCGCTTCACTCCAGGCGGCCCATACACCGTCAATGGCAATAATCCACCTTGATTAGAGCGACTGGACAGCAAACCCGGCAAGCCAAACAGATGATCACCATGCAAATGCGTAATAAAAATCTTTTCCAGCTTGCTTAGCTTCAACTGGGAACGCAACACCTGATGCTGTGTGCCTTCGCCACAATCAAACATCCACAGCGCCTTACGCTCCTCATACAAACGCAAACCGATCGACGTCACATTACGCTGCAATGTGGGCACACCGGCATTAGTTCCAAGAAAATACAATTCCATCGTTCAACAACCTTCTCTCTATGCATCACAACACTACGCCCAGCGAGCAAATTATGCTGTTTATTGCTTTGTTTCATTATCGTTAATGCCAATAAAGATACTATTAAATAAAGATAGAAACGCGTATCTGAAACGAAATCGTGCGTATTTGCTCGTTCAGACAGCTTGTTTCTATGCAAGATTATGCAAAATGATAATATCCTTTATCATATCATGTAAATGTATTTGTCAAAAGGGATTCCTTTGTTGTGAGGAGGATTGTAGTGGGGAATGGTCGCTTGGTATAGGGGGAATTGGGAGGAAGTGTTTGTTGCTGGGCTAGTAGGGGGGCGCTTTAGGACGTGCAGGTAAGCTGTTTTTGTTAAGGCAGCAAGTACCGAACACATCGCCAAAATATGGAGAGATTGGAGAGGCACGCCAGCTGTTTTTGCTGCGGCATCCACCACCGAACACATCGCTAAAAATATGGAGAGATTGGAGAGGCATGCCAGCTGTTTTTGCTGCGGCATCCACCACTGCGGTACGGAATAAGGGGACGGACTCCCGTCTCGCACAGGAATCTACGGAATAGGAGTAACTTGTAGATTCCCGCGCTTAAACGAGGTAAGGTATTTTGCTTTGCAAAAACCACTTTTCATTGCACCTCGTGTTTACAGAACGTAAACCTTTCCCCTTATTTCCTTCCCGCAGTGAAGTGCACGTCGCATCATATGTATTTGCTTGCGCGTTCAGCATCATGTACATATATAAAATTTCAATCCACACTCCTGCACGAGGAGTGACCAATTGGGCTTGGAAACCAACAGCGTATTCACTGCTTAATTTCAAGCCACACTCCTGCACGAGGAGTGACGCGGCATGCCTGCCGCAGCCCGCAATGCGTTTGCATTTCAATCCACACTCCTGCACGAGGAGTGACTTAAAACGAGCTAATTGATTATATGTATTTACACAAATTTCAATCCACACTCCTGCACGAGGAGTGACGGGTTTTTACATTACCCCCTAACCCTAGTATTCGATTTCAATCCACACTCCTGCACGAGGAGTGACCGTTTTCACATAATACAAACAATGCATTTATAAATTTCAATCCACACTCCTGCACGAGGAGTGACCGAAGGCGGCAAGCTGGTAGAGCGCTTACGGGAAAATTTCAATCCACACTCCTGCACGAGGAGTGACGCGCCTCCGACTACGTACCTATTGCAGGGGCAGAGGCATTTCAATCCACACTCCTGCACGAGGAGTGACTCAACACGTTCAACACTTTCGTTATCGCGTCGACTTATTTCAATCCACACTCCTGCACGAGGAGTGACGTGCATATATTGTACAATGTGGTGCTGATCCAGTATTTCAATCCACACTCCTGCACGAGGAGTGACAATTTAAGGAGTTAAAAATGATTTGGATTGAATATATTTCAATCCACACTCCTGCACGAGGAGTGACATCTTTGACCATTACTGACTTTAGTCAAACTAATACATTTCAATCCACACTCCTGCACGAGGAGTGACGCCGAAGCGGCGAGGGATAAAAACCAACGTCGGTATATTTCAATCCACACTCCTGCACGAGGAGTGACAAGAAAAGGAGAGTTCAACAACATGACATTATTATTTCAATCCACACTCCTGCACGAGGAGTGACGCGAACGATCCAGCGATATTGCAAGTCGGGCAAGTTATTTCAATCCACACTCCTGCACGAGGAGTGACTGCTCGATGAGATTCGTTTGATTCGAGATGAGTTGCTGATTTCAATCCACACTCCTGCACGAGGAGTGACTTTGTATCCACTTGTAAAGCGCCGGTGTGCTAATGATTTCAATCCACACTCCTGCACGAGGAGTGACTCTAATTACGTCATCGACGTAGACGCGGATGGTAAATTTCAATCCACACTCCTGCACGAGGAGTGACGCGCAAATGGCGGGGGCTCATTTTGCGACCTTTCCTATTTCAATCCACACTCCTGCACGAGGAGTGACTGCCCGCCTTCTCAGCCCTTATCCCACAAGGGAAAAACAGGTGATTTCCGCGAACCTCTCTTTCAGACTACTTTAAAACTGTCCAAAAAACAACAAAAACGCCGAAATCCCTTGCCCAGCAAGGAGCGCGAACCTCCTAGGGATTTCATGTGAGCTTAGGGTTCGCGCTTTTTAGGAATGTTTGCCAATCCATCCTCCTGTTACAGTCAAACGATAAGCCAACTCCGATTCGCATGCTTTAAGCAAAATTATTCGCTTATTCGCTGTTTCTGCACATACTGTAGCACTATGCCCATCTCAACCAAAAGCGCAAATTGGCACCTCTACATTGACAAACTCATCCCACTCTCACTCCTGCTCTGCAAGCAGCATATCCCGAACTTCCATCAATGCAAAACCGAGCCAATTCCTGCCTTTCCAATTGAGCGGACGCTCGGCATCTGGATCATCTTTTGCCAGTCCAATGCCCCAGATTTTATGTTGTGGGCTCGCTTCTACTAATATTCGTTTGCTTGTATAACATAAATATTGTCTCAATTGTTCATTTTGCTGGAATTTCGCTATATTGCCTTGCTTCACGATCTCCTAACTTTGCACTTGCCATCGTTGATCGTCAAAATGGCGCACAGAACGCCCAAACATTTTCATCTGCTTCGGATGCCTGGCTGCCATACTGCCATAATATTCGCCAGCATGTCCATATCGCCAAACAACCGTGCTTTTTCCGCCATCATATATTGTTCGGTACAGGAATAAGTGACACTGTTAATCGTAAATGGACTGTTCCACCACTGACTAAAACAACTTTGATCGATGCTGCCGACCGCTTTTGGCGTATGTCCCCAAAACAATACATATTTAAGCTTTTTGCCAGCGATATAGTCTTGTTGTAATGATTGTAGAGATTATATGGAACTAGATCACATATTCATGTTATAATTCCGCATAAATATGCAAATTAAAGCATTGGTCTGTTTGTGTATCCCCCCTTCAATTTTCCTAAAATAGACAACATGAGTTTTTGGTGAAAGTATCGACAATAGTAGACATATCTTTTATAATACTTCTAAAAACAAGGAAAGAAGGGTAATCCGATGGCTGAAATCAGAATTAGAAATACAAATGAGCGCATTTCCGGTGATGATCATGTGCTGGAGTTTTTGAATAAACATGAGGTTGTGTATGAAAAATGGGATGTGTCCAAACTATCCAGCGAGCTAAGCAACAATTTCACGCTGAATGATGAGCAAAAACAAGCTATACTGGATACATTTGAGCCGGAAATTCAAGATTTGGCGGCACGCCGTGGCTACCGGACGTGGGACGTGATTACCCTGTCGGAAGCAACTCCTGATCTGGAAGCCAAGCTGGCAAAGTTTGAAGAAATTCATACGCATACAGAAGATGAGATTCGTGCGATCGTATCGGGCAACGGTATTTTCATTATTAAAAGTCCAGAGCACGGTTATTTCGATGTTGAGCTTGAACCAGGCGATGTCATTTCCGTACCGGAAAATACACCACACTTTTTCACACTGGTCGAAAACCGCAAAATCGTTGCTGTACGCCTGTTTGTCGAAACCGATGGTTGGGTAGCTCACCCATTCGCAGATTCCTCTTTCCAAAAAGCGTAAGTTTGGCTAGATAGCTACACTTGTACATGAGGCGCTACACATTACACAATGATGTTCATCTTACAACTATATTATTCTATGACAAAAACCTACTGCCTGTTCGGAATGAGAACAGGCAGTAGGTTTTTGTCATAACCCTTTAACTATACATCGTTTAATTCTGCACATAAGTAATGTACCTAGTAGCTTGTCTCAAATTTATCCAGGGATTGCGTTCGTCTGAATCCTGCACGATTCAAGCAGGGTTCAGATGGACGTAACCTTACATCTTCCTGAGACAAGCTACTAGTACGTTAACCGAGATTAATTTAAGTGTTGAATCTGTTTTAAGATCGCATGGATCATGCATTTCAGTACACGATCAAAATTAACATTGAACTTGGTCAACGTACTAGATGGTGTCTTCAAACGATGCTACGTCTTATTTTATTGTCCACAAAGGTTAGAAATAAGAACCTATACAGCTTACTCTGACGCAAATTACCCGTATCGAACGATCTGTAAAGCAGTTTGAAGACACGCCCTAGTTGAATATGACATCTTTTACGTTCGTATACAGCCATCCCTCACACTCAAAACAATAGCCAGCCGAGCACCCCAATCGAATCGTTCCGATCGGGCACTCAGCTGGCTATGTTTACAATCACTGCAAATTTAAGCAATTCCAGCAGCAATACCGTGTAGTTCGCTCAAATGTTTAATTTCATGCGCCGGTTTGATCTCGCTGTCATTAGTTTTGCCATTACGATTCAGCCATACGGAAGTGATGCCTGTTGCTAGTGCGCCTTTAATATCGGTCGTCAGCTTGTCGCCAACCATGAGCGCCTGCGCTGGCTGCACATCCAATAGTTCCAAGGCATGCCGGAAAATGGACGGATCAGGTTTACCGCGACCGAATGCACCGGAGATCACAATGTGATCAAAATAAGGGGCGAGCTCCGGCACACCGTCCAGCTTCTCCTGCTGAAGTGCCGGGCAGCCATTCGTTAGCAACAGCAGTTTCACTTTGCCTTTTAGCTCACCGAGAATTTGCAATGTTTCTTCATAAAAATGCGGACGATTGCGGCGTTCGCGTACAAATTGCTCAGCAAGCTCAGCAGCTAATGGCTCATTATCGATTCCGAGCGCTTGCAAGCCATTATTCCATGCTTGTTTACGATAAACAGGCGCAATTTGTTCTAACTTGCGAAATTCCGGTTGTTCCCCTGCCGTAAACTGTGCCCACAATCCTTCAAATGGATTAATGCCAATCATTTGCGTAAACGGAAATGTCTCATACGATTCATACAACGCGCGTGCTTCACGGCGTACCGACTTTTCCAATTCGGCAGCATCAATGCCTTCCGCGTTAGCCGCAGTTAGGCATGTATAATGAAAAGCTTCTTCAATACTTCTCTCATCCCACAACAACGTATCATCCAGATCAAATAAAACAGCTTTAATACTCAAGTCAAAACCCTCCCGGTTATTGTTTAAGCATATTATGAAAAAGGCATGGTTACGAAGTAGAAACACATGCCTTCAAAAAAGCTATAACGTATATACTATTGTTGTGACTTCATTAGATAGGTATGGCGCTTGCTGCAACTATGAATATGCATCTATATTATTACAGCTTATCTTCCACCGTAATTTGATGCGTAGCCGCAAATTTACGCAGATGCTCAGCCATCGCATCTGTGTCATAGCGATTTAACGTACGTGCGAACAGCCATGCTCCGCCTTTGGTGCTGTGCTCAATGACGACATAACCTTTTTGCAAACGAATCTTTTTCACATTGGCAGCCGTCAAAATGCGATCACGATTAAACTTGGTCGTAATTAGCGAGTCTTTACCTACTTTAAGATACGGACGACGCAAGAACAAAATGACACCGAGGAATACATACAACAGTACGGTGACGACAAACAATACGATACTTGTCGATGCAGCCGGATACATCATCCCCATGACACCGTATACAACACCAAGTAGCACTAGTGTTGCCGGGAATACAATATTGCGTCCTTTGTACACGGTAAATTCGGAGTTTGTTTTGCTAACTCCAAGGCTGTCCTGACCTGCCTTTTTGCGGCGGACATTTAATTGCTTTGTATTACGTTTCACTTGCCTCTCCCAAGAACGGGACATCGCTTTTCCCCCTATAATCCATAATGTAAGTCTGTTATAACAAAACAGGATGTCGAATGCTGATCATTGATCAGTAACGACATCCCTGTATGGTTATTGCGTCGATGATCATGAGATGAGACTGCACATAACCAAAAGCTGTACATACAGCATAGCTATTTATGCATTGCCTTTTTTTTCGTTTTCAGCATCTTCGACCCATTCGATCGTTTCGAGTTGCTGACGGAAATTGCGGCGAATATTTCCGAGATAAACGGTACGAAGTTCATCGCGCTCGACCACTTCTTCAGCGGTAAGCCCAATATCCTTTTTTTTGCGTGCTAATTCATTAATTCTTGCAATGATTACGTCGATGTCCATAACTACCCTCCCAAATCTATCTTTTCTAACTTTGACATGTAAAAAAAAGCTTGTCAAGGCTATTCGCACCTGACAAGCAAACGAGAGAACAATATATAAATCCGGAGGAGACCCGGTTAGATCATAGGGTGAATACATGTTAGTCATATGTTCATTTATGTTCAAATCCCTCAAACAAGATAGATTGAAGTAGTCGTATCGATTACAACTATCTATCAGCAAAATCGATTACAGCTACCGATCAGCAAATATGTTAATTGCATATACAATTCATTGTACCGTATCAGCTGTAAAATAAGATGCTCATTACAGATTGTATCCACCATGTAACACACTCCAAAAATGCCAACTATACGTGCAGTTAACGATGCGGAATGACAAGCACATCTCCACTACGAATATCGCTCGTATTTAAATGGTTCTCATCACGTATTTCGGCAATATAATCCCGAATATCTTCGCCTGGTGCTTTGTACTGGGAAGCAATTGCCCATAAGCTATCGCCTTCATTTACAATCACATGTTGTTTCATCGCTACTGACTCGTCTGCAATGACCAAATGCTGAAAGCTTCCATATAATAACACGCTAGCAAACAAAAGACATACCATTAAACGACCGCTAGAGTTCCAACCGGATTTGCGTTTTGGGGAGCGACGTGTTGATTTTTTGCCAAGCGTTTTGCGTGCAGTCATCTGAATCAAATCCAATGTTTTGCGACTTAATGAACGTCGTGCACGATTGGCAGCAGACTTGGGGTTCGCGGCGGCTGACTTGAGATCGTCCACATATACCCATTCTGTCACAGCGGGTTGTTCGCTTAATCCAGCTTCTGTCTTATGAATCGATTGCATGTCAGATGTAGAATGGATGGGCGCATGTTGCACGGAATGGGCAGCCGGCTGAGCAGATGTGTCTGCTGCAGAAACAGTATGATGATCTTTAGCTGAGTTATCGTCGGTTGAGTTCGATTTGTGGATACTTTTATATGTAGTATATTTAAGCATGTGCTTCACACTCCAAACGTTTGTTCTTGTTTCCTAAAAAAAATATAACACGAACATATGTTTTGATCAATAGCTTTTTTCGAACTTTTGTTCGCTTTTTTAGGAAATGTTTTCAGATTGTAAGTTAGACAGGCACAAACCGCGTCATACCGCCGTTATAGCAACCGGACGTAGACGAATCGCTTTGTTTATGATATTCTAACTTACTTTTAGAACTTATGTTTGTACGAACGGAAGTTCTGTGTTATACTTTTCCCAAACGTTACTAGTATTGGGGTTGATACAGTATGTCCAAAATATCTAACCGCCAGCAGGCGATTCTGGAATTTATCCGGAATGAAGTGAAATTGAAAGGCTATCCGCCATCAGTTCGTGAGATTGGCGAAGCAGTAGGCCTTGCTTCCAGCTCGACGGTTCACGGACACCTGGACCGCCTTGAGAAAAAAGGATTGATTCGCCGTGACCCGACGAAGCCGCGCGCGATTGAGCTGCTCGGTCAGGAGGAATCGGAAAGCAATCTGCTGTTTGCACAGACCGTATCCCGCGTACCGATCATCGGTAAAGTTACTGCCGGTGTACCGATTACTGCGACTGAGCATATCGAAGATTATTTTCCATTGCCACAGCAGTTTACCGGTGATAATCAAGTGTTTATGCTCTCCGTTGTCGGTGACAGTATGGTTGAAGCAGGCATTCATAATGGCGACTTCGTGATCGTTCGTCAACAACAGACCGCCAACAATGGCGATATCGTTGTCGCGATGACCGAAGACGATGAAGCTACAGTGAAAACGTTCTACAAGGAAAAAGACCATATTCGCCTGCAACCAGAAAATCCACGTTATGAGCCATTACGTCTCACTCGTGTGACAATTCTCGGCAAAGTTGTCGGTCTGTTCCGTAATCTGCACTAATATTTTGCTTATGATTAGTAAAATAAGACAGCAATAAAAAAGACTCTCGCATGATGTGAGAGTCTTTTTTGTGTTTTGTGCTTGATTTTAAAATATTCCGCTCTACGAATAGTACAATTCACTCTATTCATTCACAGTTTGCTCCACTAACTCATTAGCTAGCGATCAAAACAGCTTCGCTTCCAACAACTTTGCCATCAATTCCTTAAAATCTCTACTATCCGCTTTTTCGGCAAGTCGCTCCTCCATTAAATTGAACTTTTCCGCCAAAAAATAAGCGTTTAAATACAGTACCAGATGATCTTTGGCGATGGCTTCACTGTTGTCCTTATCTGAGGAATAACTTGAAATCACACTATGCGCAAAAGCTTCGGGATTAATTTTCACTTTATTTTTCATCCTTCATTCTCCTTTGCTTCGGATTCACACTTTATGCAGCCAAACCTGCATTTCTCCGGGTGTACGGTTAGCCCAGCTATAATATGGAATTAACTTTAATGTGTGCGGAGCATAGGTTGCGGTAGCTGCCGGTTGATACAGTACATGCTCCCACTCCGCCCCTATATGCTGTCGCTCGGCTTCCAATTCAATCGTGCCTACACCACCGAGTAATTCCGGCTCGAACCGATACGTTGCCTGCCGATCTGGATGAATTCGAATGAGATGCAAATAAGTACCATTGTCCTCCTCCTCCGCACAATAAATGAGCGGGCCACGCCCAATCGCCAGCTTGCCCACATCACTGCGTACGAGTGGATGCGCACTATACTGGCGAATGTCCATCGGCAATGTCAGCGTAATTTGATCACCATTTTGCCAATGACGCTCTACTAAAGCAAAACCGTCTTGCAGCTTGAGCACCACCTTTTCTCCATTTACGGTTAGTACAGGTTGCCCAGACCAATAAGGAATGCGCAGCGCCAGCGTAAACGTTAATGGCTGGTCGGTAATGACTTGCACGGTCGCTTCCCCTTCCCACGGCAGCTCACTTGTCTGCTGAAGCTGGAATGATTGACCATCAATATGAAATTCAGCGGTGCCGGTAACATACAGATTCGTATAAATCGTACGTTGCTGTGGATGAACGGTATACACATATTTATGCAACGAAGTGAGCAGACGCGCCAGATTGGGCGGACAGCAAGCACAGCCAAACCACGCTGGTCGTGTCACTTTAACATGGCTTTTGCCTGGGTCGTTAAGACTGTTTTCTGGACGCACTTCTAACGGGTTGACGTAAAAGAAATGTTTGCCGTCTAGCGCCATCCCGCCAATCGCAGTATTGTAAAGCGCTCGTTCCAATACATCCGCATATTGCGCTTTGGCTTCATTTTTTAACATATTAAAGGCAAAGAAAATTAAACCGATCGAAGCGCAAGTTTCACAATACATCGTATCATTAGGCAGATCATAATCGCTTGTAAATGCTTCACCATCTACGGTAGAGCCGATTCCACCTGTAATGTACATCCGTTTGCTGACGATATTGTTCCATAGACGGCGACATGCTGCTAGCATCGCTTCATCGTTAGCGAGATACGCCGCATCCGCCATCGCCGCACATAAATATACAAGCCGTACGGCATGTCCTTCTGCTGTATTTTGTTCCAGTACGGGCAGATGAGCTTGATAATACTTAAGCTCACGATGACTCATCCCCTCGATGACCGGTTTCGTGCCTTTATCTTCAGCACGCTGTCTAGCGAAAAAAGTGCGATCCGTACCACGTTCATATAAAAAATACAAACTCAAATCCAAATAACGCTGCTCCCCTGTCAAATTGTAAAGCCGGGTCAATGCAAGCTCGATCTCCTCATGCCCATCATAGCCATGAATTTTGCCTGCTTCTGTACCAAAGTTAGCATCGATACAATCCGCCAGCCGACAAGCGATCGTCAGTGCTTTTTCATTGTATGTCGATTCATAATAAGCGACAGCTGCTTCAATAAAATGACCGGCACAGTACAATTCATGACTTTCCGCCAACTTTTTAAACCGGCGTTCCGGTTCTTCAATCGAAAAATACGTGTTCAAATAACCGTCCTGCTCCTGCGCTAGCGCAATCAAATCGATCACACCATCCGCCAATTGCTGCAAATGAGCATCCGGGTGAAAAGATAACGAATACGCGACCGCTTCCAGCCACTTATACACATCACTGTCTTGAAATACCCAGCCATAATGATGACCTTGTTTAAGTCCTGCTGCGATTTTAAAATTTTCGATCGCATGACTTTTTTCTGACGGAATGCTTTCATCATTGCGCTCTTTTTCAATGACAATATCGGCGCGATCATTTAGCACTTCCCATTGATACGGAATCATCTCAGTGCGTACCAATTCACGATAATTGGACCAGAATGGATCGGTAATATGAAACGATTTGAACTGTAGCGACATAGTCGTGATTCCCCCTGTTTTTCATTTAATGTATAACCTATATGCCAAACGGATTTAAGACTGTGTACTCACTTCACGCTGATGCAGTTGTTTGCGAATATTACTTTCATTTTTCTCAAATCGACGGTAAAACAACATCGGGATAATTCCGAGTAAAAACACAATCGCTGGCAGCCATACAAATACGAAGCGAATACCGGCAATCGATTGAGCGCTTTGGACAACATTAGGCACATAACCGAACGATTCCATAAATCGAGTCGGGATAAAACCACCTAGCCCTGAACCTGCTTTAATACAAAATGCGCTGCCGATTGCTGTCAACATCCCACTTGCTCGCAAACCGGATTTCCATTCGCCATAATCGACCGCATCGGACAACATCGCAAACGGCATCGAACAAGCAATCCCCGAACCGATACAACCAATGCACCAACCAACGATCAGTAGTGGCAGATGCATGCCTGCGCTGAACAAAATAACTTGTCCAATCGCTGCCAGTACAAAACCGAGAATCATCGTCATCTGTTTGCTTGTATATTTGACAATCCACGGAATCGACATCATACCGAGTACTTGAATAACCGAAATACCATTAATAAGCGGCACCAAATCCATTTTGTTCAGATCATATTCAAAATAATAAACGAGTGTTGACGTACGGATCGTTAAGGCAACCCAGAACAGCAAATTGGCAATAACGAGTAAAATCCACGGCCAATTGCCGGATAATGCCTTCATACTGTCACGTACCGGAATCGTTTTGATTTTTTCGATATTGATTTCCTTCAAGTTCGCAAATGCGATCAGAAACATAATGACCGAAATGATCCCAAACAGACACAATGTCCAGAAAAAGCCTTTCTGCTCATTACCGCCGCCAAACAAAGCGACCAGTGGCAATGTAAAGGTGACGGCGACAAAGTTACCGATATTACCGCCTACCATACGGAATGAATTGAGTACGACCCGCTCATTCGTATTGCGGCTTAAGTTTGGCAAAATGGCGGTAATCGGTGTCGAAATCCCTGTATAAGCGATTCCAGCCAATATATACGTCAAACTGGCATACACGATTTTCCACGTTCCATCCAAATTCGGCGTCGTAAATGTCAGCACCATAAACGTCGCAAACGGTACGCATAACCAAAGAAAATAAGGTCGACTTTGCCCATATTTGGATTTCGTATGATCCACGATGATGCCCCACATCGGCGCATCCACCGCATCAAGCAACCGTGTTAACAATAGTAATGTGCCCGCTACACCTACAGATAGTCCGAACACATCCGTGTAAAAATAGAGCAAATAGGCACCAATAATACTGTACAGCAGGTTGCCGCTCGTATCGGTGAGCGCATAACTGATGCGGCGATGAAACGGAACTTTCTCGGTTTGCAAAGACGGATGTTGCTCATGTGAGGAATTAGATGATTGTTCCATAGGTGTACCCTCCTGTTTACGAATAACGTTAAGCTAAAAGCGGATGTACCGGATTGGCACTGCCGTTGTCTTTATCGTAAGCGCTTTCGAACGGTTGATAAACTTAAGTTTTCGTAGGATAGGTGTACATTTCCGATATTTATTATAATTTAAAATGACGTGAAACCGTGCCAATTCGTGGTATAATAACGACAATAACAACGTATCCGCTTCTTTTTTGCCATTATAAGTAAACAAAACCGACTTTTTGTAACCAAAAATGATATCGTAGCAGGGAGTGACTGTGATTTACTATGGAATCCGTATCGAAGATCAACATTGAGCGTCCGCTCGCTTATTACAAATGTGGTCAATTTGTAGGCGAGGACGGATGGAAACATAAACGAATGAAATTGGAACAAGACTATGAGCTTATTATCGGCTTAAAAGAAACGGTCTATTTACAAGTAGGGGATGATCGTTACGAAATCAAGCATGGAGATATTGTATTGATCGGACCTGGGGTGGAGTATATCGGTTATGCTCCTTCAGTTAACGGGGTAAGCTTTTTCTGGCTTCACTTTATTCCGCGTCAAGATGTGTTGCTCGAGTCGACCGATACGTTTACGAATTTGCTGCTAACTTATACAGAGCGAGAGTTCGCCAATACGCTCGGTGCTTATGTTTGTTTGCCGAACTTTTTCTCGTTAACGTATTTAGATAAGCCGGTTATGCTGATGAAGCAAATTTTAGACATTTCTCATACGTCCTATTACAGCCCGTATGCTGTCGATTATTTGGTAACCGAGTTAATGATTGAATTGACGGATAAATATATACAGCAGATTTTGCAGCAACAATTGCTAAATAAAGAGCATAACCAGAAGTTTATGCAAATTCTCGAATGGATTAGGGTGAACATTTACCACGATCTGACTGTGCAAAAGGTCGCAGACACTTTTAGTTTTAATGCTGATCATTTGACCCGTTTATTCAAAAAAAACCTCGGGATGAGCACGATTCGTTATATTAACACGCTTAAATTGAGCTTAGTAAAGGAACGGTTATGTACGACTAATCAATCGATCAAAGAGATCGCGTATGATCTGCATTTTCGCGATGAAAAATATTTGATGAAACTGTTTAAAAGTTATATCGGCATGACACCAACGCAGTTTCGCGATACGTATACGAACACCTATCTGAACAATGAGAGCGTTGACCCGGACATTCCGTTGCCTCCGCACTTGCGTAAACCATAATGGTCGTTATCCGAAGATAGAAATCAAGACGTACGAATATGGACATCATCACTATAGCTCATTATTACCACAGGCAGTTGGATGATCGACGACGGTGCATCTGCTGTTGTCTTCCTTGCGCATTATCACTATAGTTCAATCACCACAGCTCGTTGTTTGCTCATTACTTTCGCCAATGATGTATCACATACAACCGATTTCCGAATACACTTTAACGCAAACATCGTTGAATGATTCGTTATAGAACAGCATACCAATAGCCCGAAGCTTCCAGTCTGTGCAGCAGACGGTTCACTTCGGGCTGTTGGGTTATTTAATTGCCATTATAATGTTATCGGTTTTGTTTGATCGCGATTGATTTTAAATTTACTGCAAGCTCTGAAAGTCAGCAATGTAAGCACACCATTCAAGTTCACATAGTCGAGTTGCCCGATTATTCATAAACCTCAATATAATCCAGCTCCGCATAACCGTTGCCTTTACCTAATACGATTGTATTTTCCCCTTGCTTCAAATTAACCGATACCGTGACAATTTGACGGGTACCAAAGTTAGGTACGGCTGCTGTCCAGCCACCTGTTTTTGGATAGGAGACCGCATCTTGAGACTGACCGTTAATTGTCAATGTGTGTGTAGACGTACTGTCTGTACCATTGGCATAGCCAATGTCCATTTTGTACGTACCTGCCGCTGGTGCATTCACCGTGAATGTGACAGAACTATCACTGTTGTCGATATTGCCGACAAACTGACCATTGGAAGCATACGACCCATTAACAACGCGCGCACCATTGATTTGCGAATCTTCCGCTTCCACTCTTTGATCAAAGCTGCCAAGCTGTTGCAATTGGATGTAATCAAGTTCAGCATAACCCGAACCTGCTTTGGTCAAGCGAATCGTATTGCTACCTTGTTTCAAAGCGACTTGTTGTTGCACCGATGAACCGTCTGCGGAGTCCAGCCAGCCGCCTGTCGCTGGATAGCTCAGCGTTGTTGCCGCTGCTCCATTTACACTTAGCGCTTGCTGCGATGTGCTTGAACCTCCATTCGCATAGCCTACGGTCAAATTATAATTGCCATCTGCTGGCGCATTAACTGTAAATTCAACATAGCTGTCTGGATCATCGATCCGACCGACATAACCGTTGCTTGAGGCATGTGTACTGCTTAACACATTCGCATGATTCACATTCGCTTTTTCCGCTTCATAACGTGTAATATCGCTTTGTGCTCC
>NZ_JAXSQZ010000015.1:0-60000 GCF_034659835.1 Paenibacillus campi
GTCGAGGGCTTATCCTATCTTCTATACGCGATGATTCGTTTCGGATTCAGTTTTCAGGTGATTGACACCTGTCAGGGGTAGCTTGTACCAAGGAATTCATTTTCTTGTACAAGGTACGACGAAGCCTAGGCTTCGACAACTAAGGTTTGGTGATGATGGCGGAGGGGTTCCACACGTACCCATCCCGAACACGACCGTTAAGCCCTCCAGCGCCAATGGTACTTGGACCGCAGGGTCCTGGGAGAGTAGGACGTCGCCAAGCGAATGAAAAGACATGATCCATTTTGGATGATGTCTTTTTTTGTATTCTCATAACCGATGGAACTTTGGGAGATTTAAAGCATGTTGTTATTTGGACATTGTGTTTTACGTATGATGTCATTAGTATGAACTGTAAGATGTATATAGAGAGTAGAAAAAAGCGTATACTCATTAATACATAATAACTTTTGAAATAGTCATGAAAAAAGGCAATTCAGAACGATTTGGCTGATAATATAGTTAGTATTATATTCATCTATAGCTTATTATAGTGAGCTTATGTTTACTGGGGCGTGTCTTCAAACTGCTTTACAGATCGTTCGATACGGGTGATTTGCGTCAGATTAGGCTGTACAGGGCTTATTTCTGACATTTGTGAACAATAAAATGATGCGTAAGATCGTTTGAAGACACCATCTAGTAGGCTGTCTCAAATAAAAATCAGGTTCACACATACCTAAACGTGTTCATTGTCAAGCAATTATGAACTAGGCATACCGTGAATTTATCCGAGACAGCCTACTAGCTTATTCGAGTAGCTTATCGCTTTACATAGTAAGTTGAATATTAACTAATATAATAGGATACGTCATCTTTATTTAGTTTGATCATGCCATCTTTGCGTTGTCTGGATAGGCGGAGCAGGATGAGCAGACGAGGCAGACAAAGCCATATATGCCATACGACTAATGAGATGGAAAAAGAGACAGGCAGCCACATAAACAGAACGGCGGTAAAACAGAGTCCTATCCAGGTAGTATGTAGCAATACGCGGCGGAATGTTGAATAGCTCATATATTGATCAGGCAAGTAACCGATCCACGGGTAGTGGAATTGGAACCGCCATTTTTTGCGCAGATGATTAACGGTCATAATTAATACAGAGCGTGAAATAACAAATTGAATCCAGAGTACGAGCGGGAACGATAGTAGCCAGAAACTGATACTTTCCCAAGAAAAAAAGTAGATTTCTGCTACTAATGCGAGTATAGGCAAAAGCAGATACGTCCAAAACCATAGCCGAGTGATATTCCATTTTTTGATAAGTTTATATTGATAAAAAGTTGCGTTTGGTTGCGGCTCTACTGCCATAGAGGATAGTCCACCTTTCCGGTAAATGTAAAATGCATATGGCATATGTTCAGCATTGCAGTGAGCCATAAATAAAGTGAGGACATATGTACAAAATATATGCGTAAAAGTAAGCATTAATGAAGCAAGCGTGATGTCTATCTATCCATTTTATGATAAAGTCGCTGCTTCCACTATGCATAAAAATGATAAGAAAATATGTTCTATATCGAGCAGTATTCAATATGTATATCGGCTTTTGGCTTGATCTACATAAGGAACTTTAGAATCATTTCTTTTCCAGAATCGGATTGTCGAAATGAAACTGTTCGTCGTCTATACGATGTTCATTTCATATGCTAGTGGACTGACCAGCTTACATTCAATGTCTGATTGACTATATCTTAATGAAAAAACACTGGAATCGTAGTAGGAGAACATCGCTGCTTTGCAATAGCAAACTACTTATTTAACGCTAGTAGCTTGTCTCAAATACATTTTAGGTTTATACTCTGCTTATCTTCTATTCAGAAATAAAGGAGAGAGCCACGATGAATAAAAAATTCGAAGTGCGTTTATCGGACGAACACCGCAAGAAAATTCAAAAGATATTGGAACATCCCAAAACCTGTGCAGGTTTGCGTAAACGTTGTCTCATCTTAATTCAAGCGGATGAAACGCAAGGCGTACCGGCGACCCAAGCGGAAATTGCCAAGCGCTGTCAAACGACGGAAACAACCGTAGGGAACGTCGTTCGCCAATTCGCACAGGACGGATTGGCGGCTACGCTGCGCTACAACTATCCCCAAACACCAGGACGCAAGCCCAAAGTGACCGGCGAGATCGAAGCGCGAATAGTTGCGTTAGCGTGCGATACGCCACCAGAAGGGTTTGCGCGCTGGACCCTTCGTCTGCTCTCCCAGCGGATCGTAGAACTGGAGATTTTGCCGATGGCGAGCAAAGATTTGGTGCGCCGGGTGTTAAAAAAACGGAACTTCAACCTCATTTAAAGAAACAATGGTGTATTCCGCCACGGTATTCCAGTGAATTTGTTGCGTGCATGGAACGGGTACTGGGCGTGTATACTCGACCGTGCAACCCAGACATTCCGCTCATCTGCATGGATGAAAAACCGTTTCAATTGCGCAGCGATTCGCGTCCCGCCTTGCCGATGAAATCGGGGCAGGTACGGCGAGAAGACTACGAATACGAACGTCAAGGAACGTGTCGTCTCTTTCTGTTCACGGAACCCCTAGCCGGTTGGCGGCGGGTGCAGGCACGCAAGCAACGAACGAAAAAGGACTGGGCTTTGGAAATTCAAACGTTGCTGGACGACGACTATCCGAATGCGAGTCGTGTTTGTTTAGTGATGGATAATTTGAACACCCATACGCTGGGTTCGCTGTATGAAGCGTTTGATCCCGAAACCGCGTATGCGTTGGCGCGTCGGTTGGACATTTGCTACACACCAAAGCATGGGAGTTGGCTCAACATGGCTGAGGTGGAGCTAAGTGCGTTAACATTGCGCTGTTTAGATCGACGAATCGGATCGCTAGATGAACTGCACCAAGCGGTCTCGGCTTGGGCGCGCCAACGAAACCACAACGAGAAAACGATGAATTGGCAATTTACGGCGAAAGATGCACGCATTCGATTGAAGCATCTATACCCTAAATTTAATTGATACAAGCTACTAGTAGTTTGTATCAATTAAATTTACAGTTTGTCGATCCAACAATGGCTTGGTGCTGAATCGATTTAGGGACGTTTAAACACAATTTTCATTTGAGACAACCTACTAGTAACTTGTCTTAAATACATTTACATTTTGTTGATCTAGCCAGCGCTTGGTGCTGAATCGATTTAGGACGTTTAAACACAGTTTTCATTTGAGACAGCCTACTAGTACTCTGACCGTTTTAAATATATCGTTTAAAACGGTGCAGATTACTGCTACAAATAAGGATATATAGTGGATTCAAAGCTAATATTGAAAACAGTCAAGGTACTAGAGGGTGCTTTGTAAAGAATAGTAACTTTATGATGAAAGCGATTGTTCAAGTTTGGCTCTGCTATAATTATAATAAGGTTCAAGGGAAATCCACAATAAATTTATATAAACAGATAGCAGGAGTATTATGAATAATAACAAGTTCAACAAACAGGAACTTTTTTCTCAACCTCATTTTCAACATCAACAGTCTAGTGCTGACATACATGCTGGCGTTCGTGCCCCTTTGTATGAACGGTTAATTCAGTATGCCCGATCCGGCAATCGAAGTTATCATGTGCCTGGACATAAAAATGGAGCGGCATTTACTCAGCTCGCCGAGCAATCGGATGCGGCGTTTTCGCTTGATTATGTACGTCAGTCGTTACGTCTGGATGTGACTGAAATCGAGGGTACGGATGATCTGCATCATCCAGAAGGGGTTATTCAGGAGGGACAGCAGCTTGCTGCGCGCTGTTTTGGAGCAGAGGAGACGTACTGGCTTGTTGGCGGCAGCACTTCCGGCAATTTGGCTTTACTGTTATCGGTCTGTCAGCAGCCGGGCGATCTGATTATCGTACAGCGTAATGTGCACAAATCGGTCATTCATGGTTTGATGTTGGCAGGCGCGCAGGCTGTATTTTTGGCACCGGAAATCGAGATTACCAGTGGGCTTGCTGTCGTTCCTTCTGCAGAGACGGTTGGGCAGGCATTGGAGCGATATCCGAATGCACGGGCTGTACTTTTGACTTCACCGAATTATTATGGCATCGGTATTGATCTGACTGCGATTGCTCGCCATTGTCATGAACGGCATATTCCATTGCTCGTGGATGAAGCACATGGTGCGCATTATGGGCATCATCCACGTTTTCCGCAAAGTGCATTGGCGGCAGGAGCAGACGGTGTTGTACAGTCGACACACAAAATGCTATCCGCCATGACAATGGGAGCGATGTTACATGTGCAAGGAAAGCTGCTTGATCGGGAACTGCTGCGCCAGCGGCTGACAATGATTCAAAGCTCTAGCCCATCGTACCCGATTATGGCTTCGCTTGATCTGAGCCGCTATTGGTTGGACTATGCAGGCAGTAATTGGTTTGAAGCGGGGTTGGCTGCACGTGATCATGTAGTAGAACAGCTGGCAACAAGCGGACGGTATAGCGAAGTGGGAAGTGAACGGACGGTAGGGGATAAGCCGGTTGATGCGGGGCGAGAAAATAGTCATTTGAGCCGCTTTGCTATTGTTGATGTTGGTTCATCGGCTGTCGGTCATATGTATTCATCCAAACAGTCGAAACAGTCGCTATCCGCACAAGATCGATCATCTCAACAGTTGGAGTCAGAACAGTCTGCCCAACTACCTTATTTGCATATGGATCGTTTGCAGCATTGCAATGGAGAAACTGTTACCGAATCTTATATTGATCCAAACGGCATACACATTGAGCAAGACCCGTTTAAGCTTGTTTTGTATGATCGTACCGGTCAATTATCTGGTCAACAGCTGCAAAAGCAACTGGAACGGCATGGTTGTATACCGGAAATGAGCGATGAGCGTTATGTGGTGCTTGTGTTTAGCGTCGGCTCGCAAATGGAAGATGCGACCCGTTTGCTCGATGCACTCGTCTGTATCGCTGCGGATACGGCGGTTGAAAGGGAAAACTATGGAGAGCCGCAAAGTTTATCATTATCGCAAACATCGCGCTCGGATGATCTCGTGTCCACTCCGTCCAAGCGAGTGTTGTCTTCATCATTTTTAGATGCCAATAAGGTATGGGTATCATCGTTGTCAGAGCCGGTACATTTTCATTTGAAACCAACATCGGAGCAGCACATAGAAACGATCCCATTGGAGCAGGCGTCAGAGCGTAAATGTGCGGAAATGATTATTCCGTATCCGCCAGGTATTCCTGTATTGTATGCAGGGGAAACGATCAGTGTGTCACTGCACCAGCGGCTACTGCAATTGCGCCAGCATAATTTAAAAATACAAGGGGCTGCTGATGCTTCGCTGGCAACGATTCGGGTATATCGTGTAGATTTGGATCGCGCGGGTAAATAAGATGTGTAATAATTGAATGGAGTACGTAGTAAAAACGAATCGGCAACAAGTCAGTTTGCAGTGTGAGTATAAGTATGAATGTGAAATGAACAATGGATACGTGTAATCTTCAGTGCTATTCTAGCGGTAGCTTGATTTAGGAAATTCGTTTGCCTAAACTCTGGTTTATTAACTAAGGCGGATAAGAGCTAGACATGCTATGAATGAAAGTTGGAAACGATACTAGGCGGTGTCTTCAAACGATCTTACGCATCCAAATATAATTGTATAAAAACATATTGCTATACAGCATAACATCTACAATCGATTAATTGCAGAAAGCAGGAATAAACGTATGACAGCAAAAGGATTATTTATTGCGATTGAAGGGATGGATGGAAGCGGCAAGACGAGTCAGCTTGCTCATATCGTACAGTATTTAACAGAGCGTCAGATTCCATTTTTATCGACTAGGGAACCGGGTGGGATTCCGGTGTCGGAGCAGATTCGCAGTGTAATTTTGAATGTGGATAATGAGATGAGCGGGCTAACGGAGTGTTTGTTATACGCTAGCGCAAGGCGGGAACATCTGCTGCAAAAGGTGTTGCCTGCGCTTGAGGCGGGCCAGCTTGTCATTTGCGATCGGTATGTGATGTCATCGCTCGCTTATCAGGGCTATGGACGGCAGTTGGGCAAAGCGGTGCTTGATATTAACCGGATGGCGATTGAAGTGGATGGCAACGAATACTGGGCGGATATGAATCTGTATATCGAAGTCAAACCAGAGGTCGGCTTACAGCGTATTATGGCAAAAACGACCGATCGTGAAATTAACCGTCTTGATCTGGAAGCGATCGATTTCCATCATCGTGTCTATGGCGGTTATCAGCAGTTGATTGCCGATTACCCGGAGCGTTTTGCAGTCATAGATGGAGAACAATCGCCGGAAGCGGTCTTTGTCGATCTGCGTGAACAGCTTGATCGTCTGATCGATGGCTGGTTATCTTCGACATCGACAACAGAGTGAGTTAGCAGACTGAAACAGGGTAATTAAGGGATAAAGGCGACTTTAGTATTTACGGTTCCGAAACATGAGGTGCAATCAAAAAAGGTTTTTATGTAGCAAAAGACTGTGCGTCTCCCGCATAGAAATCTATAATTTCCTCCTACGCGGTAGATTCCGATGCGAGACGGGAATCCGTCTCCTTATTGTATACCGTAGTGGCGGCTGCACTAACGCGCCAGGTTTGCGTATATGCACAGTACGCTGACCAGCTTAAATGTACTGTCTGATCGACGCCATTGTATGAACCTATACCTACCTGTATCACACCATGAATTTCTCTAGGCTATACTCTCAGTATTAGCACGGTCAGCCTAATAGTAGATTGTCTCAAATGGAAATGGTGTTTAAACGTACCTTAACCTATTCATCATCAAGCAATGGTTAGATCGACAAACCGTAAATGTATTTGATACAAGCTACTAGTACTCTGACCGAGATTAATGTAAGTGTTGAAGCTGGAACAAGCTATTATTTATCAGGATTCCAGTGCATGGTCAAAATTAACATTTAACTTGGTCAAGGTACTAGGTGGTGTCTTCAAACGATGCTACGTCTCATTTTATTGTTCAAGTTGATCGCGTTTTAAGTGAGTGGAGCTGCGTATACGTATACAAGCGTAATCTAATGAAAAAAAAGCATCGCACTGCTTAAGAAGCAGTTTGAAGACACGCTCTAGTTTGCTGCCCTAAAATGCAACTCCTACGGAAAAGCCAGCAAGGCTGGAAACGGTATAATTTCAACATTGTTCCATGAAAGCCGCAGCAATTAAAGGATATTGTGACGGTTATGTCAAATAAGAAATAGACGTATTGGTTGAATTTTGCTAAAGGAGGCTATAACGATGAAACTGATTATAGCGATCGTGCAGGATAAAGACAGCAATCGTCTGTCCGGAGAACTGGTAAAAGCCAATTTCCGTGCGACCAAGCTGGCGAGTACAGGCGGATTTTTGCGTGCGGGTAATACCACGTTCATGATCGGTGTGGACGATAGCCAGATTGAAGCGGTGCTGGACGTAATCCGTAATAGCTGTAAAATTCGCGAACAATTGGTTACGCCAGTTACACCAATGAGCGGAACGACCGATTCGTATTTGCCATTGCCGGTCGAAGTGCAAGTCGGTGGAGCGACCGTGTTTGTACTGCCTGTTGAACGATTTGAGCACTTCTAAGCCGACGTTCACGGTTTCCGTGTAATGTATTCGCTGATTAAGGACAGATGCTGTCGTATGCGGTAAGCGATGCAATCGCTATCGAGCGCATACACAGCATATGCCCTGGCGAAAAAATAACACTTGTTTGCAATTTGATGAATCAAAGTGCGTGTTTAATAGTATAATAAAACGAGGAGAAGGATCGGGTACCATTATGGAACCGATCCATCTTTATTATAAAGCGATGTATCAAGTGGCAAAATAAACGAAAAATTGCGAATCAGAGCGGATTTTTTCATTTTCCTATTCGCAAAACATTCATTTTGAACGATACTGATTATAAGAGCCTATAACGGTTGCTACTATGACTTGCATAACATTCGGCTTGTCTGCCTATCCGGTTTGATAGACAGATTGATGCGTGTATGAATATATAGATCGGTATATGGAGAGGAAGATCATAATGAAAATTAATCCCGGTTATCCTCCGTTAAAAAGCAATTCGGTCTTATCGGAGACGCCAACGAAGACCGTGCAGCAAAAAAACTTCTCAGATGTGCTGCAAAATCATGGTACACATGCAACAAATGATGAAATTCAGCGCCAGTTCAAGGCGATTCAGCTACAAGGTGATCGGCTCGCCAAGTCGATGACATTGCGTGAGCTGAAAGCGTACCAGATGCTGGTCAAACGCTTTTTGGAAGATACGGTACGTCGTGGTGTAAAGCTCAAAGATACGCAGAGCTTTGACCGCCGTGGACGCAGCCGCAAATATAAATTGCTCGATGAAGTCGATTCCACCTTGCTTAGTATGGCGGAGGAGCTGCTTAGCAGCGAAGAAGGCCGGATTGAGTTATTGCAGCGTATGGGCGAAATTCGCGGCATGCTGGTCAATTTGCTGTATTGAGTCATGGTTGTAGGATAAGGAGGCAGTATGTCTTTTCAAGAAATTATCGGGCAGGAAACCGCCAAAAAAGTGTTGCAAAATGGGCTACGTCAGCAAAAAATATCGCATGCATATCTGTTTCACGGCCCGGCAGGCAGTGGACAATTGAAGATGGCGCTTCAGTTTGCCAAAGCGCTAGTCTGTCTGGAAAAGAGTGACGATGCGTGCGGGCATTGCATCGAATGCCGCAAAATGGAGCATGGCAATCATCCTGACTTTCTGCTGGTGGAGCCGGATGGCAACTCGATCAAAATCGATCAAATCCGCGAATTGCAGCGGATTTTTTCATACCGTTCGGAAGCGGGCAATCGTAAAATTTACATTATTCAAGCTGCCGACAAAATGACGGTGCAAGCTGCCAATAGTTTACTGAAATTTTTGGAGGAGCCACCTGCACCGGCGGTCGCGATGCTGCTAACCGACAATGTACAGTCGATCTTGCCAACGATTCGTTCGCGCACACAGCCGGTATTGTTTACGGCGGTTGATCCGAAGCAGATGATGCAACTACTGGCGGATGAAAACTACCCGTTACCGCTCGTTCGCTGTGCGGTTCAGCTCGTATCCGATCCTGAACAATGTCGAAACTTGCTTGCCGAGAATTGGTTTGCAGAAATAAGAAACGTAGTGTTACAATTAGGGAAGGAATCTGCCTCCAGAGGGAGTATGAGCCTGATTACTGCACAACAGAAACTATTCAAAGGCGGGCTGGGCGATCATATCGACCGGGTATTTGATCTGTTCCATTTATGGTTCAAAGACTTGATTCATATCCAGATTGGTCAGCACGAAAGTATTGTTTTTATAGATCAGTTAGAGTCTCTCACCAAGGTGGCTCACACCCGCAGCATGCAGCATTGGATTTCCTGTATGGCGCTTGCTGCCGAATGTAAGAAAATGCTTCGCTCGAACGTGAACGGGCAGCTATGTATGGAGCAATTTCTGATCGGGGTAAGCGGCTAAGGTATAGAAGAAACTTCTATATAGGACGGACCGTATACATCATGCGGAATTACATCTGATGAAAGAGCCATGACTTTTTCGAAATACGCCGTGTCCGTGCAAGCTAATGTGTGTATGCAAACGTAATTCGCCTGTTCGACTGAAGCCCGCTTACAGCTCGCATAGAGGGTTTTAAACGAACGATAGCAGAGTAGCGGCGATATTAGCGGCTCACTCCCAGTTTGCTTACACGCCGTAGAAGTTATTGTTATATTGCTTTTGCATCTGTAGAAGTAGTATTGACAAATGAGGAGGCTTTTCTTTTGTATAACGTAGTAGGTGTCCGCTTTAAAAAGGCGGGTAAAATATATTATTTTGATCCGCTCGATTTTGCAATTGAGAGCGAAGAACATGTTATTGTCGAGACGGCAAGAGGGATCGAGTATGGTAAGGTAGTGATCGGACGCAAGCAAGTCAAGGAAGATGATGTGGTGCTGCCGCTCAAAAAGGTAATCCGTATCGCCGGTCAAGAAGACGCGCGTGTAGTAGAGGAAAACCGGAGTGCTGCCAAAAATGCATTTGCCACTTGTCTCAAAAAGATCAGGGATCATCAGCTCAAAATGAAGCTGGTCGATGTGGAGTATACGTTTGACCGTAATAAAATTATTTTCTATTTTACGGCAGAGGGACGTGTCGATTTCCGTGAGCTAGTTAAAGACTTGGCAAGCATTTTCCGTACCCGTATCGAGTTACGTCAAATCGGCGTACGGGATGAAGCGAAAATGCTAGGCGGTATCGGCCCATGTGGACGGATTTTGTGCTGTTCATCCTGGCTTGGCGATTTTGAGCCTGTATCGATCAAAATGGCAAAAGATCAAAGTCTATCGCTTAACCCGACTAAAATTTCAGGTTTGTGTGGACGTTTGATGTGTTGTCTTAAATTTGAGCATGACAATTACGAAAGTATAAAGGAAGAACTCCCGGCTGTCGGTAAATTTGTCGTAACCTCGCTTGGTGAAGGCAAGGTTGTAGGCATTAATGCGGGTTCACGAACGGTTCATGTTCAGATCTTTGAAATTAGTAAGGTCAAGGAACTGCCGTTTGATGAGGTCGTAGTGAAGTAAACCGTCAAAGGCTGCGTTTGAGGTGGAAATTTGGAAAAGAAAAATCTTTTTGAGTATATTCATGAACTGGAGACACGGATGAACCATATGCACGGGGATATGGGCAGGCTTAAGCTGGCAGTTAAAGAATTACTGGAAGAAAACCAGCGCCTGACGATTGAAAATGAACAGCTACGTCGTGTATTAAAAAAAGAAGTGCCCGGCGAGCCGGAGCCGCTACAGACTCAGACTGTAGAAATACTGGCTGACGCGCATTTGCACAATCATCCGTATCCGGAAGTGGTCGGTGAAGGTTATGACAATCTTGCCCGGCTATATCATGAAGGATTTCATATTTGCAATGTATATTATGGCCATCTGCGTACAGAAGGCGACTGTCTGTTCTGTCTGTCATTTTTGAACAAATCCGAATAATGCGAACCAAAGCCGCAGATTATGTCTGCGGCTTTAGCGATGTTGAAAGGAAGCAGCAAACGTGGAACAACAACCGATAAAAGAAACATGGCTACAGGAGGGCGAGCGATTGGACGATCTGCTCACCCATCAACTGCATATTATTCAAAGCCGCGAGGTGTTTAGCTTTTCGATGGACGCGGTATTGCTTGCCCGCTTTGCGGCTGTACCGCCACGCGGACGGATTATCGATCTGTGCACAGGCAATGGCGTCATTCCGCTATTGCTAAGCACACGCACAAAAGCAGCGATTGAAGGGGTAGAGATTCAGGAGCGGCTGGCGCATATGGCTCAGCGCAGTGTGGAGATCAATCAATTGCAGCAGCAGATTACGATTCGACTACATGATTTGAAAGAGTTGCCGCTTGAAGGCGAGCATGGTGTATATGAGCTAGTAACAGTCAATCCGCCGTATATGCCAATGAACGGCAATGACATGAAGCTAAATCATCATCAAGCGATGGCGCGCCATGAAATCGGCTGTACGCTGGAAGATGTCATTCGTACCGCAGCCTCTTTGCTTAAAAATGGCGGCAAGCTGGCGATGGTTCACCGCCCGCAGCGACTGGTCGACATTGTGACGTTAATGCGCAGTCTCGGCGTGGAACCGAAACGGATTCGCTTTGTGCATCCGCGTCAGCATATGGAAGCGAATATGATATTGGTGGAAGGTATACGCGGGGGGAAACCGGATTTGCGTATTTTACCCCCATTGATTGTATATAATGAGCATAACGAATACGTGCCCGAAATTATGGATATTTATTACGGGCAAAAGGAGTCATTATGAGCATACAGGTGCACAAAAGTTTTGAGCATGCGGAAGGAGAGCGGCAGCCTGGCGCATTGTATCTCGTAGCGACGCCGATCGGCAATCTGGAAGATATGACGTATCGAGCGGTACGCACGCTGCAGGAATGCGATATAATCGCTGCTGAAGATACACGGCAAACACGCAAATTACTCAATCATTTTGAAATTACACCGAATAAGCTCGTTAGTTATCACGAGCATAACAAACAAGCTAGCGGCCCGGAGTTAGTGCGGCTAATGGTGGAAGGGCAGACGCTTGCACTCGTAAGCGATGCCGGCTTACCGGCGATTTCTGATCCAGGGCAAGAGCTTGTACAGCTTGCGTTAGCGCAAGGGATTCGCGTTATTCCGATCCCCGGAGCGAATGCAGCATTGTCTGCGCTGATCGCCTCCGGTCTATCGACGGAGCGATTTACGTTTATCGGCTTTTTGCCACGAGATCAGCGCGGACAGGCGGAGATTTTAAAAGGAGCGCGTGCGGCAGAAGGCACATTGTTATTTTACGAGTCACCGCATCGTGTGCGCAAAACGCTACAATCGATGTTGGAGCATGTCGGTAACCGCCAAATTGTGCTTGCACGTGAGTTAACGAAGCGCCATGAGGAATGGTTGCGCGCTACAATTGAAGAAGCGCTCGCTTGGTTAGAGCAACATCCGCCATTAGGTGAATACTGCATCGTATTGGAAGGGCAATCAGCAAGCGAAGCGCTAGCAGAGGCAAATGAGTGGTGGCAAACATTATCGATTGTCGAGCATGTGGCGCATTATGAGCAGACAGAGCAATTGTCACGCAAAGATGCGATGAAGCGCACGGCGAAAGATCGTCAATTGTCCAAGCGTGACATTTATCAAGTGTTGTTGGAGGAATAGTCGTTTGGATAAATCAGGGCGTATAAGCTCTGATTTACAGTTTAGACTGTGCTGATAATTGTTGCTGCAAAGCGACCTATATATTAATAGAAGAAACTCGATCAGATCGTTCCTATGCAACGGTCAATTTTGAGCAATAAAAAGGAATCTGGGATCGTCCAGGTTCCTTTTTGCGTGCCAGATTGGACTACTATGTGAAAATCGGTATAATGTCAGATAGAGGAAAACAATTACAGACAGCAAAAAAATACCTTTACCCGAACAAGTCGGATAAAGGCACAAAGGAGATATTAAAAGGTTAGAATTAACAAAATTTATCGTTCTAACTTTAGTATAACTTATTTTGATTATTTTGTCACAGGAACTGGAATTTCGGAGATACATTCATTGCAGACGATTTTGCCTTTGAAGTAAGTTACATTTTCAGCATTACCGCAGAAAATGCAAGCTGGCTCGTATTTTTTGAGCATAATGCGCTCGCCATCAACGTAAATTTCCAGTGCGTCTTTTTCACCGATACCGAGTGTACGGCGCAGTTCGATTGGAATAACAACACGGCCCAGCTCATCTACTTTTCTTACAATACCTGTCGATTTCATCATGATAATCAATCCTCTCAAATGTGTTTGTATAATAGGCGTAAGTTCGCTTGTTAAATAGGGTTCGTAACGGCTGTTCCCGTCAAACAGAAATGAAGTAAGCTATGATAGCAGCTACAATACTTCTCCAGCTGGTTAACGCCAGGATGCAATTATTGAACAAGCATTCATGTTTGACATGTCATCTTTCGACAAAGTTCTATCTTTTATGATATTCATAATACCAACGTTTCCCAAATCAGTCAACATAGAAATTACACGAAATTGTCTATTTCAGCATAAAATCACAAAATTTTTTCGCGATTAAGACGTTTTATGTTATATTTCTACGATATGATGGGCATATATGGCATTTGTCGATTTGGAAATCACTATCGATCATATAACGACACTGTTCGACACTATTGATATCGCTTACGCTCGCATATTCATCAAATTAAAAATAATAGCTACAATCAAGTTTCGTAAAGGAGCGTTAGGTATGAAACCGATACAGCCTTTGGATGAAGAAAAAGTGTTCAAGGACCCTGTTCATAATTATATTCACGTGCAAGACCGGTTAATCTGGACGTTAATCAATACGCCAGAATTTCAGCGTTTGCGTCGTATTCGGCAACTGGGCACATCGTATTTGACGTTTCATGGTGCTGAGCATAGCCGGTTTTCACATTCGCTTGGGGTATATGAAATTACGCGTCGCATCATTTCGCAGTTTGAGCGCAGCGGGTATGAAGATTGGCCGAGCGAGGAGCGCATCGTTGCACTCTGTGCGGCTTTGCTGCATGATCTTGGGCATGGTCCGTTTTCGCATTCGATTGAGGAAGCGTTCGAGATGAATCATGAGGAATGGACGTGCCGGATTTTGCTAGAGGATACGGAAATTCATCGTGTGCTTGAAGATGTGGAGCCTGGTTTTTCGGAAAAGGTAGCTGCTGTCATTCGTAAAGATTACGACAAAGCGGTCGTCGTTAATCTGGTATCAAGTCCGCTTGATGCGGATCGGATGGATTATTTGTTACGTGATGCGTATTTTACCGGTGTCAATTACGGTACGATCGATATGGATCGCATCATTCGTGTGCTTCGTCCGCATAATGGACGTGTAGTTGTAAAAGAAACAGGGATGCATGCGATCGAAGACTATTTGATGTCCAGATATCAGATGTACTGGCAAGTATATTTTCATCCGGTGACACGCAGTTCGGATATCGTATTACGGCATATTTTCCACCGTGCCAAAGAACTGTTCCATAACGGCTACAATTTCACATTTTTACCACATCCGCTACCTGCGCTGTTTCGTGGCGAATTAAATGTAAATGAGTATTTGTTGCTAGATGAAGCGCTTGTGCAGACGGCATTTATGCAATGGACGCTTGAAAAGGATGAAATTCTCGCGGATGTATGTACGCGTTTTATGCAGCGACGGTTATACAAATATGTAGAAACCGAATTGATCGATCTCGATACGATCGACCAGATTCGCCGTGAATTTCAGCAAGCCGGTTTGCATCCGCAATACGATCTGGAGATCGATTTTCCGACCGATTTGCCATATGATGTGTTCCGTCCGGGTGATCCGAAAAAGGAAAAGCAGATTTTGCTACTGGATCGCCAAAACAAAGTGCAGGAAATATCCGAGGTGTCTGATATCGTACGCTCAATCAGCGGTATCCATCGCGGACGCTATCATTTGTATTTTCCACAGGAGAAGTTGGAAAGGGTAAAACATAAACTGTCACGGGAAGTGGCGGACATTTTTGAGGATAAACTGGGCCCAGCACAGATGGAGTTTGAAATATAAAAAATGTATGAAGGCGATGAAAAAGTGGCAGGAATACACTTATAAAACCAACTATAAAGGAGCGTACAACCGATGTTGTTTGATACACATACCCATTTGGATTCCAAAGATTTTGATGAAGATCGCGAGCAAGTGATCGAACGTGCTTACAATAACGGGGTAACCCGAATGGTCAATATCGGATTTGACCGTGAAACGATTCCGACGACGATGCAGTTGGTAGAACAGTATGATTTTATTTATGCAGCGGTAGGCTGGCATCCGGTGGAAGCGATCACGATGCAGCCGGGCGATCTGGAATGGATTGCATCTTTATGCAGTCACGAAAAAGTGGTCGCAATCGGCGAAATCGGACTTGATTATCATTGGGATAAATCACCCAAAGACATACAGCACCGTGTGCTGCGCGAACAAATCGGGCTGGCACGCGAGCTGAACATGCCGATCGTCATTCACAATCGTGAGGCGCATGAAGATATCGTGCGGATTTTACGCGAAGAAAAAGCGAGCGAGGTCGGCGGCATTATGCATGCGTTTTCCGGCAGCTGGGAAACGGCGCAAATGTGCCTTGATATGGGCTTTCATATTTCGTTTGGTGGGCCGATTACGTTCAAAAATGCCAAGCAGCCCAAAGAGGTGCTCAAACAGGTGCCGATGGATCGTTTATTACTCGAAACAGACTCCCCTTATTTGACTCCACATCCCTATCGCGGAAAAAGAAATGAATCCGGATATGTGCGTTTAGTCGCTGAGACAGCTGCCGAGCTAAAAGGAGTATCTCTGGAAGAAATTAGTGAAATTACTACAAAAAATGCGTTGGCATTATTTGGCATTCAATGAAAACGGGAGAAAAACCACTGAGAAAACGAGCTATCCGGATATATGAATGAATTTTAACGAAAAAATGCTGAAATGTTACAAGTTTTTAACCACTTTTTAAGAAAAATGGAGTTGCCTCCTGCTTTACAGTGAGGTTGTGTTCGAGATATCATTTCATCAGTGATTTAATCTTGTTGTTTATACACGAGATTCCATGATTCGGTCTCGCTGAGTTTCCTACATAGGAGAACGGGGGAACCAACAGCTGTCTTCATTCACTTTAAACCGGCAATACCGGAAGGCAGATTGTATGATTCCTGACACAGGGTCTTTGGGGTGAATTGAGGCTACTTGCGCCATGAGCGAAGGACGTCTCACAGGGTACCATCTACATGCAGGTAGTAATTATCCGAACCCGACAGCTAACCTCGTAAGCGATGCAGAGGCAACCTCTCATTTTCTAAGTTTCCGGAAGACACATCGTCGGGAAGCCAAGGAAGAGTTGCTCTTGTACTTTTCCCTAGGCTTTTTTGTTTTGTGCAAAAGGAAGTCATCGAAAAAGAGAAGACCCGGTTTTCACTATCCGGGATCGGTATGCCGCTTGGACTGACCATGGCGCAGGCATTTTCAGCCAGAACAAAATACCGCCATACGCCGGTATTTAAACTTCAGTCGTATCACGCCTGTGAAAATTCTGATATAGTCGCGTCTATAATACACTTTCTTTACAGCAAGACGGCGAGACTATGTAAGGAGGACGGAAGAAGTGGGAATTGCTCCTTTCAAAGAAACCCATGGTTCACGCTCATCCAGCATGTCTTACGCGCTGCGTTGGAAGCAAAAAAATCTACGCTCTGTACTGCTCACTTCGCTGGCAGTCGTTGTGGTCATTGCCATGGCACTGTGGCTTATGTACACGCAGTCAAGCAAAAATATTTACGTCGTGATCGATGGTAAAGCACATATGGTGGAAACCCATAAGCTGCAACTTTCCGATCTGCTGGCGGAACAGAACATTAACGTAGCGCCCCAGGATAAAGTATCAATGCCGATGAACGGAGCAATCCAGAATGGTGATAAAGTATTTATCAACCATGCGGTAGCTGTAAATCTTCGTGCAGATGGTTACATTAAGCAGGTGTACACAACAGCCGATACGGTGGGCAGTGCACTCGATCAACTGGGCATTAAACTCGGTCCCAAAGATAAACTGGACCCGCCAATCGAAGCAGCCATTAAACCGGATATGGACATTCGTGTGACGAGAACGACTTCGGTTACGAGCGAACAAGTTGTCGAAACACCGTACCAAACGATCGAAAAGAAAGATGGCGATTTGCTGAAAGGCAAAACCAAAGTCGTTCAAGAAGGTCAAAATGGTAAAGTCGTCCAATATATCGAAAAAGTGTTTGAAGACGGAGAATTCGTCTCCAAACAAATGGTTAACAAAAAAACCGTATCTGAAGTGAAAGACAAAATCGTAGCGATCGGTACGAAAAAAGAAGAGCCAAAGCCTGTAGTCGTCAGCGAATCGGCTAGCTCTGACTCGTCTCGTTCTGAATCATCCGATTCGTCTGGCTCGGATTCACGTTCAAACAAAGACTTCTCTTATGCCAAAGTATTAAACAATGTGACGCTGACCGCCTATTCCTCTCAAGAACCGGGTCTTGGTACACGTACCGCATCCGGCACACGCGTGACGGAAGGACGGACAATCGCTGTCGATACAGACGTGATCCCGATGGGATGGTGGGTCTATATCGAAGGCATCGGTTACCGCCGTGCGGAAGATACCGGCAGCGCCATTAATGGCAAAAAGATTGACGTATATATTGATAGTCTGACGCAGGCAAGAGAATTCGGACGCAAAACCGGCTATACGGTTTATGTGATCGGCCCGGTCAAACCTTAATTTGACGGTGTAAATCGGTTGCCTGTGCTGGCACAACTGTTATATGATATAAGTATTATTAACCACGAGCGTATATGGAACCAACAGAGAAGGGGATCATTCCCCTTCTTTTTGTTTGTTGTTTTGTTATACTGAGAACAATATGAACATGATCGCGGACAATGGAAAAACATAGTCGTTCCAGTGTCCCGATCCGGAAGGGAAGCGTATCATCAGGTGATTAAAGAGGTCATTGTTGTAGAAGGACGGGATGATACTGTAGCGATCAAGCGTGCAGTCGACGCGGATACGATTGAAACCGGTGGTTCAGCCATCGGCGCGCAGGTCATTCGTCGTGTGCGGCTTGCTCAGGAGCGCAGAGGGGTTATTATTTTGACCGATCCCGATCATGCTGGAGAGCGGATACGCAAAATCGTGTCGCAAAAGGTGCCAGGCTGCAAGCATGCTTTTATACCGGAAAGCGAAGCGACGCTTAAAGGCGATATCGGGGTAGAAAATGCGTCACCACAGGCGATACGCGCAGCGCTGGAGCGTTTGCATACCGAAATGCCGGAGGCACAGACGCTGATCGATTGGGACGATTTGATTATGACCGGGCTAGTCATGCACAAACAAGCGGCAGCACGCCGGATGAAAATGGGCAATCTGCTCGGCATCGGTTACGGTAATGGTAAACAATTTCATAAACGATTGCGTATATTTGGCATTACCCGCGAGGAATTCGCGGCAGCACTTTCACAACTTGAAGCGGAGGAACAGCAATCTAATGACTGATAGACACGATATCGCTACGCCTGGACGGACGAAGGAAATTATTAACAAACACGGATTTTCGTTTAAAAAGAGCCTGGGGCAAAACTTTTTGATCGACAGCAATATTTTGAATAAAATTGTCGATGCTGCGGATTTGAACGAGCAGCGTGGGGCGCTTGAGATCGGGCCTGGTATCGGCGCATTGACCGAGCGTCTGGCGCGTCAGGCACATCATGTGACCGCAGTGGAGATCGATCAGCGTCTGCTGCCGATTTTGCAAGATTCGCTAGGCGGGTATGACAATGTGCGCGTTCGTCATGGCGATGTGCTAAAGGTCGATTTGCAAGAGCTGTTCCGTGAGGATTTTGCCGATGTGGAAAAGGTGAGTGTCGTTGCGAATTTGCCGTATTATGTTACGACACCGATTTTGATGAAGTTGCTGGAGGAAAAGCTGCCGCTTGACAATATCGTCGTGATGATTCAGAAGGAAGTGGCGCAGCGGATGGCAGCGGCACCGGGCGGTAAAGACTATGGCAGTCTTAGCATCGCCGTGCAATATTACTGTGTACCGGAATTGGTCTGTATCGTGCCGAAGACGGTATTTATTCCGCAGCCTAATGTGGAATCGGCGGTCATCCGTTTGAAGCTGCGTGAGCAGCCGCCTGTGCTTGTACAGGACGAACAGCATTTCTTCGAGCTGATGCAAGCATGTTTTGTACAGCGCCGCAAAACGATTGCCAACAACTTGAAAACACGCTATTTTGGCGGCGGTGATCGCGAGCAACTGGAGCAGCTGCTAGCGGAAGCAGACATCGAGCCTTCGCGTCGTGGCGAGACGCTTAGCATTGAGGAATATGGACGTTTAAGCGATATATTTGTGGCGGCAGGCATTCGCTAAAGCTAGTTTATTAGCACTCCGTAAAAAAATCATTGACAAAATAAATTTTGTATAGCATAATTTAATATTTAATTGACATTTCTTTTCCTTTTTGTTACAATAGGGAGTAGGAAAAGAGGTGGTTGTGAGCATGGCTAACAATGCGCTTACCGAAATCAAACGCAATCTTGATGCTTATGTAGGGCACAAAATCACATTGCGCGCACACGGTGGTCGGAAGAAGACCATTGAACGTACCGGAATTTTGGAAGAAACCTACCCTTCTGTTTTTACAGTAAAGCTTGATGATGAACATCAAACTTTTGAACGAGTGTCTTACAGCTACGCAGACGTGTTAACCGATTCGGTTGAAATTACAGTTTGCGAAGATGATTCCCATACACGCATCGAATATGTAGGGAATTAAATAACTGTTTTATGATAAGGCAGTCTTTATCTCCTGCGGGGGTAGAGACTGTTTTGCTTTGTGAATAGACTTTACAATTCATTTTTTCTATAATTGGATTATTCGTGGCTATACATAGCTGCCTGCAATGAATTGGCTTCGCCAGGCGGAATAGGAACGGCGTTTGGCGTGTTGGTCGATGCAGTAACAATCAGAACGGACGGAATGTTGAAGGTGGAGGAACCTCATGAAGCTATATGAAAAAGCGCCCGCAAAAATAAATCTGATGCTGGATGTGCTGCACAAGCGCCCGGATGGTTACCACGAGGTGGAGATGATCATGACGATGGTCGATCTTGCTGATCGGTTAACGATTACCGAGCTGTCCAGCAATACGATCAACATATCGAGTCAGGCGGGATACATCCCTCTGGATGATAAAAATCTCGCCTACCAGGCGGCAAGTAAGATTAAGGAACGTTACGGCATCCGCCAGGGCGTGCATATTCATATCGACAAGCAGATTCCGGTAGCTGCCGGTCTGGCTGGCGGCAGCAGTGATGCAGCAGCAGCATTACGCGGGCTGAACCGTCTATGGCAGCTGGATATCCCTCATGAGGAAATGATGGAGCTAGGCGCTTCGATCGGGTCGGATGTGCCTTTTTGCATTACCGGAGGCACAGCGCTTGCGACTGGGCGTGGTGAGCTGTTAACACCGCTGCCTAGCCCGCCGGATTGCTGGGTCATTCTTGCTAAGCCGCCGATCAATGTCTCGACAGCAGGCATATACGGGCGGCTACGAGCGGATCGAATTGCCCATCATCCATCGTCAGTGGCGATGCGGCAGGCGATTGAACAGCAATCGTTTGAAAGCATCTGCAGCGAGCTGGGCAATGTGTTAGAGGATGTGACGCTTAGTCATCACCCGGAAGTACAGCAGCTCAAGCAGGCGATGCAGCAGCTTGGTGCGGACGGTGTGCTTATGTCAGGCAGCGGGCCGACCGTGTTCGGACTCGTCTCCAAAGAATCCAAAGTCGCTCGCATCTATAACGGGCTGCGCGGATTTTGCCATGAAGTGTATGCGGTGCGTATGTTAACTTGAGCAGATTAGGTCGCAATCTTGTTCCAAAAGCCTTCAATGATCGAGAATGATCGCAGGGGTATTTGGAAAAAGATTGCGATTTTCTTTTACAAACACGTACAAAAATGTTATATTCACTTTAATTATTCGGGTTTGGGAATTTTTAAGGATATAAATGTAAATTTTCATAGATGGTGAGGAGTTAAAGTGAAAAAATTAAAACGGAGTGCGCGTCTGGTTGAACTGACACAGTATTTGACTTCGAGACCACACACGCTTATTCCATTAACGACCTTTGCTGATCGCTACGGAGCGGCCAAATCATCGATCAGTGAAGATTTGACTATTATTAAAGAGGTATTCGAGGAGGAAGGCGTTGGCGAATTACAGACGCTTGCCGGTGCCGCCGGAGGCGTTAAATATATTCCACGCTTGTCTAGAGAAAAAGCTTTCTCGTTTATGAGTGAGCTGTGTGAGCAGTTGGAGCAGCCGGATCGTTTGCTGCCAGGTAATTATATTTATATGTCTGATTTGCTCGGTCAGCCGGCTATTTTGAATGAAGTCGGCAAAATTTTTGCGTCTGTGTTTGCGGATACGCCGATCGACGTCATTATGACGGTAGAGACAAAAGGGATTCCACTTGCCCATGCAACCGGTACGCAGCTTAATCTGCCGGTCGTACTCGTGCGTCGTGATCATCAGATGACTGAAGGTTCGGCGGTGAGCATCAATTATGTATCCGGTTCACATAAAAGTTTGCATACGATGACATTGTCCAGACGTGCGTTAAAAGAAAAGTCGCGTGTGCTCATTATCGATGATTTTATGAAGGCAGGCGGTACGATTCAAGGGATGGTCGATTTGCTCGGTGAATTTAACGCGACCGTTGCCGGTGTTGGTGTGTTGCTGGAATCTGGAACGGTCGATGTAGAAGATCGGTTATGGGCGGATTATGTATCGCTCGCCAAATTAACAGAAGTCGATGCGAAAAGTAAGAAAATTACGGTTCAACCGGGAAATTACTTTGAAAATGTCATTATTTAAACTTTTTAACCTATAATTAGTGTGCTCTAATTGAGAATTTGTATCAGTCAATTTTTTTGAAATCAGCAGGAAACGGCAATAAACAGCGATCTAACAAAAAAATACTCAATTTCTTTTCGTTAAAAAGAAGGTGTTTGGCTTTCAGGTGTGGAAATACACAACCAAGTCTTTATGCAAAAAGGTGGTGAACACACATGGAAATCACGGATGTAAGACTCCGCCGCGTAAATTCCGAAGGCCGGATGAAAGCCATCGCCTCTATCACAATCGATAGTGAATTCGTCGTTCACGATATTCGAGTGATCGATGGAAACAATGGGATGTTTGTTGCGATGCCGAGCAAGCGGACACCGGATGGCGAGTTTCGCGATATCGCGCATCCTATTTCTTCGAGCACACGGGAGAAAATTCAGTCGGCTGTATTAGCTGAGTACGAACGTGCCGGACTGGAAGAAGACGTTATCGAAGAAGGCGCATAAGCAAGTTCTTTATACTTATTGGGGTTTAAAAGAAAAGAGAGCCACGGGAGCGAGCGCTGTGGCTCTCTTTTCTTTTTGCCTGGAATAAGATATATTCAGTATGGAGTTTTTTTGCGGAAGATCAATTATAAAGTTAAACGAATCGTATGTTACGCTGGACGAGCGGTTCCAGTAGCATTCAGTATGTATACGATATACAGTCTTGTTATCATTACTATAGATTTTATCGATGGAGGGAATATTATTTTGAAAAGATTAGCGGTTATACTGGCGGCAGGCAAAGGAAAGCGCATGAAGTCGAAGCTGTACAAAGTTCTTCATCCGGTATGCGGCAAGCCGATGGTTGGTCATGTGCTGGATGCGATTCAGCGTATCGGCTGTGAGCGCAGCGTCGTCATCGTCGGTCATGGTGCAGAAGCGGTTAAAGGCTATCTGGGCGAGCGCGCGGAATATGCGCTGCAAAGCGAACAGCTGGGCACCGGTCATGCGGTAAGCCAGGCAGAGCCGATGATCGGCAGCGAAGATGGTATTACGATCGTAATCTGCGGGGATACGCCGCTAGTGACGCCGGAGACGCTAGAGCAATTGATCGCACATCATCAAAGCGAGGGCGCAGCGGTAAGTATTTTGACGGCTTCGCTGGAAGACCCGACCGGTTATGGCCGCATTATCCGTGGCGCAGACGGCGGCGTAACCAAAATCGTAGAGCAAAAGGATGGCACAGCGGAAGAACTTGCCGCCAAAGAGATCAACACCGGTACGTATTGCTTTGATAACAAGCTGCTGTTTGCGGCGCTGTCCAAAGTGGACAACAACAATGCACAGGGTGAATATTATTTGACCGATTGCATTCGTATTTTGCGTGCGGATGGCGAGCGTATCGCTGCCTATGAGACGCTTGATCTGGCGGAATCGATCGGCGTTAACGATCGGGTAGCGCTATCTGAGGCAGAAGGCTTTATGCGTGAGCGTCTGGCGAAAAAGCATATGCTGAACGGCGTAACGATTATCGACAAAGCATCCACTTATATCGGTGCGGATGTGGAGATCGGTTCGGATACCGTGCTGTATCCAGGCACAATTTTGAAAGGCAATACGGTAATCGGTGAAGATTGTATTATCGGGCCGAACACGGAGATCGACAATTCGGTCGTCGGCAACGGCACAACGATCCGCCAATCGCTCGCTGCTGAAGCCAAAGTGGGCAACTCCGTTAATGTGGGCCCATTTGCTTATTTGCGTCCTGGTACCGAGCTGGCTGATGAAGTAAAAGTCGGTGACTTTGTAGAGCTGAAAAATGCGAAGATCGGTCACGGTTCCAAAGTGCCGCATCTAAGCTATGTCGGTGATGCTGAAATCGGTGCAGGCGTCAATATCGGTTGCGGCGCGATTACGGCGAACTATGACGGCTACAACAAATTCAAAACGATCATCGAAGACGATGTGTTTATCGGCAGCAATTCCAACCTGATCGCACCGGTACGAATCGGTAAAGGCGCCTATGTCGTTGCTGGCTCGACGATTACTGGCGATGTGAACGAAAACGATCTGGCGATCGCACGCGCACGTCAGGAAAATAAAGCCGGTTATGCTGACAAAATCCGTGCCAAAGCGAAAGCATTGAAAGAACAAAACAAATAATTGCTGAATCGCGAACAAATTACCCTATTCGCTGACAAATTATTATATAATATGTAGTGTAAAATGCTTGTTGAACGATCATATCCAAGCTAATGCCAATCACAAATCAAGAGCGAATATAGAGACATAAGCCGAGCTGATGAGCATTCCAATGAACCACCACGGAGGGTTTTAACCATTATGACTTATTGTGATTCCAAACTAAAGATTTTCACTTGTAATTCCAACCCCAAGCTGGCGGGACAAATTGCCGATTATATCGGTATTCCGATGGGCGAATCGCACACAACTAGTTTTAGCGATGGCGAAATTCAGGTGAAGCTGTCCGAGAGTGTGCGCGGCTGTCATGTGTATGTGATTCAGTCCACCTGTGCTCCAGTCAATGATAATTTGATGGAGCTGCTCGTTATGGTCGATGCGCTGAAGCGCGCTTCAGCGAAAAGCATTAACGTTGTTATTCCGTACTACGGTTATGCGCGTCAAGACCGTAAAGCACGTTCCCGTGATCCGATTACGGCAAAGCTGGTGGCGAACCTGATCGAAAAAGCAGGCGCTCATCGCGTGATCGCTATGGATTTGCATGCCATGCAAATTCAGGGATTTTTCGATATTCCGGTGGATCATCTGCTCGGCGTACCGATTTTGGCACAATATTTCCGCTCCAAACAAATCGAGAATCCGGTCGTTGTATCACCTGACCACGGTGGTGTTGTTCGTGCGCGTAAACTGGCTGATCTGCTCAGCGCACCATTGGCAATTATCGACAAACGTCGTCCAGAACCGAATGTGAGCGAAGTGATGAACATTATCGGTAACATTGAAGGCAAAACGGCGATTTTGGTAGACGATATTATCGATACAGCCGGTACGATCGTACTCGGTGCGAACGCACTGATCGAAGGCGGCGTCAAAGAAGTGTACGCTTGTTGTACACATCCTGTACTGTCCGGCCCAGCGATGGATCGTCTCGAAAACTCGCCGCTCAAAGAAGTGATCGTAACGGATACGATTCCGATCACACATCCAAATCCGACCAGCAAGCTGAAAGTGCTATCGGTAGCGCCGCTGATGGGCGAAGCCATCATTCGTGTACACGAGGAGTTGTCCATCAGTAAGCTGTTCGAAATCGAATAATTACCCGGTTATGCAAGAAGGGTTACTTCCTCTTATGTGAGGCAAGTAACCCTTATCGGCGTATCTGTTAGAATGTCCGGCACGATCAATAGCCGGGTCTAGAGATAAAAGTGTGACGTTGACGATGATACAGCACACGATTCATCTCGATAAACTGGTGATCATACGCGGTAATTAGCCCGATATCTATCGGAATGCCGTGGCGGTAAACCTGGACAGGCACCTCTTGCCGGAAATGATCATAGAAATGGCGATTTTTCAGCAATTGCTGCCCGAAGGTATACATGCTGATGTCCTCCTTGTGCTGGAATGCAGACCGGGATGAGGCATCCATCGCGCGGGTGTACCTGTTGAACAATGTAAACCAATTTTAACAAAAAATAAACGTTCATGCACAGTTCATTGTATGCATAAGCGAGTGATCCCTTTTCAGATGGGCGCTGACGGTGTAAGGACAAAATGTGTATGAAGCGTTAGCTTGCAAGCAAGGTAAGATTGATATTTTACGGAAAAGAGGAACATACGACGATGAAATGGATTGTTGGGCTAGGAAATCCGGGTTCCGAGTATGCCAAAACGCGCCACAATGTCGGTTTTATGGCGCTGGATCGGCTGGCGGATCGCCACGGTATTTCGATTAGCCAAAGCAAAAGCAAATCGCTGATCGGTGAAGGCCATATCGGCGGAGTGAAAATAGTACTAATTAAGCCGATGACGTATATGAATTTGTCCGGTGAAGCGGTACGTGCGTATATGGACTATTACAAAGTTGCATTGGACGATTTGATCGTTGTATATGATGATATGGACACGGAGACCGGTAAAATTCGGCTGCGTTACAAAGGCAGTGCGGGCGGTCATAACGGCATCAAGTCGATCATTCAACATACCGGCACACAGGAATTTAACCGTATTCGTATGGGCATTTCCAGACCTGATCCAGGGCACGCGATCGTCGATTATGTGCTCACCCCATTCCCGAAAAAGGAAAAGGAATTGCTGGACGGCATGATCGAAACGACATGCGATGCAATCGAGTTTAGTTTAAAACATACGTTTGAACAGACGATGGCTAAGTTTAATGGGTAATGATATAATAAGAAGTGTCATAACAATTGTAAATTTTACACGATAACTCCATATATACCGCCTTCCACGCCATGTTTAAGCAGGTGGAGAAGGCGGTTGTTTGTAGGCAAACCGAAAATTCGACCGGTTTGTCGTTTTACCGTTGTGTCGTTTGCGCATATTACTGTCAATTTGCTACAGCTTCCGTGCAGTGGCGGAATACAGCATAGATTTGATTTTGACCTGAGGATAAGTGAGGTGCCGCTTTGTTACACAATTTGATTGAGACATTAGCTAAAGATCAGGACTTTGGCTCTGTAAAAGAAGGTATTTTGGCGGGGATGAAGGAGCAGCTTGTGTCCGGTCTGTCCGGCTCCGCTCGACATTTGCTCATTGCAAGCCTTTTTCATGAGACACAGCGACCGGTATTGGTCGTTACCCATAATATGTTTCATGCCCATAAGATTGCAGAAGATTTGCAGGAAGCGCTTACGCCTGAACAAGTATTGCTTTATCCTGCCAATGAGCTGGTGGCGGCGGAAAGTGCGATCTCTAGCCCGGAGACGCTCGCACAGCGTTTGGATGTATTGACGCAATGCGCGGCGGGCTTTCGTGGCGTTATTGTCGTACCGTTTTCGGGGGTACGGCGTTATTTGCCTGCACGCGATACGATTGCCGAAGCGAAGATCGTGTTGGAAGATGGTGGCACATTGGAGTTGGAGCCATTTCTCAAGCGTATGATTGAGCTTGGTTATGAGCGTGTGGAACGCGTCGAATCGCGCGGTGAGATGAGCGTGCGTGGCGGAATTATTGACTTTTATCCGATCATGACGCCGTTGGCGTATCGGGTGGAGCTATTTGATAATGAGATCGATTCGATCCGTACGTTTGATCCGGACGATCAGCGTTCTATCGACAAAGTGAAATCGATCACGATCATGCCGTGCCGCGAAATTATTGCGGACAGTGAGCGGATGCGTCAAGCCGCTGATCTGGTAGCGGCACGCCTTGAAATGCAGATCGACAAGATGAGTGATCGGCAGGCAAAAGCAAGATTGCGTGAGGAGATTGGGCGCGAGATGGAGCTGCTGCGTCAGCATGTGTATTTTCCGGAAATGTATAAGTATATTGCGCTGCTGTATCCGGAAAAGGCGACATTGTACGATTATTTGCCAGCAGATACCGTCATTATGATGGAGGAGCCGGCGCGTTTGTTAGAAACGGCGAAGCAGCTGGAGCGCGATGAGAGCGAATGGGATATGCATTTGCTGCAAAATGGCAAAAGCTTGCCGAATTTGGAACTGGCGGCACATACGGATGATGTCATGTATCGCAGCGGTCGCCAGACGATTTGGATGTCGGTATTTTTGCGTCAGGTGCCGCATGTGCAGCCAGGCAATATCGTCAATGTAGTCAGCCGCACGATGCAGGATTTCCACGGGCAGATGAATGTGCTTAAGTCGGAAATGGAACGTTGGAAAAAGTCCGGTACGACTGTAATTATGGTCGCCAGCGGCGAGGAGCGCATGGAGCGTGTACGCCGTGTGCTCGATGATTATGATATCGAAACACCGATGATGATGGATGGCAATTTGCAATCTGGCTTTGAGCTGCCGTCGATTCATCTCGCCGTCATTACCGAAGGCGAAATGTTCTCGAAAAAGCAGCGCAAAGTGCGCAAAGTGAGCAAAAATGTCGATAATGCCGAACGTATTCGCAGCTATACCGAACTAAAAGTTGGCGACTATGTTGTCCACCAGAATCACGGGATCGGTAAGTATATGGGCATCGGCACACTTGAAGTCGGTGGCATTCATAAAGACTATATGCACATTATGTATGCTGGTGGCGACAAACTGTCCGTGCCGATCGAACAGATCGATCTAATTCAAAAATATGTCGGTTCCGAGGAAAAGGAACCAAAAGTATACAAGCTCGGTGGCAATGAATGGATACGGGTCAAAAATAAAGTCCGTTCGTCCGTGCAAGATATTGCCGACGATCTGATCAAGCTGTATGCCGAGCGTCAAGCGGCGCCAGGTTATGCGTTTGATAAAGATACAAGTGAACAGCATGAATTTGAAAATACGTTCCCGTATGATGAAACACGCGACCAGTTGCGTGCAATCGACGAGATCAAAGGCGATATGGAGAAAAATCGCCCGATGGATCGGCTGCTGTGCGGTGATGTTGGCTACGGTAAAACCGAAGTCGCCATCCGCGCTGCATTTAAAGCGGCGATTGAAGGCAAGCAGGTTGCCGTGCTTGTGCCGACGACGATTTTGGCGCAGCAGCATTATGAGACGTTCCGCGAGCGTTTTGCCGATTATCCGTTTAATATCGGTGTGCTCAGTCGCTTCCGTACCCGCAAAGAGCAAAATGATACAATCAAAGGGCTGAAGCAAGGTACGATCGATGTGGTGATCGGTACGCATCGTCTGCTGTCACAAGATTTGATTTTTAAAGACCTCGGCTTGCTGATCGTCGATGAGGAACAGCGCTTTGGCGTATCGCACAAAGAGAAGCTAAAACGGCTGAAAACGAATGTGGACGTGCTAACGCTGACGGCAACTCCGATTCCACGCACACTGCATATGTCCATGCTCGGCGTGCGCGATTTGTCCGTGATCGAGACGCCGCCGGAAAATCGTTTCCCGGTGCAAACGTATGTGGTGGAGCATAGCCCGACGCTTGTGCGTGAAGCGGTGGAGCGCGAGCTAAATCGCGGCGGTCAGGTGTATTATTTGTACAATAAAGTGCAAGGCATTCATGAGATGGCAGCGCATATTTCGGAGTTGGTGCCAGAGGCGCGTGTTGCGGTTGGACACGGGCAAATGTCCGAGCAGGAGCTGGAAAAGACGATTCTTGATTTTCTCGATGGGGAATCGGATGTGCTCGTCAGCACGAGTATTATCGAGACCGGTGTCGATATTCCGAACGTCAATACGCTAATCGTGCACGATGCCGACAAAATGGGACTATCCCAGCTGTATCAGCTAAGAGGACGGGTGGGACGCTCGAACCGGATCGCATATGCCTATTTTACGTATCAGCGTGATAAAGTGCTGACCGAGGTAGCGGAGAAGCGTTTGCAATCGATTAAGGAATTTACCGAGCTTGGTTCCGGCTTCAAAATCGCTATGCGCGATCTGTCGATTCGCGGTGCCGGTAATTTGCTCGGTGCCGAGCAATCCGGTTTTATCGCTTCAGTCGGATTCGATCTATATTCACAGATGCTGGCGGAGGAAATTCAGAAGCGTAAAGTGACGATGCTGGGCGAGCAAGACCTGAAGGCAAATGATTGGAATACGACGATTGATCTGTCGATTGACGCGTATTTGCCATCGGATTATATTTATGATAGTATCCAAAAAATAGAAATTTACAAAAAGGTCGCTGCTGTTTCGTCCTTTGACGATATCGCGGAGCTGGAAGACGAGCTGCTGGATCGCTTTGGCGAATTGCCGGAAGCGGTCATTCAGTTAATGCAGGTGGCACGTCTGAAACTGTATGGTAAACGTTACGGAATCGAGCAAATTTCACGTCAAGGGGACGATGTGAAGCTGCGGTTCCATGAAGGGCAAGAGAAGGCGTTCGATATGCCGTCATTATCCGATGTTGGCAATCGCTTCGAAAGGCGTGTACAATTTAATCAGGGTTCCACGATGGTCATTCAAGTCAAAGGTAAAGGCTTGACCGACCGCGAGCTGCTTGAGCTGCTATGCAGTTTTCTTGAAGCCGTGATGGAATCATACAAATTAAAGGGGGAACTACAGAATGTGGCCAATTAAAAAAGCTGCTCGCAAAACAGCGGTTTTGACAGCAGGAGCTGTACTTAGCATCAGTCTGTTAGCAGCTTGCAACAACGGTAAGGCGACAGACACCGCAGAACAGTCAAAGGATAACAGCCCGGTTGTTGCGCAATACGATGGTGGCACCATCACTGAGAACGAGTTCAACAAAGAAGTCAGCATGATGAAATTTTTGACCCCACAATATGCACAAGCATTCGATCAGGATCAATATAGAGACCTTCTGTTACAACAGGAAGTCGCTTATAAATCGCTGGCGGCTCAAGCGAGCCAGACTGCCAAAGCGGCAGGTGCCAAGCAGGCGGATGAGCAGATCAAGCAGCTTGAATCAAGCGTTGATCCGGAGCAACTTCAGGAAATGCTGAAAGCTTCCAACCTGACCGAACAGGATGTAAAAGACTATATGACACGCGCGCTGACCGCTTCCGAAGTGATGAAGGAAAAAGTGACCGATGCAGACGTACAGAAATATTTTGACGCTCACAAAGACGATTACACAACAGCTAATGTACGTCATGTGCTGATCGGTCTGAAAAGCGCAGACGGCAAAACAACACGTACCGATGCACAAGCATTAAAATTGGCAAAAGAAATCAAAGCAAAGCTTGATGCTGGTGCTGACTTTGCTACGATCGCGAAAAAATACTCCGATGATCCAGGCTCCAAAGACAAAGGCGGTCTGTATGAGAACCAGCCTGTCAGCAACTGGGTAGAGCAGTTCAAAGAAGCGACATTGAAGCAAAAAATCGGTGTGATCGGTGATCCGGTCAAAACGGATTATGGCTACCACATTATTAAAGTGGAATCCCGTACGGCAAAATCGTTTGCTGATTTGACGACCGAACAGAAAGACACCATCAAGTCCCAGCTCGCTTCGCAAAACTTCAGCAACTATATGGCGAACGATATTCCAAAAATGATCAAGAGCAAAAACTTGCCAAAAGTTGAAGGTGCAGCAGATGGTGCTACAGGTGGAGCCGGTGCAGGCAGCGGCGCTACTGACGGCAGTACCGCACCGGAAGGTGCAGCAACCGAAGGCAGCTCTAGCAGCAAATAAGCGAATTTGTATCTGTTCTATATTGGATACTAGCGAACGACCGAAAATAGCGCGGATATCCGCGCTATTTTTGTGTAATTTAGCGCATCACTAACAACACGGCGACACGGCTATGCCGCCATAAGGAGGGCCGAATAAATGAAAGAAACAGCATCACCGTCATCGCGTCTGTTACGTGGCGCATTCATTCTCGTACTGGCAGCGGTACTGTCCAAACTGATCGGAACGGTTCAGAAAATACCGCTGCAAAATATTGGTGGTGACGGTGTATTCGGCATTTATAATGCGGTGTACCCGTTTTATACACTCGTGCTGCTAATCGCCACAGCGGGCTTTCCGGCGGCGGTATCGCGTTTTGTCGCTGAGGAGATGGCGGCTGGACGCGCGCATGGCGCACGGCGTGTGCTGCGTGTATCGTCATGGATGCTCATTGTGTTAGGCATCGTCTGCGGCGCGGTAATGTATGCAGCGGCACCGCTATTGGCAGCATGGATCGATAATATGCATACCGAGCCAGCGATTCGCAGCGCAGCGCTGGCATTGCCACTCGTGCCGATTATGGCGGGCTTACGCGGCTATTTCCAGGGGATGCATGATATGATGCCAACCGCAGTATCGCAGGTGGCAGAGCAGACGATACGTGTAGCGACGATGGTCGTGTTGCTGCTCTGGCTGCATCATCTCGGTGCGGCGGACGACTGGATTGCGGCGGGGGCGACATTTGGTGCGGCGGCTGGCGGTGCGGCTGGGCTGGTAGTGATGCTAATCTATTGGTGGCTGCATCAGCGCCGCAATCGCGAGCTTGCCGCTCTGTCAGCGCCGTTACAGGAGACACAGCAGCCTGTATGGCCGCTGCTCAAGGCGTTGCTGCTGTATGCGCTGCCGATTTGCCTCGGCTCGCTGTCTGCGCCGCTAATCAGTTTGGTCGATACGTTTACCGTTCCGCGTCTGCTTAAAGCCGATGGCTGGAGTGAAGCGGAGGCGATGGTGAATTTCGGCATTTATAATCGAGGCATTCCGTTAGTGCAGTTAATGGCGATGCTGGCAACTTCCATGTCGGTTCTATTCATTCCGACACTGGCGGATGCACGCATCCGCGGACGGCACGAACTGATCCGCAATCAGACGAAGCAGACAGTGAACTGGTTCTGGTTGCTTGGTCTTGCGTCATCAGCAGGGATCGCCATGCTGGCGGTGCCGATCGACGTTATGTTATATCAAGATTCGATCGGCAGTGAGACGATTCGCTGGCTCGCTTTTACCGGTGTAGGAGCAACGTTGTCGATCGTAACGGCAGCGCTGTTGCAAGGGCTTGGTTCGGTGCGTGCACCGGCGGTTCATTTGCTGTTGTCTACCGTCGTCAAAGCAGTGCTTAATATTATACTAGTGCCGCATTACGGCATTAACGGTGCCGCGATGGCAGGCATTGTCGCGTATAGCCTGGCAGCATTGCTGAATGTGTTGCTGCTGGTGCGTATGACTCGTTTTACGATCTCATGGCGTGAGATGATCTGGAAGCCGGTACTGGTGACCGTCGTTATGTGTGCCGGTGTACTGTCATGGCTTGTGCTGATGCAGATGCTGCTGAACGCAGTCGGTATGCATGAACGGTTGGAATCGCTCATTGTTGCCGGTGGCGGGGCGCTGATTGGCGGTATATTGTTCCTGATCGGACTGTTCCGCACCGGACTGATGACCGAGCAGCAGGCGGCGGCACTTCCCAAAATTGGCAGCCGTCTGGTACCCTTGTTGAAGCGGCTGAAAATTATAAACGGATAATGGATTGGAGGAACAATTGATGAGCGCTGGAATTACAATTGTCGGACTCGGTTCCGGCGATGTCGAGCAGTTGACGGTCGGCATTTTCAATAAGCTGCAAGCGGCGCAGCGACTGTATGTACGTACGAGCGATCATCCGGCATTGTCTGCTATTACGGCTGATTTTGTCACTTTTGACGATGTGTACGAATCCCGTGCTTCGTTCCCTGAAGTGTATGCGGAGATCGCAGAGCGCCTGCTGCAGGCGGCAAAGGAAGCAGAAGCGGGCGCAGAGATCGTTTACGCGGTGCCGGGACACCCGATGGTGGCGGAGCGGACGGTACAAATTTTGCGGGAAAATAGTGCGTCACACGGCATTACAGTACAGGTGCTGGGCGGGGAAAGCTTTCTTGATGCAGCGTTTACACGCCTCGGCTTTGATCCGATCGAAGGGTTTCAGCTGCTGGACGCTTCTGGGCTGAATGCGCGTTTGTTGCAACCGGGTTTGCATACGCTGATCGGACAAGTATATGATACGTTTACCGCTTCCGATGTGAAGCTGAGCTTGATGGAGCTATATCCGGATAACTATCAAGTGACCGTAGCACATGCGCTCGGTGTACATGGACAGGAGCGCATTTGTCAGGTGCCGCTGCATGAGCTGGATCATGTGCACGATTACGGTAATCTGTCGCTAATTTATGTGCCACGTACCGAGGACGAAGCGGTGCGTAATCGCACATTTGATCGCTTGCATGAAATTGTGGACATTTTGCGTAGTCCGGGCGGTTGCCCGTGGGATCGTGAGCAAACGCATGCATCGCTGCGCCAGAACTTTATTGAGGAAACGTATGAAGTGCTGGAGACGATCGACGAGGATGATCCGGATCATATGCAAGAAGAACTGGGCGATGTGCTGCTACAAATTATGCTGCATGCCCAAATCGAAGAAGAAACCGGTACATTTAACGTATACGATGTGATTGAGGGGCTGAATCGGAAGCTTATTTTCCGCCATCCGCATGTATTCGGTAATATTCATGCCGGTGACGCACAGGCGGCGCTGCAAAACTGGGATGCGATGAAAGCGGAGGAAAAGCGCCTTAAAGGTCAATCAGTAGACGAAGCGTCCGCATTAGACGGCATCCCACGCGATCTGCCAGCACTGCTGACCGCCTATAAGCTGCAAAAGAAAGCGGCAAAAGTCGGTTTTGACTGGGATGATGTGGAAGGCGCACTTGGCAAGCTGGACGAAGAACTTGCCGAGCTGAAGGAAGCGATTCGCGACGGACAGACTGCTGAGGAGCAATTGCTGGAACTGGGCGATCTGCTGTTCTGTACGGTCAATGTGGCGCGCTTTATGAGCGCTGATCCCGAACGGGCGCTGGCGCTCGTTAATCTTAAGTTCAAGCGTCGCTTTGGTTATATCGAGCAATCGCTGCGCAGTCGCGGTTTGACGCTCCTTGATGCTGATTTGCAGGAGATGGATCGGCTGTGGGACGAAGCGAAAGCGCAAAACAAGTAAATATTTTGCAGGAATTTGGGCTTGAGCCAAGAATGTACTATACTTAGAGAGCGGCTGTGTGTTAACATGCTGTTCATGGGACAGCACAGTGACCCAGTTGAATTTTTTTGAAAATTTGGGAGGCTTTTAATAATGAACAAAACAGATTTGATTAACAACATTTCGAACAATAGCGGTTTGACTAAAAGAGACGTAGAAGTTGTACTGAACGGTTTTCTGGATGAAATCTCCGGTGCACTGTCCAAAGGCGACAAAGTGCAACTGATCGGCTTCGGAACATTCGAAACTCGCAAGCGTGCTGCTCGTACTGGACGCAACCCGCAAACTGGCGCAGAAATCAACATCCCTGAATCCAACGTACCTGCTTTCAAAGCTGGTAACAAGCTGAAAGATGCAGTAAACTAATGCGTCTGGACAAATTCCTGAAAGTGTCCAGACTGATCAAACGCCGCACCGTGGCAAAAGATGTGTCTGAACAGGGACGAGTCCTGTTAAACGGGCGTGAAGCCAAACCGAGCGCTACGGTTAAGGTCGGCGACGAGATTACCGTTCAATTCGGTCAAAAGCTCGTAACCGTTCGAATTGAACGTGTAGCGGAAACTACACGCAAAGAAGAAGCAGCTACGATGTACACCCTAATCAAAGAAGAAGCGATTCCGCGGAACAACGATCTGTTCTGATCGATGCGGTCTGAACGCTTCGTATAGGATGTACGATATCCATAACGGATTTGCTCCATAACATATCAAAAAGCTGCTTTGGTGTCCAATTCGACATCAAAGTAGCTTTTTGTCATTTTCTTTACGGGCAAAGTGTTACTTTTTCTCGTTTTGTGGTAATGTAACAATATGCTGGGTAGTTATGTTAATCAATTCTATTCGCATTTTATTATGTGCAATTGTTGGTTACACAGATTCCCCAAATGATGCATGATCATATAACATGTACATTCGTTTATACTGTTCAAGGAGGAACACAAATGATACCTAAACCGATATCCGTACATAACAGTCGCCCGCAACCACAGCGAAGGCAGTCATCATCACCTTCTCCGTCCCCTAATCCCGGTGCGCGTAAGCGTCTGCGGATTTGGATGGCGTTCATGGTGATTTTCCTGGGCTGGGCTACGTATTCATTTATACAACAATCGCTGCAATTATCCGCCAAGCACCAGGAGTTTGCCGTGCAACAGCAACAGCAAGCACAAACGCAGGCGGCGCTCGATCAATCACAGCTTGAGCTAAAACGTTTGGAAGACCCGGAATATATCGGTCAGATTGCGCGTAAGCAATATGGAATGTATTTGCCGGGCGAGAAACCGATCTGGGCGACCGAACCGTCAGCAAATAAGTAAATATTAGCACGAAATGATCCATAAGACGGGGGTTTATCGGTTGACCTTACTAGGGGCTTCCGGTATAATTTAATCACCGCAGGTATCAATCCAAGTAGGATTTTACTGTACATTTTAAGGGAGGATCATTTTACTCTATGGCAATTGAAGTGGGCACCAAGTTAGAAGGCAAAGTGACAGGCATTACGCACTTTGGAGCATTTGTAGATCTGTCTGGAGGTGTCACTGGTCTTGTTCACATCTCGGAAATTGCCGACAATTACGTCAAGGATGTTAACGACCACCTCAAGCTGGGCGATGTCGTTACAGTCAAAGTAATTAATGTCGACAAGGATGGAAAGATTGGACTTTCAATTAAACAAGCAGTAGACAAACCGGCAGAAGCAGCACCATCTTCGAGACCACCATCTTCCAGACCACCTCGTCCGGAATCACGTGGCGGTGGCAGAGATGGAGGAGATCGACCTGGCGGCGGTGGCGGTAGTTTCAATCGCGATCGTGGTGGACGTTCTTTTAACAAGCCTTCTTCTCCTAAAGCTTCATTCGATGATAAATTGACTCGTTTCCTTAAGGATAGCGAAGAACGCATTTCATCATTGAAAAAAAATACGGAATCCAAGCGTGGAGGCCGTGGTGCCAAGCGAAGCTAATCCTCACCTGGCATACAGTATATAAATAACGACCGTAGACGCAGTAGCGTCTGCGGTTTTTTGCATCTGTGGCACATCAACAAGCTTCGCCTCGCTGAAGCATATCAACATGCGACTGTCAGTTTGCCGGAATGCTTTTGATTCGTGGTGTAATGTAGGTTCGCTTGAACGGACAGAGGGGTTGGCATACGCGCTAAGGCAAAATCGATGCTAATCATAACTAATGTAATCGAATATGGTACACTGGGGAAAGTAAACCTGGAAGGAAGGAGAGACTCGGTTGTCGACGATGGAACATTCCGAATTGCCGGCAGGCACAACGGTAACGGGCAGATCAAGAGGGCAGCAGTATGTGATTGCACGTACGCTAGGCAAAGGCACCAACGGGATCGTTTATCTGGTGAGCACGGCGCAAGGGCAACAATATGCACTCAAGATGGCGACCGTCAACCATAATCTGCAGCCGGAGATCAAGCTCCTTTTTTCTTTACATAAACATTGGAAAATAACCGGTCGGAACGATGCCAACCGTTATTTGTACGATGTGGATGATTATGAACAGGACGGGCAGTTTATTCCCTTTTATGTGATGAAGTATGTGAAAGGTCAGCCATTAAGCGCCTTTTTGCGTGCACGCGGCGCCGATCGAATCGGTATGGCAGGCAATGGCATATTGGAATTGCTCGCCGAGTTGCACGAATCGGGCTGGGTGTTTGGCGATTTGAAGGCAGAGCATGTGATCGTTAGCGATGATGGGCAGGTCGATCTGATCGATTATGGCGGCGCTCGTCTGCAAGGGCAGAGCATTCATCAGTTTACCGAATGGTATGATCGTAAATATTGGAATGCTGGCGATCGGGTCGGGGATTATGCGTACGATCTGTTTGCTTTTGCGGTCATCTGTCTTAAGCTGTTCAATGAACCCGGGTTGCAGCGCATTATCGCTACCCGATTGCCACAGGTGCGCGGCGAAGCCGATCTAGTGCAATTAATCGACAGCACGCCTGGATTAAGATTGTACAGCGAATGGTTGAAAAAGGCGGTGCGCGGTGAATTCCGCAGCACGCGTGAAGCGTATTATAGCTGGCGAAGCATCAGTCGCTTCGGCTTGCCAGCAAGCCGCCACGGGCATGATATGCTGACCGTACGACTGCGCCGTGCCTTTTTGTGGTCGCTATTCGGGCTTGGGATCGTATTGCTCGCTATTTATTGGCGCGGTTAAAGTAGCGGTGCGCATGTATTGGCAAGTTAGTGTTAGAGCCGCAATGACGATGCTTTAGGTGCAAATAAAGCGCATATGATGCGGCAACTTATGCGCCGTTTGCATACAGGCTGTGCACACATACGAGGCAACACACAGTAATAGAAGGAGAGAGTAGCAGATGGGATCACAGACATGGCACGATTTGCTGGAGCATGTGCGGCATATACGCCGGGAGTTTGGCTTTGCAGCCGCTGGCAGTACGATCGTCGTCGCGGTATCTGGTGGGCCGGATTCGATCGCGCTGCTGCATGTGCTGCATGCGCTATCAGCCGAATATGACTGGACACTTGTCTGTGCGCATATGAATCATGGATTTCGTCCGCAGGAATCGGCAGAGGAGGCGGAATTTGTACGGGCGACCGCTGCCGAGCTTGGCATCACATTTGAGCTGGAGGCGGTGGATACGCCGCTTCATATGGAGCGCACTGGCAAGGGAGCGCAAGAGGCGGCGCGCGAGTTGCGTTATCGTTTTTTGCAGCGGACGGCAGCGCATTATCGGGCACACACGCTTGCGCTCGCCCATCATATGGACGATCAGGCAGAGACGGTATTGATGCGTATTTTACGTGGCACAGGGCTGGACGGACTGGGCGGAATGAAAATCTGTCGCTCCGAAAAAAATCTGGAACTTATTCGTCCATTTTTGCGTATATACAAGGCAGACCTTGTATATGTGTGCGAGGAGCGCGGTTTGGCGTATCGACTGGACAGCAGCAATATGCAGCGCAAGTACACGCGCAACCGCATCCGCTTGGATGCTTTGCCTTTTCTGGAGCAGTTTAACGGACAGCTTGTGCCTACACTTGCCCGACTGGCTGAGCTTGCGAGTACGGAAAATGATTATGTTCAGCAACAGACCGAGGCGCTCTACGGCAAACTGGTTAAAGAGAAAGCAGGATCATTTTCATTTTCCGCAGCTTCCTTTTGTGCAGTGCATGTCGCTTTACAACGGAGGTTGATTAAACTAATATTAAATTATCTGTCATCGGCTAACGAAACCTTTGATTTTAACAAAATTGAAATCATTCGTTATCAGATTGAACGAAGTGAGCTGGCAAGCTGGAATTTGGACGTTGGAAGCGGGATCATCTGTGTTAGAGAGTACGATGAGATTCGTTTTCTGGAAGCTTCCGAGCCAAAAGCGGAGCCTTTCTGCATTCCTGTACAGTATGCTAATGCTGTCATATCCATACGTGACACTTCCATACAGGTGGAAGTGCAAACAATGGAATGGAAGGATCGTTCCTCCGATGCGCTATGCTTTACTGCGGACGAAGCGTTTTTCGATGCGGATGTATTGGATTTTCCGCTTTATTTGCGTTCGCGCCGTCCGGGTGATGCCATATCACTGCTTGGAGGCGGAACGAAAAAAGTAAAAAATCTTTTTATCGATGCCAAAATTCCATTGTCTCAGCGCGATCATATACCGTTGCTGGCGGATGCCAGTGGGCGCATATTGTGGATTCCGGGTTTGCGGCGTGCACGGGAGGCGCTCGTAACAGCCGAGAGCGATCGCTGTCTTTATATGAAAATTGTAAAGTCTGAAGATTAATGTTTGATTTTCATCGATTTAGCTTGATAAGTATAATGTAGGAGGTTCATCCAAGTTGCACAACGATATTAAAGAAGTGCTCATCAGCGAAGAAGAAATTCAACAGAAGATTTTGGAGCTGGGGGCTACGCTCAGTGAAGATTACAAAGGCCGCAACCCGCTCGTCATCTGCGTACTCAAAGGCGCATTCGTATTTATGGCTGATCTCGTTAAACGGATCGAAGTGCCGCTTGAGATCGATTTTATGGCGGTATCCAGCTATGGTGCTTCCACCAAATCGTCCGGTGTGGTCAAAATCGTCAAGGACCTGGATGTTTCCGTTGAAGATCGGGATGTCCTCATCGTTGAAGATATTATCGATAGTGGGCTCACACTCAGCTACCTCATCGACATTCTGCATGGCCGTAACGCCAAGAGTGTACGTGTTGTAACTTTGTTTGACAAGCCATCCGGCCGTACCGTCAACCTCGAAGCGGATTATACCGGATTCAACATTCCGGATGCATTCATCGTAGGCTATGGTTTGGATTACGCCGAGCATTACCGGAATCTCCCCTACATCGGGATTTTAAAACCGGAAATTTATTCGAGCTAATTACCTTGCCTGAGAATACTTGTTATTCTGAACCTCAAGGACAGACAGCCGGTAAGGATCGCATTTTTTGCTGTCTTAGCTGACAATATCTGTTATTGTGCTCTGGCATCTATTGAGAACGTCAGACGGGCTATGGTAAAATAATTTAAGTGTCTTGAGAGGAGGTAGGGGATGAATCGGTTCATCCGAAATTCTGGTTTCTATTTAATACTTTTCTTAGTCGTGGTGGGCATCGTCCGTTACGTTAGTGACGGAAGCGAAACTACCGATAATCCAAGATATGACCAGCTCAAAGCAGCGCTGGCTGCCGGTAACGTAGCGTCGGTGACGCTTCAATTCGACAACTATGCTTACCTGGTGACCGGTGAGTACAAAACACAGCCTGCTGATGCTAAATCCAAGCAATTCACTACGTACATCCCTGCCACTGATGCAGCGCTAAGCGAAGTGGACGCTGCGATGGCGAACTCGGGAACACAAGTAACCGTGAAGCCGATGGAGGGCGACAGTATTTGGCTGTCCTTTATCACTTCGATGATCCCGCTCGTAATTATGTTTATCCTCTTTTTCTTCCTGTTCAATCAGGCACAAGGTGGCGGCGGCAAAGTGATGAACTTTGGCAAAAGCCGTGCTCGTCTGTACAATGAGGAAAAGAAAAAAATTACATTTGAGGACGTAGCCGGTGCGGATGAAGAAAAGCAGGAGCTTGTGGAAGTCGTCGATTTCCTGAAAGACCCGCGTAAATTCAATACCGTCGGCGCGCGTATTCCGAAAGGTGTTCTGCTCGTAGGCCCTCCGGGTACTGGTAAAACGCTCCTTGCCCGTGCGGTAGCAGGGGAAGCTGGCGTTCCGTTCTTCAGCATTTCCGGTTCTGACTTCGTCGAAATGTTCGTCGGTGTCGGTGCATCTCGTGTGCGTGACCTGTTTGAAAATGCGAAGAAAAACGCCCCATGTATTATTTTTATCGACGAGATTGATGCGGTAGGTCGTCAGCGCGGTGCCGGTCTTGGCGGCGGACATGACGAACGTGAGCAGACGCTCAACCAATTGCTCGTTGAAATGGATGGTTTTGGCGCCAATGAAGGCATTATTATCGTTGCGGCAACGAACCGTCCGGACATTCTCGACCCGGCGCTATTGCGTCCAGGCCGTTTTGACCGTCAAATTACCGTTGATCGTCCAGACGTTAAAGGTCGTGAAGCGGTACTCAAAGTACATGCTCGCAATAAACCGCTGACGAAGGACGTCAAACTCGATATTATCGCCAAACGTACAACAGGTTTCACCGGAGCCGATCTGGAGAACCTGCTTAACGAAGCTGCCCTGCTGGCAGCGCGTCGTAACCGTCGTGATATTTCTATGACTGAAGTAGACGAAGCGATTGACCGCGTAATCGTAGGTACAGAGAAGCGCAGCCGCGTAATCAGCGATCGCGAGAAACGCATCGTCGCGTATCACGAAGCCGGTCATACGGTTGTCGGTTACTTCCTGGAACATGCGGATATGGTGCACAAAGTAACGATCGTACCGCGTGGTCGTGCAGGCGGATACGTAATCATGATGCCGAAGGAAGATCGTACACTCGTAACGAAGCAAGAGCTGCTGGATAAAGTAACCGGTTTGCTCGGCGGACGTGTGGCGGAAGAACTGTATATCGGGGAAATTGGTACCGGTGCATACAGCGACTTCCAGCAAGCGACCAGCATCGTACGCAGTATGATCGTCGAATACGGTATGAGTGAAAAGCTCGGCCCAATGCAGTTCGGTAATTCGCAAGGTCAAGTGTTCCTCGGCCGTGATTTCGGTCATGAGCAAAATTACAGTGATGCGATTGCGCACGAGATCGATCAGGAAATGCACCGTTTCATTACAGATTCGTATGAGCGTTGCCGCGAATTGCTACAAAAGCATTCTCGCGAAATGCATCTGATCGCGCAAACGCTGCTTGAAGTGGAGACACTGGACTTCGAACAGATCAAACAACTGATCGAAACAGGTTCTCTCGATGGCACTGGCGAAGGTACCGACGGCGGCAACGATGGTACACCAAACGAAGCGGGTGAGCCAACATTTGATAGCATCGGTGATTCTAAAGTTCGTCTCGAAAAAGATGATACAACATCTTCTTCTCCTGAGGCGGGTGGCACGATCCCGAACAATCCAAATGATAATTCCGGCGATAACCGTGGACCAGGTGGCGGCACGCCGACGATTTAAGCTCGTGCTGTATGAATACGCGATCGATCAACAGATCGATAACAGTATAATTTTAATACAGATGATCAACCTCCGAAGGAATGGCTCCTTTGGAGGTTTTTTGTGTTTTTACTGAAGATTCATATAGTTAAGAGGAGTGCTAAGGCAGAAAATAAGTTTTATTGGAGAGAGAGCTAATGTATAGATCGCTGATGTATAGATCGCGTAGCAGTAGGCAGCTTATTCGCTAGGCGATATGTAATGATTGGGTAGTATAGCTAAGCAAACGTATGATCCGCTGCTTTGATCTGTGCGTCATCATACAGATTCGTTAAAATTTCAATCATTTTCCACGATTTGAACATTGACAATTAGGGGTCGGATTGTGTACATTATTGGGGAAGTTTATCACAAATTGGACACATTTTACAGCGGTGTAAGCAATTTTTTTCACAATCTTTGTTCTGTCAAATGAAATTACTTTATACGTATGAGTGACTATAGATGTCGGATATTAGCGTGTACATTGGATATAAATGCCAAGTACAGCAGATTGTCATATGGACAATGTACCGGCAAGGCAATAGATTAACTTTAACGGCAGACGAGAAACGTGGGCGAGCAACATTGTGAAAAGTGTCTCAAACAACAGGGAGATGAAATGATGGAAGCGTTGGCACTTGAAAAAAAAGCAGAGCGTGATGCAGAGCTTCGTGAACGTTTGCTACAGCTAAAAAAAGAGCGTAATGCCATTATTTTGGCGCATTATTATCAGCGTGACGAAATTCAAGAAGTAGCTGATTTCCGTGGCGATTCGTTTTTGCTCGCTCAAAAGGCAGCCCAGACCGACGCGGATACGATCGTATTTTGCGGTGTGCATTTTATGGGTGAGAGCGCCAAAATTCTCGCGCCTAACAAAACGGTCATCATTCCCGACGAACGTGCCGGCTGTCCAATGGCAGATATGGTCAATGTGGACGGTTTGCGTCGTCTGAAAGAACAGCATCCGAATGCAAAAGTGGTCACCTACATCAACTCCTCTGCTGACGTGAAAGCAGAAACAGACATTTGCTGCACATCCGCTAATGCGGTTAAAGTGATCCAGTCTGTTGATTCCGATGAAATTATTTGGGTTCCGGACAAAAACCTCGGTCATTATGTACAGCAGCATACCGACAAAAAGATGATCATCTGGGAAGGATATTGCAATACTCACGATATGTTAACAGTTAAAGATGTGTTCGAAATGAGAGCTAAATATCCAAACGCCCAATTTGTCGTTCATCCGGAATGTCGTCCTGAAGTGGTCGCACTAGGGGATTTTGTAGGCAGTACGACTGCGATCATTAAATATTGCAAACAATCTGATTGTCAGGAATTTATCGTCGGTACAGAGGATGGAACCGGCTACCAGCTACGCAAAGATAGCCCAGACAAAAGTTTCCATTTTGCTAGTAAATATCTCGTCTGCCCGAATATGAAAGTCAACAATTTGAAAAAGCTAGTGAACTGCTTGGAAACGATGAAGCCGCAAATTTACGTACCGCCAGCTGTAGCGGATCGCGCGCGCATTTCACTGGAGCGTATGTTGGAAGTTTCTTCGTCCTAAGCCTGGTCGATGCTTTGGAGCAAATCTAAAGTACGTACGTATTCAAGCTTGTTTGTAATCGTACCTAAACGATATGCATATACGATAAATGAATGTAATACTAGCGATTATGCTGATGGATCGTCGTTATTTCGATGGAAGAAAGGCAGGCGTTATGATGCCAGAGCGACAAGAGCGCGCTACAGACCGTAGCCCGGTTGTGCATACCGATGTGTTGGTGATTGGAACGGGGATTGCCGGTTTATTTACCGCTATTTTAGCAAGTGAATACAAGAATGTGCTCTTAATCACAAAGGATAAGCTGATGGAAAGTAATACACGTTATGCACAAGGGGGAATCGCTGCTGTAATGGCGGAAGATGATGCTCCGGCATTTCACTTGGAAGACACATTGCTTGCTGGTGCAGGGTTGTGTGATCGTGCAGCGGTAGAGCTGCTTGTGCAGGAGGGACCAATACGTGTACGTGATCTGATTCGGTTAGGCACCGCCTTTGATGCCCGGGATGGACAATTGGAGCTGACCCGGGAAGGTGCGCATAGTCATCGTCGTATTTTGCATGCGAACGGCGATTCGACTGGACATGAAATTGTGCGTGCTTTGTCGCAACGAGTACGGAAGCAGCCGCAGATTGAACGATGGGAGCATCATTTTACGACCGAGCTGTTGACCGAAGATGGTCAATGTATCGGTGCAATCGTACAGCGACCGGATGGAGAAATGGTGACGGTCTATGCCGATGCGACTATACTGTGCACCGGTGGAAGCGGACAACTGTATGAACATACGACCAACCCCGCAGTAGCGACTGCTGATGGCATCGCGCTCGCTTACCGTGCAGGTGCGCAGCTACGGGATATGGAGTTTATACAGTTTCATCCGACTGCGCTTTACCAGCCAGGAGCGCCGCGTTTCCTCGTCTCTGAGGCTGTACGTGGCGAAGGCGCGATTTTACGTAATCGTCACGGTGAGGCATTTATGGAACGGTATCATCCGCTGCGCGATTTGGCACCGCGTGATATTGTCGCGCGTGCGATCGTAAGTGAGATGGAGCGAGAGCAGAGCGCTTTTGTATATTTGGATATTACGCATGAGCCGGAACAACAGCTGGCGCTGCGCTTTCCGACTATTTATCGAACATGTTTGCAATATGGCATTAATTTGGCGCAGGATTGGATTCCGGTAGCACCGGCAGCGCATTATATGATGGGTGGTGTCCGTACGGATCATCATGGTGAGAGTACGGTAGCACGTCTGTTTGCCTGTGGTGAAGTGTCATCAACTGGCATTCATGGCGCTAATCGATTGGCGAGCAATTCGCTGTCAGAAGCGATCGTATATGGTAGCCGGATTGCTGACTATGTACGGGAACTGGAACCGGTAGCTGCGTCATTCCATGCATTGGATAGAAGTGAGGCAGGAAAGTCGGTTCATTTTAATGAGCATATAAATGTAAATAAATTCACAACCTCTGCTGAAACCGCTCTGCAATTGAACGGATCGCTACCGTTTGTTAGTGTCGGTTTATCGACGGCTCCATCGGTTCAGGCAACAGCTACCGCTCCGCTTGGCACGGATGAGCCGCTTATCGCGCAGCATGGCGTACAGTTGTCCGAGCAGCCAGTTTTAGCGAGCGCAGCGTCTTTGCCTTTGTCGCAGCTTCGGCTAAAACTGCAACATTCCATGACGACGTGCGCGGGCATTCGGCGTAATAAGCAGCAGTTGCTACAAGGGATTCAGCAGCTCACAGAGCTGCAACAGCAACTGCACAATCGGTATTCTACTAGTCAGGCAGACGCTGAACATAAACGTCAATATCGCGAACTGGACAATATGGTGACGACCGGTTTGCTTGTTTTGCAGGCGGCAGTGCATCGGCAAGAAAGTCGGGGCGGTCATTATCGGGATGATTTCCCACAGCGTGATGATAATGATTGGCATAAGCATACGATTCAGCATATTCATAACGGGCTAATGGAGGAGACAATCGATCATGTTTAACGGATATCAGGAAGGGCTTACTTCATGGATCAAGCTATGGTTACAGGAGGATGTCGGTTCAGGTGATGTGACGACAGCGGTGACGGTGCCGCAAGGACATCAGAGCCGTGCCGTCATCCATGCCAAGCAGGCGGGCGTACTAGCTGGTTTGCCTGTAGCGGAGCATGTGTTTCGCACCGTTGACCCGGAGCTTCGATTTCATGCTGTCGCTACAGAAGGACAGGTTTTGGAAAAAGGTGATATTATAGCAGAAGTGGAAGGTAGCACTCACTCGCTACTGACCGGAGAAAGACTAGCTTTAAATTTGCTGCAAAGGATGTCAGGCATCGCCACTCGTACCGCTGAATATGTGAGCCGAATTAAAGATTTGCCGGTACGTCTAGTCGATACACGCAAAACGACACCTGGACATCGTATGCTGGAGAAGTATGCCGTCCGTGTGGGCGGCGGAGCGAATCATCGCTTCGGTCTGTACGATGCGGTCATGATCAAGGATAATCATATTAAAGCGGCTGGCGGCATTACTGAAGCGGTACAAGCAGCGCGTGCGGTCATTCCGCATACGATGACGATCGAAGTGGAAACGGAATCATTGCAACAGGTGAATGAGGCGCTAAGCAGTGGTGCCGATATTATTATGCTGGACAATATGGAGCCGTCGTTTATGAGCGAAGCGGTCGCACGCATTCGTAGCTATAGCCCACATGTGCGCATTGAAGCATCTGGCAATGTATCGCTGGACACTATTCGTGGACTGGCGGAAACGGGTATAGATATTATATCGGTCGGACGGCTGACGTATTCGTTTGATAACTTGGATATTAGCCTTGATCTGGGAGCGAAAAAGAAGGAGTGACCCGTATTGATACTGGTGATTGATATTGGCAATACGAATATCGTATTTGGCATGTATAGAGGAGAGAGCCTGCTGCACCATTTTCGTATCAGCACCAATCGCCAGGCGACACCGGATGAATATGGCGTGACGATTCACCAACTGTTTCAAATGTCCGGTGTGGCAGCAGAGAAGCTGGAAGGCATTATCATTTCATCCGTGGTGCCTTCGATTATGCATACGCTTGAGGAAATGTGTGAGAAATATTTGCATCATACTCCTATAATTGTCGGACCGGGCATACGCACCGGTCTGAATTTGCGTTATGAGAATCCGCGTGAAGTGGGCGCTGACCGGATTGCCAATGCGGTAGCAGCGATTGCGATTTACGGCAGCCCGGTTATCGTAGTCGATTTTGGGACGGCAACGACATTCGATTGTATCGATGCCGGTTCCAACTATTTGGGCGGTGCGATCGTACCGGGAATCGCTATTTCCACTGAAGCATTGTATCAGCGCGCCTCCAAGCTGCCGAATATCGAACTGGAAAAGCCGCGCCGTGTTATCGGGCGCAATACGGTACATGCGATGCAGGCGGGTATTATTTATGGTTATGCCGGACAGGTGGATGGTATCGTTAAGCGTATTCGCAATGAGTTAGGTGAAGAAGCGCGTGTAGTCGCAACCGGAGGTTTGGCGACATTGATTGCAGACGAAACGGAAACGGTGAGCGAGGTCAATCCGCTGCTTACGCTGGAAGGTCTGCGTCTCATTTATGAACGAAATCGTACGTCCCATCGTCATTTACCGCGTACGGAGCAGTAACATCTATAATTTGCAAAACTTTTGACTACAGTTTAACGTCTAATTACAATAGAAGTTGCTGAAACTGGACAGTATGGGCGTTTATTTTGCAATCGTATTCGAATTATCGGGTAATGTGCAATATAATAGACTATGTATGCATAACAGAAGCCAATTTATCCAAGCATCAAGCGATGTACAATCGAGAGGGGTTTATTATAGATGGAACAACATAATCACAAAACGGATCGTTTGATTCGCGGTATGGCACTAGGTGGCAAAGTGCGCGCATTTGCCGTGCGCTCTACAGAGCTGGTAGAGGAGCTGCGCCAGCGCCATGATACGTGGCCAACCGCCACAGCGGCAATGGGACGGACGCTGAGCACAGCGGCGATGATGGGCGCGATGCTTAAAGGCGAAGAAAAGCTGACTTTGCAAGTGAAAGGCAATGGCCCGATCGGTCAAATCGTAGCCGATGCTAATGCCAAAGGGGAAGTGCGCGGTTATGTGGACAATCCGCATGTTCATTTGCCAAGCAATGCGATGGGCAAACTGGATGTCGCCGGTGCGGTGGGGACGGAAGGTTTTGTATATGTGATCAAAGACCTCGGTCTGAAAGAGCCTTATCGTGGCAGTGTGCCAATCGTTTCAGGCGAGCTAGGCGAAGATTTTACGTATTATTTTGCGACGTCTGAGCAGACGCCGTCTGCGGTCGGTGTAGGCGTACTCGTCAATACAGACAATGCCGTCATCGTGGCGGGCGGCTTTATTTTGCAGCTATTGCCAGGTCTGACCGATAGCGAGATCGATGCGATCGAGCAGGCATTGTCTTCGCTGCCACCGGTTACGACGTTGCTGGAGCAAGGGTTGGAGCTGGAAGATATGCTGAAACGTGTGCTGCCGGACGTTGAGATTATGGATCAAATGGACATCGTGTTTAAATGCTCCTGCTCACGTGAACGTGTGGAACAAACGCTAGTCAGTCTGGGCGAGTATGAACTGACCCAGTTGATTGAAGAAGAAGGGCAGGCTGAAGTCGTCTGTCACTTCTGTAATGAGAAGTACCAGTTTCAGCACGCTGATCTGGAAAAGCTGCTCGCTGAAGCGAAAAATTAAGGGAATCCAAGACATATGACGAAGCATAAATCACCCTTATGGACAGCCGTCATGGTCTTGATCATAGTCATTATTATGCTGCTCGGAGCCTATTGGGTCATCCGGGCAGTTCAGCATTCCGGCAGCAGCCATTCCGCAGTAGCTGTCGTAGGCGACGACACGATCAGTGACGACCAATGGACCGCCGAATTGAAGAAAAGATACGGGCAAGAGATTTTGCTCCAAATGATGAACCGACGTGTGGTAGCAAAAGAAGCGCAGGCGCTCCATATCGGAGTGAGCGAGCAGGAGATCGACGATAATTTGCAAGAGCGGATGAGCGGCTACAGCTCGCCAGATACATTTTATAAAGAAATGAGCACTCAGTTTGGGCTTAGTCGTCAAGACTTGCGCGAAGAATCCAAATACCAGATCGAGTTGGAAAAGATCGCTACCGTGCATATCGAGGTAAGCGATGAACAGGTCAATCAGTATATGAAGCAAAATGCACAAAAAAGCGATGAAAAGCGCCAATACGAACTGGCATGGATCAAAACGGATGATGCAGATAGTGCCAGCGAAGCGGTGCAGCGGCTGCAAAAAGGCGATACATTTGCCGATATTGCCAAAGCGTTGTCGACGGACAAGTTTTCCGCTGACAAAGGCGGCAAGTTAGGCTGGATTGACAATGATGATCCGTTTCAGCCGCCTGAAGTGATGCGAGCGATTCAGTCGATGCAACCGGGCGATATCGTAGGTCCGATCATGCTTGCCAGCGGCGGTTATGCGGTCGTGCAAGTGCTTGATATTCGCCAGCCCCAATCGGCGCATTTGGAAATTAGTGCAGACACAGCACGCCGCAAAATCGCGCTTGAACAAGCAAAACCACTAATTGAAATCGAGCAGGAACTACGCAAAAAGTACGGTGCTTATATTTTATCGGTCAAACCGTAGGATTGTGTCACTGTAACATTGACAATGCCTTAGCGTATTGATAATATTAATTATATTAATACCTACTGTTTTACTCGGATTAGCATAGACAACACATATAGCATGTAATCACCGCTACGTTCTATCATTTGAAGGAGGGCAACAGGCATGGCAAAAGTCGTAAATAATGTGACAGAGTTGATCGGAGGAACTCCACTCGTTCGTTTGAATCGTGTGGTACCGGAAGATAGCGCAGAAATTTATCTGAAGCTGGAATATCAAAATCCAGGTTCCAGCGTTAAAGACCGGATTGCGATTAGCATCGTGGAAGAAGCGGAAAAACAAGGCATTCTGAAACCGGGCGGAACGATCGTTGAAGCAACGAGCGGCAACACCGGGATCGGTCTGGCGATGGTCGCTGCCGCCAAAGGTTACAAATGCGTGATCGTAATGCCGGAAACGATGAGTTTGGAGCGTCGCAACCTGCTGCGTGCTTACGGTGCTGAACTGGTGCTGACTCCGGGTTCGGAAGGCATGAACGGCGCGGTCAAAAAGGCGGAAAGTATCCTGCAAGAAAACCCAGGCTATTTTATGGCTGAGCAATTTAAAAATAAAGCAAACGTTAAAATTCACCGCGAAACGACAGGCCCGGAAATCGTTGAAGCGATCGATTCGATCGGCGGTACGCTGGATGCGTTTATCGCGGGTATCGGTACAGGTGGTACGATTACAGGTGCAGGTGAAGTGCTGAAAGAGCGTTTCCCTGACATTAAAATTTATGCCGTTGAGCCAGCAGCATCGCCAATTTTGGCAGGCGGACAACCAGGTCCCCACAAAATTCAAGGGATCGGCGCCAACTTTATTCCGGAAATTCTAAATCGTGATGTGTATGACAAGATCATTCACGTTGAGAATGATGAAGCATTTGAAGTCGCACGTCTTGTGGCGAAGGAAGAAGGCGTATTGTCCGGCATTTCCTCTGGTGCGGCTATCCATGCTGCACTGAAAGTCGCCAAAGAACTCGGCAAAGGTAAACGGATCGTCGTTATTATTCCAAGTAATGGTGAGCGTTACTTGAGTACACCACTGTACAATTTTGAAGCTTAAAATCGAATGGCTACGTAATCGCGCATCGTCTTAATGATGATCGCTGTTGCTGCTAATGCCATGCGTTAAGCCTCTGTTCAAGTCTTCGGATTTGTGACAGAGGCTTTTTGATTGTATATAGGCTTCTTTATGTATAGAAGCAACGAATAGTCTTCTCAATTCCACCGTGCTTTAGTATACTAACGACAAACTAAACATGATTAGGTTGGAGGAACAACGGTTGACCAAAGTATGCATATCATTACAGCAGTGGGAACAATGGAGTCTGGAAGATTATACGCATCTGCCGTATTTGCTGCGCATGCCGCTAAATGAACAATTGCTGCCGAATAGCTGGGAAGTGCTGTGGAGTGAGCATTTTCCACATTCCATATTGCTGGAAAATGGCAAGAGCGGACGATATACGTATTTGGGCTTGCAGCCTTCCGGTATCATGAGCGGCGATCTGGAACGTGCAGAGGAAAGAGAACTGCTGCTGGACAAGGCAGTATGTTCGACAACGGATGCACCTGCATCCCGGCAGCAGACAACGGAAGCGCCGGTAATAGATGAAGTTAAGCAGCATAACGGCAAGCCGCTGGACGTGTTGCGGCAATGGATGTCTCGTTACCGTGCACCACGCGTCGAAGCAGCGCCGCCATTTACCGGCGGCTGTGCAGGCTTTCTTAGTTATGATATCGCCCGTTCGCTGGAACGTTTACCGGATCGGTTGTCCAATGAACTCGGTTTGCCGGAATATGTATGGCTGCGTTTTGATCGCTTATGGGTCGTAGATCATTTGGAAAAAGTACTGTATTGCTGTGTACACTTGCCGCTCATGCCTATCATGGATGAACAGCATCAACAAGCGCCAGCAGCGGATAATTGTTCTTTATACTATGAGCAGGCGGCACAGATTGCAGCGCAGATGGCAAAGCAATGGCAGCAGTGGTTGTCTGCTGTCCATATGGCAGACGCACAGCGCCGTGAACTGCTGCACCAGCATCCGGCAGCGGTGACCGATTCCCGTACAGAAGGGTATGGCTTTACGACCGGTTTTCAGCAGGAAGCATTCCAGCAAGCGGTTCGTGCGGTACAGCGTTATATCGGACAGGGCGATGTGTTTCAGGTGAATTTGTCGCTGCGCAGTCAGCGTACGATTGAAAGTACACCGGAATCGATCTACGAATGGCTGCGGCTGACCAATCCGTCTCCTTATATGGGCTTATTGCGTTTACCCGGCTTTCAATTGGTATCCGCTTCACCGGAGCTACTCGTGTCTGTACGCGATGGTGCGGTAGCGGCGCGTCCGATTGCAGGCACACGGCGGCGCGGCACGACCGAGCAGGAAGATGTGGCGATGGAGCAAGAGCTGTTGCATACGGAAAAGGAACGTGCCGAGCATATTATGCTCGTCGATTTGCAGCGTAACGATCTGGGACGCATCGCTCGTTATGGTAGTGTCCGTGTACCGGAGCTGATGACGATTGAGCGTTATTCGCATGTGATGCATCTCGTATCCGGCGTTGAAGCCGAGCTTGCCGATGATAAAGATGTGTATGATGTCATTGCAGCCGTATTTCCAGGCGGTACGATTACCGGAGCACCTAAAATTCGCACGATGGAAATTATTGAGGAACTGGAGCAAACGAGACGCGGTGCTTATACCGGTTCAATGGGTTGGATTGACTATAGCGGCAATATGGAATTAAATATTATTATCCGAACATTAACCGTCAAAGATGATATCGCTTATATGCAGGCTGGGGCGGGCATCGTCATCGATTCCGACCCTTATCGGGAATACCGTGAATGCTTTAACAAATCGAGAGCTTTAGCCAGAGCGGTCATGCTGAGTGAACAGCAAGAGTGTCTTCGGCAGAAAAGGGAGGATCAACGATGATACTTGTAATTGATAACTATGATTCCTTTACGTACAATTTGGTGCAATACCTCGGTGAACTAGGTGAGGAAGTTGTCGTACGCCGCAATGATGAGATCGATATGGACGGCATTCGTGAATTGAATCCTGACCATATTTTGCTGTCACCAGGTCCATGCACACCGACCGAAGCGGGCATTACGATCGATGTGATCCAGACGTTTAAAGGCGAAATTCCGATTTTTGGCGTATGTCTTGGACATCAGGCGATCGGACAAGCATTTGGCGGCAATGTGATTCGGGCGGAGCGATTAATGCATGGGAAAACATCGCCAATTATCCACGAAGCGACCTCGGTATTCGAGAATCTGCCGTCGCCATTTACGGCTACACGTTACCATTCTTTAATCGTCGAGCGCAGCAGCTTGCCGGATAGCTTGGAAATTACAGCCGAGACAGCCGAAGGTGAAATTATGGGCTTGCGGCATAAGGAATATGCGATCGAAGGCGTACAATTTCATCCGGAATCGATTGTGACCGATCACGGTCATACCATTTTGCGCAATTTCCTGAGCCGTAAAGTGGATAAAGCAGCCAACGTATGAACTATGTTAGCATAAACGGTGTCATCACACCGAGCGAGCAAGCCGTGGTATCCGTCATGGATCACGGCTTCTTATATGGAATGGGTTTATTTGAAACGATGCGCACGTACAATGGACGTCCGTTTTTGCTAGAGCGGCATTTGCGGCGGTTACAGGCAAGTTGCGATTCGCTCGGCATCCATTGGTCGATCACAACGGAGCAGGCAGAACGGCAACTGCAAGAGCTCATGCACGCCAATGGTTTACAGGAAGCCTATTTGCGTTATACCGTATCGGCAGGCGAGGACATACTCGGTTTGCCGTCCGGTGCCTATGCTAAACCAAACACGATTATTTATGCCAAAGCATTGCCGTCTGCATCTATCCGTCCAGCCGAGAATACGGCAACGGCTGGACGTGTGCAGCAAAGCCAAATGAATACGGCGATCGAAGGCTTCAATGCTGATCATGGAACAGACCGACTTACAGATGATAGCGAGCGCACTCCAATTAAATCTGTTCCTATTCCCACAGTGCAGCGTCCAACGAAATCGCTGCGTCGTCTGCACACCGTACGCAACACACCAGAGGGCGATATTCGCCTCAAATCACTACATTATATGAACAGCATTCTCGGCAAGCGTGAGTTAGCATTGTATGCCGACGCACCTGCCACAGCGGTCGAAGGCTTAATGTTGACTGCGGAAGGACATCTGGCGGAAGGCATCGTCAGCAATGTATTTTTTGTACAAGCAAACGGTCTGTATACACCTTCCGTCGATACCGGCATATTGCCTGGCATCACACGAGCATTTGTGATGGAGCTGGCTCAACGGATCGGCTTGCCCCTGGAAAAGGGGCTGTACACTTGGGAGCAGCTGATCGATGCAGACGAAATATTTGTCACCAATTCGGTGCAGGAAATCGTGCCAATCGTCCGTCTGCTTGAAGATGAGCGTGAGCATCAGATCGGCAACGGAGCGATAGGTATGTATACCGCTATGCTTTGCACCGCTTATGAAAGAGAGGCTTACCGAACGTGAAACAGCCACTATATCCTGTCCGTGAATATCAATTTGGTACCGCCAGCCTCACACTGGATCGGACGACCAAAATTATGGGCATTTTAAATATTACACCGGACTCTTTTTCCGATGGTGGTAATTATACATCGGTAGAGCGTGCGGTTGCACATGCGCTGCAAATGGTCGCAGAAGGGGCAGATGTAATCGATATCGGCGGTGAGTCGACGCGTCCGGGCCATGCGCCCGTATCGGAGGCGGAGGAATTAAGCCGTGTACTGCCAGTCATTGCAGCACTGCATAAGCAGTTGCCACAACTTCCGCTTTCGATCGATACGTATAAAGCCGAAGTCGCCCGCCAGTCGATTCAAGCCGGTGCCCATATCGTTAACGATGTATGGGGCGGGATGGCGGATGAACGGATGTTTGAAGTGGTAGCACAGCTAGGCTGCCCGTATATTTTAATGCATAATCGCCACAATATGGACTATGATGATCTCGCTGTTAATGTGCGCAGCGATCTGGAGCAGCGGATCGAGCAGGCAATTGCTACAGGTATTGATCCAGGGCAGATCATTTTGGACCCAGGCATCGGTTTTGCCAAAACAGGGGCGCACAATCTACAGTTAATGCGCCGTCTTGATGAGCTGCATTCGCTCGGTTACCCGCTGCTGCTAGGCACGTCCCGCAAACGATTTATTCGCGGCGTACTGGATGCGGATGCCGATGATGTGGTGGAAGGGACGCTGGCAACGACAGCATTCGGTATCGCACAAGGCTGCGGCATGATCCGTGTGCACGATGTGCGTGCAAACAAAAAGCTGGCAATGATGTGTGATGCGATGCTGCATAAGGGCGGATAGCGCCTGCTGTCAGCTATGATGAAGGGAATGAGCGTTATGGATAAAATGATACTAACTCGGATGGAGTATTACGGCTATCATGGCGTATTTGAGGAGGAGCGTAAGCTCGGTCAGCGTTTCTATATTGATTTGGAGCTAGAGCTTGATCTGTCTGAAGCTGGACGCACCGATCAGTTGGACGCGACGATTAACTATGCCGAGATTCATGAAAAAGTAAAAACGGTCGTTGAAACAAAATCATTTCAATTGATCGAAGCGCTAGCGGAATGCATTGCCTCGGTTTTGTTGGAAGCTTATACCGGGATAAATGGATTGACCGTTCGAGTGACTAAGCCGCATCCGCCGTTTGATATTCACTTTCAGGGGGTAACTGTAGAGTTGCGGCGTACACGAAAGTGAGCGTATGCACATGATAAACTATTCTCATTCCTCTGGATCGTCAGAGGCTTATATTGCTTTAGGTGCCAATTTGGGCGATCGCGAGCAAACATTATATGATGCAATTGAACTGTTGCACAGCCATCCGCAGATTGCGGTACAACGCTGTTCCGGTGTGTATGATACCGCACCGGTTGGTTATACCGATCAGCCTGCTTTTTACAATATGGTGATTAGGATATCGACAACACTACAGCCGTTAGAGCTGTTGGACATTATGCTTGAGATTGAAAGTCAGCTTGGACGTGTGCGTACTATTCGTTGGGGTCCGCGTACAGTCGATCTGGATTTGTTATGGATGGATCATAGGCATATAGAGACGGAGCGCTTGCAGTTGCCACATCCGCGTATGTGTGAGCGCGCCTTTGTGCTCGTGCCGCTACATGAGCTGATCCGGCAAACAGAAGTACCAGAGCTATACACGCTTGTAAATGATGCCATTCAGCATGTACAAGATCAACCTATTCATTATGTACATGCCTGTTCATTATCACTGCCTGCCAAATGGAATTAATCGGCATGTTATGCCGTTTGTTATAGTAGTTACTGCTACCAACACAACATCGTTGTAACGACGTTATGAACAATAGAACCAGTCGCTTGTTTGAATCGGCGCGTATCGTGCATCATTTGGATATCGATCTCTGTAATCTAATTTTGCGTGCACCTTTTCATCATTGGGATGGATGTACCGCCATCTGAGCAATAGACATGTAACAGATACAGCTCTATTTTTATAAACTGACGATAATGGTAAATGCAAATGTATATCTTATTAGTAAGCTATGCAACAAACTGCTATCTACGATAACCGCATAATGGCGGGCATCATCGTATGACGGAAGCAGAAGCCAAAGGAGTGAATCATCCGATGCTAACAATCGGTGATATTAAACTGAAAAACCGCGTCGTGCTCGCCCCGATGGCTGGCGTATGCAATCCCGCCTTTCGCCTGATCGCCAAAGAGTTTGGAACCGGCTTAGTCTGTGCCGAAATGGTTAGTGACAAAGCGATTTTGAGCGGCAACAAACGTACCTATGAGATGTTGTTTGTGGATGAGCGCGAGAAACCGCTAAGCTTGCAAATTTTTGGCGGAGATCGTCATTCATTGGTAGAAGCGGCGAAAGTTGTCGATCAGGATACCAATGCCGATATTATCGATATTAATATGGGCTGTCCTGCACCGAAAATTAACAAAATCGATGCAGGCGCACGCTGGCTGCTTGATCCGAACAAAATTAACGAAATGGTCGCTGCCGTTGTCGCCAATGTGAGCAAGCCAGTCACGGTCAAAATGCGCATCGGCTGGGATCATGATCATATTTATATCGTCGATAATGCGCAAGCGGTCGAAGCTGCTGGCGGCAAAGCGATCAGTGTGCACGGACGCACACGTCAGCAACTTTATACCGGTCAAGCGGATTGGTCGTATATTAAACAGGCAAAAGAGTCCGTTTCTATTCCGATCATCGGCAACGGTGATGTGGTCACACCGGAAGATGCCAAACGGATGCTGGAAACGACAGGCTGCGACGGCGTTATGATCGGACGCGGTGCACTTGGCAATCCGTGGATGCTGTATCGCACCGTACAATATTTGAACACCGGTGAGCTGGCGCCAGACCCGACGGCTGAGGAGAAGATTCGCATTGCTATTTTGCATATGGATCGTCTAATTGCATTAAAAGGTGAAATTGTCGCTGTACGCGAGATGCGTAAACATCTGTCTTGGTATTTAAAAGGTGTCAAAGGCTCCGCCAGCATCAAGGATTCTATTATGGAAGAAACGAAACGTGACGAAATGGTACGAATTTTGCACAAGTTCCTCGCAGACTTACCGGATCATATCGGCTCTGCTGCCGACCATGAAGCAGTACCGTTTGTCCAAGTACAATGTGCGACTACTGCGCCAGCATCGGTATAGTCAGTCAAAATATGCAATTCTACTGCCGATAGTTGCTGGATACAGTGTCGGTAGGTATGATGGGCAAACACGTTGTTTGGTAGCGGTTATTCGCTTCGTCAAGACCCCATTTGGTGCAGTAGCGCCAGGCGGGGTCCTTTTTATTGACATTTCATAATCATTCCCATATACTTTTGCAGTATAAATTTGCCTGAGCAACGGTTTGTATGCAAAAGACGCAATTAGCCGCCAGATTACGGAAACCGAGCTGATCGTTTTCGTAACAATTCAAATTTAAGCCGAAATTAAAGCTTAAATTGGCTAATGTGTTTGAGTACATGCCCTAATGGTTAGATTTGATATAGCTTCTGGGAGATTTCCCGGTACAATTACCTTTTTTGCGATCTTGTATGAATCTTCGCTGCTTTCGAACGACCGGCTAACATTCATGCGGGAAGCCCCGAAAGCGAATTTTTGAAATTTTTGAAAATTATTCACATGACAGGAGATTTGGTTAAGATGAGCGATAAAGAAGTCATTTTGACACAGGACGGTCTGAAGAAGCTGGAAGACGAACTCGAAAACCTCAAATCCGTAAAACGCCGCGAGGTTGCAGAACGTATCAAAGTTGCCATCGGATATGGCGATATTAGTGAGAACTCCGAGTATGAAGATGCTAAGAACGAACAAGCATTCATCGAAGGACGCATCATTACACTGGAAAAGATGCTGCGCAACGCACGCATCATTAACAGTGACGAGATCGATACAGATGCAGTGAGCATCGGTGCAACTGTAATTGTAGAAGACTTGGAATTTGGCGATACGATGGAATATACGATCGTCGGTTCCGCAGAGTCCGATCCTTCGCAAAATAAAATTTCCAACGAAAGCCCTGTCGGCAAAGCGATTTTGGGCAAAAAGAAAGGTACGGTTGTAGATGTAAGCGTACCTGCTGGTATGATCCAGTACAAAATCATTGAAATTAAGAAATAATTTTCCAGGCAAGCTATCGCTTCAGCGGACATACGTATGCCCATTATACTTACAAGGAAATGTCCAATTCGAGCATAGAGGTACATGTTCGGGTATGCTTCATCAGACGTACGAATATTCCGCTCCATTATCTCTATGCTGTACAGCCTAAAATGCTTCATGTATGAAAAAGCTTCCGTTAAGGGAGCTTTTTTCTTGAAATGATACTGAAATTCCGCTCCATTACTGTTTTGCGGATTTCAGTTTCAGTTCAAATCAAGTAAACTATAACTATGTGCCATATGAAATGAACGGGAAAAATAACCGTTTGGATGTTTCGCCCTTACTGCTGTTTATCGGCATAGATGTGCGATGGATCGATGCCGAAACATATACTGCATTGATAGCTGTACATCGTGATATGGAGCCTGACGGATATGTGCCTGCATACGTTGTTGCAACAGATCGCTTTATCGCTAACAACAAACGATATATGGCATACGATCATGCAGTGTTCAGGGTGAACTGGTGTCTTAACATTATGACGCATATGTATTTTATTGAAGGAGTTGAAATTCAGCGATGTCTGATGAAACATTGAACCCTGGTCAACAGGAAGAAACCGTAATAAGCGAAAGCGAAATGAACGAACTGCTCAAGGTGCGCCGGGCGAAGCTGGATGAGCTGCGCGCATTGGGCATTGATCCATTTGGCAAAAAGTATATCCGTACGTCCACTGCAAGCGATGTGCTGAGCACGTATGATACACTTACCAAAGAAGAACTGGAGCAAAAACAAGTGACCGTAAGTCTGGCTGGTCGGATTATGACCAAACGTGTAATGGGTAAAGCCAGCTTTGCACATATTCAAGACTTGAGCGGACGTATTCAAATTTATGTGCGTAAAGATACCGTTTCTGAAGCGCAATACGAAGCATTTACAATCCTTGATCTGGGCGATATCGTCGGTATCAAAGGTACCGTCTTCAAAACGAAAACAGGCGAAACGTCCATCAAAGTGCTAGAACTGGAAGTACTCACCAAATCCCTGCTGCCATTACCGGACAAATACCACGGGATCAAAGACGTCGAACTGCGCTATCGTCAGCGTTATGTCGATCTGATCGTCAACCCGGAAGTACAGCGTACATTTATTACGCGTTCCCGTATTATTCAATCGATGCGCCGTTACCTGGATTCGCTCGGCTATCTGGAAGTTGAAACACCGACTTTGCATAGCATTGCTGGTGGCGCAGCGGCGAAACCATTTATTACACATCATAATGCACTGGATATGCAGCTTTATATGCGGATCGCAATCGAGCTTCATTTGAAACGTCTGATCGTTGGTGGTCTTGAGAAGGTATACGAGATTGGTCGCGTCTATCGTAACGAAGGTATCTCGACACGCCATAATCCAGAATTTACGATGATCGAACTGTATGAAGCGTATGCAGATTACAAAGACATTATGAGCCTGACCGAAAATATGGTCGCTCATATCGCTCAGGAAGTGCTGGGCACAAATCGGATTGAGTATCAAGGACATGAAGTCGATCTGACGCCGCAATGGCGCCGTGTATCGATGGTAGATGCGGTAAAAGAAGTAAAAGGTGTAGACTTCGGCGTACACATGACCGATGAGCAAGCACAACAGCTTGCCCAAGAGCATGGCGTCAAAGTGGAGCCACATATGACATTCGGTCATATTTTAAATGCATTTTTTGAGGAGTTTGTTGAGGAGACATTGATTCAGCCGACATTCATTACCGGTCATCCGGTTGAAATCTCCCCACTGGCGAAAAGAAATGAAGCAGACCCTCGTTTCACCGATCGCTTCGAGTTGTTTATCGTAGCGCG
>NZ_JAXSQZ010000016.1:0-30680 GCF_034659835.1 Paenibacillus campi
TCATCGGTCTGGCTGTCTACTTGATGTTGAAGCTTGCTTTGGTCATTCGGCAGCGAAGGTCGACCCGATTTCCCTCCATCTAGCGTGCTCGGGCTATACGTCATCGAGCCAGAGTTAGCTGGACGCACATGATCCTTCACCTCCGTACTGGCTTCCTTCGTTAACGTCGGCGGCATGTAATGCGCGGCTGGCAGCGTCACGGTACCGCCGGGCAAGGCATGATTCGTTACTTTCGCTTGGGCGATGCCCAACACTTGCAGTTGCTGAATTTGCCAGTACGCATACGGACGTGTGAAGCTAAACGTATACGTTTTGGTCTCACTGGCGGTGCGTGTGCTCCATGTTTTGCGGCTGTTCTTTTCTTGCCACTTGAGGCTATACCGTACCCTCACTTCGCAGTCATACCGGATCGTGCCTTTCCTTTCGGCAAATGTATGCTGGAACAAATACGCATATCCCCACGCATTGGCGTACACATATTCACTCGTGGGTATGCCTTGGGTCGCATCAAAATGCCGTCCATTCGCCCGATCATCGCTCAAAATGTGGGCGGCAGCTTCGGGGTTTAGCTGTTGGTTACTCATCGTTTGGGCTGATATGGGCGGCAGGATCGTATACGCACATCCTCCTTTTCCGTCGGAAGCCGGCGCTTCATCTTCACACTGTTCATTGTCGGCACTCGTTTGACCCGGTTGACACGGTTGTCCGACTTCGTAGTATTGGTAGATGCGATACTGTTCAAATGATCCGGTATACGGCTGTAAAGCTGGCGGATGTCCTTTGGTGATCGCTTGTGCTGTCGACGGATCGCTGCCATCGGTTGTTTTTTTGTAGCCGGCATAGGTGTAACCTTCATGGGTTGGGGGTTGGAATTCATATGTAGTGCCTGGCTTCATGTGTTCGATGCGCGGCGGGAAGATGTCGTTAAGCGATTTGCCGTCGATCGTTTTGTAATGGACGCTTAGGTCGGCTGTGAGTTCGATTTGGAACAGGACTGCTGCATAGATGCGGTAGCCTTTGACGCCATCATTGCAACGGTTACCGCAAAGATGAGTGATATTTTCTTCGGTTGTTGATTTGGTATTTAATCCAATCGCAAGCTTTATAGGAACGGTTGCTGTATCTGTGCCGATTCCAGAGATGCCCGGTGATTTGTAACTAATGGGCTTATCCGGCATAGTATTACTAATATACTCAGAATAATCATTCCAATCATCTGAGCGAGACATTGTAAAGTATTCCATTAGTAATTTCTGATCGTTATTCTTTGGATCATTGGGATTAAATACAGCTGCTGTCACACTTTTTACGGTGCGATTCGGAAACTGAAACGCATAATTTTGTTCAGCTTCTCCTACATCGCCTCTTTGGGGTGCTAGCCCATTATCCCACGTATTTCCTTTCCACATATCAAAATACATCATACCGACAAAATATCTGTAATTTGCCTCCGTAGTATTGGCATCAGTATCTTTGTAATATTTTAGTGGAGTAATTGCTTGATCTTCTGCTGCTGCATACAATGTAGATGCTGAAGGAGTTAAAAAATTACATATCATACATACGATTATGGCGACGGAAACGTAGCTTCGATAACGCCGTATCCAGCGTTGAATGTTAGACATCTTATTTGTTCCACGGACTCTCAAGGAGAATCATTGAATCCATACTTGCATATTTGATTAAAATATAATCAAAGTCTTTAGAACTGAGGGGTGTTTGTTCCACGATTCCGAGACGTTCTGAATCATACCAAGAAGTAATATCGAAATAGTTAAATCTTGTACCATCTGCATTCTTAATCTGTATTGGAGTTATTGCAGAACGATTGCGGTAGTCTTCTTTTCGTGTTAGATACCCCATATGAAGATTTTTTTCGCTTGTGCGATTAAGTACAGTAGGAATTCCATTCACTTGTACAAGTTGGATATCATAAAATGTACTATCATCAAATTTAATTGGTAACTCCGACTGTTTTATAACAATTACATTTTTATAAGGATCGCCAAACAAATTATTCAAAAAATATCCATCATTCCGCTGATCAAAATACTTCGTCACCATCGACATCGGATTCTTCTTCAAATTTAATTCTCCCAACGTCGGCACATCCTTCCCCCCAATCCACACCCACTTCCCCACCTGATCCCACTCCACCGTCTGTCCCAGCCCTTCACTCACTAGCCGTAATGGCACATACGTCCGCTGCTGTTTCACTATAATTTGGCTATCATACGTCTTACTCTGTCCATCTACTACCGCAGTTGAAGAACCTACTGTCAGCGTCACACTATGTTTGTCCGTCTTCAGTGTGACGGTCTGTTTCCCGTTACTTTGTTGATACGCTACCTTCGCTCCCAGTTTCTCTGAAATAAAGCGGATTGGCACCATCACGGCGCTATTTTCATCTTGAAACGGTTTCGCATCTGGAAATTCCATTTTTCGAGCATTGAGCAATACGTCCACCGGTTGCGTAGGCACCGTAATCGTATAAGCAGCATGCGCTTCATGCTGGATAGGCAACGCTCCCACAATAAACGAAGTCGCCACCACAGACAGCATTGTTTTGCGGAGTACATTAAATTTCATTGTATATCCCCCTTATTATGGTATTCATTTCTTTTGAATATGTCTTATATGTAATCCCTTCTGTTTCCTGTACTACCCAAATAACCAAAAAGCACACACAATCCCCAAGCTAGGAATCATGTGTGCTTCACATGCGATTATTCATTAAAATTAGCTTAAAAGACTTGCACGCCCTTGTCAATAGCTATTCTGCCTACCCCTCTGCTCACGTTCAACCGCCCAATTGCTCCCCAGTCAAGAACAAATAGCCGATTAAGAACAGGTTGAGCGCAACGATTACACCGGTTGCGAACCAGGCAAGCCATTTGGTCATACGCGAATTAGCGAAACTGCCCATTTTGTGTTTATCGCTCGTAAATCGTACCAGCGGAATGATCGCAAACGGCAGTTGCAAACTGAGCACAACTTGACTCCATAGCAGCAAATTGCCGGTTCCGTTCGCTCCGTATATCCACGTAATAATAAATGCAGGCACGACCGCGAGCAGACGTGTAATAATACGACGCAGCACAGGCGATATGCGTAAACGCACAAAACCTTCCATAACGATCTGCCCTGCCAATGTGCCAGTAATAGTTGAATTTTGACCGGAAGCGAGCAAGGCGACCGCAAACAACGTACTGGCAATGCCAACGCCAACGGTTGGACTAAGCAGTTTATATGCCGCTTCCAGCTCGGTTACATTCAATCCATTGCCGTAAAATGCAGCCGCACCGAGTATCAAAATAGCCGAGTTAATCATAAACGCTACCGTTAACGAGACGGCAGAATCAAGGCTGGCAAATTTGACCGCTTCCTTTTTGCCTTCCAGTGTGCGTTTGTATTGACGTGACTGCACGATCGAGGAGTGCAAGTACAAATTATGCGGCATGACCGTTGCGCCGAGAATACCGAGTGCAACGAACAACATCGATGAGTTCGTAACGACTTCCAATTTGGGGATATAGCCGCCAAACAATGCCGCTACATTCGGATGCGCAGCGACCATTTCAAAGCCAAAAATAACAAAGATCGTAGCCATCAGTACGATCACGATCGATTCGATAATACGAAAGCCTTTTTTCTGCAATAACAGCAGCAACAGCACATCAAATGTAGTGATCAAAATGCCCCATAACAGCGGAATGCCAAACAGCAAATTGAGCGCAATCGCTGAACCGATCACCTCCGCCAAATCGGTCGCAATGATCGCAAACTCGGTCAGTATCCATAAAAATACCGCCGTCTTAGGCCCGGTCGCATCGCGTGTCGCCTGCGCCAAGTCTTTGCCGGTCACGATGCCAAGCTTGGCAGCCAATGTTTGCAACAGCATCGCCACCAGACTCGACAATAACACTACCGACAGCAATGTATAACCAAACTGCGAGCCGCCTGCAATCGATGTTGCCCAGTTGCCAGGATCGACATAACCGACCGCAACGAGCGCCCCCGGCCCGGCAAATGCAAAAAACTTACGCCAAAATCCGGCATTATGCGGAATTTTGACTGTATTGTTCACTTCCTCCAAACTAAGCGCTGAGCTGCTGCGCAACCAGCCTTTCTTTTTCAACCGTGGCGATTGTTCCAATTCCAGTTCCAGTTCAGAACTCATATTCTCTCCCTCATTTCTGTCTCTGTTATCTATTTCATGTATGTCGATTCATCAACATAATTTGCATCAAAATGTACATACAATTCCTTCTGCCCATATTTTGCATCGAGGAAACTTATTTGTCAATGGGTAATTTTTATGGTGCTTGGCAAGTTAAATAGCGGCGTATCGTACGTTGTTAGGCATACATACGCATCACATTGATGTATTTGCTTATATCCCCATTTCCTTTTAACCGTTATTGCAGATCGTTATACATACAAATCGAACTCCAATTTGAACAGTCAACGAATCGTAACTGCTGTTCATTGTGTAGCTGGCTCGCTTGATCGCAACGAAAACAGCAACCATAACACAAAAAGCGCTTCTCCCAATTGCATTAGAAGAAGCGCGCTAGCATTTTACTTAATTAATATGCAGTCATAGCGCCAACAATACCGCCGCCGACATTGTGCATCTGCTCATTACACCTTATCCACCAAGCGCCTTCGCTACCGTATACTCCTCCACCGCAATCTCCGGTTGCTCGCCCATCACGAGCTGAGCGAGCAAATACCCGATATACGGACCCATAGTCAGACCGGAAGCGCCCAGTCCATTAGCGACGTATAGACCGTTCCATTCAGGCATCGCGCCGAATACCGGCAAAAAGTCTGCTGTAAACGGGCGGAAACCGACGCGCATTTCGATAAATGTGCTAGCGGCAAGCTGTGGGGCAAGCTCCAATCCTTTGTTCAACACTTCCTGCATACCACCCGCTGTGACGCGTGTATCGTAGCCTTGCACATCGTTTTCATGGGTAGCTCCGATCACGATGCGCTGCTGTTCAAACGCGAGCAAATATTGATCAGTCGGCGGGATCACAACCGGCCAGTTGCCGGTATCGTCGTCATTTTCCAGCTGTACATGCATAATTTGTGCCTTTTGATAATGCATATGAAAAAGGATACCGATCTCCGCCAGCAGCTCGGTTGCCCAAGCGCCTGCACATACGACCACTTCATCGGCAATATGCAATTGCCCGTTCACATGCACACCACTCACCTGCTGTCCATCATGCTGTAGTGCTGCTTGCCCGTAAATGATCCGTGCACCATTGCGTGCCGCCGCCCGCAGCAGTGCATCACGCAGCAAACGTCCATCGATGCGCGCCGCACCGCTCACATGCACCGCTTCATAGCCATCATCAAGCAACGGAAACCGTGCCTGTACTTCATCCTGTTGTAACCATGTAATCTTACCGATCTCCGGCGCAGCTTCGCGCCGCTGAAGCGCACGCTTTTGCATCGCTAATATTTTGTCGTGCTCCCGATGCAAACTAAGCGCGCCAACACGCGTATACCCGGTCTCCTGTTCGCCTTGCCCTGCCAATTCCTCAATCAGCCCCGGATAAAAACGTGCACCTCCGCTTGCCAAACGATACCAGGACTGATTGCGCCGCTGGGACAGCCACGGGCAAATAATACCGGCTGCCGCATCGGTCGCCTGTCCTTGATGCTGCCGATCAACTACCAGCACATCGGCATTCATTTTGCTTAATTGATATGCAGTCGCAGCGCCGAGAATGCCGCCGCCGACTACGATAATCGTTTTACGCATCATTTTGTTCCTTTCTTATTGCATGTTGCGGAAAAATAGCACTCTCTCCCGCAGCAACATCGCTCACTTCCCCTCATTATACAATATCGAGCGCCTGCTTCGTCGATTGCAGCAAAGACAGCCGAGCCGCAAATTATCAACAACGCAGCAACAATGGCAAGGACACACAAACGACAAATCGCTAAGCTACACTATCCGTATTCACAGCAAGCGACCGAAATGTACACCCTGGACATGACAGGTCGCCGCAGTTCCGCAGCTATACTTCACTTAACAGGGAGATAAGCTGTGTAGCGATGCTATATCCATATTAACAATTAAAGAGGGATTATGATGACAGTTAAAGAATTATCTACCAAAATGCGGATGCACAATGTACCGGTTGTTTTGCAAATGGTATTAAACGTATGTTTGATCGGCATGGCACTTGTGCTAAGTGTATTGCTAATCTATGAAACATGGGCGATCTTTTCACTCATTTTTCTATCAACCGATGCAACGGTCAATTATTACCAGTTTACCGATGAGCTGCTTGTGTTCTTTTTATATTTTGAGTTTTTGGCGTTAATTATTAAATATTTCGAAGCAAAATTCCATTTTCCGTTGCGTTATTTTATTTATATCGGCATTACCGCGATCATTCGGCTCATTATCGTCGACCATGATGATGCCCTGCATACGCTCGGCTGGGCAGGCGCAATTCTCGTGCTAGTTGGTGCACTGTTTCTGTCAAATTTAAAACAAACGAACGAAAGTCATTAAACGGCGTCAGTAGATGCTCTTATAGGCTCTTATAGGCTCTTATAGGCTCTTATAGGCTCTTATAGGCTCTTAGACGTTCTTAAATTCCAGCCTGCAAAGAGCTGGAAGCACTATCCAATCCAGCTCTTAGACGTTCTTAGACGTTCTTAGACGTTCTTAGACGTTCTTAGACGTTCTTGGATGTTCTTAGTTGCTCTTAAATTATCTTAAACGAGACAAGCCGATCGGATTAGCCGGACACGATGACATGACATGCCGCTTGCCTATGACAGAGCTTGCACACCATTGTGCAGCGGCTCTAGCAGCGGCTGTCCATCGGCATCCACAATCGCGCAACCGACCGTATCACCGTCACGAATGACGACCGCACCAGGCGTGCCGGTCATAATGATGTCGCCAGGTAGCAATGTCATCACTTGCGACAGAAATGAGACGATATACCACGGGCGAAATTTCATATAATACGTGGAATTTTCATGTACTAACTGCCCATTATGATAAGTTTGCACGGTCAGTGCCAATATGTCGGGTACATCATCCAACGTAATCAATTGCGAGCCTAATGCGCAAAATGTATCAAAGCTTTTCGCCCGCGCCAGAAAACGTGGATGACGTGCATGGATATCCGCTGCTGTCACATCAAGTGTTGCCATCAGCCCGGCAACATAATTGGGAGCATCGTGCTCGCTCACATGGCGGCATGTTTGACCGATAATGAGCGCAAGTTCGCCTTCTGCCGTCACCTGCTGCGATTGCGGTGGCAATTGAATCCATGCTTCCTGCCCGATAATCGTCGTATCTGGCTTCATAAAGCTAACCGGTTCTTCATCCAGATCACATGCGTTTAATTCGGCATCATTTTGCACATAATTCATACCAATGCCCCAAATTTTACGCGGATGACGATACAACGGTGCATGTACAATCTCCGCTGCTGCCATAGCGATAATCGACTCCAATCGTTGTCGGTAGCTGATCGTAGCGAGACGCTCGCTTAGCTCTTGCAGCTGCGAACTGGTCACAAGTGTGAACATATCCGTACTCCACCGCTCTCCTAGCGCTTCATTAATCGCTGCCAGCAGTATGTATTTTCCATCCAAAACGACAGCCACTTGCTCCTTGCCATGCATCATAACAGTTGCCAGTTTCATTGTAGTTCCCCCTTGTTTGAAATTACAGACACCCACGTTTAAACCGAATCGCTTAGCGCAATCCGACTAATGTTAACGGTAAATTGCAATCATTATAGTATAGCCTCCCCAGCAAGAATAGCGTCATTCCTTATTCCCGATATGCGGCATGATTACAGCCAGTCTATTCATGCACAGTGACAGTAAAACAGTGTGTTATACCGCGATCCTCGTACTCTGACTGTTTTAAATATATAGTTTAAAACAGTGTAGATTACTGCTATAAATAATATAAATAAGGACATACAGTGGATTCAAAGCTAATATTGAAAGCAGTCAATGTATTAGTAGGCTGTCTCAAGTGAAAATCGTGTTTGGACGTACCTCAACCTTTTCGTCATCAAGCGATGGTTAGATCGACAGACTGTAAATGTACTTAAGACAAACTACTAATAGCTTGACTAACTTACCTATGCTGTCTGATCATAAACTGCTCTAAGCTATATGACATTAAACTCCACATGAAAAAGCATATATATTCCACCAGGCAAAATTGACGAATACATCAGCATAACTTACACATAAACTAACTACTCTAACGCATCCATACGACTACCAAATAAATCCATCGCTCTCATGTTCATGCCAACCGCTATTTGCTTAAAAATAGCGGCTTGTTCACCACCATAAGCTCGTATTTGAGTGTTCGTATTTTCGTCCAGTGGTTAAAAGGTGTACAATGGAGTCCATAACGTTTCAAGCGATCCTTATCGTTTGGTATGGATCATTGTCATGATCAATCGAGGAGGAATTAAACAATGACGAACTATGCTACATATTTTAAAGAAAATCGCGAGCAACAGCTTGCTGAGCTTAAACAATGGCTGTCCATTCCGAGCATTTCCGCACTTTCCGAACATAAACCGGATATGCAACGTGCTGCCGAATGGCTGGCAGACAAACTGACGGCGGCAGGGCTTGAACATGTAAAAATCAATCCGACCGCTGGACATCCGATCGTCACTGCGGATCATTTGCATGCGCCAGGCAAACCGACTATACTCGTCTACGGTCACTATGATGTGCAGCCGGTCGATCCGTTAAACCTGTGGCAATCGCCTCCATTTGAACCGGAAATTCGCGGTGACAAGCTGTTTGCACGCGGTGCGACCGATGATAAAGGTCAAGTATTTTTGCATGTAAAAGCGGTTGAAGCTATCCTCAAGCAGGAAGGCAAACTGCCGGTCAATATCAAATTTTGTATCGAAGGCGAAGAAGAAATTTCCAGCGCCCATTTACCGGCATTTTTGGAACAATATCGTGAACAGCTCGCTGCCGATGCGGTACTGGTGTCAGATACTTCGCTGTTGGAACGTGGCAAGCCAGCGATTAGCACCGGTCTGCGTGGACTATGCTCGCTGGAAGTAGCGATTCAGACCGCCAATACCGATCTGCATTCCGGTTCTTTTGGCGGTGGCGTACCGAATGCGCTGCATGCGATGGTGGAACTGCTTGCTACACTGCATGATCGCGATGGTAAAGTGCTGGTCGAAGGTTTCTACGACGATGTGCTGCCATTGTCTGACGAGATGCGTGATGAGTTTCAAAAACAAGGCTTTAACGAGCAAAAACTGCAACAAGATTTGGAACTGACTGCACTGCACGGCGAAGAAGGCTATTCGTTTGTTGAACGTGTTGGCGCGCGTCCAACGTTGGAACTGAATGGAGTATACGGTGGCTTCCAAGGCGAAGGCAGCAAAACGGTCATCCCCAAAGAAGCGCATGCCAAAATCACCTGCCGCCTCGTTGCCGACCAAAATCCACAAGATGTGCTGGATAAAATCATCAGCCATCTGGAAGCGCTCAAACCAAACGGTGCCAAGCTGACGATCACACCAGGCGAAAAAGCACGTGCCTTTAACATCGATCCCGCTTCCGATGAATTGCTGCAAAAAGCGGCTGACGCTTACACAGCGGTATACGGTACACGCGCCCTGTTCACTAAAGACGGCGGCTCGATCCCGATTGTAGAGGAATTTTCGCGCGTTATCGCACCGACAGTCGTATTGATGGGCTTCGGCTTACCGGATGAAAATTTGCACGCGCCAAACGAACATTTTAATTTGGAAAACTTCGACAAAGGATTGCTGACGATTGTTGAGTTTCTGAATAGTATTGATTAAGTGACAATTTGTTAGCATAGAACACACACAACACCTCTCATTTGCTATCAATGAGAGGTGTTGTGGAATAATACCAAGTAAAGTTGTCTGTGACTACATATTTTATCAAGTACGCTCTGTTCCCAAGAAACTCCAACTTCAATCAGACCGCAAGGTCGATAACTGGGGGCAGTTCAATTATATATCTTCTTTAGATAATAAATAACTGTAATGCTCTGGATTTTTTCTAATTTGTTTAGCTAATTCTTCATACTGAACAGATAAAATAAACGATCTTATCCGTTGAGCATGAGGGTCTTTAGGTTGTAAAAAGCCACTTTCTACCCATTGCTTTGCTTTTTCTGTAGTTGTGCGATCACCTACACCAAGTAAAATTGTGATTTCTCGTTTTGTAATTTCATTTTGTCTAAACACTAATTGTCTGAATAATTGCCGTTGCTGAATGTCTAACTGTCGGATCAGTTCAGGTTCTACGCGCAATAACTCCAAATTTTTTGCTTGAACGATCTTTGCTGCTTGTGTATAAACTTCAGCAAGACCACTTAAAAAATACTCTAGCCAGACGGTAAGATCAGCGTCATGACGACCAAAATAATAGTTATGTGATAGCCCCATTTGCAATGCTTTATAATAATCACTTAACTTTCGATCATAGAAATTTTCCAGCACAAACAATCCTTTAAGACCAAAATCACTACGACGCAAAATATAGGTTGCAATCATTCGAGCTGTACGTCCATTTCCATCCATATAAGGATGAATCGTTAAAAACTGCCACATGGCAATGCCTGCTTGTATAGGCGCGGGAAGCTCATGTGTAGTTGGCGAATTGATCCAGGCAACAAAATCTTCCATTAATATTGGAACATCCGTATATTCAGGCGGCATATAAAAACCAGATTGGTTTCGCTTTCCTACACTGTTTTGCTCCGTACGATATTCACTTAATCTTGGGCGTCTTCCATGAGAAATACGTATAATAGCGTGTAATTTTTTAATCCATTCTTCTGTTATAGGTAAATTTCTCTTTTCCGAATCTTCCAGAAATTCAATAGCTTTCATCAAATTGTATACTTCTTGCTCTGCATCAATATCGCTGCTTTGATACAGTGCTTTACGTTTCCGCTCATCTTCCAATTCATTACCTTCCATTCGGGTGGAAAGCAAAACGGTTGTTTCTTTGGCTTCTTTTTGCAGCTGCTCTAATATATGTACTGGTAATAGCAACTGACTAATAATAACACTAGACTGCTGAATGTCTAATAGTCTATTGATCATCCGCCTTGTATTTGAAAATTTGGGTAGAAACATCACATCACCTCCCAGTTAATTTATTATAATCACCGCTATTTTGCCGCTAAAAAAATAAAAGTCGAGCATTATACCCGACTTTTAAAACCTTTTTGTTTCAAGTTTTATGTTAAATGTCAATCTGTTCTACTACACCTACACAAGATCAGTGCTCTGCTAACACAAAATGCTCACTCTGAGCTTGATCGGCTCTAGCTCGTAATGCTTGATGCAACCGCTTCAGCGCCTCCTCCAGCAACTGACGCGAACACGCCACATTCATCCGCATAAACCCTGCTCCTGCCGTCCCAAAAGCGCGTCCGTCATTGAGCGCAATTTTGGCTTCGTGCAGCAGAAAATGTACCAAGTCCGTTTGCTCCAGCCCGAGACGGCTGAAGTCGATCCAGAGCAAATACGTCGCTTCCGGCATCCATACTGACAACTCTGGCAAATATTCCGCGATATAGTGCTGTACATAATCCATATTGCTGCGTGTATACGCCAAACATTGCTGTAACCATTCTTGACCACCATGATAAGCCGCCTGCGTCGCCACCACACCAAATTGGCTAATATTCCCTGCGCCGAATTTGTTCACCTGCAAAGCGAACGCATCGCGCAGCTCTGGATTCGGAATAATAATATTGGACGTATTCAGCCCGGCGATATTAAATGTTTTGCTTGGCGCGGTACAGACGATACTGCGATTACGTGCGCGTTCCGACAGCATCGCAAACGGAATATGCGGTTGTTCGCCATATACGAGATCGCCATGAATCTCATCCGACACGACGAGCACATCGTGCTTGGCGCATAGTTCTTCCAAACGTTCCAGCTCGGCGCGTGTCCATACCCGTCCGATCGGATTGTGCGGACTGCATAAAATCAACATTTTGATGCTGCTGTCCAGCGTACGCTCCAAATGTTCGAAATCCATTTCATATCGTCCATTGGCATCACGTTTCAGCGGATTTTCTACCACTTCGCGTCCATGCCCAGTAATGACGCTATAAAATGGCGGATACACCGGCGTCTGAATCATCACCCGATCACCTGGCGCGGTAAATGTATGCACTGCAAAATTTAGCGATGCGACTACGCCCGGTGTGAACACGACCCAATCTTGCTCAATCTCCCAACTATGTTTGTTGCGCATCCAGCTTTGCAGCGCTTCATAGTAGGCATCCGATTGAAACGAATAACCGATGACACCGTGCTCAGCACTTTTTTTCAGTGCATCTTGCACAGGCTGTGGCACCGCAAAATCCATGTCTGCTACCCATAACGGTAACGCTTCTTCAGTGCCAAACAGATGCTGTAACTTATCCCACTTCTCCGAATTGGTACCTGTCCGCTGCGGCGGATGCTCAAATTGTGCTGTATAGTCCATATCGTTGCCTCCACTTCTGTACCTGCCCACGGACAATCACGCCGGAACAAGCCATCGTTATATCTGTATATAATGATCATTGGCATCAGCCAAAATTCCATCCAACAAATGGTCATTGTCTAATAGGCTGTCTCAAGTAAAAATTGTGTTTGAACGTAACTTAACTTATTCATACTCAAGCGATGGTTGGATCGACATACTGTAAATGTACTGAAGACAGGCTACTAGTGACTTGTCTCAAGAAGATGTAAGGTTGCGTCCATCTGAACCCTGCTTGAACCGTGCAGCATTCAGACGAACGCAATCCCTGAATAAATTTGAAACAAGCTACTAGTTGCGATAGCGGCAAGAGCACGCTCATCCTGTTGACTAGCCAATCATTCACCAAACTGGCGCAACATCATGCTAATCCCAGCTCCAACTCATTCCTTAATCCCAAAATGAAATCAAGATTATATCCATCATATCACGTTTATCCGGCACCGCAAGCCGCTTCATTCCGGTAGGAATAGTCAGTCGAGCTAACTAATATATCGACGATGCTCATAGCAAAAACCCTTCTGCACGATCATCATAGCAGAAGGGTCGAAATCAATTCTATCCTATAGATCGTTATCATCCACTCGCCAACTTTCAAACGATTAAGAACAAGCGGTCAAATCAAATCCAAAATTTCATCGACACGCTCCAAACGATAATCCGCATCCTGTGAATGCAAACCGGCATCACCGACAGCCGCCACATTCATGCCGCCTGCGATCGCTGCCTGTACGCCAGCTTCCGCATCTTCGACGACCAGACATTCCTCCGGCGGGATACCGAGCTTGGACGCGGCGAGCAGGAACACTTCCGGATCAGGCTTGCTATGGGTAATATCGTTACCGTCCGCCACCGCATCAAAGGCGTCGGCAAGACCGATTTGTTTTAAAATGGTCGGTGTATTTTTACTGGAGGAACCGATCGCGATTTTCACTTTACGCTGTTTCAGTTCATCGATCGCCCGCTTTGCCCCAGGCAGCAGATCGTCAGGGGTCAGTTGAACGAGCGACTGTTTGTAATACTCGTTTTTGCGCTCAGCAAGTGCCTGCTTTTCCTCCGCTGTATACTCGCGTTCGGCACGCTCCAAAATAATATTCAAACTTTCCATCCGACTTACCCCACGCAACCGATTGTTGATCGTGTGGTTAAAAGGAATGCCTTCTTCATCGCTCATCTTTTTCCATGCCTGATAGTGAAACTCATCCGTCGATACAATAACGCCATCCAGATCGAAAATTACTGCTTTGATCGTCATCATTGCTTCCTCCTCTGTATCGGTTATCGCCAAAATGACTGCTAGTTCATCGAACCGCATCCCTGCGGATCAGCGTATGACCTGCAGCAGGCCTACCGGAAGTCTCTCAGCTATTTATAAACCGAAACGGTCGCCTCTGCATCCGGTCATATGAAAAAAGTGCAGCGGACAACGGCTAACTACCGACCGCTACGTAATCACAACGTTACCGTCATACGCTCATGTCTCACGCTTCGGGCAAACCGAGCAATAGCCAGCATCTGCACCGGATAAATAATACAAACAGCATGTTTGGCGAATCCGCTTCGGCTGCTCACTCGCTGGCGTTAGGCGCTTTGGCGTATTAAAACGGGCAAGCGGATTCCATTTTTCCCCGAACAGAGCAGCAGGCGCTTCTGCGGTCAAATAGGTGAAGTCCGCCGCAATTTGCGCGCGCCTTCCATCATACATTGGATCAGCCAGCACAGTCTCATACACATAATAGACGTAAATCGCCGCATTTTCCCACAAAATCGCCCGTGATACACCTGCGGCACGCGACAGACTGCTCCATACCGGTTGCAAATGCCCGCCAAATATCGTTGCTACATAACGCTCCCGTCTGTGCCGGAATTCAGCGCTGCAAGCAGAATGCCCATGCTCCGCTTCGTTCGTAGCTCGCTCCCAGTGTAGCTCCATCGCCTCCGGCTTGTCCAGTCTGACATGCGGTAGCCAAATATCGCCTGTAAACTGTGATTCCAGTGTGCAGTGCTGAGGGTCAAATTGTACGCCTTTGTCCCATACGGTCATCGCATACAGCGCTGGCGCTACGATCATATAGCTGTACCGTTTCGCCAACATCGAAGCGATCAATGGCAGATCATCACTTTCATAAATGTCCTGTAATCGTTGCAAATAGTGCAGTGCTCCGTCTTCTTCCAACAGCTGCGACACCGACACACTATGGCGCGGATCATCCGAAGCTACAGCGGTGAGACGAAGCTGTGTCGTTAATATATGCCACTGTTCTTTTGTCCAACCGACAGGCGGAACAGCAGGCGGGTCGTATATATCCTTCATTTGAACATGCCTCCCTTATCGCTTGCAAACGCTTATTTGTTGGAAAGTATAGCGGTTATATGTCCAACTGTCTATTTTACAAACGCATATGAATGCAGCGATACAATCTCTTTTTACATAAAATAATGATTGACGCCGTGCGGGTTCAACCGTATTATAAATACATTATTGAGAACGATTATCATTATCTAAGGAGTGTCTTTATTGATGAAAGCTCGTTATACATTACCCGCCACATTGTTACTGTCTTCGTTACTTTTCGCCGGTTGCGGAAATGGGCAGCCCGCAGCAACCGCTACGAATAAAGCAACAACGACCGACACAGCAGCAACTTCCGCTACTGCCGAAACTACCACCTCCAATGAAGCTACTACCGCTGCATCCCAGACCGATCTGACCGCAGAAGTGGAGCAGTATCGTACGTATGCGATATCCGAGATCGATTCCCTCGTTACGCAAACAGAGAAATTTACCGCTGCCGTCAAAGCGGGCAAGCTGGACGAAGCGAAACAGCTATACGCACCAGCACGGATGCATTATGAGCGCATCGAACCAATCGCTGAAGCGCTTGGTACACTTGACCCGGATATCGACGCTCGTCAAGGCGATGTCGCTGATGCCGATTGGCGCGGCTTCCACCGTATCGAGCAAGGGTTATGGGAAAAGAAATCGACAGCCGGTTTAAACGACTATGCCGATCGTCTGCTGCAAGATGTGAAGCTACTGCGTGCCAAAGTCGAAACGGTTGACATTACGCCAAGCCTACTCGTTACCGGTGCAGTTGAGTTGTTAAATGAAGTTTCCTCGTCCAAAGTCACCGGTGAGGAAGAACGTTATTCCCACACCGATCTGTATGACTTTGTTGCCAATGTGGAAGGCGCACAAAAAATTTATGAAATTTTGAAACCAAGTCTTGCCACCAAAAATCCGGAGCTGGAACAACAAATCGGTGCACGATTCGAGGCGTTGAACAAAGAATTGGCTCCTTTTGCAACGAAAGATGGCGGCTATGTCACCTATGACAAACTTTCCAAACAAGATGTGCGCACACTGAGCCAAAACTTGGATGCGCTTGCCGAGCCATTGTCGCAAATGGGAACGATTTTGGGAGTGTGAGACGATGAGCAAAGATAAATCCATTCCACCTACTGAACAACCGTCAACTGAGCCAAATGATGCTGACCAATCCCCATCTGTATTTACAAAATCAGTAAGCCGCCGCGATATGCTGCGGCTTGCAGGCGCTTCTGGCGTTGGTTTGCTGCTAGGCAGTACTGGCGCATTCGGATTGATGGCAGCGACCGGGTCGTCGCTACAACCCGCCTATGACAAGCCTGGCAGTCCGGCAAATGTAACGACTGGCACGGACGATGCTGCCGCTGATCGCTATGATTTTTACGGTGAGCATCAGGGCGGGATTGTGACGCCGAATCAAAATTTCATGTGCTTCGCTTCCTTTGATGTGACCGCAAATGATCCGGGCAGTCTGAAAGCATTGCTGCAAGCATGGACGGTTGCCGCAGCAGCGCTCACTTCCGGGCAATTGCTCGCTGGGCAAAATGACAATGTGAATGTGCCGCCAGCTGATACAGGCGAAGCGGCAGGTTTATCGCCTTCACGGATGACGATTACTTTTGGCGCGGGACCGAGTTTATTTGACAGCCGTTTTGGACTGGCAGGCAAACGACCGACAGGCTTTAGCGATCTGCCTGCTTTTAACGGCGACAATTTGCAGCCACAATGGTGCGGTGGCGATCTGGCGGTACAAATCTGTGCGGATGATATGCAGGTCGCTTTTCACGCGATGCGCAATCTGATTCGTATTGCCCGTGGTACGGCGGTGCTGCGCTGGAGTCAGGAAGGCTTTCAACGCAGCACTGCTGCTGATCCGAACCATGCTACTCCGCGCAATTTGATGGGCTTTAAAGATGGAACCGCCAATCCGAGTGTCAAAGATGCGGATATGATGAATGAAGTCGTCTGGGTGCAGCCGCAAGACAATGCCGGCTGGATGACCGGCGGCAGTTATATGGCGGTACGGCGTATTCGAATGCGAATCGAAGTATGGGATCGCTCCAGTCTGGGCGATCAGGAAAATACATTTGGACGTTACCGGGTAAGCGGTGCCCCGCTCGGCTCACAACACGAATTTGACCGTGGCGATATGACCGCCAAAGATGCCGCCGGACAACCGGTCATTCCGATGAACGCTCACATGCGTGTCGCACGCGGCGATGGCAAAATGCAAATTTTGCGCCGTCCATACTCTTATTCTAGCGGAATGGACAATGTGACCGGGCAACTGGATGCTGGGCTATTTTTTATTAGCTATCAACGCAGTTTGCCAAAACAGTTCATCCCGATGCAAACACGCCTGTCCGAAAACGATGCGCTGAACGAATATATTCAGCATGTCGGCAGCGCTGTATTCGCCTGCTTCCCCGGCGTACATCAGGGCGGCTATATCGGGGATACATTGCTGTAAACTGTAATTGCCGCGCACCTTGATTTCCGGTGCAGCGGCAATCGTGCTGTCTTGGAAAAATGATACAACCTACCGATTTAGCGTTTGTACATTATACAGCATAAAACTCAATTTAAATGTATAGGTATACCTTTTATTTAGCGAAAGAAATGAGGAATGCGGATCATGTGGATCGATGCCCTGAATATACGTACATTATGCCGTACTACCTGTATCGCAGTCATCAGCGGGATGCTGTTGTTGAGCGGCTTAGGGTCAAATGAAAGTATGCATGCGGACGATTTCGGTCATACCGAATCTGTCATCACAGCGGAGGTAACGTCCAGCCCACTGTCTGCGCTCTGGTCTGTCGCTATCGCTTCCGCTGCGGCGGCGCAGCCGGATGCGAATGATCTGCTGCCCATCGTCGGCAGTGCACTTGTCGATGCCGGGCAGCAGAAATGGCAAGATGCCAATGCCGAGCTGAACCAGTTTGCCAGTGGCTGGGCAAAGCTGGATACATCCGCATTGCCACAGCAAGCAGCTGCTGTGAATACAGCGCTCGCCGCGGCACAGCAAGCGTTACAACAAGCTGACTCACAGCCAACAGCAGTCAGCGGTGCGCTCGGCAAGCTGGCACGAGCGGTCAACACCTACGCGGAAGCACAGCAAGGTGGCTCCGGTACGTCCGCGACAGCGAGCAAGGCAAACAATGCCCCCTCTGCCGCCGGACAGCAGGCGGTACAGACGATTTTACCGCTTGCTAATCACACATTACAAAAGATCAATGCCGCCGATTGGACAGGTGCACAAACGAGCTACAAAGAAGTCGTCGCCGCTTGGCCCAATGTGGAAAATGCGATTCGTGCCGATAACTTTACCGTCTACAGTCAGCTTGAAACGACGATGAGCATGATTCGGGTTGCACTGCAAGCTGATCCGCCGCGTGCCGAGCAAGCGAAGCAGCAGACGCAAAAGTTGATCGATCTGTTCCATCAATATACGTCCGGTGGGATCGTCAATAGCGCCCCGGCGCAAGGCAATGTGCATGTAAGTGATGCGGTCGCACTGCTACAGCAAGTGCAGTCGTTGATCGGACAGCAACAGGCAGAGCAAGCAAGCGCCAAAATGCAGCAATTTATTACGATGTGGCCGCTTGTAGAAGGAGAGGTGCAAATTTCATCTTCATCGACCTATACGGCGGTGGAAAATGAAATGACAGCCGCGCAAGGCAATCTTGTGTCCACTCCGCCAAACTGGAATGCAGCAGGCGCAACCGTACAAACGATGCTCGATCAGCTAACCCCGATTACGGCGAAAACGTCGTACACATTTTGGGATGCTGCTGTTATTTTGCTACGTGAAGGGTTGGAGGCGATTCTCGTACTTGCCGCACTGCTCGCTTATGCGAAACGCAGTGGCAGTCGGCAGGCAGGCACTTGGATTTGGAGCGGTGCATGCGCTGGACTTGTGCTAAGCGGGATGATCGCCGCTGTGTTTGTGTACGCATTTGCTCATATGGCAACGAGCGGCAGTACACGCGAATTGATCGAAGGCGTTACCGGGCTTGTCGCCGTTGTGCTTATGCTAAGTGTCGGTAACTGGCTGCACCAGAAAGCGAATTTGCAAAATTGGAACAACTATATCGAAAATCAGATCAGCGGTGCGCTGGCACGCGGCAGCCTGTTCTCGCTCGCTGCGGTGTCAGGGCTTGCCATTTTGCGTGAAGGTGCAGAGACAGCGATCTTTTATATCGGGATGGCGCCGGCGATTGCGTTATCGCAATTGTTGCTCGGGATTGGACTGGCGCTCGTCATTTTGATCGTGATCGCGGTGCTCATTATCCGGTTTAGTGTCAAGCTGCCGATACGTCCGTTTTTCCTGACCGCTACCGTGCTTATTTATTATCTTGTGTTCCGCTTTCTCGGTGAAAGTATTCATGCGTTGCAAGTGGCAGGCACATTGCCTGCTCATACGATTGCCGGTATGTTCTCCATCAGTTGGCTCGGCATTTACCCAACTTGGGAAACGCTTATTCCGCAAACGATCGTGCTGTTGTTCCTACTCTGGCGCCTTGTGCTGCCGGAATATCAGAGCAAACGCAAACAGACCGCTTCATCATAATTCAGGCTTATGACCAGACACGCTGCGCAGGCAGGGTGTCTTTTGGTCGTTATAAGTTCCTTTCTATTGTTTCGTTTCTGCTGTTTCGTTTCTGCTGTTTCCTTTCTGCTGTGGTGTTCCTTTCGATCGGTGAAACAACTCGGCGGAATTTTTGTTTTTTCCCGTACAGCTATTGCAATTACGTAACCCGTGAATTAGTATAATCTCAAGAAAAATATTTTCTTCACGTTTAATAATCATCATAGTAAAAAAACAAAAAAACTGTTTATTTTCAATCATACGCACTTTTGTAAATAGGCGGTAAATCGTAATACGACTACATTATTCACATTAAATTCCAACTTGGATTGTATACTGAAACCCTTATAACAACAGCTTAAACGAGCTTCCAAACTTAAATCAATCTCAGTTAAAAGACTACACCATCCTTTAATAGGAAATTGAAATGACGCTCCGGTACATCTCATCATGATCTCCCATCCATTGCCGCCTGTACCATGAAATTAATTTTCATAAAACCACCCTATTCTATAATCCTCCATCTGCATCGAAAGGAGTGATCACCATTGTCAACGATTTTGCATATATTGGAAGAAGAGCTTGCCAAGCTGTCCCCGCAAGAGCGCAGACTCGCTCATTATATTTTGCAGCAGCCGTCTTCGATTAGCCGCATGGGCATTACCCAACTGGCTACACAATGCGGGATTAGTCCGGCTACGGTCACCCGGTTTTGCAAAACATTTCATTTTGAAGGCTTTCCCGATTTTAAGATGAAGCTTGCCGCTGAGCTGGCTCAGCATTCGATTCCCGGCTCCTATCAAGATGTAATCGCTGGCAATCCGCTGGCTGAAATTGTAAAAGCGATCGAATCGAATCATGTTAGCTCGATTAACGATACGACCCGGCTGCTTAGCTTGCCTCGTCTGGAACAGGCGATCGGTTATCTAATTCGTGCGCGCCGTATCGATCTGTACGGTATCGCCACCTCGTCAATCGTTGCGCAAGATTTCTACCAGAAGCTCATCCGTATCGGCAAAAATTGCACCGCTTTTGCCGATTCCCATATGCAGATTACATCAGCTTCCACATTAACGTCTGACGATGTCGCCATCGCCATTTCCTATTCCGGTGAAACAAAGGAAACGATCGATGCGCTAACATGTGCCAAAGAAAACGGCGCTACTACATTGTCACTCACCCAATACAGCGCTAACCCGCTCGCTGATATTGCCGATATCGCTCTATTTTCTTCCTCACTCGAAAAAGGAATTCGCCGTGGCGATATGGCGTCGCGGATCGCGCAGCTGCATATTATCGATATTTTGTTCACCGGTATGATCAGCGCCCAGTTCAACGATTCCGTCAAAAAGCTGGAGCTGTCCTATAAAAACGTGCGGCGTTACCGCAAAGACTCAGGAGGGTTATGATTCATGGTTAATTTGGTTAAAGTAGGCAATGAAAAAGATTTTGGCAAAGTGGCTGCGTACATTGTGTCCAGTCTCGTGCAGACATCCCCACGCTGTGTGCTTGGACTCGCAACAGGCGGCACACCGGTCGGTTTGTATCAGGAATTAATCGAAATTTACAACCAAGGTGTCATCACATTTGAAAAAGTAAAAACGTACAATCTGGACGAATACGTCGGTCTGCCAAGCGATCATCCGGCTTCATACCGTACGTTTATGAATGAGCATCTGTTTAACCATATCGATATTTTACCGGAAAATACGCATGTGCCTAACGGCGAAGCAGACGATCTCGATCAAGAATGTCAGCGTTATGACGAGATGCTGTCCGAAGCGGTCATCGATTTGCAAGTGCTGGGCATCGGGCATAACGGGCATATCGGCTTTAACGAACCGGACGATCAACTGACACCGGGTACGCATGTCGTTGAGTTGTTACAGCAGACACGGGAAGCGAATGCGCGTTATTTTAACACGATCGATGAAGTGCCAGAACGTGCGATCACGATGGGCGTCGGCAGCATTATGAAAGCACGGCAAATTTTGCTGATGGTGCGTGGAGCCGATAAAGCAGACATTATTCATCGTGCGCTGACAGGCCCGATCACGACGCTGTGCCCGGCATCGCTGCTGCAATTGCACTCCAACGTAACCGTGCTGATGGACGCGGAGGCAGGGAGGTTGTTTCAGCAATGACCCATTCTGCAGCAGGCTGCACCCCTGCGTCATTCTCGATTACGAACGGACGGATCGTGACCCCGACAGGAATTGTTGAGCAGGGAACTTTAGTCGTGGAAGATGGCATTATCCGTTATATCGGTTCTGCCGCCAGCATGCCAGCGGAAAGCGATACGATACGATCCGCCGACTCCATACCCGCCCATCCTTCCGTATCGTCCGCACCTACCGTGCCTACCTATGCGACGAACGATAGCGCACAATCTACAAGCAGCAGTGCAGGCGGTGTTGCCGAACTCGAACTGCACACCGTGCTATCCAATGAGGGCAGAGATGCTAATTTGGGCGCTTCCAACGATAACTATGTGCAATACGATGCCGCTGGCTGTCTCGTCATTCCGGGTTTTATCGATATTCACGTACATGGTGGCATGGGACAGGACTTTATGGACGCAAGTCCGGAAGTGCTAGATATCATCACTCGTTTTCATGCCAGTCAAGGCACTACATCCATCCTTGCGACTACGATGACGGCACCGCGCGCTGCGATCGATCATGTGTTGGAACAGGTACATGCCTATGTGCAAAAGGGCGAGATGCCCGGCGCACAAATCGTCGGCGTGCATCTGGAAGGCCCATTTATTAGCCCACAATGGCCAGGCGCGCAAAACCCGGAACATATCGTGCTGCCTAATGTGCAGTGGCTGGAACATTGGCATACCGCCTATCCAGGTTTGATCAAACAATTAACATTAGCGCCGGAACGCGAAGGTGCGCTGGATGCCATCCGCTGGCTGCGTGCTCATCATATTACCGCCGCTGCCGGTCATACGGACGCGACGTATGAGCAGATGATGGACGCGGTGGAAGCGGGATTGAATCATGCCGTCCATACGTTCAACGCGATGACACCACTGCATCATCGGAAGCCGGGAACTGCTGGTGCGGTGCTGGGTACACCTGCTATCTGCGCAGAAATTATCGCCGACGGCATCCACGTCCACCCTGCCGCCGTAGCACTGCTCGCCCAGCTCAAACAGCAGCATAATCTAGTCCTGATCACCGATGCCATGTCAGCAGCCGGACTAGGCGATGGCGATTATATGCTTGGCGATCAGCCAGTGAAAGTCATTAACGGCGTCGCCACCTTGCCGGAAGATAGCGGTACACTGGCAGGCAGCCGCTTGACGATGATTGAAGGATTTCGCTTTCTAATTGAACAGGCTGGATTGTCAGTGCAACGCGCTTCGGAAGCCGCTAGCGGGAATCCGGCACGTCAGCTGGGGACGTATGAGCAGACAGGGAGTTTGGAAGTGGGGAAACAGGCGGATGTGTTGGTGTTGGATGAACAGCTGGCGTTGCGGGAGGTTTTTGTGAGAGGGTATCGGTTTGAGGGGTAAAAAATACAGGTTATAGTTAAAGATATGGAGATAAACCGTTTAGCGAATTGGGGAAAATTGACGTATGGACAGTACGCTTTATTCAAGCGTACTGTCCATACGTTATTTTGTTTATAGAAAAACTGCTTTTCATCATATTCGTTCTACTTTCACTCTACTGTTTATTGTAACTTTCTCCATAAGCCAAAGTTAAAAACTGATTTCCATACTTGTGTCCATGTGTGATCGTTGCAGTATCCAAACGTGGTGTATTGGATTTTGATGTGTTTTTTTCCACATGCTGTGCACTGGTATTCGCCAGTAAGAGGCACTTTGTCATTGTATTTATAAGCATTTCTTTTTTTTCCTGCTCTGATTTCGAACCATTCTGTACATTTAATGCCAACTGCTCCAATGCCTAATGCTGTAGTAAACAAAGGGATTATCAAGATAAAAGTAATAATAAAAGTCAAGATTGGATTTTCGAATACTTTGGGATCGTTATTAATAGAATCATAAATAATTTTTATTACAACCATCGAATAAAAAAGAATTGTAATAGCTATACATACTTTTAAGATGCCATTTTTCAGTTTTAAACGATGCGTCATCGTATACTTTTGGCGATAACTTTCAAAATGGCTATTATATAATGATTGTAGCAATGTGAACTCTTTTTTAAATTCGTTCATTACATGCTCTCGCAAAGCTAAATATTCCTCTTTAACAAGAAAGTCAGCTTCATTAGTTTCAAAATGAATCAATTCTCTTAAGTCATACAATAATTTAGGGTTCAATAAATACCCATACTTATAAATCAATTCTTGATTTGCTTGTTGAATAAGACGTTCATCCGATTTTCTAAGAGATATTTCTAAATTTAATGGCAAATAAATATGTTCTAATTTCTCTTTTAGATTTTTCTCAAAATAACTGCGCTCCTCATGGTTGTTTTTGCGAAGCGTAATGGAAGTTGAAATTATTAATGTGATTATAGCAATAGCTGCCGAAATAATAGCTGAAAGAATAGCAGGTGATAATTCCATATAACTAAATCCCTTCTATATTTTGGATCGTAATCAATCAAACTATAGATGGATTTTTGGATACTGTAAAGTAATGTTAGTATTTTGAAAGTAGATTTAAAACCCTACATTGCTAAATCACATCAATCTATTTATTTTTTAATTTGTTAAAGGGTTATGCTTTTCAAATAATTATGTACGTACAAACCTAATCGAGAAATCTCCCAAATTTAAAATATCATCCCATTCTTTATCTGTATAAACTCTTAATTCAATGTCATTGGGTGCCTTTGAATTTGAAAGTGTCGCACCACATTTACACTGTAATCTTGCTATGAATGCTCGCCTTTTAGCATAAAAAAACAGATCGATCATGTCCATATATGACTATAATCGACCTGCTTGACTGCCACGAAATAGCATTTTTAGGATATAAATAAACTCTTACATGCAATCGAAATGATGAAATCCTTATAAGGGTATTACATGGATTAATTGTTTTATTGGTTGAATGATAGGTTCATTTCTCACTGGATAGCCCACCAAAAAAAAACCTCGAAAGCCATGAAACTAACCAAGGTCTAATGATATTATTATTCTTTATCCTCCACTATCGGAACTAACGGAGATAATAATACATCTTCTTTTTGTTGAATGTTTCCACGGGCTAAAACGTATACTCTAAACTCATTATCGTAACCTTCAATATCTTCATCATCCCTTGTATAAAGCAACCCGTAAGAACCTGGTGCTTGGTTTGCGATGAATTCATATAGCTTAATTATTTCCTCTGCCTCGGAAGTTTTACGATTGAAGAATCCACCTACAGAAAGATGATAATTTCCGTTTGCAGGATACAATTTTAGAAGTCCACTACTCCAATTTAACCCTAAAATAAAACTCTGTATATTTTTAATAATCAACTCTAAATTACCTGCATCGGCTTCTACAGTTGTCTCATGGATTGTAGCCCATCCGTGAAATTCATACATTGGTATCACCTACTTCAAAAGTTTTGTATCAATCACAACTTCAATTCCATACCTACTGCTATATTCATTAAGTTTATCAATAACTGATTGAGCAGGTTTTCCTTCAAAATGGTAGTAAACCTTTCTTTGCGTTTCCTGAGCGGCCTCAAAAGTTGCTTTCATTTGGTCACGGACACTTTTGTTTACTGTTTGAAGTGCAGGTTTAGACTGAGCAATATACTCATCACTAATAGCGTCAAACTCTCTATTAGCGGGGTCATTGGAAAACTTCACACGGGATCGTCCACCGATTCTTTCAGCCAATGCATCTGCCGCCGCATCGGGTTTATTTACAACCTCCAAATTCCCTGAATAACGACCTGTATTATCCTTACCCTTTTTAAACTCTCTCTCCTGCAATTGCTGTTTCTGCAACTCACTCGCATTCGTCGCACTATCCGCTGCTTCAGCCACGACATCACTTTTTGCTACTTCCTGTTTCGGCGTCTTGGTACTTTCGTTAGAGGAAGTGCTACTTCTTGCACCGCTACTTCCACTTCCGCCACCTTGTCCAGTTCCCCCTTTGGCACCGCCACTGTAACTTCCCTCTGCCGTTTTCTCCTCGCTCGGCTCCGATTCGACTGAATGCCCGCTAGGGTCGGTGTAGCGCAGCGGATTGTTATGTCCATACGTGTACACATTCATACTCAGCGGATTGTCGATCTGCCCTTCATCGCTGTCTTCATTTAGGAAACGTCCTTGTTTGGGATCGTAGTAGCGGGCTTTCAGGTAATATAAACCGGTTTCCGCGTCGTACAGCTCGCCGGCATATTTGAATTCGTTCGTAATCGCTTCTTTTTGCTGGGTCAGGTTGCCCCATTCGTCGTACTGGTAGCTGTTCAGCACCGTGCCATCGGTGCCGACGATTTGCACGACGTCGCCGTGTCCGTTGTATAGGTAATCGTAATCTTTGCTGTGGGTTAGGTCTTTTTTCATTAGTACCCGGTCGCCGCGCACATACTGGGAAGTGGTGCCATCGGCTTGTTGCTCCGATGTGATGCGATTCCAGTGATCGTAGCCGTAGCGGGTGATCGCATTGCCTTGCGTTTTCTGGTAACGCAGTCCGTCGGGCAAGTACTGCATCGTGGTCGATGTCGTATTCGTACCGACTCGAATCAGGCGATCGTCTAGATCATAGCGGTAATTCATTGCTTTGTCAGCGGGCAAGTCGCGCGTATCTTGCTGGGTCAGACGGTTGCCGCGCAGGTCGTAGCTGTATTCGGTTTCGGTGCTATCGGCACGTTGGACGCTGTGCAGTCGGTTGAGTTTGTCATAGGTGTAGGTTGACGTTTGGGAGTTGACGTCTTCCATTTGTTCGGTGACTGTATGTTAATTGCATTCATCGCAAAAATACGAATAGTACATACATAACTTTTATAATAAGTATAAAATTAAAAGAACAAAAACAGGTCAAACTATGATTATATTCAATCATAATTGACCTGCTTTAGTATTTCGTATTCGTGTTATTTAAAAATTAATATAATCCAATTATAGCCCTTAAACCGCCACCCAAATCACCAACAATATTAAACGCATAAGATTCTGTGTAAATCGCACTTAAAAATCACTATCATAAGCTCCATATAAAAAAAGAAAACCTCGAAAGGCATGAAGCCAATCAAGGTTTCAAATCTAAATATTGATCACATTTCCACAAATAATTCCTACGAGTTCATTAGCATTTGCAATTAAAAACGTTATAGCATCAGCTTGTATCTGGGAATCAATCACTTTGTCTGTAACAAACCAAATAGTGAAGTCTTCTTCATGAAATTGGATGCAGACTTCGTTTACTGGCTCCGAAGTCATAGCAAGTATCGGAAATCCTGTTTGCTTGTTTATTGACCCAGACGGTTTGCAAGGCGGATTCTCTACAACTGTTGGAAAAATACATTCCACTTCTCCAAGCTCATCAGAAGCGCTAAGCCAAATCATTACACCTTGATCCACCCGGTACGGTTAACAGTCATCCGTCATATAACCGGTAACAAGATTGTACGTTTTCACTTCATCCATGCACACTACTTCAATGTCTGTCCATTCATCTTGGATACTGGCTAATTTAATCAACTGATCCACCTACATCTTAAACTCACTTCATCTTGCTCCACATCATTTCTTTTTTCATCGGATCATTTTTTAACATAAAGCTATCCCATCCATAGCGTAGTATCATCTGTTTTAAATGCTAGAGGTAACTCTTTCATAATCAAATCAATTCTAGAAACCATATAATTTAGATCATTGTTGTGTAAGTTAGATTGTGTCCAATTTCTTAATTGTTCTAATTCGTTAAGAATAGATTGTAAATGCTCTTTTTTAGCTCTATTCCATTTTTGATTCGCGTAATCCCCAATTCATCAATTGCAGTTTGCCAAAATGTTGTAAAAAACCCTTCTCGTGCAACGGGAATTTCAAACCCCAACTCAAAAGAACCATCTTCTTCATTTGTTCTAAATATACTGACTGACATTACGAACCTCAAAACTGAGTAGACAAGTATGAAAAACTGACCTTGAGTAAGCTTAAAGTCTTCTCAAGATCAGCGTCGAAAAATAATCAAGTTGAAATAAAATCTTTTATTGGCACTATGCATCCTCTATCATCATCAATATAAATATCTTTCGGGAAATTTCCTTGAGATACTATTTGCCTCATTAAATCTTCACTAGTGTATATCATCATAATGAATTGAGGATTTTGAAAAGGGATACGTTGTAAATCAGCTGGCTCATAATCCTTTATAAGATCCTCCACATATTCATAAAAAATATGATCGTGACCATAATCGACAACAATTCTGTTCTTAGTAAGAATAGTTAATTTGTTGTTTCCGTAATGTTGTAAGTTACGAAATACATTGAGGTTGAAGTCTTCATTTCCAATTAGAATGATCCATTGCATGGTTTATCCTCTCTCCTTTATTACCTACCAACATAATTAATTAGATCCTTTTCATTTGTAAATACCTTGAATCCCTCTTTTTGAAGTCCTTTTACAATAGCTGCACTCGAATTCTGATTAGGTAAATAAACGATAACTTCTTTATCCGTACTAGAAGCAGTATTTAGTGCTTGCCGCGTTGCCCCTTTTCCACTACCCTGTTTAACTTGAATCACTGCATCATCAAGTTCAATGTCATAATCTGTTAATGGAGTACCATCTGCTTTATATACTGTCTTGTTTACATCGACTACTTTACCAGGATACTTTGCTTCAATTGCATTAGCAGTTTCACCTACATATTTGTCAGCAGACGTAAAAGTTCTAACATGTTCTGACTTCTCCTTAAAGTTTCGCTGCTGTATTCCCTCTTTCCTCAATGCATCCACATTCGTCGCACTATCCGCTGCTTCAGCCACGACATCACTTTTTGCTACTTCCTGTTTCGGCGTCTTAGTACTTTCGTTAGAGGAAGTGCTACTTCTTGCACCGCTACTTCCATTTCCGCCACCTTGTCCAGTTCCCCCTTTGGCACCGCCACTGTAACTTCCCTCTGCCGTTTTCTCCTCACCTGGCTCCGATTCAACCGAATGCCCGCTAAGATCGGTGTAGCGCAGTGGATTGTTATGTCCATACGTGTACACATTCATACTCAGCGGATTGTCAATCTGTCCTTCATCGCTGTCTTCGTTTAGAAAACGTCCTTGTTTCGGATCGTAGTAGCGGGCTTTCAGGTAATATAATCCCGTTTCGGCGTCGTACAGCTCGCCGGCATATTTGAACTCGTTATCAATCGCTTCTTTTTGCTGGGTCAGGTTGCCCCATTCGTCGTACTGGTAACTGTTCAGCACACTGCCATCGGTGCCGACGATTTGCACGACGTCGCCGTGTCCATTGTATAGGTAATCGTAATCTTTGCCGTGGGTTAGGTCTTTTTTCATTAGTACCCGGTCGCCGCGCACATACTGGGAAGTGGTGCCATCGGCTTGTTGCTCCGATGTGATGCGATTCCAGTGATCGTAGCCGTAGCGGGTGATCGCGTTGCCTTGCGTTTTCTGGTAACGCAGTCCGTCGGGTAAGTACTGCATCGTGGTCGATGTCGTATTCGTACCGACTCGAATCAGGCGATCGTCTAGATCATAGCGGTAATTCGTCGCTTTGTCAGCGGGCAAATCGCGTGTATCCTGCTGGGTCAGACGGTTGCCGCGCAGGTCGTAGCTGTATTCGGTTTCGGTGCCATCGGCACGTTGGACGCTGTGCAGTCGGTTGAGTTTGTCATAGGTGTAGGTTGACGTTTGGGAGTTGCCGTCTTTCATTTGTTCGGTAACCGAAATGATATTGCCGTTATTGTCGTACTGGTAGTTGTATGCCGATAGCACGGCATCGCCTTTCATATTGCGCACACGAGTTAAGCGGTTCAGCAGATCATACGTCATCGACTCTTGTAGGGTGCTGCCATCCGACAAGGTCGGGAAGGTAATCTGCTGCACCTGACCGAGCGGGGTGTACGCATAGCGCACATTGGCGGTAGCTGCACTCGTTCGATCGGCGGCACCATTCGTCTGGATGGAAGTGAGCCGGGACTTCTCGTAGCCATAGTTGATCGACAAACGGGTGCCATTTAGCGTATTCGTTTGGCGGGTAACGCGATCTAAAGGATCATAGTTGGCGTCCAGGCGTGCGCTATAGTCGGTGGCACTGGATGCTAAACTTGTGATGCGATCCCATGTATCGCTTGTGCTCGTCTGGGTCGCTACTTTGGCAGCGTTGATAGACAGTTCATGGCGATCCGTAAGGATATTGCCATCGGCACCATAGATGCTTTTCGTTTGTAATGTGCCTGTGATGAGGGCATTGCTACCGTCGGCTTTCAAGGAAGCGCTGGTGCGCTCGCCGCGTTCGTCATACGTGTACGCTGTGGTCGTGCCATTACGATCCACTATTTTTTCGGTCAAACCACGAGCCGTGTAGTTCATCTGTGTCCGGTTGTTCGTCGGATCGATTTTATCGGTGGGCAAGCCTTGTTCGTTGTAGTTTTTCGTATACAGTGTCTCGCTTTTGCCGCTGGGGTTGCTCAGCACGACACTTGTTAATCCGCCGCCTCCGTCGTAGGTGTAGCGGCTCGTTTGGTTGAGTGCATCTTGTACCGCAGTGAGGAGGTTCAATGCATCGTACGTGTAGGCGGTCGTGACGCCTTGGCTGTTTTGGGTGCCGTTTGGATCGGTGTATGAGAGCACATTGCCCACCAGATCGTACGTGTAGCTTTCCTGAATCGGTTGGCTGTGACCTGACGCGCCGTCTTTGTAGGCGATGACTTTGGTTTTGTGACCGTAGGCGTCAAAGTATTGTTCCAGCAGATTTAGGCGGATGCTGGTGTTGTCGGGATTGGAACGGTACGCACCGACGTCTGCAGCTGCAATCGTGTAATGTTGGGTTTGCTGCTGCGTCAGTAACGGCTTGGTAATGGACAGATTGCCTTCCGCATCCGTGAATTCGGTTTGCTGATCCCAGGCATCATAGCTGGCGGTTTGGGTGTTGCCGAGTGCATCGACAACATACACGATGCGTCCCAAATCGTCCGGGTGCGCCTGCGAGCGTGTCCAGCCGTTGGTGTCAGGGTACGTTTCCAGTACACGCAGGAAACCGAGTCCATCGTAATAGGTCGCTTGACGGTTGAGCA
>NZ_JAXSQZ010000017.1:0-28371 GCF_034659835.1 Paenibacillus campi
CTACCGTTCTTACCGACAATTCACCGCTTGCGCCTGGGAACGTAAACGTCAGTACCGCTGTTCCATTCGCATTAGCGGTTTCTTCCGCAAGCTGTACATTCGCATCGCTGTACACACGTACCGTTTGACCGGCTGCTACATCGGTCACCGTTACTGTACCTTGTGCACCATCGATGTCACTAATGATTGCACCTGGTTGTGGAGTCGTTGGAATATCCACACCGCTGTATGGCAAGGTTACGATATTCGTTTCGGTTCCTCCACGCGTATACGTCACGGTCAGGTCGCCATCGGCTGTCGTAAAGGTAAAGTTTACTGTCGCTTCACCATTGCTGCCAACCGACTGTGTACCGAGCAACTCGTTGTTCGCCCCATACACTTTAATGACATCGCCTGGTTGGGCATTGCTAACCGTTACCGTTCCTTGTGCTCCGTTAATGTCTGTTAAGTCAGCGGTTGGCGTTGGAGCCGGAATAACAACGCCGCTATATGGCAGTGTGCCGATTTCGGTTTCCGTTCCATTCGCTACCGTTCTTACCGACAATTCACCGCTTGCATTCGGGAATGTCAGGTTCAATACAGCTGCTCCATTGCCATTGGCAGTCGTTTCTGCAAGCTGTACATTCGCATCGCTGTACACGCGTACCGTTTGTCCAGCAATTACGCCGGTAACCGTCACTACGCCTTCATCCCCATTCACACTGCTCAGAGAAGCTACCGGTGTTGGCGTTGTCGGAATGACGATGCCGCTGTACGGAATCGCCGCTACTTCCGTTTCAACTCCATTCACATTCGCCACTACCGTCAATGTGCCATCTGTAGCTGGGAACGTAAACGTTACCGTTGCCTCGCCACCTGCTCCTGCTGTCGCAGTGCCTAGCACTTCATTATTGTCGCCATAGATTGTCACCGTTTCACCCGGATCGACACCGGTTGCGGTCACTGTACCTTGATTGCTGTTAATGTTAGTAATAGTAGCTGCTGGTTGTGGCGTAGCTGGAATATCCACCCCACTATATGGCAGCGTTACAATATCGGTTTCCGTTCCATTGCGCGTATACGTCACTTGCAGATCGCCAGACGCTGTCGTAAACGTAAACACGACTGTTGCTTGTCCGTTGCTGCCTGCTACCGCTGTTCCGAGTACGGTATCGTTTGGACCGTAGACTTTGATTACATCCCCTTGTTGGGCATCGCTGACGACTACCGTGCCTTGTGCTCCGGTAATGTCTGTCAACGCAGCAGTTGGATTGGCTACCGGAATATCGATATTGCTGTATGGCAACACTGTAATTTCCGTTTCGGTTCCATTACTTACGAATCGAACAGACAGTTCACCAGCGGTCGTTGGGAAAATAAATGGCAAGACAGCCGCGCCATTACCATCGGCTGTAATTTCAGCCAATTGTACATTTGCATCGCTGTATACCCGTACCGTTTGACCAGCTGCTACACCTGTCACAGTGACTACACCTTGATCACCATTAACACCGCTCAACGCAGCAACTGGTGTTGGTGTTGTCGGAATCGCTACACCGGAATAAGGTAGGACGACAATCGTCGCTTCATTTCCGTTGCTAGTCGACGTAACAGTCAATGCACCGTCTGCTGTCGGGAAAGTAAACGTAATGACAGCTTGTCCATCATTTCCGACTGTACCTGTCCCCAGCACAACATTATTCGGTCCATACACGGTAACAAGATCACCTTGCTGCAAACCGGTTGCCGTCACCGTACCTTGATTGTTGTTAATATTGCTCAATGCTGCTGCAGGTATAGGGGTCGTCGGAATGTCTACACCGCTATACGGCAAGTTCACCAGATCGGTCTCGGTTCCATTGTTCGTGGTCGTTATTCGCAGATCGCCATCGGCGGTCGGGAATGTGAATACGATCAGAGCTTGTCCGTTCGTATCTGCTGTGCCGGTACCGAGTACTACATTGTTCGGACCGTACACTTTCAACACATCGCCAGCTTGTGCTCCCGTAATCGTGACCGTACCCTGATTACCACTAATACTCGTCAGCTCGGCTGTAATTGTGCCTGGAGCTGCATCCACTTCAATATCTTGATAATCAAAAGATTGAACCGTCGTTTCTACACCACCTGAAAGCACACGTACAAACAATTTGCCCTGTGCTTTCAGGAATTTAAAGCTAATCGTTGCTTTGCCTGTACTATCGGCAGGTGCGGTACCGAGCAATGTATCGTCATCGTCGTATACATTGGCAATCGTACCAGCTTGCAAATTGGTAACTGTCACCGTACCGATATCCTCAGCAATCCCATCAATGACGGCGACCGGAGGATTGGACGGTGCTGCCGGTTCTGCCGAGTAGTTAATCGGAACAGGCGCACTATCAATCTGATCGCGTGTTAGCACAAAGGAAAGCGTACCACCAGCAGGTAGCAATTCCACCTGGAACATCACCGTACCACTTGCGTTAGCAATGCCTGTGCCGAGTACAGCATCATTGGCATCCAGCACACGAATCGTATCTCCTGGCTGCAAACCTGTCACCTGAATCATATCGTTGCTGCCCGTATCATTGGTGACTTGAATGCTATTCGAATCAAGTACAGGGCCGGGCTCTGAATCGTATGGAATCGCAGTTGTTACACTTTCGATCCCATTATGCTGTCTCGTCACCGACAATGTACCACCCTGTGGTGACAAAGTAACATTGATTACTACTGTACCTGCAGCCGATACAGTGCCTGTACCAAGTACGCCACCATTTTGATACACGGTAATCAGATCGCCCGCTACGAGCGAGACAAAGCTTACCGTATCCGCACTGCCAGAGTTGTTCACAGCCGTTACGAGCGCGGCATCGATTGGCGGAACGACTTCCTGACTATAGTTCACAGCTACCGGATCGCTTTCGATACCAAGGTATTTGGCGGTGGCTGTAATCGTTCCGCCAGTTGGCGTTAACGTCACATTAAAAGTGACTGTACCGGAAGCAGGAACCGTTTCGCTGCCAAGCACTTGATTGTTTTCATAGATCGTAACGGTCAGACCTTCCTCTACACCGGTTACGGTTACTGTATCATCGTCGCCATAATTGTTTTGTGGTGTGATATTAGCAGCCGGAATCGTAGGGATGATCACCGCTCCATAATTCACAAGCACTGGCAAACTCAACACACCGTTACGCTGAATGACGAGGCTGACCGCGCCACCGGTTGGCGATAATGTAGCATCAAGCTGAACGACGCCTTGACCGTTCGCTGTGCCTGTGCCGAGCAATGTGCCATCGGCATACACACTCACTTCATCACCCGGTTGCAGAGCTTTAATGTTAATGACAGACGAAACACTCGCTTCGTTTGTAATCGTCACATTGGCAGGATCGATCGCTGTAACAACTTCAGCCAAATAGGCTACTGTTGTCGGCAAACTTTCCACACCGTTACGCGTGAGCGTCACATTTACATTGCCGCCTAGCGGAATGAGTGTAACCGGAATCGTCACACTGTTACTACCAGCCTGTACAGTACCTGTACCTAACAGGCTCGCATTTCCGTACACTTGGATAATATCGCCAGCTTGCAAACCGCTAACGATCACCTGGTCTGCATCACCGGAATTGTTGCCCACATTCACACTCGCTTGCGCGACTGGTGGCACGACTTCTGCACCGTAAACTACAGGAACGACTAAACTTTCTACGCCTTGGTTCGTTACACTGATGCCAGCTGTCCCACCTAGTGGGCTAAGCGTTACATTAACTGTAACGTTTCCGCTGCTGTTGACTGTACCACTACCGAGCAAACTACCATTTCCGTACACCATAATGATGTCACCGGCGGTTTGCCCTGTGACTCTGACCGTATCGTTGTTGCCAGAGTTGTTCGTAATCGTCACATTAGCAGTGCTTACAGGCGGAACGGTAATCGCTCCGTAATTGACAGAAACAGTAGCACTTTCAATATCGTTTTGAGTTACACTAAGACTCAGACTTCCACCTTGTGCATTGGCACTGACCGGAATAGTTACTGTACCGGTCGCGGTTGCTGTAGCTGTACCAAGCACGGTACCGTTCCCGTATACTTTAACGATATTGCCTGAAGTTAGTCCGTTCACTGTTACATTTAGTGAACCGTTCACAATACTCGATAAAGTAATCTGTGACAGATTTAGCGGCGGAATAATCTCAGCTACATAAGCAACGGCTGTTGCTGGGCTGTTCACACCGTTATGAGTCACACTAACGTTAAGCGCACCACCAAGCGGGGTTAACGTAACCGGCACTGTAACTGTGCCTTGCGCGTTTACTATACCTGTGCCAAGCACACCTGTACCATCATAGACGGTTACTACATCACCTTCGATCTGACCGTTTACCGTAACGCTGTCAGCATCGCCAGCATTATTTTTGACTGTCACATTGGTGGCTACAACAGCAGGCACCGTAATCGAAGAATAGTTGACCGTCGTCGTGGCACTTTGCAGCAAGCCTTCTTTTACACTAATACTCAAACTACCGCCCGCAGGAGCGAGTACAACCGGCAGCGTAAGTGAAGAAGTAACCGCTGTACCTGTAGCCAAAATGGTACTTCCGGATGACAAAGTTACAATCGAGCCTACTTTCAAATTATTAACCGTTACCGTAGAGGCACCACCGTACGCATTGTTGATCGAAATGTTGCCCGAGGCAATCGGAGGTACAACCTCTGCACTATACGTCACTGGCGTAAATGCACTTTCTACGCCACTACGTGTGCGCGTCACATTAACTGTGCCGCCTTCTGCACTCAGCGTAGTCGCTACAACAGCGGTGCCGCTGCTATTGGCTGTAGCTGTACCGATCGAAGTACTGCCGGTATAAACGGTAACAAGGTCACCGGAACTGATATTGTTTACGGTTACAGTGTCCTGTGAGCCGTAATTGTTCACAACGGTAATACTGGAGGAAGGAACAGCGCTTAATACCGCAGCACCATACGTAACACTTGTGCGGGAACTTTCAGCGGTACCGCGTTTGGCACTCACACTAATCGTTCCGCCTGCAGGCACCAGCGTGGCATTGACGGTTGCTGTACCGGAAGCATTGACTGTTCCTGTACCAAGCGCCTGATTGCTGGCATTGTAGACGGTAATAACATCACTCGGGTTTTGTCCAGTTACAGTAACCGTAGAAGAACCCGAAATCTGGTTAGCTACACTAATCTGTGCAGTCGTCGGGGCTGGAGTCGCAGCAAGGATTGTAAATGTATTTTGCTGCGTAGACTCACCAATGGTGACGTTTAACAAGCTACGGGTGTAACCTGTAAACGAATAACTGCCCGCTGCTGGCAGCACCTTATTGTTAAGCGTGAATGTATTGGAAGCACCTAGATTCAACGCCAGCAAATTGCTAAGCGTAATCGTTCTTCCGTCGGAACTGATGCTGTTGGAGGGGATATTCACTCCATTAAACTGATCCGCTGTCGTTGCCGTGAATCCCGATGGTAATACAAATACGACACTACCGATCAGGTTGATTGCAATTCCCGGCTCGTAAGTAAGAGTGACTGTAGCTGTTTGACCAGTTACATTTTGCCCATTTGCAGACGAAATTCCCAATCCGCCTGCGGCATTCGCTTGCCTCGGTATACTAGGCCAAATTAGGCTAATAACCAATAGCAAGATAAGAAACGAATACCCCTTTTTTCTCATTCTTTTCGCCCCTTTTGAAAGTGTTGTAGTAGGTGTGCCGACTAGTTTCACAAACGAAGCGCCTAAGACTATGGTTGTGCATATCAACATTAGGCTTATATCCCTAATTAAGGAATATATACAAATATACCCTCTTTTACCTATGAATTCGACAGTTATTCATAAAAAGATCACTTTATTTTTAAAAAATAAGTAATTTTTCTTATTTTTGCCAATTTTCCTACTAACAACAGCGTAAAAACATTGTTTTTTATGTTCATATTACGAATCTACGTATAAAAAAAAGCCAGCGCTATTACTCGCTGGCTCTCTTGCTCTCCTTTATTTGACTGTAATCAGTAATGATTACCCGATACTTTTGTTAAATACGGCAGCAATCGCTTGCGCACGATCACTAACACCCATTTTATTAAAAATATTAGTCAAATGGTTTTTCACCGTATGTTCGCTAATAAATAGCGTAGCGGCGATTTCTTTGTTACTGGATGCTTTTACGACTAGCTCCAGCACTTCCTTTTCACGCGGCGACAGTCCAAATTGCTTCACAATCGCTTCCAACCCACGCCCTTCGGCACCTTCCGATGTGAGCGGCCTTGCGGCAACAACAGGCACGTCCTCCACCAGTTTGATCTCCGTCTCCAATGTATGGCGACTGAGCACAAACAATCGGAACTGGCTGATCAACTCTTGATCGATCCCGCTAATCGGCAAATCATTAATGACACGCATATCATAATCACCAGCTGCGGCAATCGCAAACGCCAGCACCATAATTTGACCGCCACGTGAATACGACTTGCTCGCCGATATCGTTCCATCATCTTGAATATGTTTATAATCCTCAATCATCTCAGCTTCCTGCTGAAACAGATGCGGGAAACTGCGCAGCATATTCGGATCGGAATACGACATCAGACAGGCGCGTCCGATCATATCTGCCTCATCCTTTGTCACACCGCCCCAAGCGGCAAATTCCTGCACAATTCGCTGTGCGTCTGCGGTCAACTGATACAGCGCCATATTCCATTCACGAATCGAATTATGCAAAATTTGCGCAAATCGATTGCTATTGGACATATATTGCTGACGATCATAGACCGACTTCATCACTACACTGCCCATCATAGCGAGTGCCGACAAAATCTCACGGCATTCCTCACCTTCCTGTTCAGTGCTTACCGCTACCGCCAGCACCGCACGCGTACGGTTCGCATACACGATCGGATATTCCAGCATAATCGCAAACGGTGTGCTGTGATTAATATAGTAATTAGCAGCTGGCTGTTCACCGGTTTCCAAATAGCGACGCGCAATATCTTTGGCATATGCTTCACCGTTCGGGCTTTGCATACCGCGCGCTACCATCTGAATTTTGCCATCTTCCGAGGTGCGATGCACGACGATTGAAGCGGATGGATTCCAGACCAGATTCAAACTCATATCGACGAGCATAAACATAACGCGCTGCGCATCCTGCACCGATACGATCATACGAGATAGCTCAATCAGCGGCTTAAAACGCTGAAGCTGCTTTTCCATTTTCTCATACGTCAAATGATTAGCGATATACCAGCCCATGAGCGAGATCATCGTCTCCTCAAATTGGAAATGCAGCCCTGGAATTTTGCGCTCCTTATAACTTACGCCAAACAGCAATCCATACACTTCATCATCATAACGAACCGGGAAGCACTGCACCTCGTATACTTGCGGCACTCCTTTTTGTAAAAAGAAATGGCTGCGCGGATCACGCTCTACATTCGTCCAACGTGACGGCTGCGCGCTTAGCACCGCCTGTCCAAGAAAGCCTTCCCCCTCGTGGAACACCGAACCGTTTAGCTCTGGCGCCGCTGCACCCATGCTGTTAATCACCGTATATTTGCCCGTTCCCGTCCGCAAGGCAAACCCGAAAATATCAGCCAGATCACTTGAAGACAATACGATCCGCGTAATCTCCTCGATCGGATGCGCTACCGGCTGATCCGTTACGAGCGTATCGTTCAAAGCAACCAACCGGTCGGTCAAGCGCTTCTCTTTGTAGCTTGATTTCAAAATTAATGCTAGCGCCTGCGCAAGCCGGGTAATCTTTTCCCGCTTAAACATCTCTTGTTCTGGCGTCGTTTCTTCCGTTCGATGTACCCAGCTTTGCATCGCTTCAAAAAATCCAGTCGACATCTCACCCGCTTTTTGCATAAAATTCGGATGGGATAACACGGATTGACGCGTATTCTTCTCAATCAAAATGCCTGCCCAAATAAACAGCCCCGGCGAGAGCGGTTCCAAATTAATCGGTGCGATCAACCAGCGAATTCCCGGTACCCACTGGTCGGACAACACCGTATTTTTAATGCCACGCAGCTTGCTGATTTCCTGTTGCAATGTTTGCTGCAATTCATCGGCATGCTGTTGAAATAAAGCAGCATGAATTTGATGCGAAGGCTTAGTCATCATCTTTCCTTCATGATCGGTCACCATGATTAATAAATCAGTTAACTGAGCATAAGTATCTTGCAGTTCCTGACAAACGTCTCGAATGTCGCTTACTATACCGATCTCAATCATAGGCGCTCAAGTCCACTTCTGTCTGAATGTACGGAGCCTTATAACGGTAAATGGCACGTGAACCATCGCCATTCTTTTCCAAAATCGACATATCCGCCAGACGATTTAAGGCTCGTTCTGTTACAGGTTGGCTGCGTCCTAGCCGTTTAGATAAGCCGCTGCTCGTTTCGATCGCATAAGGGTTATTTTCAAAAAATAAGGTGCATTCCATCTGTAACGTAATTACATCACTTTCTGCTACCATAAGGTCCCCATCCCTCCTTAGATCAATTGCACAAACGGCTCATGCGGTGCGTTCGCAATAATATGGGGCGCCGAAACGCGTCCGCTTGGGGATTTGGTAACCTGAAGATACTGGTAATTGCCATCCACCCATGTACGAATAACGCCGTTGCATGTACGCTCCAGAAAAGAAGCTGTCTCTGAGCCAATTTCCGCAAAATTGCAATGCACTACAATCGTAATGCCCATCGCACGCCACATCGACATCTCCTCGGCAAAATAACGCAGCAGGAAGTCGCGACCACGCTCGGAAATGATCGTATTCAGATCATAATAAACAAACCAGCGCTTATCACATGTTTCCTCACATTCAAAAATCGGACCCATCTTGTCATTTAACACCTGTGCGTAATCATCATTCGCCACCTTATCTACGCGAATCATCGCTTTTTCGAGATCAGAATCGACCGCTCTGCGATAGTGCTCAATAAAAAAGGCTTTGCCCTGCCGTGCTGCTTCCCGCAATGAGACGCCAAACAGTTCAATCGTATCGGCAAATGTATCCAGCGGTGTATTGCCGGACATCATCATTACCGTACAATCATCATCCCGAATCCGCTGCGCATAAATCGATGACATCAAATAACGATAATTCGCCTTGCTGTTCGTATCGATCATAAATACGCTACCGCGCGGAATACCGCCTGACAGCATCTCATCCAGCGTCGAAATGCCGGTCGATAACACTTCCGTTTCCCGTGTCAGTGTCTTATCCTCCGCCATCGACAGCGATGGCACAATGTATACACCCTCATTTAGAAACTTGTACGTATGCTCGCCTTCCATAATGCGTGTACCGCGCATTTTCAACACTTCGATCGTACGCTTGCGGTACTTTTCCATCAACGGTTTTAGTGACAAACGCACGATACCGTCGCATATATAATTTTCAAACGGAATATTCATTTCGGACAGCTCTGCATATTCACGGATAAAAAAGGACGTCAGATTGTGCTTGCGCATAATGTTGCGAATCGTATACACATTGTTGCGCGCATGCTCCTGCGTGCTAACCATGCGGAATAAGCTAATGCTATCGATCACGACACGCTTACAGCCGATCTCGTTCACAACCGCTTCAAAAATACCGTTAGGCAACAGCATCTGATCCAGTAAAATATCCGGCTCCATACAAATAACGCGCAGCCGATTCTCACGCTCCAGCTGACGCAAATCCCATCCAAATCCGCTCATATCTTCGTAAATCTGTTCCGGCAATTCCTCAAAGGTGATGTAAATTCCCGGTTCATTGAAGCTAACTGCACCTTCTACCAGAAATTGCATCCCAATCGTCGTCTTTCCGGTTCCAGGTTCGCCCTCCAGAATCACTACAGCTCCCGCCGGGATACCACCATGCAAAATCTCGTCTAGTCCGGGGATACCTGTATGAACAGCATTTGCCTTGTGCATATATTGCTCCCTCCATCTGTAGAATAATTTTAGTCATGCAAGGCGTTAGCTTTTCCTACGAAGATGACTGTACAGCAATTATAACAATGGATCACAGATTCACCAAAGCTATTTTCCAATTTCACAGCGGGATCAAAGGTTTTAATCATTTATACCCGATTTTTTTAGAATATGATAATATTTTTTACCTAAAAAGTTAATATTTTGAATATCTACCATAATAAACAGAATAAAAAGAGTGACTACGTAGTGTATAAGTATGCAGCGATACTGGAAATCGAATTGGAAAAAGTTTATTGCCGCTTCGCCGGCTTGTGTCACCCCTATGCATATTTACGGATCGCTTGATTATAACGATGAATAGTTCAGCAAATTTACCGATACAAATAGCCGACTGCTAACTTCAGCAATGAATGGCAGAAGCTACAGTCGGCATATGAGGCGTTTATTAACAAAGGAAAAACGGATACGATACCATTACGCACGGAGAGTGACAACGCTGCAAAAGCGGAGTTCGCTCGCTTGATCATTTCAATCAACATTCTCGCACAGAGAGTGACCCGCTCGCCCTAGTAGATTGATTAGTACTCGTCCCATTTCAATCCACACTCTCGCACGGTATATGATCGTCACGTACGCCGTTTCATCAACCGCTTTAACCTTCCAGCGCCTGCTTCATCTCATCGGGAGAACGATTCCACCATTGTTCATTATGGCTCACAAGCAATGTTTTCAGTGCTGCTTTATGTTCAGGACCAAGCTCACTCAACATGATGCGACGCTTGATCGCATAATCAAGCTTATTGACATGATCGGCAAGAATTTTCCAGCCTTTACGATTTTCTTCATCAATCCACATCTCGCATGCGGTTGCACCGGCATAGCTTCCGCCTTCTGGCTGCTTATCGACCGCCACCCAGACGAGCCATACTTGGCGACCGCCTTCCAGCTCGTCGCGATTCGTCGTAAATTTGATCCCGCGCTCCACTTTACTTTTGGCGTGCATAGCACCGATATCGATGCGCGCTTCCCCTTGATCAATAATAATAGGAGACACATTGTTCAAATTAATCGCCCCTGCACCAAATCCTTTATGTTTGCTACTTTTGGTGCTGCTGCTAATAATATTGAGTGACATCGATTTTTTGGCAGGTTGATTTTGATCCATATTTTGATCCATATTAAAAAATACTCCTTTTCTGTTCATAATTTATAATAGCTGCCGATATAAAAAAGGTGCAGCGGTTGCTATGCTCCACATGACTTCACTGATCATTGCTTTATTTTATAACGATGGATAAACATAGGCTGTTATAACAGAGCGTAAACGTATCTCCCTGTATAATAGAACATCGATCATAAAATAACCTGATCAGCAGTCGAGGCACACTAGCTGCATAAACGATGATCATAACCTATTCACGATTATGTTGCAGACTACTCATGCACGGTAAGCTTCAGTTTTAATTGTAACATTATTGTAGCGGATTGGACGCGAAAAACCAACGGAATCCCCTGTTGTCACTTCACTAAGCATAATAACCGTCCTTCGATTCACTGTAAAAACGCTACAAAAGATGACAAGTCTACAGTGCGATTTAAGCATCGCTATAGGTCTAAAATCATAACTGCAATCGAAAAAGCAGGAGTTTCTACTCAGAAATTAATTTTTTTTAATGCTTATTATCCCTTTAGTGGCGCGGTTTTCACAAAGTTTCTCATAAATGCGACAAAATTTTTCACAGAAAACTGTGCCATAGACATTGCCAAAGTAAAAAAGCTTTGTTAGAATAAACCCAGCGAGTTTTTAGTAACAACTTTGTAAACTTTAACGAATCGCTTGTAACTATTGTCAGTAAAGCCGAAAATTGTTGTAAAAGTTGGATATCGTCGTACGGTGCATTAATCTAAGTGTAAAGCCAAATTTCGTGGCACCGGAAAGCGGGGGAACCGTTTTGGGTGAATTGATCTTGCAAGAGAGGGATCATAGGGGAAACCTTCTACCGAATCCTTAAGCTAACCTCGTAGGCATTGGAAGGGGACAAACGATTTAACATGAAAAAGAAACTAACCGCCGCACTCATGGGATTCGCAATTGCATTTACTGTTATGGGGAACAGCAGTGCACATGCAGATTCCAGAATGGACCAGATCATTGAACCAGCAATGGGAACACCGTACCGCATCGGGGGAACATCGTTCAACGGTTTCGATTGCTCAGGCTTCACTCAGTATGTATTCAGTAAAATGAACATCGATCTGCCACGTCAATCCACGTCGCAATATCAGGTTGGCGATCCAGTAAGCAAAAGCGATCTGCAAGCCGGTGACCTCGTATTTTTCAATACGACTGGAGCAGGAGTTTCACATGTAGGCGTTATGGTCAACAGCACTCAATTCGCACACGCTTCTACATCGAGAGGTGTACGAATTGATAATCTTAGCATGGATTATTATGCTGAGCGTTTCGTCGGTGCTAAACGTGTAATGAGCAACTATTCGTACAACACGTTTGCAACTGATAATTAATCCCACTGTTATGCAACTTTGACAACAATGAATCGACTATCGATACGAACCGCGAAGGATTCCCGCCAGAATCTTTTGCGGTTTTTTTATTGCTGTGGCGTCTATACTTTATAAACGAAGTGTATGCCGTTTAAGTTACACTTTATACAAAAAAAGTTAAAATAAAAATAAATAAACTGTGCAATTATGTCTACTTGTTATTACCCGCTCATAAATTATGGTAAACACGTTTTCCATAATTTATTTGATAATTTTAGTTTATATTCTTATATTCATTCGCATTTGAAAGGAGCTTGTCGATGCAACCTGCATGCGTACTGCCTTTTTCCGTCGTACCGATGAGTACAGAGCATGCCGCACTTATTTGTAAATGGCATTATGAGCCACCTTACAATATTTATGGCTGGTTGCCGTGGGAACAAATGCAGCAACTGGAAATTGAATTCGGTGATCCACAGCTACGTGAGCAGCAATATGTTGTCATACTCGATCGTACTGGTGAGCTGTGCGGATTTGCGCAGTTTTTTCCGTTAGAAGGAACGATTCGGCTCGGTATTGGCATGCGCCCTGATCTGTGTGGGCATGGATATGGGGAACCATTTATGCGTGCCATCACCGCAGCGGCAATTTCGCGCAATCCGGAAGCAGAGATCGATCTGGAAGTGCTCACCTGGAATCAGCGCGCTATCCGTACGTACGAGAAAGCAGGCTTTCATATTACCGATACGTACAGTCGGCGTACACCAGATGGGATGAAGCCTTTTTATTGTATGGTCTATGACGAAACAAACGAACATACATCATAATTGACATATAGCTCTGTAACGGTTAACACATTGCTTGTCATCGATCAAAGATCAGACAGGATGAGCAACATATACTATCTATAAGTGCACAAGTCTATAAGTGCACAAACGATTGTATGCCAACTGTACAGTCGCTGTATTTGACCCTATTGATAGATGTAGTTTGGTTTATATTTAGCGGTATGTAATTAGAAAGCATAACGTACATCTCTAGCAACAGGAAAGTTTGAACTGGTTTGAACAGATTTCGCAATAAGCCGCTAAGGAGAATCCTATACGTACAACTCAATGCACACAGCCTACCCGTCCATACGCCAATCGATGCGGATATTCACCAGGCGACTGTGCACATCACCTCAATCCGATAAAGCTTGCCCAGGCAAGAGCGGCTGAATGCGCTCTCATACCTGAGCAGGCTTTATGTATGCAAGCGGCAATATCGCCGTTCGATTCAGATGAGCGATACAAATGTCATTTCGGTCTCACCGATCAAAATATCAATCCGATGCGTATCGGCAGCATAGATGACAATGCCACTGCCAACATGAATGGTCGGCTCTGAGCCGAGCGCATAAAATAAATCTTCCGCCAGCGCTTCCTGTACTTCATGCCGCTCAGCTGGCTTTAACGCCTCCCATTCCTCCGCTGACATCTGAAAAAATTGATAGCCATCCGGTATCATATCCAGTGCAGCTGTCAGATCAGCGAGAATGCCTTCATAATCACGTCCATGCTTCACACCCATATTGCGCCCTCCCTTCAATCTGTCAATATTGTTACAATTGCCAACTTCTTTCCATTATAACGCAAAAAACTCTTAACAATGCATCATATTCTGTCGATAAAAAAGTATCAGCGCTTTAAGCACCCCATCATTGTAACTCCATCATTTCATGGAAGAAAGTGGTGTACGCACTACAATTATATACTCACGGACGAGGTGTATTATGCAAATTTCAACGATTATTGGCTTAATTGGCGGGATACTGTCCCTGGTAGTCGGGATGATCCTCAAAGGAGCCCCGCTAGTCAGTCTGGTCAACAACCCGGCGGCTTATGTTATTATCTTGGTGGGTACAGCAGCGACGATCTTTATGGCGTTTCCGATGAACGAAGTCAAGCGTGTACCCAAACTGTTCGGCATCATTTTCAAAAACCAGACTTTGCTTGATAAAAAGGAACTGGTACGTATGTTTATGGAATGGGCTTCGATTACACGCCGCGAAGGTTTGCTGGCACTGGAGTCTAAAGTCGAAGAAATCGACAATTCCTTTCTCCGTAATGGGATGCGGATGATTATTGACGGTAACGATCAGGAGTTCGTTCAGGACGTACTGATGGAAGATATCAATGCTACAGAAGAACGTCACCGCTCGGGCGCACTTATTTTCTCGCAGGCGGGCATGTATGCACCAACACTCGGCGTACTCGGAGCGGTTGTCGGTCTGATCGCCGCACTGGCTGACCTTAGTGATATGGAGAAGCTGTCACACGCGATTGCAGGTGCATTTATCGCGACGGTGCTCGGTATCTTTACCGGTTATGTGTTATGGCACCCGATGGCAAACAAATTGAAACGGATGTCGAAGGCAGAAGTTGAAATCAAGCTGATGATGGTCGAAGGCTTACTGTCTATCCAATCCGGTGTATCTACGATGGCAATTAGCCAGAAGCTGGCTGTATTCTTAACGCCAGCCGAAAGCGCGGAGCTTGAAGCTAGTCAAGGAGGAGGTGGCGCCGGTGAGCAAGAAGGGTAAACGACACGAGCCTCACGAGGAGCACGCAGACGAAAGTTGGCTGCTGCCTTATTCTGACTTGATGACACTACTGCTGGCACTGTTTATTACTCTATTTTCCATGAGCTCACTGGATGCTTCCAAATTTAAAGGTATGGCGGAAGCGCTCAATGCCGCTTTTACCGGCGGTGCGGGCGTGCTTGATCAAACGTCGATGGCACCGACCGAAGGCAAAGTAACCGGCAAAGGCGAAAAGGACAATACGGCACAAGCTGCTACACCTTCCGATAGCACGACCAAATCATCGGCACAAAAGCTACGTGAGCAATTGCAAAAGCAAGAACAAGAAGATTTGGAAAAGGTTAAACAAAAGCTGGATCAATATATTCAAAGTCATGGTTTAAGTTCACAGTTGAATACGAAGCTGAATCAGTCCGAGTTGAAAGTAACGATCAGCGATAATACGCTGTTCGCTTCTGGTATGGCTACCGTAAAACCGGAATCTCGTCAACTCGCCAAATCACTCTCTAACATTTTGCAGGAAATTCCAGGGTATGATGTGATCGTATCTGGTCATACGGACAATATTCCAATCTCCAATTCGCGTTATACATCCAACTGGAACCTTAGCTCGGATCGCGCACTAAATTTCATGCAGATTATACTGCTCAACAAAAATCTCGACCCACGTAAATTCAGCGCTATCGGTTACGGCGAATATCGCCCGATCGCAGACAACAGCAGCAATGTTGGACGCGCTCAAAACCGCCGTGTTGAAGTGGCAATCGTCCGCAAATATACGGACAATAATTCCGATACGTCACTGCAATCGATCGTAAATAATAAAAATAATTAAAACAATTTTGCATCTGCACAGCAAGAAGCACAGCAAAAAGCACAGCAAGAAGCACAGCAAGAAGCACAGCAAGAAGCACAGCAAGAAGCACAGCAAGAAGCACAGCAAGAAGCACAGCAAGAAGCACAGCAAGAAGCACAGCAAGAAGCACAGCAAGAAGCACAGCAAGAACGGCTACCTGACGGTAACCGTTCTTGCTTTTTTATGTCATCGTTCGAAGCGATTATCGATTGAAATGATGATGCAGATTGCCTACAATAAAAGATAGATTTTATGCACCTGTGGATAGTTTATGTTTCGTGTTAATTGGTCATATGATTTGAGTCAAGCGAGCTATCCAGCATAATAGCAGGCTTTATCGCTCTTGACAAACGATAATATAGTATCGCATAAATCTGTTTTCCACAAAAAATAAAAGTTATCCACAATTTTGTCCACAAGCTGTTAACAACGAATATTTGTTCGATGCACAAGTAATCTATGTATCCACATTAGAAAGAAGGTTTTGTCATTTTGATCGTACAACATCAGCGCTGGATGAATGAAGCAATCGCTGAAGCACGCAAAGCTGAACAGCTCGGAGAAGTGCCAATTGGCGCCGTTATCGTTAAAAATAATGAGATCGTTGGTCGTGGTTACAATTTGCGCGAAACGACACATGATGCTACAGCTCATGCCGAAATTATCGCCATTCGAGAAGCAAGTGAACGGCTTGGCTCATGGCGACTACTCGATTGCACATTGTATGTCACACTAGAGCCTTGCCCGATGTGCGCTGGTGCGATTGTACAAAGCCGTGTGCCAACGGTCGTATACGGTACGACCGATCCGAAGGCAGGCTGTGCTGGCACATTAATGAACTTGTTGCAAGAGCCACGCTTCAATCATTGCACCGAAGTCGTAGACGGAATTATGCAGGCGGAATGTGCGGCACTGTTAACCGATTTCTTTCGTCAACTGCGTGTGCGGCTCAAACAAAACAAGCAGCAGATCAAGGAGGAATAAATATGCAGATTCAGTTACAAAATACAGAGAAACATATTTATGTGCGGTTGTTGCAACCGGACGATGCTGAAGCGCTTTTACATATGCGTCTGCAAAGCAGGCACGCCAATCAGCGCTATGAGCCGCAATATCCGGAGGAATTTTTTACGATGGCAAGTCAGCTTGATCTGCTGTATCGCCGTCAGCAAGAAGCGACAGAAGATCGGGGTTATTTGTTTGGCATCTTTTTGCAAGCACAAGATGAGCTAATCGGTACAGTCTCGATTAGTCATATCGTACGCGGAGTTGGTCAGTTTGCCGAACTAGGCTATTCGTTAAGTTCGGCACATCAGGGACATGGCTATATGACGGCTGGTGTCAAACTCGTACTAGGCTACAGCTTTCACTCCCTCGGTCTGCATCGTATTCAGGCAGGTATTATTCCAGACAATCATTCATCCAGACGTGTACTCGAAAAATGCGGCTTCCAACCTGAAGGCATCGCTCGTAAACTTGTCAAAATAAACGGTAACTGGGAAGATCATCAAATTTACGCGTTACTTGCAGAAGACACCGAATATACATCAGCTCGACAATAGCTTGGTAACACAAAATCCCCACTATGCAGCCGAAAGCTGCAAGCGGGGATTTTTCACATCAACCGTGCTCTATTTGTACGTCATCCGGATTAGTCATAACGCGCTCCAAACTATACTGCTTATCGAATATAAAGCTACTTTTCATGCCAAATCTGCGTGTTTGCTTTGCATGAGCATGATTTTCAACCGTTATCGCTACCTACACTATTTCGTCATCGTACACATTGCCTGCGTCAAACTTGCCATATTTCATTATTCGCTACGGCAAGTTCGCCAGACAACCCATCAGTCTTCATTGATTAACGGATACGTACTTTTTTTAACTATGCTATTTTAGCGCGTTATCCTGTATTAAATTCAAGCTTCATATCTACACCGCATCGGTTGAGCATAAGCTATTTACTGCCCAGGCAATTTTAAGGTTGTTTCCGTTATTAATAGCCCATCTCTTTTTGGAATTGTTCCATTGTGATCACATTGTCACCAGCAGGAATACCGATTGCAAATGTTTGTTTTTCGTTGATGTTGGAATATTGACCGCTACCTTCCACTGCTACTTTCACATTTTGTTTTGTATCTGGGTCAGAGAACACTGCATCCATGACCATTTGCTGATAAACCGGGAAGTTTTTATCGTTGATAGCTGTATTGATATGGAACTGGTTCAAAGTCAGATATTTATCCAGATCATTTACCGCTTTGGAAAATTCATTTTGGGAATCTTGCGACTGGATATCTTTTTTCATATCATCGATTTCTTGTTGGGTCAGGTTCAGTGCAGAGCGATATTCTTCTTTGGACAGCACATCCAGTACAGCTGGCAATGCCTGTTTCACGAAGATTTCAACCGCTTGTTTTGCATTTTCGTTCGTCACTGCAAATTGGACAACTTGTTTTGCATCTACACCTTCAGGCAATGCTGCATCAGAAGGTTTGATATCTTTGAAATAGGTCGCTTGATCGTATTTGTCCAGTACGGCGCTCGACAGCTCTTGTGCCAGTTTTTGGCTTGTAGCTGGGCTAAGTGGTTTGTATTGTTGCCCTTGTGTTTGCGCCAGTTGTTTCAGATCAAGCTTCAGAAATTTGCCGACTGTTGTTTGCGGCAATGGCAGCATTGGGATTTGTGGGATTTTGACATACATCGTATCTTGCGTCAACACGATCGGTACTTCAAAATTCATCGTACCGCCGCCCAGCTTCAAATTCATTGTCATTTCCGTTTGCATCGGATCAGACTGATACATCCCTTTTACCGTAATCTCTGCATTTTTTAATGCATTAACGATCTGCGCATTAGTAGAATCTGTCGATGCCGTGCCATCTGCCGAAGTGACTGCCAGATCGGTCACTTTAAACTGACTGCTCATCGTATACGAAGTCATCTGTGCAGCTGCCGTTGTCGCTGCTTTTACCGCTTCTTTTGGCTCTTCTTTTTTCGTACAGCCAACGAGTGTGATTGTGAATACTAGCAGTAAAGCTAATAAACTACCTGTCATTTTCTTGTTCATTATGATTCCCCTTTCTGTTTCTAAGCATAAATCAATTACTTTAGTTGTATAACGCAAAAAATGAACTCCGCATCCATGATAACCCATTTTCGCATTATTTTAAATGATATCACTAAAATTAGTCATATTTGCTTAACACAACAGGTCAACTTTCTGTCGAATTCAGGATCATTGTATAGGCAAAACTAGCTCTGTTTGTCCTATTCATGCATATTTGCGCAAATTGTTATCCATCATTTACCAAATGGAACTGTGCAGCGATTGATCGCATGCAGATATACACGGGTTCATTTAATGAATATCCCGTTTTCTGAAGCGTCCACCCTTCACATCATGAATGTTACCAACTGCCATAAAAGCATTCTCATCAAAATGATTAACGATTTCTTTCAGTTTGGCTTCTTCCAGACGGGTAATCACACAAAAGATCACCTTTTTGTCTTCACCGGAGAAACCGCCTTCACCAGATAAATAAGTAACTGTTCGTCCCAACCGGCTAATAATCGCATTGCCGATATCATATGTGCGCTCGCTAATAATCCAAACGGATTTGGATTGATCCAGACCGTCGATCGTAATATCGATTACTTTCGTTGCAATATAGTAGGCAATAATCGAATACATCGCTCGATCCCAACCGAATACAAAGCCGGCACCGGTCAAAATAAAGACGTTAATAATCATGACAATCTCACCGACCGAAAAGATCGTCCGCCGTGACAGCAAAATGGCGATAATCTCCGTCCCATCTAGTGATCCGCCAGAACGCAATACTAATCCGGTACCTAGCCCTAGAAACATTCCGCCAAACACAACCGCCAGTACCGTTTCATTTACAAAAGCAGCGACAGGATGCAGCAAAAGCGTACCTACCGACATGACCGAAATGCCTAACAGTGTGGATAATGCAAACGTTTTGCCAATTTGCTTATAACCGATCACGAGAAAAGGAATATTGATCAGAAACAGGAATATACCTAGCTTCCAGCCGGTCAAAAAGGACATAATAATCGATATGCCTGTAATGCCGCCATCGGTTACATTGTTTGGTACGAGAAACAATTCAAGTGAAACAGCAACCAAGACTGCTCCCAGCACAATTAGCATCGTGCGCACCGTCGTACTGCGCAGGGAACGTTTACCGTGTTCTACCGGTGTGAACGCGGCTAAATCTGGAGGTTGGTTCAACGCCATAGCCGAGCCTCCTTTTCTTATGTACGTATTAGTATCACGAAAGGTGACAGTTTTTTGTCGGTTTCATGATTTACTCTATTATTATGGCACAAAATAGATGCTGCTCCTATACAAAACAGGCAAGATCAAACATAAAGTTAAGCATATAATTATTTTATTTCAAGAAATCTTAAAGCCTATATGATCTGCTTTAAACGAGCATTTGTAGATGGGACTTGGCATAATGTTATTCGTACGCTGTGTCTTCCATATAAATTACAACATAACAAAAAAGCCGCTCCCTGAGGGGAACGACTTATAATCATCAATAAATGGCGGAGAGGGTGGGATTCGAACCCACGTGGAGTTGCCCCCTAACGGTTTTCAAGACCGCCCCGTTATGACCGCTTCGGTACCTCTCCATTTATGAGTGCGTATTCGATCAATACAATCGAATATTGCACAACATAAATATCATAGCATACATTTGAGAAAGTGACAATATTTATTTCACTGGTGTACCGATCACTTCCACACCGCGCATATACGGACGCAGCGCTTCCGGTACGATGACACTACCGTCTTCCTGTTGATAGTTTTCCAAAATTGCCGCAACCGTACGACCTACCGCCAGACCGGAACCGTTTAGCGTATGCACAAATTCAGGCTTGCTTTTGCTGTCTTTGCGGTAACGAATGCTAGCACGGCGTGCCTGGAAATCCTCGACATTAGAGCAAGAGGAAATTTCGCGGTACATATTGCTTTCCGGCAGCCATACTTCTAGATCGTATGTTTTCGCAGCGCTAAAGCCCATATCGCCTGTACATAGCGCAAGCACACGATAAGGCAAACCGAGCAATTGCAAAATGCGCTCTGCATTAGCTGTCATTTTTTCCAGTTCTTCATAAGACGTTTCCGGATCAACAATTTTGATCAGCTCAACTTTATTAAATTGGTGCTGACGAATAAGACCGCGTGTATCACGACCAGCAGCACCGGCTTCCGACCGGAAACATGAGCTATAGGCGACGTAATGCTTGGGCAGTTCTTCTTTGGGCAAAATTTCATCACGATGATAGTTCGTAACCGGAACTTCTGCTGTCGGAATAAGGTAATAATCCGTATCAGTGAGCTTGAACAAATCTTCCTCGAACTTTGGCAGCTGTCCGGTACCGACAAGGCTATCACGATTGACGATATACGGCGGCAAAATTTCTTCATAGCCATGATCCCCGCTATGTACATCCATCATAAAGTTAATTAACGCACGCTCTAAACGTGCACCTAGCCCTTTATAAAATGTAAACCGTGAACCCGTGACTTTAGCGCCTGCTTCAAAATCAAGAATACCTAGCTCTTGGGCGATATCCCAGTGTGCTTTCGGTTCAAAATCGAATTGACGTGGCTCACCATTCCGGCGCACTTCCACATTATCGGCTTCTGATGCACCGATAGGTACACTGCTGTCCGGCAAATTCGGAATCGCTAACGTCAAGCTATCGATTTCGGCTTCCAGATTACGAATTTCTTCATCCAGTACTTTAATACGATCAGACACCTGGCGCATTTCCAAAATCAATTCTTCCGCGTCTTCTTTGTTCTTTTTGCGCTGTGCCACTTCGCCAGATACGGTGTTACGGCGATTTTTGAGTTGCTCTGTTTCCTGTAACAGTTCACGGCGCTTTCCGTCCAGCTCTGGAAAAGCGGAGATTAGATCGAGTGATTTGCCACGATTTTGCAGCGCCTGCGCAACACGATCATACTCATTACGCAAGATTTTAACATCTAACATACATAACCCCTCCTCATAAAAATAACCTTAACTCTCGTTCTCTTTTTGCCGACAAACCAGGCATAACAAGCGAACCGCCATCAGGCATTCACTTCGTTACACCTACGGCTGTACCGGGCAAGCGAGAACTTGCCGCACTCCGGAATAGAATACGCTCTGCTCACGGAAGCTGCCAAGAGTTAAGGTTGAACGTACAATCACTTACGATGCCAAACTTTATTCACTTCTTTCGGCTTATGAAACACACGACAAAATCATACAGCAGCATAATGATACGCTTGCCTTTCTGTTATGTTTTATCTTTATACGTATAGAGGTGAATACAGCTAACTCGATTAAGCTTTATTTAATAAACAATTCATGTCCCGAGCTTATGCTTTACTTACCAGCGACTCCTGTACCATCTCTACAAAATACTGATGCAGACGATAATCGTCCGTCAGCTCGGGATGGAAAGAGCAAGCGAGCAGATGCTGCTGCCGTGCCGCCACAATCTCGTCATTATATACTGACAGCACCTCAACATTCGCTCCGACCGATTCGATCAATGGCGCACGAATAAATACCGCACGCGCCGGCTCATTGATGCCTGTAATCGTAAGGTCTGTCTCAAAACTTTCCTTCTGCCGTCCAAATGCATTCCGGCACACCGTCATATCCATCAGCGACAAATGTGCCTGCTCCTGACCGACAATCCGCTCAGCAAGCACAATCAAGCCCGCACATGTGCCAAATATCGGTTTGCCTTGTGCGGAAAATTGCTGTAATGCATCCATAAAGTCATACTTGCGCATCAGCTTACCGATCGTAGTACTTTCCCCACCGGGAATAACGATGCCGTCCAACTCATCCAGCTCATCGACACGCTTCACACTGACCGCTTCTGCGCCTGCCAGTTGCAAGCTACGAATATGCTCTGCTACAGCACCTTGAAGTGCCAGTACACCGATCTTCATTCGTCTGTCCTTCTTTCTTACCAGCCGCGATCCTGCATACGCTCAGCAGGAGACAATTTGGAAATTTCGATTCCCTTCATTGGCGTACCCAAATTTTTGGATACTTCAGCGATCAGTTTATAATCTGTATAGTGCGTAGTCGCTTCCACAATCGCACGCGCAAATTTCTCCGGGCTATCGGATTTGAAAATACCAGAGCCGACGAATACGCCATCTGCGCCGAGATGCATCATCAGCGCTGCGTCTGCAGGTGTAGCTATACCACCGGCAGCAAAGTTAACAACTGGCAACTTGCCTGTTTCGTGTATATTGAGCAGCAGCTCGTACGCTACGCCAAGATTTTTGGCTTCCGCATACAGCTCGTCTTTGGACATATTTTGTACTTTGCGAACTTGGCTGTTGATCAGACGCATATGACGTACCGCTTCAACGATGTTGCCTGTTCCCGGTTCACCTTTTGTACGAATCATCGCTGCACCTTCACCGATACGACGCAACGCTTCACCTAAATCTTTGGCACCACATACGAATGGTACAGTAAATTCGTTTTTATCGATATGAAATACTTCATCAGCAGGGGTGAGCACTTCGCTCTCGTCCAGATAGTCCACGCCCATCGATTCCAGTACTTTTGCTTCTACATAATGACCGATACGCGCTTTTGCCATAACCGGAATCGTAACTACTTTCATAACTTCCTCGACAATCGTCGGATCAGCCATACGAGCAACGCCACCGGCTGCGCGAATGTCAGAAGGCACGCGCTCAAGAGCCATAACCGCTGTTGCTCCGGCAGCTTCGGCAACTTTTGCCTGTTCTGCATTCATAACGTCCATGATGACGCCACCTTTTTGCATTTCCGCCATACCTCTTTTAACTCTCGATGTACCAGTTTCCATGTCCATGCCTCCTGAATTGTTTCTGTGAGTACCCCTGCTCGGTCAGCAGTGGGATATAGTATCAAATAACGTTCTGCTTCGGCCGCAACGAGCCGTCCTATGCCTGCTGTCAGGCTCCAAAGAGCACAGAATCTAACTCATAATTTTACATGACACGTATGCATTATACAATACATTTTCACCGTATATCGCACAATGACCGCCAGGCAGAGCCTGGCGGGTCAAAGGAAATCAACTGCCGTTACAAATGAGGTTGGCGGTTAGCACAACCGGCAGCGCAGCTATTTAAAACATATTTTTCACAGAATTGAACAGATCGCCAAACAAATCACCGATCGAGCGGAAGAACAGGCGCAACCAGCTTCCTTTTTCGACTGGCTCGGATGCGATCAGATTCACGGTTGTGACCTGGTCCTGTGGCATGCTGTCATTTTTGTACGTATACGTAATCGTGCCGAGCGCTTTGCCAGCTTCAATTGGCGCAGTACGTGCGGTTTCGTCAGCCTGCGCTACCGTATACGTTACATTTTGCGGGTTGGTGCCTTTAGGTACAACGACATTAACAGCTGCATCAGTCACAACTGGTACTTCGGTAGCTGTCCCTTTCACGACCGGCAATGTAGCAAGACCGGATACCACTGCTTTAGCGCCGACAATTTGCTTCACTTCAAAGTGATCAAACCCGTAATCCAACACTTTTTTCGTCTGGATAAAACGCTCTTTGTCGCTTGATGTGCCCATAACGACACTGATCAGACGCATACCATTACGCACAGCCGTACCGGTAAAACACTGCCCGGCTGCATTCGTATGACCGGTTTTCAAACCATCCAGACCCGGATACGCATAAGCTTTAAAGTTCGTAATCGAGGAATTGGACGCTAACATCCAATTCCAGTTAACGACTGGTGCTTTATCGGTTGAGCGGAATTTAAAAGACTGAATGCTCGTCACCTGGTTAAAATCCGGATGATCCATCACGATATGACGCGCCAAAATAGCGGTGTCCATCGCAGACATAACCGTTTCTTTACCGTCTTCAGGCTGTGTACCTTTCGGCATATCCGCAATGCTCAGCCCTGTTGCATTAGCAAAATGAGCGGTTTTCATGCCAAATTGTTTGGCTTTTTCGTTCATCAGTTTTACAAACTCTTTTTCCGAGCCACCAGCGACATATTCTGCCAGTGCAACGGTAGCATCATTGGCGGAACCGACTGCCATCGCTTTGTACAAATCAAGTACAGTATGTTTGTCACCTGCAGCAAGGAATACGCGCGAACCAACCTGTGCTGCCGCATTCGCGGATACCGTTACAACATCATCCCATTTGATTTTGCCTTGTTTTACATAATCAGAGACGATATATTCTGTCATCATTTTCGACATACTTGCCGGAGGTAATGCTTCATCACTGTTAATCGACAGCAGTACTTTACCTGTTGTCGCTTCAATCAAAATCGCTGATTTCACCTGCAAGCCAAGCGAGTCAGCAGAAGGCATAGCCGTACTGCTGGCAGCGGCAGGCGCAGTCGATTTCTGGTCGGTAGACTTGCCCGATGTAGATGATGCTGCCATTGCGGCGCTTGGAACAATCGTAGACAGACATAACATATTTACAAGCATCAATGATGCTACGCTTTTTTTAATCCATTGACGTTTCGACTTTGTTGCTGTTGGTGTTGCCCACTTGCGTTTCAATGTATAAATGCTCCCCTCAAAATCCACTATAATATTGCATGTAATACGCGGCATTATGTAAATCAATTAAACTGTTAAAAACCCGCTATCACAATGACTTTCTCATTTTAGCACATGCCGACATGCAAAAAAAGACAAGTACTTGTAAAATCATACGCTTTTGCAAACGTCAACTGAATTTTTGACTTATGATACGGTTGTGATAGAGTGCACACACAAACTATACAGTTTCTTCAAACCGTCATACGGATCATTTTATACCTAAAGCCGTCAATCACGATCCACTCTAAACGATCCATTAAAAAAACGACCATTTCCCAGTATTTGATCGGAAAATGGTCGTTTATTCAGCCGCTGTTATCAACACTGTTTATATTGAAAAAGAGGACTACAGCTCATTCCATTATAGCGAATAGTTAGGAGCTTCTTTCGTAATCTGGATATCGTGTGGATGGCTTTCACGCAAACCTGCACCGGTAATCCGAATAAATTGTGTATCATTGCGCAGTTCTTCGAGGTTTCCTGTACCGCAATAACCCATACCGGAACGCAGACCACCGATCAACTGATGCACTGTTTCCGACAAAGGACCTTTGTAAGCGACACGACCTTCGATACCTTCCGGGACGAGCTTTTTGTCATCATCTTGGAAGTAACGGTCTTTACTACCTTGTTTCATCGCAGCCATCGAACCCATACCACGATATACTTTAAAACGACGACCTTGATAAATTTCCGATTCGCCTGGACTTTCTTCTGTACCGGCAAACATACTGCCCAGCATAACTGCCGATGCGCCAGCAGCCAGTGCTTTAGTAATTTCACCGGAATATTTAATACCGCCGTCCGCAATGATCGGTACACCATACTCGCGTGCTACATTTGCACAATCATAAATAGCCGTAATCTGTGGTACACCGATACCCGCGATAACACGCGTTGTACAGATCGAACCAGGACCGATCCCAACTTTAACGATCGATGCACCTGCTTGGATCAAATCGCGAGTCGCTTCGCCTGTCGCCACATTACCAGCAACGATCGTCAGTTCAGGGAACATACTGCGCAGCTTACGCACCGCATCCAAAATATTAATATGATGTCCGTGTGCAGAGTCCACAACGATCAGATCGACACCTGCATTCACGAGTGCTTCCGCACGTGCAAAAGCGTCATTGGACACACCAATTGCGGCACCAACGAGCAGACGACCTTGCGCATCTTTGGCGGCGTTCGGGAACTGGATCGCTTTCTCGATATCCTTGATCGTAATCAAGCCTTTAAGAATGTTATTTTCATCTACGAGTGGCAGCTTTTCGATTTTATGTTGTTGTAACAGCACTTCAGCCTCTTGCAGCGTCGTGCCGACAGCAGCGGTTACGAGGTTTTCGCTAGTCATAACATCACTGATTGGAATATTGAAATCATGGATAAAACGAAGGTCACGGTTCGTAATAATACCAACTAGTTTATTATCTTCGTTAACGACCGGTACGCCGGAAATGCGATATTTAGCCATTACAGCTTCAGCGTCCGATACCATTTTGTCAGGGGTAAGGGAGAATGGGTTGGTGATAACACCGCTTTCGGAGCGTTTAACACGATCTACTTCTTCTGCTTGTTGTTCGAGCGACATGTTTTTATGAATAATACCGATGCCACCTTCGCGCGCCATAGCGATCGCCATAGCTGCTTCTGTAACGGTATCCATACCTGCACTGATTAGAGGCACATTCAGCTTCACGGATGAGCTAAGTACAGTCGAAACATCAACTTCCTTCGGCAATACTTCGGACTTGCGTGGCACTAACAATACGTCGTCAAATGTTAGTCCCTCTTTACCAAACTTTGTTTCCCACACGAGGATATTCCTCCCTTTTCTTATGCGATATAAGGCTTATAAATAAATCCGTTTTAATCCGCTGTCACAGCCGGAAAGAAATCAAACCAAAGATTCCGATCATTTCCAGTGCTCAAGGCACCGTCTCAAAGCGAATATTCATAAGCTTTTAAGCTTAATATACTGCGTTTATAATCAAGAAATACACTCTTGAAAATAAGTTTCTGAAAATATATTATTGCAATCTTAGCAAAGGGGTTATAGGCTGTCAAGAACGTTACAACATAATCACATAAATGAAGTTTAAACACCTAACTTTGACTTTCCAGCACATACGATTGTCCTTCCACAATGGACAAATAAACAATGTTAACCAATATTTCAAAAATGATCCTTTTCTATATCTCGTTCTATTACGACTCTGCTCTCTAATAATGAAACTAGAGACGAAGTTGATACTAATCTAATCTGCTTAAACTAAAATCGCGACCCATCCTAATATTACACTAATGAAGCAAAAATAAGCATCATATAGAATCAAACCCATCCCTTGACTGTGATTCATTTGAATTGTAAAGCTGTTTCGAGCAGTTATTCATAAGCTCATAAACGAGAAATCAAAGCCAGTCCTTAAAGCAATCAACGTATTGGCAAGCTAACAAGCCCGATCATTACTATAAAAACTTTCGTGAAAAGTAAAACAATACAAAAAAAGACATCATCCAAAATGGATCATGTCTTTTCATTCGCTTGGCGACGTCCTACTCTCCCAGGACCCTGCGGTCCAAGTACCATTGGCGCTGGAGGGCTTAACGGTCGTGTTCGGGATGGGTACGTGTGGAACCCCTCCGCCATCATCACCAAACGGTAGTTGTCGAAGCGTCTGCTTCGTAAGTATCTTGAACAAGAAAGTGAATTCCTTGCTACAAGCTACCCATGACAGGTGTTAATCACCTGAAAACTGAATCCGAAACGAATCATCGCGTATATAGAAGATAGGATAAGCCCTCGACCGATTAGTATTGGTCAGCTCCATGCATTGCTGCACTTCCACCTCCAACCTATCTACCTCGTCG
>NZ_JAXSQZ010000018.1:0-22695 GCF_034659835.1 Paenibacillus campi
ATCATATCATGTTGTGTTTCGTTCGTCAAGCACTTTTTTTGAAGTGTTTTTCAGCTTCAACATGCTTCATGGACGAAGTGTATGATATGTTTTCTTTCATTGTCACTCGTTCGCGACAACTTTTATAATATATCATGTGAACTTCTTGGTGTCAACACTTTTTTTGAAAATCATTTTACAATGTTGGATCAATTGTTCAGGTCATAAAATAATGACCGTTGATTAATATAACATGTTCATTCAGTACTCGTCAATTCCTAAATTAATAACCTATACTATTGTACATTTACACACAGTAAATCCAATTATAATTACTGCTTGCTGATGATTTGAACACACTGCCTAATCTACATATCGCCTACAACAGCATCAGATTTGAGCGTGTACGTAAACTTGGCTTATTAGGACAGCAACCACTTCGGTTCGTAGCATTTGTGCTGTATGATATTAAACTTCATAATTTAACGCGGTGAAGGTACTCGAATACAAGTTCCGATATATCGCTATCTCCATATTTCCATGCAGCAAAGTATGATCTTTATCTGTATATCCTCTCAAGTTATCGATTCATCATGAAAGTGCATCGTTGTTCAAACATACTCACATCCAACAGAATGTTTGATTCTACCTTTATATGATGTACATCTCTACCAAAATCCTCATAAATATGTTCAGAATCGTATGAGGATAACTTGGATGAATACAAACGATCCATTTTGCATTACTTCAAAACATCTGTATCACTTCAACACAAGCGTATGAATGCAAAAAAAAGGAGAGCATACGCTATACGCACACTCCCCTTTATACTTACGGCTACAAATTCACCTTGTAGTTTCTCGTGAACTTTATTCATACTGTGTATAACTGTGATCAGAAACAGCCTAAATAGCATCCTGAAAATATAGCTCTCTCCAAGCTAAATTGTATGTGTGCATACACATGCTTGACGCCAATTATTCTGTCATCACATGAAAAGTTGTCCACGCATTTGTCTTCTAAAGCTCTCGTCTGCCTTCAAGCGCTTTGGACAGAGTAACTTCGTCCGCATATTCCAGATCGCCACCGACTGGCAAGCCGTGGGCGATGCGGGTAACTTTTAGATTAAATGGCTTTACAAGTCTGGAAATGTACATCGCTGTCGCTTCGCCTTCAATATTCGGATTGGTCGCCAGAATCAGCTCTTGTACCCGTTCATCGCTGAGACGGTTCAACAGCTCTTTGAGCTTAATTTCTTCCGGTCCAATTCCTTCAATCGGTGAAATAGCGCCATGCAACACATGATAATAACCGTCAAATTCCCTCGTACGCTCCATCGCTACCAGGTCTTTAGGCTCCTGCACGACACAAATAACCGAAGCGTCACGCGTTTTGTCCTGGCAAATCCGGCAAGGGTCTGCATCGGTAATATTGCCACAGATCGAGCAATAATGAAGATTGCGCTTCACATTGACTAATGCTTTGGCAAAATCGATGACGTCATCCTCCTGCATACGCAACACATGAAAAGCCAGTCGGCCCGCTGTCTTCGGTCCAACGCCCGGCAAGTGCGTAAAAGCATCGATCAACTTGGCAATCGGTTCGGGATAGTACAATACAGCGATCTCCTTTGAGACCGGTCATCTGAGTCAATCGTGATGAATGCCGATCTGTAATTTTAGAACAAGCCTGGAATTTTCATTCCGCCTGTGAATTTACCCATATCTTGGTTCGCCAATTCTTCGGCTTTGGTCATTGCATCGTTTACTGCTGCCATAACTAGGTCTTGCAGCATTTCAACATCTTCCGGGTCTACCGCTTCGGGCTTAATCGTAATAGCCAGTACTTTTTTGTGCCCGTTTACTTGTACAGAAACAACACCGCCACCGGAAGTACCTTCAATCGTTTTGCTGCCCAGTTCTTCCTGTGCTTTCAGCATTTGCTCCTGCATTTTTTTTACCTGCTTCATCATTTGGTTCATGTTACCCATTACGATCATCTCCTCTAGTCAAATAATATGTTCGATTATTCTTTAATGACAATCAGTTGTTCGCCAAACAGTTGAATCGCTTCATCCACTAGCGCCTCACCTTTGTCCGCTTGCTCATGTTCCAGCTTTAGTTCTTCGCCAGGCTGTTCGCTCGTTCCTTCGATCGCTTCCAACCAATCTTTTTGCATCATCGTCACAAGGCGGTACGGGCTGCCCAGTACTTCTTGCAACACCGATTCCACCACTTGCCGATTAGCCGCCTTCTCGATCGTTTCGCGGTGCATATCATGCTTGAATGCTACGAGAATGGCGTCTTCATGCATAGACACCGGATCACAGTTCACAAACCAGGCATGAATCGTCACTTTCACTTCTTTGACTCGTTGCAGTACTTTGCCCCATGAGCCGGAAATGCGGGTAAAATCTTCATGGGTGCGATTGGCTACATAATGATTCATCTGCGCCGGAATTTTGGCTGTTGACGAAATGCGTGGAGCCGGTGCACGTCTGCCGGATGGAGCGTTGCCACCGGTAGAATCGCCGCTAATACCGCCTGATTTTAATGCCTTCTCCAGCTTTTGCTCCAGCGCAGCCAGCTGCTGCTTAAGCTGCCGAACTTCGTCTGCCGCAGCCGGCTGTGTAACGGCAGCAACACTAGCGCCGTTATCGGCGTTTGCACCGCTTTGACCGGATAATCCGCTCAATTTGAGCAGCGCTACTTCAAACAGCATCTGCGGTTGTGTCGCATACTTCATTTCGGTCTGATAATGATTAAGCGTGTCGATCATAGCAAATAACTGCTCCCGACTGAACGCGGCGGCTGTATCGCGGAAATTGTCCGGATTGAGCATTCGTTCGGTCAGATCGCCCGCATTCGGGATCATTTTGATCATTAACACATCACGGAAATAATAAAGCAGATTTTCCATGCATTTCTCTGCGCTTTTGCCTTCCTGCATAAACGACTCGACCATCTGTAGCACCCGCCCGACATCACTTTGCAGCAATGCGGTTGCCAGTTCGGCAAATTGTTCGGAAGCGATACCTCCGGTCATTTGCAACACTTGAGGATACGTAATTCTGCCTTCAGTAAAAGCAGACACTTGATCCAAAATGCTAAGCGCATCACGCATACCGCCATCCGACAGACGTGCGATATACTCTAGCGCATCAGGGTCGGCATTCATCCCTTCCTGTGCGGCAATCAGTTCCAAACGTTGCGCTTGCTCCTGCAACGATACCCGTCGAAAATCAAACCGTTGACAGCGCGAAATGATCGTTGCTGGCAGGCGGTGAGGCTCGGTCGTTGCCAGAATAAAGACCACATGCCCCGGTGGTTCTTCCAGCGTCTTCAGCAGCGCATTAAACGCTTCCGTCGTCAGCATGTGGACTTCATCGATAATATATACTTTGCGCCTAACTTCGGTGGGCGCATATTTTACCTTTTCCCGCAGGTCCCGGATTTCCTCTACACCACGATTGGATGCAGCATCAATCTCCAGCACGTCCATAATATTGCCCGAAGTGATCCTTTTGCAAGTTTCACATTCGTTACACGGCTCAATGGCAGGACCTCTTTCACAGTTAATTGCCTTTGCCAATATTTTGGCTGCCGACGTTTTGCCTGTTCCTCTGGGACCATTAAACAGGTACGCATGTGAAATACGCTCTTCCCGAATGGCATTTTGCAGTGTCTGAATGATATGCTGCTGTCCTACCATGTCCTGAAACGACTGCGGCCGCCAAGCACGATAAAGTGCGATGTGTTCCACTTGCTTACCTTCCTTCTACATATAGAGGTATGGTCTATTGCTATGCAAAAACCTTTTCATTATACCCCGTGTTTGCAAATCACAAACACTAAAGATGATTGACTCTGGTTGCTGCCTGCCGATAAACATAGCTGTCACTTGCCTACGATCAGGCGATAACAGAGCGCCATATCCTGCTCTTTATTATACTATAAATCCAGCCTCAACAAAACCGAAACAGTCTCTTTAACAAGCAAAAAAACACCTTTGCACAGCGCAAAAGGTGTTTTGAATATGCTGTATAATATACCGTGCACCTGCCTTCGATAATTGCGATCCGAACGGTTCTTCTGAGCAACAGCTCAGGGTAGGCACTCCCTCGGCACAAGAACGAAACTGCTTATGGCTGCTTCCTTCCGGACCTGACCAGGTTCACAGGAGTTCCTTGCGAAGGACCCACCCGTCAACACTGTGCTCAGATACCTGCCTCACATCGACAATACCTAGGACAGGAATTCAATCTCGCTACAGCGGATTGCGAGTTACAGGGCACCGCTACCTCCCCATCTAGCACGGCATTATATAATTATACCGGGATTGCAGCGGATTTGCAACCGTTATATATAACTATGTATAACGGTGTAAACTACAGTCAGAGACGTGTCATCCATGTGGCGATGACGTTGGCAATAAAACGACTGTCACGCCTATCTGCTTGATAAACAGAATAGCGTATAGGCGGCTTCAAGCCGTTCCTACATCTTCAGCTAATTACATACCTATACATCAGCGGATATATTAGTGGACAATGCTCATCGTCTACCGCTTTTATAATAAGTTTGATCTAACGAGTTGTTTGAAATCATCTCGCCTCAAATGACCATCCATGTTGGTGCGATAGGGATCATACCGAGCTAGCTCATGATGTATGCGTCGTCTTATCCGGTTCAGCAAGCTTCATGTTGATCTAATCAGTTCGTCGTTGCCGAAGTTGCCGCGGAACGGGTTGTGCGTCGTCCTGTGCCAGACGAACCGCTTGATGCCGGGGTCTTTTTCATCCCGGAACCGTTCATCGAACCGGAAGAAGCTTTGCCCTCCTCGCTAATATCAAACGATGCTAGAAATTCCTGATTCGTTTTGGAGTTACGTAGCTTTTTGAGGAAGCCTTCGACAAAGTCTGGTGTTTCGTTCATATTTTTGCGAATATGCCAGATCGTATCCAGTTCTTCTTTGGTTAGCAAATCTTCCTCACGACGTGTACCGGAACGACGAATATCAATCGCAGGGAAAATACGGCGCTCGGACAGTTTGCGATCCAGATGCAGCTCCATATTGCCTGTGCCTTTGAATTCTTCGTAAATGATATCATCCATCCGTGAACCGGTATCGATCAGCGCCGTCGCCAAAATCGTCAGACTGCCGCCTTCTTCCACATTACGCGCCGAACCGAAAAAGCGTTTCGGACGATGGAAAGCTGCCGGGTCAATACCACCGCTAAGCGTACGTCCTGATGGTGGAATAACGAGGTTATACGCACGCGCGAGGCGAGTAATGCTATCCAGCAGGATCACGACATCTTTTTTGTGCTCTACAAGGCGCAATGCGCGCTCCAATACTAGCTCGGCAACTTTGATATGGTTTTCCGGCAATTCATCAAAGGTGGAAGCGACCACTTCACCTTTCACCGAACGCTGCATATCGGTTACTTCCTCCGGGCGTTCATCGATCAGCAATACAAATAGCTCAATCTCCGGGTTGTTTTCGGAAATGCTGTTGGCGATTTCTTTGAGCAGAAGCGTTTTACCCGCTTTGGGCGGCGCGACGATCAGACCACGCTGTCCAAGACCTACAGGAGCGAGCACATCCATAATACGAGTGGATAATTTGTTAGGAGCCGTTTCGAGCACGAGTTTCCTTTGTGGGTAGAGAGGGGTGAGCGCCGGGAAGTGCAGACGTTCTGCCGCTTGTTCCGGGCTGGTGCCATTTACCGCATTGACTTGCAATAAGCCAAAATAACGTTCATTTTCTTTGGGTGCGCGACATTTACCGGATACAAGATCACCGGTGCGCAGATCGAATTTACGAATTTGGGAAGCGGAGATATAAATATCTTCAGCGCTCGGCAAGTAGTTGATCGGTCTCAAAAAGCCATAGCCTTCGGGCAAAATTTCCAATACGCCCTGCATAAACATCAAACCGCTACGCTCTGCCTGAGCACGCAAAATAGCAAAAATCAATTCTTTTTTCTTAAGCTGCCCATAGTACGGAATCTGATACTGCTTGGCAAGCTTGTACAGTTCCGTCAGCTTCATTTCTTCCAGATCGGAAATTTGTAAATCCATACCATAACCACCTATTCAATTTTAGTCAAGAGTGTTAAAACATGTGATAGAAGATGTTAGGAATTAAGCAGAAGGTTAAATCATCAGGAGTGGATACGTTCTGAATCCATTCATAGGATAGCATTACCCATTGTTGGGAGGAGATATTCAAGAGGTATGTATTTTGCAAAATACAGATGAATTCTCCTCCTGGGTAAGAGGAACAATCGAGCTGGAAGGATGCCGTTTCGTTTACAGCATCTCTCTCCACACATTCGCACCGAGATGGCGCAGGTTATCAACGAGATGGTCATAACCACGATCAATAAATTCAACGCCAGACACTTCGGTTACACCTTCAGGTACGGTCAAACCTGCGATCACAAGCGCTGCGCCTGCACGCAAATCGGTCGCTTTCACTTTGGCTGCATTAAGCGCTCCGCCTTCGATAATCGCTGAACGTCCCTCCACTTTGATCTTCGCTCCCATACGCGACAGCTCTGGCACATGTTTGAAGCGACTGCTGTACACAAAATCGCTCAATACACTTACACCTTGTGCCTGGGTTAGCAAACTGGTCATCGGTGATTGCAAATCCGTTGCAAAACCTGGATAGGTTAGCGCCTTCACATCGACATGGTTGTACAGCGATTTACCGATGACACGAATGCCTTCATCCAGCTCATCGACATGCACACCCATCTCTAGCAATTTGGCGGTTAATGCCTCCAAATGTTTGGGGATGACATTATCGATAATCACGTCACCGCGCGTAGCGGCAGCAGCGATCATATACGTACCTGCCTGGATACGGTCAGGAATAATGGAGTGCTTGCAGCCATGCATCTCGGACACGCCTTCGATGCGAATCGTCTCGGTTCCGGCGCCTTTGATCACAGCGCCCATGGCGTTCAGTAAAGTTGCAACATCTATAATCTCAGGCTCTTTAGCCGCATTTTCGATAATGGTATGGCCTTTAGCTCTTGCAGCTGCCAGCATAATGTTGATAGTCGCACCTACACTGGCTACGTCCAAATAAATCTTCGCTCCGCGAAGCTCTTTTGCATATAAATGAATCGAACCGTGCTCATTTGTTACGGTTGCGCCAAGCGCCTCAAAACCCTTGATATGTTGATCGATAGGTCGTGGTTCAAAGTTACAACCACCAGGCAAGCCGATTGTTGCTTCTCCAAAACGACCGAGCAGCGCCCCCATCATATAATAGGATGCTCTTAGTTTTTTGACAGGACCGTTAGGCATTGGAATAGAACGCACATCACTCGGATCGATACGCATCTGGTTGTCCAGCTCATTCCAGCTTACGGTTGCACCGAGATTTTCCAGTATTTCCGCGTAAACTGCCACATCGCTCAGAAGTGGCAAATTATCCAGCACAACTTCCGACTCGGCGAGCAATGCCGCAGGAATAAGCGCAATGGCGCTGTTTTTCGCACCACTGATGGTGATAGTTCCCTGCAACGGACTTCCGCCGCTGATCATCAATTTTTCCATAAAGCTTAATATCCCCCTACGTGTTTTGCAGCCGATAAAACGATATCAATTTGGCATTTTTGGCGGTGAAAATGGAAAGACACCGTCTTAGCGGTGTACTTCCCATTTCGACCTATTCAATTCAACGCATATGGCATATAAAAGTTACGTTCGTTGCGATCAATTATCGTGTTTTAACTTCTGCATACTGTAATATACACCAAGCCAACTGAAAAAGCGAATTATGCCTTATTACTTGTACCGAACTCGCGGATTTTGCCGATTACGGTTTGTTTGATCGCTTCGCGACCTGGTGCGATAAATGTACGTGGATCGTAAGCGTCCGGTTTCTCAGCCAGCACTTCGCGCACAACTTTGGCAAAGGCGATTTGGTTCTCGGTGTTTACGTTGATTTTGGACGTACCGAGGGAGATCGCTTTGTCGATGTCGTGTTTAGGAATACCTGTACCACCGTGCAGTACGAGTGGCAGGCTTACTGCGTCACGGATTTCTTCCATTTCTTTGAAGCCCAAGTTAGGCTCGCCGTGGTAAGGACCGTGTACGGAACCGAGTGCTGGTGCCAGCGTATCGATACCTGTTTCTTTGACGATGCGTACGCACTCGTCCAGGTCAGCATACATAATGCCGCCGATAACGTCGTCTTCTTGTCCGCCAACTGTACCTACTTCAGCTTCAACGGAAACGCCTTTGGAATGAGCGTATTCAACGACTTTCTTCGTCATTTCGATGTTTTCCTCGATCGGGTGGTGGGAACCGTCGATCATAACGGAAGTAAAGCCAGCGTCGATCGCTTCTTTACATTTGTCAAAGCTGGAACCGTGGTCAAGGTGAATCGCAACCGGTACGGTGATTTTCATGTCGTGCAGCAGACCTTCTACCATTTTGACAACGGTAGTGAAGCCGCCCATATGACGAGCAGCACCTTCAGACACACCAAGAATAACTGGGGATTTTTCTTCTTCCGCTGCGCCCAGGATCGCTTGTGTCCACTCCAGGTTGTTGATGTTGTATTGACCAACCGCGTATTTTCCTTCAAGTGCTTTGTTCAGCATGTCTGTCATAGATACTAATGGCATAATGACATCCTCCTCAAAATGTTAGGCATCTTCCCAAACGGAAATGATGCCATATTGTGTAAGCCGCTACTGCATACGTGCCTATTATAACACAACCCGGTTTAAATACTAAACAAACAATTTGCATATATTTGCACTGTTTTCATACAATTTCAGGTGATTTTTCGCCTTACTAAAGCCGCCGATTTGTGCAGACGGCAACTATGTCGTTGTATAGCGAAACTATGCACACAAAAATGGACGGTCTGCTCAGACCGTCCTGCGTTTAATGATCAACGCCGCTACCGCGCAAACAGCGATCAACCGCGTCTCTCATTTCATCAATATCAAAAGGTTTTGTAAAATGGCTAAGCGCCCCCAGGTCCTTCGCCTGCTGAATAATATCCAGCTCTCCATAGGCGGTCATCATAATGACATGAATATGCGGATGTGTCTGTTTAATATGACGCAAAATTTCCAATCCATCCATGCCAGGAATTTTCATATCCAATAGTACCAAGTCCGGTACATGCTGTTCTACGATTGCCAGCGCTTCTTTGCCGTTGGCTGCTTGGAACATGTCGTAGCCTTCTCCAGTAAACAATTCGACAAGCAGCAGGCGGATGCCGTTTTGATCATCAACGATTAGTATTTTTTTCTGTTCCATCTGTCACCTTTCCCTTCTTCCATGCTGATCGGTTTCATTTGTGTTGGTGTTCATATTCAGAAGTGATGACGAGCTGCGCTATGTACCCCGCTAAAAACTGCACAGACCGGATACATCCTTTTCCTTATAAAAAGGAGTTCGCTTTACACGCTAACGCCTATTAACATTCGCCATTCAAACGGCGAATCCTTCCTTTGTATGAAGAAATAGGCAGCAAAAAACCACCCGTATGATCGTTTCACATACGGGTGGTTGCGAAAAATTCATTTTAACCTTATAATCGTAAACCCAGCGCTTGTTTAACCTTGATGTGCGATCGAAGCTTTCACGAACTCACGGAACAGCGGTTGCGGACGGTTTGGACGAGAGATGAATTCAGGGTGGAATTGTACCGCCAGGAACCACGGATGATTCGGAACTTCTACGATTTCGACCAGACGACCATCCGGGGATGTACCGGAGATTTTCATACCGGCATTTTCAATTTGCTCACGGTATTGATTGTTGAACTCATACCGATGACGATGACGCTCATATACAAGTTCTTCACCATAACATTCCATTGCCAGTGAGCCCGGTTGCAGCTTGCACGGATACAGTCCAAGACGCATTGTGCCGCCCAAATCTTCGATGTCTTTTTGCTCTGGCAGCAGATCGATGACCGGATACGGTGTTGCCGGATTGATCTCGGAGCTATTAGCACCTGCCATACCTGCAAATGCACGTGCATACTCGATCACCGATACTTGCATACCGAGGCAAATGCCAAAGTAAGGTACATTGTGCTCGCGTGCATAACGAATCGCGCTAATTTTGCCTTCGATACCACGATCGCCAAAACCGCCCGGTACGAGAATGCCGCCCAGACCGCCAAGTTTCTCGGCTACGTTCTCATCGGTCAGTTCTTCGGCGTCTACCCAGCGCAGTTTCACATCGGCATTGGCATGATAACCGGCATGAGATAGCGATTCAACAACGCTCAAATATGCATCATGTAGCGCTACATATTTACCAACGATCGCGATTTCGACCGTTTTCTCAAGATTTTGGATACGGTTCAGCAACTGTTCCCATTCGGTCATATCCGGTGCAGAGGAATTCAGTTTGAGATGGTTGACGACGATATCATCCAAACCTTCATTACGCAAGTTCAGCGGAACTTCGTACAGGGAGGATGCATCGCGGCACTCGACAACCGCGTTCGCATCGATATCGCAGAACAGAGCGATCTTGGCTTTCATATCTTCGGACAGCTCGTATTCGGTACGACAAACGATTACGTTTGGCTGAATACCGATACTGCGCAATTCTTTTACGCTATGCTGGGTTGGCTTTGTTTTCACTTCGCCAGCCGCTTTAATATAAGGGATTAGTGTCACATGGATGTACATTACATTGTCGCGACCGACATCGCTTTTGATCTGACGGATCGCTTCAAGGAACGGCAAACTTTCGATATCACCTACCGTACCACCGATCTCGGTAATGACAACATCCGAGTTCGCTTCACGACCGGCGCGGAACACACGCTCTTTGATCTCATTTGTAATATGTGGGATCACCTGTACCGTACCACCTAGATATTCGCCACGACGCTCTTTGCTAATAACGGATGAATATACTTTACCGGTGGTGACATTGCTGTTTTTGGACAGATTAATATCGATAAAACGCTCATAGTGACCGAGGTCAAGATCGGTTTCGGCTCCATCATCCGTTACGAACACTTCACCATGCTGATATGGACTCATCGTTCCTGGGTCCACGTTAATATATGGATCGAATTTCTGGATCGTTACTTTTAAGCCTCTGTTTTTGAGCAATCTGCCCAGAGAAGCTGCGGTGATTCCTTTACCGAGCGACGATACAACGCCGCCTGTTACGAAAATGTACTTTGTCACAATATGACCTCCTAATTGGGTTTTCCAGAAATTCAAAGCAGCATGAAACATAATAAAGTCTTCTGCCACAAGCGCGACAATAGCGGACGAATCTACGGATTCGACCACGGTCTGTTCGGCGTGGCTACAGGCTTTTTTATACAACATGCATAGGGGGATATCGCTCTAAAAAACAAAAAAAGTGACACCCGTAGTGACGGGGCACTTTTATTATTTCAGCGCTTCAACGCTGGATATCTATATGTTTAAAGGTTTAATTCATAAGCCCATGCAATAGTTTACTCTGTCGACTTATGGCGTGTCAAGACATATCGGCAGAAAGATTTGCATACTGTAAAATGATAGCGTTATCATGGATAAAAGTGCACTGTAACTGCCGTTTTATCCAGTTTTACAACATCTGAAGCAAGCACAGTCTACCGTCGTATGCGGTGTGCACACCTGCTCTTTTATACAGATGGCTACACGGATGGAAGCCCTCCTCTATAACTATAACTGCTACACCGTTCACATTATACAAAAAGACCCGCCTGCCTGCGCAAGCGGGTCGTTGAGGCAATTAATGCTCATCCTCTTTATTTTCTTCCTCATTGTATTCCGTATCTTCTTCTTCTTCGAGGTCTTCGTCTTCATCCTCGTCTTCAATGACCAGTTCTTCATTTTCCTCATCCGGATAGATTTCATCATCGTCGTTATCATCTACATCATCGTAGTTGTCTTCTTCGATTTCATCATCTTCATCCGGTGTATCGTCGTTGTTGAACTCATCATCTTCGATATCGTCATCATCGTTATCATCATTAATAATACGCGGACGTTTCGCATTCGCGATCGGGTCTTCCGCACGTTCCAGCGGATACCAACGCTTCAGCCCCCACAAGTTCGTACCTACACAAGCAAAGCGTCCGTCGATGTTCAGCTCAGTGTAGAGCTGGGCGATATATTCGGTAATCTGTTCTTCGGTATATCCGCGAATTTCTGCCACTTCCTTCATCAGGTCGCGGTAGTACAGCGGAGTGTTCATCTTTTTCAAAACGGCAAAGGCCAAGTCCACCATTGGAATCTCATGTACCTTATCCGGGTTGATCTTCAGTTCTTGCGGTGTGCTCACTTACGGACACTTCCTCTCAAATCGAGTTTCAAGCTGTTTATTTCATTCCGGTCCATACCAGCAAGGCATCGCCGGAGACAGGCGTGGTCAAACTATACGATACATTATACAAAATGCTGAGATAAGTTAAACCCATTTGCCTACAAAAATCAAGTTTTTTACAAAAAATAGCCAACTTATCCGGTAATATCGCCTGCGCACGCCAATTTACGGCAGTTTTCCGCAAAATCGGCGTCCGTCTTTGACGATCCGCAATGCATTACATACGATCCGGTGCGGATACGCCAACGAGACGCAGCACATTGGCAATGACGGTGCGTACGCTGCCGAGCAGTGCGAGACGAGCTAACGTCTTCGCACGATCTTCGGTCAATGTGCGCTCCGCTTTGTAATAGCTGTGCATCAAAGATGCCAGTTCATACACGTAACGGATTAGACGATGCGGCGCAAAATGGTCTGCGGCGATCGCGATTTCGTTCGGCAATTCGCCCAGCTTTTGCAGCAGATCATATTCATGCTCGGTCGTCAGCTCGCTCAAATCGATCTCTGACAGCGCCGGCAGCGCGATCCCTTGTTCTTCTGCTTGACGGAAAATACTGCAAATCCGCGCATGCGCATACTGCACATAGAAAACAGGGTTTTCGTTGGACGTGGACACAGCGAGGTCCATATCAAAGTCCAGATGAGAATCGATGCTGCGCATTGCAAAGAAATAACGTACGGCATCTACGCCCACTTCGCTCATCAAATCTTCCATCGTAACCGCTTTGCCGGTACGTTTGGACATTTTCACCTTTTCGCCGTCCTGGAACAGGCTGACCATCTGTGCAATCAGCACGGTCAGTTTGTCCGGATCGTTGCCAAGCGCCTGCATTGCCGCTTTCATACGTGGAATATAGCCATGATGGTCAGCGCCCCAGATGTTGATCATGCGATCATAGCCACGGCTATATTTGTCTTTATGGTAAGCGATATCGGGTGTCAAATACGTATACGTACCATCATTTTTGATCAAAACGCGGTTTTTGTCATCCCCGTAATCGGTCGTACGCAGCCATGTTGCGCCATCTTCTTCATAAATCTGTCCACGCTCACGCAGCTCGTCCAGCGCATCAAGCACTTGACCGTTTTCGTACAATGATGTTTCGCTAAACCAGATGTCAAAGCGGACGCGGAATGCTTCCAGATCGCGTTTGATCTTTTCCAGCTCTTTGCTCAGACCGTAATCACGGAAAAAGGTAGCGCGATCGCTAGAAGACATAGACAGCAGGCTATCTCCTTTTTCAGCAACAAGTTCACGGGCAAAGCCTTTGATATCTTCGCCGTGATAGCCGTCTTCCGGCATCGGTGCATCATGTCCAAGCGCTTGCAAATAACGCGCTTCGATCGACAGGCTCAGATTGGATACCTGGTTGCCCGCATCGTTAATATAATATTCGCGTGTCACTTCATAACCGGCAAAATCGAGCAGATTGCATAACGAATCGCCAAAAGCGGCGCCGCGCGCATGTCCAAGATGCAGACTGCCGGTCGGGTTCGCACTGACAAATTCCACTTCGATGCGCTGACCTGTTCCTTTATCAATTCGACCGTAGTTGTCGCCATGCTCATGGACGGACTCGATCACCGGGTACAGATAACTTTTGTTCAACTTGAAATTGATAAAACCTGGACCAGCGATTTCGGCATGCTCGATTCCGCTTTTGCCTGTATCCAGGTTGGCGATAATAGTTTCGGCAATTTGGCGCGGATTCGTTTTGGCAATCCGTGTCAGTTGCATAGCGATGTTGGTCGCCAGATCGCCGTGGGATTTGTCTTTTGGTACTTCTAGCGCAACGTCTGGTAAGTGTTCCACATTTACGATACCTGCTGCCAGCACGGCAGCACGAACCGCTTCTTTTACCGAATTGCGGCTTTGTTCCAATGGATTAGCTGTCATTGTTTCATTTTCCTCCTGTATCGGCAGCCTCGCGATCACTGTAGCGGTGCTGCCTCCTGTCTGCCAGCGGCAGTTGGTACGTTAGTGCGTTTATGATGCAGAATCATGGTCTGCGGATTCATCACTCGCTTGAATATGCAGGCTGACCTTAAAGCGGCCGCCAAGCTGTTCATGCACATACAGATCGTATTCCCATGCAATATACCCGGTAATGCCCTTCAGCCCATGATGAAGAGACCGTGTATGCGTCTCCATCTCGAAACGGGTAAACGGCGATCGGTAAAATCCGGACAGATGCTCACCGGGACGAAAGGTTTGCTCCGATTCCACACCGCCATGACGCATAATCTTGATCTCGTCACTGCTGATTTTTACTGTGGTACGAATCTCTGGCTGAGGCGGCTGTGGAGGCTCGACATAACGCACATACAGGCTGTTGCCTTTTATAAATACGTGACCGATCATCTCGGTTGTACCGACTTCTCCATCCTGCTCGCTGCTCAGCGTTAGCCGCACCTGCTTGGCTTCCGTCATACATCCAGCTCCATTTCGGATATTCCTTCGGCTTGGCTTGCCCAATATCAAACATTTTCACGGCAAATTCAATAAGCGCACTCCTTTTTATTGTACCATCATATGCAGCGGAAAGCCGCAATTTCCGTGAAAAAGTTCAGCATACGGTGGGCAAACGTTCCAGTAACCCGATTCGCTTAGCATAACCAAAAACCAGCAGTGCCGCCAAACGGCAGAACTGCTGGTCGGTCAAACGATGGCTGCGATATGCCGCTTACGATTTGCACAAATCTTCAACAAATTTGGGCAGTACAAATGCGGCTTTGTGCAGGCGCGGGGTATAATATTGATTACTATCCATTTCAGGAATGGACGCTTCGTCTACTTCCAGTGGATCGTACACTTTACTGCCCATCGTAAACGTCCACAATCCGCTTGGATAGGTTGGAATATTCGCAGTATACACGCGCACGATCGGGAAAATCTCTTTCACATCCCGGTTTACTTGGCGAATCAGATCGGCTTTGAACCACGGGTTGTCGGTTTGAGCGACAAAGATACCGTCTTCCTTGAGCGTCTCGTAAATGCCCTGATAAAAGCCTTTTTCAAACAAAGGCGCTGCTGGGCCGACCGGTTCGGTGGAATCGACCATAATGACATCGTACGTATTTTTGTGCTCGATAATGTGCATATAGCCGTCTGCCACGTGTACTTCGACGCGTGGATTGTCCAGCTCGCCAGCGATCTCGGGCAAATGCATTTTGGAATATTCGATCACTTTGCCGTCGATTTCGACCAACACTGCCTTTTCCACTTCAGGGTGCTTGAGCACTTCGCGAATTACGCCGCCATCGCCGCCACCGACAACTAACACGTGCTTCGGATGAGGGTGTGTATTCAGCGCGGGATGAGCGACCATTTCATGGTACACAAATTCGTCTTTAATCGTCGTCATGACCATGCCGTCCAGTACGAGCATACGTCCGAATTGTTCGGTATCGATCATAGCAAGGTCTTGAAATTCCGTTTGTTCGGTGACGAGTGTCTCGCGAATTTTGGCTGTAATTCCGAATACCGGTGTCTGTTTTTCCGTATACCATAATTCCATCTGCATGACCTTCTTTCTTTGATAGATGATCAACATCCGTATCTGACAGGCAGCAAGCTGAACTCACTCGAATTATACGTTATCTGCCAAGGGACTGCAAAAGCAAACGAACTTCCCAACCCGAAAGGAGTCTTATGTATGACCATTCAAGAAATCGTTCAATTATCCGCACTTGAAGCGGCACCACGTCTGCTTGGACAGATCGTGCACCGTATTACCGCTGTCGGTGACATTCGTTGCCGGATTATCGAAACGGAAAGCTATGGCGGTGCTGAAGACAAAGGCAGCCATGCCTACGGCAATCGTCATACCGCACGCACCGAAATGATGTTTCGACCAGGCGGCACTGCTTATGTGTACTTGATCTATGGCATGTATCATTGTCTGAATGTAGTCACCGGTGCACAAGATGATCCGCAAGCGGTGTTAATCCGTGCGGTAGAGCCGCTCGGGATGCAAGATGAGCAGCGTATGCTAGCACTGCGTAACGTACCGCTTAATCGGAAACGAACATTATGCAACGGCCCAGGCAAGCTCTGTCTTGCGCTTCATATCGATAAATCGCTAAATGGTACTAATCTGCTAGCAAGCGGTAGTGCATTAAGACTGGAAGCCTCACCGGAACAGCTTAATGAGGAGATTGAGTGCGGGCCGCGCATCAATATCGATTATGCGGAGGAATACACGGCAAAGCCGTGGCGATTTTATATCAAAAATCACCCGTATGTATCCGCCAAAAATGCTAGCCCGTTAGCCTATATTACGCCACCTGAACTGCCTTAAGACAGAACAAAAGCCACGGACAAAGTTAATTCACTCTGCCAGCGGCATTTGCAATACTTTTTCTTTTAGCCAGTTATTCATTTGCTCAACCGTCATCGGTTTGCCGTAATAATAACCTTGCATTAAATAACAACCGCGCGATTGCAAAAAGGCGATTTGTTCCGCTGTTTCTACACCTTCCGCAACAAGTTCCAGCTCCAAATTGCGCGCGATCGCAATAATCGTGCTGACGATTGCCTGTTTGGATATCTGATCGCTTTTGCGTACGAAAATCTGATCCATTTTAATAATATCGACCGGCATCTCATCCAGCCGACCGAGCGAAGAATAACCGGTGCCAAAGTCATCAAGCGAAACGCGCATGCCGAGCGACTGAATATGTTTAAGTTGCTCGACTGTGCCCTCCATGCTATTCATGGCGATCGACTCGGTAATTTCCAGTTCCAAATATTCCGGCGATAAGTTGCTCTGCTTGACGATACATTCCACCCTTGCAGCAAATTGCGGATTTTCAAACATGCGGGCGGACAGATTGACCGAGATCGATACGTTAATAGCGAGCTTGTTTTGCCAATCCCGATTTTGCTGGCATACTTCACCGATCATCCAATACGTGATCGGTATAATTAAGCCGGTTTCCTCCGCGATCGGAATAAACTCAGCTGGTGATACAAATCCTAACTCTGGATGTATCCAGCGCAGCAGTGCTTCCATACCAACAAGACGATCATGCTGTGAATCCCATTTGGGCTGGTAAACGATAAATAACTGATCCAGCTCCAGCGCCTGCCGTAGATCATTTTCTAGACCCATCCGGCGCAATTGGCGAACATTCATTTCTTCATTAAAAATGCTGTAGCGATTTTTGCCGGCATTTTTGGACACATACATCGCTGTATCTGCCGCTCTCATTAGCGAAGTGCGATCATACCCATGCTCAGGGGCTAGCGCAATCCCGATACTGCCGCCGGTTACAAATATTTGATTGCCGGACAGATGATAAGGCTGCTTGATCAATTGCAACATACGCTCCGCAAGCGAAATCGCCTGTGCAGGCGAAATATCGCTCGCTGCAATCAGAAATTCATCGCCGCCCAACCGGAATACTTGATTGTTGCCGGATAGATGCTCTGTTTGCATACATTCGCGCAGTCGTCTTGCCACTTCGATCAACAGCTCGTCACCCATATCGTGACCGAGTGTATCATTGATCGACTTAAAGCGATCGAGATCAAGGAACAGCACTGCCCCTCGCATATTGTCATGAAATACTTTTTCAAAATAACGCTGTAATCCATAACGGTTCGGTAAAGCGGTTAGTGGATCACTATACGCCATCCGCTCCAGCAAATGCCGCTCCATAAAGACCGCTGCCCACGAGACTGCCAAAATGCTCAAACTCACTAGCGAAACGGCGGTAATCAGCAGCACCTGACTGGCGGAAAATGAAAAATTCGTCGACAACAATGAGCCTGGCATATGATGAAAATGGGTCGCTGCCATGCCTGTATAATGCATACCAGAAATGGCAAATCCCATCACGATCGCACTAATCAGCTTCCAAATGCTAAAATCGGGCTGATCCCGAAAACGATTAAACAGAAACAATGCACTATACGAAGCGAGCAATGCGATCCCGATCGACAACAGCACATACGGTATATTGTAAACGATCATCGCATTCATCTGCATCGCCTGCATGCCGGTATAATGCATTACCGAAATGCCAAGCCCCATCATCAAACCAGCAATCAGATTTTGCCCTAGCTTCTGATTCGGCTTGACCACAACAGCAAACGCAATAAAAGAAGCGACGATTGCCGCAAGCGCAGACAACAATGTCAATACAATATCGTAATGCACAGGCATGTCCAAATGAAACGCCAGCATACCTACAAAATGCATCGACCATACGCCACTGCCCATTACAAATGAACTTAAACAAAGCCAAATAATTTTACTTTTCCCTCGGCTCTGTGATACTTTACTCGCCAAATTCAGAGCAATATAAGCAGCAACAATGGAAATAAGCACGGATAAACCGATAATCCATTCATTATAATATAGCGTTAAGTGCTCCATAGCATCCTCCCTTAGCCAGCTTCGAGCATTGTCCCCTAACCTATAGGTTACAGAAGCGAAGCCTGACCGAATCGATCGTCTGCTGACGCTGCTATTCAGCATTATAGTTAACCTGGCTAGTTCAGCAGGATTAAAATTTACCGCTTCAGAAATCCCTATCCGCTAAGACGCTAAAACATCTCTTATATTACAACGGTTAATTGTAGGTATTTTGTAATAGGTAATAAGCCATTCTATAGAAAAAGCTGACCGAATATGTATTATTCGGTCAGCTAAATTACTATACATGGTTTTTTTTACAATTTTAACAATTAATCAATTTTGAAAGATTCGTTCATTTGATCAATCAGACGGGACAATGTTACAGCTGCTTCTGCGCGAGTTGTATTTGCTTTTGGATCAAGCTTATTGCCCGGTTTCCCTTTGATCAGTTGTTCCGCGATAGCAGAGGCAAGATCGGGACGTGCCCAGTTTCCGACTTTGGACTGATCGCTAAAGCGGGACAATGTTTGATTCGTATCGGTGCCAAACGAATCGTTTGGATCAAGATAACGCATCGTATTCAGTAAAATATGCGCCATTTCTTCGCGGCTAATGTTGCGATTTGGCTTATACGTACCGTCTGTATACCCGTTGCTTATACCGGCAGTCGTTACCGCCTGAATCGCTTTGTTGTACCATGCGGAGCTGCGAATATCCGAATAATTGGCTTTTGTACCATCTGAACGAAGTTGCAGCATATTGTTAATCATCTGTGCAAACTGAGCGCGGGTCAGTGTTGCATTCGGATTATAGCGATTGCCGCCAACTCCATTTAGAATACCAAGACGGTGCAGACGAGTAATTTCGGATTGTGCCCAATGACCGATCGTATCGTCAAAATCAGCCACATTGCCAGATGTCAACGAAATGATACCATTTGCATTTTCACCAGCTGCGGTGCCTTCACCAGCAGCAGCACCAACGTTATTGTCTGTTGGCTCGGTAGTCGGCGGTGTCGTACCCGTTTCGCCAGCAGGCTGTGGTGTGCCTGTTCCTGCCGCTCCACCACCTGTGCCTGTTGTGTCATCTCCTACCGGATATGGCCAACCGAGCTGTCCAGGGATACTACCAGCTGGCAAATCATTATCACCGCTAGTTTCTACATTATTTTGCGTATTGTAATCGATCGTTGCGACTGTGCTAGACGTACCGTTACGGTTCAGGATAACAACAACCTGACCGGAAGTTTCCGGGAACTGAATACTAACATCTACAAAGCCATCTGTATTTACAGTCACATTGCCCAGTTGTATGGTACCTTGACCATATACATTGCTTTGTACGGTAACGGTATCACCTGTCAATACACCGTTAACTCGAACTGTTCCCTGACTTCCTTGTGTAGTAATCAGGCTTGCCTGCGGATTCTCCGGATCGCCCGGAGTTGTCGGAACGTTCGCGCCGCTATATGGCAGTGTATCAATTTCAGTCTCGGTTCCGTTGCTTACGGTACGAACCGAAAGCGTACCGCTCGCAGTCTGGAACGTAAACGTCAGTTGTAGTGTACCATTGCCATTAGCTGTACCTTCTGCAAGCAATGTATTGTTCGCGTCATATACACGAACGACTTCATTTGCAGCCACATTGCTGACCGTTACACTTCCTTGAGAACCATTTACACTATCCAGTACTGCTTCAGGTGTCGGTTGTGGAGTCGTTGGAATATCTACACCGCTATAAGGTAGTGTATCGATATTCGTCTCGGTTCCTCCACGTGTATACGTGACGGTTAGATCACCATCAGCTGTCGTAAACGTAAAGGTCACTACGGCTTCACCGTTTGCATTAGCGGTTTGTGTACCGAGCAGTTCATTGTTCGAACCATATACATTGATCACATCGCCCGGCTGTGCATTGCTGACCGTGACTGTTCCTTGTGCACCATTAATGTCGGTCAGATCAGCGGTTGGCGTTGGTGTCGGAATGACAACGCCACTATATGGCAGCGTATCGATCTCCGTTTCGGTTCCATTTGCCACTGTTCTTACGGACAGCTCACCACTTGCGGATGGGAACGCAAAGCTCAATACGGCTGTTCCGTTGGCATTGGCGGTTTCCTCAGCAAGCTGTACATTCGCATCACTGTACACACGTACCGTTTGACCTGCTGCTACGTTGGTCACCGTTACTGTACCTTGTGTGCCATTTACGTCTGTCAGCTCCGCTGCTGGTGGATCATTTGGCGGAATAACAACGCCGCTATATGGCAGTGTGCCGATTTCGGTTTCCGTTCCATTCGCTACCGTTCTTACGGACAGTTCACCGTTCGCGCCTGGGAACGTAAACGTCAGTACCGCTGTTCCATTCGCATTAGCGGTTTCTTCCGCAAGCTGTACATTCGCATCGCTGTACACACGTACCGTTTGACCGGCTGCTACATCGGTCACCGTTACTGTACCTTGTGCACCATCAATGTCACTAATGATTGCACCTGGTTGTGGAGTCGTTGGAATATCCACACCGCTGTATGGCAAGGTTACGATATTCGTTTCCGTGCCTCCACGCGTATACGTCACAGTCAGGTCGCCATCGGCTGTCGTGAACGTAAATACGACCGTTGCTTCACCGTTGCTGCCAACCGACTGTGTACCGAGCAACTCGTTGTTCGCTCCATACACTTTAATGACATCGCCTGGTTGGGCATTGCTAACCGTTACCGTTCCTTGTGCTCCGGTAATGTCGGTCAGATCAGCGGTTGGGGTTGGTGCTGGAATGACAATGCCGCTATATGGCAGTGTACCGATTTCGGTTTCCGTTCCATTCGCTACTGTTCTTACCGACAATTCACCGCTTGCGCCTGGGAACGTAAACGTCAGTACCGCTGTTCCATTCGCATTAGCGGTTTCTTCCGCAAGCTGTACATTCGCATCGCTGTACACACGTACCGTTTGACCGGCTGCTACATCGGTCACCGTTACTGTACCTTGTGCACCATCGATGTCACTAATGATTGCACCTGGTTGTGGAGTCGTTGGAATATCCACACCGCTGTATGGCAAGGTTACGATATTCGTTTCGGTTCCTCCACGCGTATACGTCACGGTCAGGTCGCCATCGGCTGTCGTAAAGGTAAAGTTTACTGTCGCTTCACCATTGCTGCCAACCGACTGTGTACCGAGCAACTCGTTGTTCGCCCCATACACTTTAATGACATCGCCTGGTTGGGCATTGCTAACCGTTACCGTTCCTTGTGCTCCGTTAATGTCGGTCAGATCAGCGGTTGGCGTTGGAGCCGGAATAACAACGCCGCTATATGGCAGTGTGCCAATTTCGGTTTCCGTTCCATTCGCTACCGTTCTTACCGACAATTCACCGCTTGCGCCTGGGAACGTAAACGTCAGTACCGCTGTTCCATTCGCATTAGCGGTTTCTTCCGCAAGCTGTACATTCGCATCGCTGTACACACGTACCGTTTGTCCAGCAGTTACGCCGGTAACCGTCACTACGCCTTCATCCCCATTCACACTGCTCAGAGAAGCTACCGGTGTTGGCGTTGTCGGAATGACGATGCCGCTGTACGGAATCGCTGCCACTTCCGTTTCAACTCCATTACTTACAGTCCGAACAGACAGTTCGCCGTTCGCAGACGGGAACGCAAAACTCAGTACCGCTGTTCCATTAGCATTTGCCGTTGCTTCAGCCAATTGTACATTCGCATCACTGTACACACGTACCGTTTGACCAACTGCTACATTAGTGACTGTTACGGTGCCTTGTGCTCCGTTAATGTCTGTTAAGTCAGCGGTTGGCGTTGGTGCCGGAATGACAATGCCGCTATATGGCAGTGTACCAATTTCGGTTTCCGTTCCATTCGCTACCGTTCTTACCGACAATTCACCGCTTGCGCCTGGGAACGTAAACGTCAGTACCGCTGTTCCATTCGCATTAGCGGTTTCTTCCGCAAGCTGTACATTCGCATCGCTGTACACACGTACCGTTTG
>NZ_JAXSQZ010000019.1:0-4939 GCF_034659835.1 Paenibacillus campi
GTGCCGTACCAGCTGCTTGCGGATACGTCTTTAAACTGGCTTGCACCGCTCGTTGACAATGTGCCATAACTGCGCTCATACAGACGACCCATGACTGCCGCAAACATCGCGCGCGTCATGCCTTTGTTCGGTGCAAATTTACCGTCCCCAGTGCCCAGGAAAATTTCACGATCGGCGACAAAGCTCACCGGTGCGGCTGCCCAGCCTCCGTTCACATCGGAGAATGAGTACGCGTTTGGCTGGAACAGTACTTCTTTACCCACTGGTGCGATATATTTCATCGTTCCATTGATCGTCGTTGCAAAGCCGATAAATACTTTTTGGTTACCGTCCATATAGTACGGCAAGCCTTCGCTGCTTGGCGTTGTAACTGCTGTTTTGACAAACACCACTTTCACCGTGTGCGCTGCACTGACATTTGTAAAGGTGTACGTGCTGACCGCGCCTACGCTTTTACCGTCGATGATCACGTCTTGAATGCTGTAACCTGCATCCGGTGTAAATGTTAGCGTTTGGTTGCTGCCTTTCAGGACAGTGGACAAACTTGCCGGGCTAATCGTGCCACCTGCGGATGGAGCCAGCGTAAAGGCAAATGTGGAAGTCGCCGTTCCGCCACCTGTCGTAAAGCCACCCCCGCCGCCGCTACCAATGACGGTTTGGCTACCCGCAGCGATCGCATAGGTCGAGAAGTTTTGCGACCAGATAATGAGCTGTTTACGATCCGGGCTGACCATAAAGCCTTCGGAGCTTGAACCACTTGTGCTGTAGGGCAACGAAGACATCCATTGTGCCACACCATTATGATAACGATACACTGCCACATTGCTTTGGCTCGTGGAATCATACGGCACGACAATTTGCAGTAAGTTGCCGACCGTTGGAATCGTCGTTGTCGTAGACACATTGGCAGCTGTCGTTGTCGTTTTAACCAATGTCAGATCGAGATACAGATTGATCGTTTGTCCATTTGCCAGCTTTTGCAGAGCTGCTGCACCTGGTGCAGTCGCCGCAGTTTGTTGCTGTACATCCATTGTGATATTGACTTTACCGCCATTGCTGATCAATTGCTGATCGGCTAATGTGAAACTGAGCGAGTCTTGAAGCAAAGAAGTCAAGCCGCCAACGGCAACATTCGGTGTACCGCTACCATTAATTTGTACCTGGGTATTCGTGTTGCCCGACGGCAAAATAATCGTTTGCGCGAACGTATAGTCCCCATTGTTCACAATTACGATATACGTAGCGATGCGACCCGCTTTGGTCACGACCAGATTGTATGCACCGTTACTAATACCGGATAGTTTAAAATTGCCATACGTATCGGTTACGACCGCTGCGCCAACTGCTGTATTGCCTTGATACAGTTGCACATTCGCACCGACTACCGAATTAGATGCATTTCCGTTCAACTCGATCACAGTGCCAAGCACACTGTGGCTTGTTGAAGGATAGAAGTTGAGCGTTGTCGCATCACTCGTAAGTGATACCGGTTGTAAGCTGGCTGCATATCTTACTTTTACCATATGGGTGCCGCTCAGCTGTGGTGGATTGGTTGGCGAATATGCAGTCCAGCTGCCGCCATCGATGGAATATTCCATACCGCTCGTTATGCCAACAATCGTATCCAATGTATCATTTGCCGTTACCGTTGGCGCGGCAGGACGCGCGGGAATCGTCAGCAACTGTGGACTACTATCTGTCGATACATTCGCGGTACCTGTTTTGACAATGCTAAGATTACTGTTAATCCAGCTCGTCTGGAGTGGAATCGTTCCGTTAGCATCAGCTATATACGTATTTCCATTAACTGTATACTTGGCATTAGGGACAAGACCGATCAATGTTTCAGTGAGCGGATTCAAAGCCGCCGTCGGAGTCGTTTCCTTAGACAATTGCGACAATTGATATACATATTGCGTACTGCCTGATAACGGTTGTGTTAATGGCGGATTCAATGTAATCAATGAACCGGATGTAATAAAGCTGGCAATCGTATTTGGGCTTGGATCGCTAAAGGAATTGGAAGTGAAGTAGCCCCCCGTAATGTTCCAATACTTGGCATCCAGTGTAGACGCACTCCAGATCATCGCGGCATTCGGGTCTTTCGTACCGATATATCCACCGGAAATCGTGCCATACACACCTGATACTGCGGCAATAGCTTCCGAACCAACTGAATTGGCGCTGCCATACACCATGCCTCCGCTAATATTAAAATGTGCACCCACTTGATCTGCGTAAATTCCCTGTCCAGTACCAAGCAGTGCGCCGGATTTCAAATTCAATGTACCATCGGTATGGATGTTAACTGCGGAGCCGGTGCCGCCGTAGCTGTTTTGCAAATCAATCGAACCTTGTGGATGAGGATGTGTAGTCGAAGGGCTGTCCTGTATATTCATCGTACCTGCCATGATTTCGATCGTTGCACCGTCACCACCATCCATCATACCTGGTGGCGCTTGGCGAATCAGATTATATCCGTACAAATCCAGCGTGACCGTCGTATTGGAACTGTTGTACTGGATTGCATTATCAGCAATACTAAGATTAATATCACTCAACAATCCGATCGTATCGCCGTTACTAGCTGCGTTGATCGCAGATTGAAGATCAGAATAATCAGTGTTGGTATTCACATTGTGAGCAACTGGTGGCAAATTAGCATGCGCCTGATGTGGCGGAATTACTCCTACTATTAATAAAATAGTCAAACACATCATTGTAATACGATTTCTCAACTGCTTCTGATGCCTCATTTCATCGCCTCCGAATAGATGTAACTTCTCTTTGTGTACAGCTTTGCCGAATATTATGGTGTATATGTATACATCTCATAATAGAACAGCATACCCTTTTGACTAATGGTCATATAATCATTTACTACTTAAGACACATTTTAAATGTTAGCAAATACAAAACACTTACAAATCCAGCCTAAAACGTAATTAAAATTGCCTATTTGTATAACATGTTTAAATTTTTCAGAAATATATATCAAATAAGCACAATAACGCAATGCTAGCTATTCTATTGTTCCGAATAAAAGACGACCTTACCCACCATGCGCATTGGGAAAGGTCGCCTTTAATCTGGTTCTAGTTAATCATCGAACAACGTCATGGTCATATTATTGAGCTGCTTGTGCAACGACCAGCTCGATAAAGCGCTCCACTACCGCTGCTGTTTCCGCACGCGTCGCTGTCTGTTTTGGCGCAAATTGCGTAGTGCTGCGTCCGTTCAGGATTTCTGTTTGTGCAAAAAATTGAACGGCTGGTTTTGCCCATGCTCCGATGCTGCCTGCATCTTTAAACGTCAACTTTTGATCGGTATTGATCGTATTGTTCACTTTCATGAACGAAGCAAAGCGATACAGCAGTGCTGCCATTTCTTCGCGTGTGATGTTGCGGTTTGGTTCGAATGATGTGTCGCTCATCCCTTTGATAATGCCGTTTTGCGCTGCCCAGTTTACATAGGTGCCGTACCAGCTGCTTGCAGATGCGTCGTTAAACTGGCTTGCACCGCTCGTTGACAATGTGCCATAACTGCGCTCGTACAGTCGACCCATGACTGCCGCAAACATCGCGCGCGTCATGCCTTTGTTCGGTGAAAATTTACCGTCCCCAGTGCCGAGGAAGATTTCACGATCGGCGACAAAACTCACCGGTGCGGCTGCCCAGCCTCCGTTCACATCAGAGAATGAGTACGCGTTTGGCTGGAACAGTACTTCTTTACCCGTTGGTGCGATATATTTCATCGTTCCATTGATCGTCGTTGCAAAGCCGATAAATATTTTTTGGTTACCGTCCATATAGTACGGTAAGCCTTCGCTGCTTGTATTGTCTGTCGGCGTTGTTGTTGCCGTTTTCGCAAATACGACTTTGATCGTATGCGCTGCACTTATATTCGTAAACGTATACGTGCTGACCGCGCCTACGCTTTTACCGTCGATGATCACGTCTTGAATGCTGTACCCTGCATCCGGTGTAAACGTTAGCGTTTGGTTGCTGCCTTGCAGGACAGTAGACAAACTTGCCGGGCTAATCGTGCCGCCTGCGGACGGAGCCAGCGTAAAGGCAAATGTGGAAGTCGCCGTTCCGCCACCTGTCGTAAAGCCACCCCCGCCGCCGCTACCAATGACGGTTTGGCTACCCGCAGCGATCGCATAGGTCGAGAAGTTTTGCGACCAGATAATGAGCTGTTTACGATCCGGGCTGACCATAAAGCCTTCGGAGCTTGAACCACTTGTGCTGTAGGGCAACGAAGACATCCATTGTGCCACACCATTATGATAACGATACACTGCCACATTGCTTTGACTCGTGGAATCATACGGCACGACAATTTGCAGTAAGTTGCCGACCGTTGGAATCGTCGTTGTCGTAGATACATTGGCGGCTGTCGTTGTCGTTTTAACCAATGTCAGATCGAGATACAGATTGATCGTTTGTCCATTTGCCAGCTTTTGCAGAGCTGCTGCACCTGGTGCAGCGGTAGCATCCTGTTTTTGTGCAACTAACGCAATATTGACTTTACCGCCATTGGTAATGATTTGCTGATCATTCGCCGTAAATGCATTCGCATCCTGGAACAGATCATTCAATCCACCGACAACGACATTCGGTGTACTATTACCGCTAATTTGTACCTGACTGTTTGTATTGCCCAACGACAAGAGCAGATTTTGTCCGCCAAAATTATAATTGCCGTTGTTGATCGTCACGAGAAACGTGGAAATTCGTCCGCTTTTAGTTATAACCAAATTGTAGGTGCCGTTGCTTACACCGGTCATCGTGAAATTTCCGTACGCATCGGTCACTACCGTATTGGCGATTGCCATATTGCCTTGATACAGTTGCACATTCGCATAGGTTACGGCTGTGACTGTATTTCCATTCGGTTCCACTACCGTTCCCGTTACGTTATAACCTGCCGACGGTGT
>NZ_JAXSQZ010000020.1:0-3284 GCF_034659835.1 Paenibacillus campi
TATACGTATGATCTGGATAACCGGTTGAAGCAGGATCAGGTTAGCCGAAGTGAACAAGGGAAGGAAAAGGTAACGACGACCTCGTTTGCGTATTTGCCAGATGGCACCCGGTTCCAAAAGAAGGTGAGCGATACGACGGGAGGCACTGCCCAGACGAAAACAATACAGAACTATATTTCGAATGGAGCAGGCAAAGTCATCTTTGAAGCGTCTACGGATACAGGGACGTCCGACTCTAGCCCATCCACAACGCCGGCGTATACGGAATACATTCGCGGGGATCGGGTATTGCTGAAAAAGCAGCCGGGTAGCGCAAAGCTGTACTATTACCTGTACAACGGTCACGGGGATGTCATTGGGATGTTGAATGATGACGGCAGTATGGCGAACACGTATGATTATGATGCATTCGGAACGCTCACGCAGCAGCAGGAGAAGACGGAGAACGCGTTTAAATATGCCGGGGAGTATCTGGATGCAGAGACTGGGTTGTATGATTTGAATGCGCGTTACTATGATCCGAGTATGGGACGGTTTATTAATGAGGATACCCATGAAGGACAGATTAACAATCCGCTGAGTCAAAATGTATATACGTACGTACAGAACAATCCGTTGATTTATGTCGATCCGACAGGGCATGAAACCGGTGCAGTTACTTATGAAACGTCTAATTCCCTGCGACAAGATGTCGTCAATGCCGCTCGATTTGGCGGAATGATTAAGACCACATTAGATTTCTTGGTCTTGGATGATATTGCCACATTACGAGACCCGAATGCATCGGAATGGTCTAAAGCGTTTGCGGCTTTAGGATTAATTCCGGTCGGTAAGGTATTCAAAGGTGGTAAGTTAATCCTGAGTTTGGTGGATGATTCAGGAAAAATAGTCAAACGGGAATATAAACTTTCGGATGAAGCATTGAAAGCAGCAAAGGCATGTAATTGCTTTACAGCAGGAACAAAAGTCAAGACCGATCATGGAGAGAAGAAGATCGAAGACATTGAAATCGGAGATAAGGTTCTTTCGAAAGATGAGGCGACTAGTGAGGTAGCGTATAAAGAAGTTACGGCTCTGCATCGTAACGAGAAAGACACAACGTACAAGTTGTCAGTAAGCAATCAAATTATTGAGACTACGGATAATCATCCATTTTGGGTAGATGGTAAGGGTTGGGTGCTTGCGGTTGATTTGCAGACAGGTGATGAATTAGTCCAAAGTAATGGGAAGCTTCTAAAAATTGACAATATTAAAATTGTACATCACGATGAAAAAGTAAAGGTGTATAACTTTACTGTAGCTGATTTCCATACGTACTTTGTGAGTGATTTAGGGATTTGGGTTCATAATATTGGCGATTGTGATCGTTTACCAAGCCAAGGCCTAGTATCTAGTATTGAAGGTGCTCCCTCTGTTGATGCAGGAAAACAAGGCAAACATGTACTTGGTCATCCTAATTATGTACCAGGCAAGTCAGCGTGGCCAGATGGACAGAACGGTGTAGAGCTTACCCAACAAGCATGGATGAACGGCAAAGTTGTAAAACCGGATGGTACTGTTAAAGTATGGGATAATGGATCAGTGAAAATCAAGGTTCATATAGATGGTAAAGGCAATCTTCATGGTTATCCTATTGATTAAGGAGGATTGATGACTTTGAATAATATAATAAAAATCATAAAAAATATATATGAGAGTGGGAACTTATCTTTTCTGTTATCAACTTATGTAGACAAAGATCATTACATTCATGATTTCAAAAAAATTTTTGCGGATTATTATGTAGAAAATATGACAGATTTTAATTATTCAAAATGTTTTAATATTTGTATAAATTTTTCCGATATTGATTGTTCATTGGCTAGCCAAGAGTTCGAAGACTTGATTTCTGAGACAGGTAGTTTATATAGATTGGAGGTGCAGTTATCAGTGATTGCTCCGTATGCATTAATTAAATACCTTAAATATTACAAAATAGACAAAACTATTGAAGTAAGAAGTAGTAATGTCCCTTTTCTTCCGAATCAAAGTAATGCAGACAAAATCATAAAGCAGTTTTTGCAAGAAAAATGTTACTCATTGCTAAATGACGATATTTTAACTCAAGCTGTTTCTGGAGTAAAGTTGGAATTGCAAGAAGGCACGCCTAGTGTTTATAATTGTTTGTTTGAAGATATGTCTTCTTACTATCCTTACAATAGATGAATTAATTACATTACTCTAAACCCATCAAACACTTGATGGGTTTCTTTGTATCGTCATGATGAATCCAACCGCAAGTAAAGCATCTTTGTATAGATGGCAAAGGATGGGTACTTGCGGTTGATTTGCAGACGGGGGATGAATTAGTCCAAAGTAATGGGAAGCTTCTGAAAATTGACAATATTAAAATTGTACATCACGATGAAAAGGTAAAGGTCTATAACTTTACTGTAGCTGATTTCCATACATACTTGTGAGTGATTTAGGGATTTGGGTTCATAATATTAACTGTATATTCACTAACAGGAAGCTTTTCGAAACATCGGTCAAACCAAAATCTGGTCTTTTTAATAAAGAGAGTAGCAGGAGTTGAAATTAAGGATAGTACTTTGATTTTAAAACATTTAGCTATTTATCCTGATGGAGTTGTTGGTAATGCAGCTAAAAACAGTGTGAGTGCTAAAGATTTTGTTGTTTGGAAAAATCAGGTGAAAGAGATGGAAAAGGAGCCCCAAAGAGTCATGTTGATGGAGCTATAGAGGGTACACTTCGTTATAAAAAGAATGGAAAGTATGTTGATATTGCACTAGATGGGACAAGTGTTTCTTTGGGCAAGTCCTAATATATTCACCTGAGTTGGAGGTCTTCAGATTTGAATAAAGATGATGTTTTTTCGAGAATATCTGATATGCATAAATCCATAATGATGAACCCGTTCCCTTATAAAGACACAAGCCGAATAATACAATTTTATTGAATCAAGTTTAAAAAGATATCTCGACTTTCAAAAAAAGTAGTGTAATCATGAGAAATCAAGAAAATTAATTCTTGATTTCTTGAACAGTTAAATACAATTGTTGACTTTGGGTGTTATCCTCAAGGTCTTTCTTTTATTCCTTTCCTAGAGTATTTACGCAAACTCGTATGCCGTGAGCAACACTTCACTGCGGAAAGAAAAAGGTAACGACGACCTCGTTTGCGTATTTGCCAGATGGCACCCGGTTCCAAAAGAAGGTGAGCGATACGACGGGAGGCACTGCCCAGACGAAAACAATACAGAACTATATTTCGAATGGAGCAGG
>NZ_JAXSQZ010000021.1:0-2903 GCF_034659835.1 Paenibacillus campi
TCACCTTCTTTTGGAACCGGGTGCCATCTGGCAAATACGCAAACGAGGTCGTCGTTACCTTTTCCTTCCCTTGTTCACTTCGGCTAACCTGATCCTGCTTCAACCGGTTATCCAGATCATACGTATAGCTATTTTTCATCACTTTGCCATTCGCCATCGTCGGGTATATGATGGAAGCTATCGATCCTTGCGTTGTGTAGGCATACTAGGTGGCAATCCTCTTTTCAAAGTTCATCTTACTTTCTCTATAGACAAGCGTGCAGACAATACCGTTGAACTTTTACACATCAAGCGGGAACAGATGTTGCCTTTCGTGCAGCATGATGATCTTCTTCCGACAGACACACCGGGATAGCGCATTCGGCTAGCTCGGTTGGCGAAGAACATGACGATTCAGGAAGTGGCAGATCGGATACAGATTTCAACGAATTCACTCAGCTTGATTGAGAATGGGAAAAGTAAGCCGTCGCTCGCTACGATTAGAAAGCTTTCAGCTGTATTCGAGAAGGAAAATTGGTATTTGGGTGCATATGAGCATATACCGGAGAAGACACTGGGGCAACGTATTCGTAAAGCGAGGTATTATCGAGGGGAGTGAAGCAGGAGTTTGCACAATTTTTTAATATTGAAGTAAAGTCCGTATATAACTGGGAAGCAGATCGGGTTCGATTTTCGGATGAAATGAAAAAACAATTGAACGATTTTGTTCAATCTAACTTAAACACTTTAAGTTTTAAAAATAAAATATAAGCTATGCAAAATGAATTTGCACAGCCTATATTTTAACGATTTGCAGAAACAACCAGATGCCCTACATAACTATAAACATTTTGTCTAAATTTGTCCTTCATACGTATCCTCATCAACAAATCGTCGCATGCCCTGATTATAGTACGATGCATTCAGATAATAAAATTTAAACATTTCTGTGTATATAGGCATATTGAAAGAGTATCATATGAGTGTTGTCAGGCTTTTAGTTGCCCTAATGAGCACTAGGTGGATTAAAAAATAAGCCTTGAAGAATAACTCCTTCAAGGCTTATTACATTATTATTTACTAAACTTCTCAAGTCTATCTAATTCTAGGAATTGTAGTGAAAACTTGTTTACTGCTCCGAATTCATTAAAGTTATCACGGGCTTGAGAGAGTGTCATGTGGTTAGGAGAACTATAATAGCTAGGGTTCGTACTTCCATCGTCTTCCCAAAAACATACTGGGCAAATATCATACTCACCCTTTGTTGAAAGTGTTTTAAATTTACAACATGGACAACTATAAAGTTCTTCCTCTATACCTTCAACCACTTGGCTAGAATTTAGAATAGCTGACACATTCTTTGATAAATAATCGTTTCTGACCCCAATATATTTTTTTCTTAAAGCTACGAGCAACAATGCACTGTAACCTTTATCCGCTATATCTTTCTGAGGTTCATCACAATTAAGTATCTCCGATTTCAATATTTCCGGTAAGTTCTTAAATTCGGGATCGTTTTGGTCTATCTCCCACCAATCAATTAAAATTTCTTCCCGTTCTTCCCTAGACAAATTTTCAATGGTTGATTTCAAAATAATATCTATTGCTTCGTCTCGATTCATGTTTTCACCTCACTTATTAACCACCACCGAGTGATTTTGCGAGATCGATTGCGGCTTGAAATGGGTCAGCAGATCGTCCGTCATCTTTGTAAAATGTCCTTATTTGTCGATCTTTAATATGACCTACAAGTACACGTCCTGTCGAAGGATCATATTTAACAAGGAAATTACCTACAACCTGTTCTTTGAATGAGGAGTCAGTTTCAGCAGCAAAACCTTTCGCTAGTTTTAGATACTCGTTTTGCGAAATATCACCGAATTCATTTCCATGTTTTTCCCAATGTGGCTTTAATTTCCCGCTACTAAATCCTTTCCAGTTTATCTCCTCACATGAGATATTATGAACCCATACCCCAAGGTCACTCACAAAATAGGTATGGAACTCATCAACCGTCATGTTATAAACTGTGACATGCTTGTGAAACAGTTCAATACTTTCTATTTTGAGTGTACTTCCATCACTCTGAACAAGCAAGTCACCGACTTTGAGGTCTTTGACGAACGTCCATCTCTTGTCCTTCACATAGAACGGATGATTGTAGGTCGATTCAATCGTCTGATCGCCCACATGGATGTTGTAAATCTCATCCGTCTCATGGTTGAAAGTATCCGTAACCTCTTTATAAGCTATCTCGCCTGTTGTCTCATTCTTCGAGAGAACCTTATCTCCGACTTGAATGTCTTCGATATTCTTCTCCCCTTCGTCTGTTTGGACTTTGGTTCCTGCAGTGAAGCAATTGCATCCTTTCGCTGCCTTAGCAATCGCTGTATCAATATACTCGGTTCCTTTTTTAGTAAGCTTCGCTTCCACTTTACTGCTTGGCAAAACTTGAAAAACTAAATACCCTGCTGCTGCAAATTGTTCGAGAGACAATGGCTTTTCTTGTGAGATTTTATAATACTCATTCAAGTCAGACAGTGTACCCGAACTCCAATAGTCAATAGCCGTGTACCAATTGGAATTGACTTTGACAAATGCGTTCCATGTTGATTCCCAATAGCCATAATGGCTGACTCCACCTGCTCCACCAGCGCCAACTACATGATCATGCCCGGTCGGATCGACATATATTAGTGGATTATTCAGTACATACGTATACAGATTATGACTCAGCGGATTATTCATCTGTCCTTCATGGGTATCCTCATTAATAAACCGACCCATACTCGGATCGTAGTAACGCGCATTCAAATCATACAACCCAGTCTCTGCATCCAGATACTCCCCGGCATATTTAAACGCGTTCTCCGTCTTCTCCTGCTGCTGCGTGAGCGTTCCGAATGCATCATAATCATACGTGT
>NZ_JAXSQZ010000022.1:0-2778 GCF_034659835.1 Paenibacillus campi
GACAAGAGCAGATTTTGTCCGCCAAAATTATAATTGCCGTTGTTGATCGTCACGAGAAACGTGGAAATTCGTCCGCTTTTAGTTATAACCAAATTGTAGGTGCCGTTACTTACACCGGTCATCGTGAAATTTCCGTACGCATCGGTCACTACCGTATTGGCGATTGCCATATTGCCTTGATACAGTTGCACATTCGCATAGGTTACGGCTGTGACTGTATTTCCATTCGGTTCCACTACCGTTCCCGTTACGTTATAACCTGCCGACGGTGTCGGTGTTGGTGTTGGTGTCGGCGTTGGTGTTGGTGTCGGCGTTGGTGTTGGTGTCGGTGTCGGCGTTGGTGTCGGCGTTGCAGCGTTAAATGTCAATGTCGTCGCCATACTTGCCAATGCTAATGGCTGGATCGTTGCTGCATAACGTACCTTCACCGTATGATTACCGCTCAATGATGGCGGATTGCTTGAGGAATATGTTGTCCATTTACCGCCATCGATTGACACTTCCATTGCACTCGTGATACCTGTAATCTGATCCAGTGTGTCATCTGCTGTCACAGTAGGTGCAGCTGGGCGAGTAGGAATGGTAAGATTTTGCGGATCACTATCTGCCGAAACATTTACGGTTCCTTTTTGTACAATACTAATGGTGCTACCGATCCAATTCACATCCAGTGGAATCGCTCCGTTGGCATCAGCTATCACATACGTGCTTCCATTTACCGTATATCCTACATTAGGAGTAAGACCGGTTAATGTTTCAGAAGCTGGATCAAGCGTTGCGGTAGGCAGCGTTTCTTTTAACAGCACTTGGTATGGAAATTGCGTTTGATTCGAAGTTGTATTCGTTACAGGTGTATTTAGCGTAACCATTGCATAACCTGTAGATGCGATAAAGTCAGAAATTTGACTTGTTTTAGTCGCATAATAATCATTTGAGGAAAAATAGCCCCCAGTAATGCTCCAATACTTAGAATCCAATAAAACGGGACTATAGATTACAGGCGAATTACTATCAAATGTACCGATATAACCGCCAGAGATGGAGGCATATGCGCCCAGAGTAGTGATAATCGCTTCAGAATCGTAGCCAGATTGAGTACCATAAACAAGACCACCGGAGATGTTAACATGTGCTCCAGCACCATAAGCATAGATGCCTTGTCCCGATCCGGTTAAAGAACCCGACTTGAGATTCAGCGTAGCATTGGCAGCAATATTGACTGCCGAACCAAGCGATGGGCTATACGTCCAAACGATTTTACCATCTTGGCTTGGGCTAGTATCTTCAATCGTTAATGTGCCAGCTATAATTTGCAAAGCAGCATTACTACCTGAATCTCCTTGGACTGAACCTGCCGAAGGTGAATTCAAAATACTCCAGCCCGCCAAATCAAGCGTTACCGCAGCATTCGGAACATTGTACGTTATAGCAGTACCCATACTAAAAATCAGTGTGTTGAGCTGAACCGTCTCTCCATTTTTCGCATTATTCAGTGCATCTTGCAGTGTAGGATAAGGTGTATTGGTTGTAATATTAGTCGCTTCCACTCGACCAGCGTACACTTGTTGTAGTGGAATGATCCCCATCATTAACAGAACAATCAAACACAGTATTGTAATACGATTTCTCAACTGCTTCTGGTGCCTCATTTCATCGCCTCCGAATAGGTGTAACTTCTCTTTGTGTACAGCTTTGCCGAATATTATGGTGTATACGTGTACATCTCATAACAGACAGCGTACCCTTTTGACTAATGATCATATACTTATTTACTACTTAAGACATATTTTAAATGTTATTAACTACAAAACACTTACAAATCCAGCCTAAAACGTAGTTAAAAGCGCCTGGTTTTACAACATTAAAAAATATTTGGAACATATTAAAATAAGCAGAATAACGCAATGCTTGCTATTCTATTTATGTTCCAAATAAAAGACGACCTTACCCAACATGCGCATTGGGGAAGGTCGCCATTAATCTCGTTATACTTAATCATCGAACAACGTCATGGTCATATTATTGAGTTGCTTGTGCTACGACCAGCTCGATAAAGCGCTCCAATACAGCGGCTGTTTCCGCACGCGTCGCTGTCTGTTTTGGCGCAAATTGCGTACTGCTGCGTCCGTTCAGGATTTCTTTTTGTGCAAAGAATTGCACGGCTGGTTTTGCCCATGCTCCGATACTGCCTGCATCTTTAAACGTTAACTTTTGATCGGTATTGATCGTATTGTTCACTTTCATGAACGAAGCAAAACGATACAGCAATACTGCCATTTCTTCACGCGTAATGTTGCGGTTCGGTTCGAACGAGCTACTCGTCATGCCTTTGATGATACCGTTTTGCGCTGCCCAGTTTACATAGGTGCCGTACCAGCTGCTTGCGGATACGTCTTTAAACTGGCTTGCACCGCTCGTTGACAATGTGCCATAACTGCGCTCATACAGACGACCCATGACTGCCGCAAACATCGCGCGCGTCATGCCTTTGTTCGGTGCAAATTTACCGTCCCCAGTGCCCAGGAAAATTTCACGATCGGCGACAAAGCTCACCGGTGCGGCTGCCCAGCCTCCGTTCACATCGGAGAATGAGTACGCGTTTGGCTGGAACAGTACTTCTTTACCCACTGGTGCGATATATTTCATCGTTCCATTGATCGTCGTTGCAAAGCCGATAAATACTTTTTGGTTACCGTCCATATAGTACGGCAAGCCTTCGCTGCTTGGCGTTGTAACTGCTGTTTTGACAAACACCACTTTCACCGTGTGCGCTGCACT
>NZ_JAXSQZ010000023.1:0-2700 GCF_034659835.1 Paenibacillus campi
CATATGATCGCGTTTCCCATCTGTATGGTCATACCCTTCTTTGTCCCACCATTGATTGCTACCGGGCGCGTGCATATATTGCAAATGCGGGTGCGCGATATCGCCATTTACAATCGTTTCCATATTAAAATTGACGACAATAAACCCCTGCTTGAGAAAAATCGGTGACTTCTCATCCAGTCCCCCATGTGACCGCGCATATGCCGCCAAATCGGTTCCTTTGGGCACGACATACACCTGTGCAGGCAAACTATATTCCCCATACCACTGCTGTACACTCGCATTCACACGTGCCGCCGAAGCCGATGCGTTCGCTGGATGGGCGAAAGTATGAATAAATGTACGTAGCGGTGAAGGGAGAATTTGCACCCCATAACTGCCGGTGTACGTGGGCTGATTCGCTCGTTTAAGAAAATGGGCGATATACTGGGCTTCGGTCTTATGCCAACCGGACGACAGCGCATAGATCGATGCGGCGGTGTTCGTTAACACCGCTTCAGGTACGTTGCGCAAACGCTGATTCAGAATCATCTTTCGGCGCTCCACATCTCCCTCCGAGCCGATCTGTACAAAGTGCGCTGTATCCGAATGATAATACAGATCAACCGGAACACGTTCCGGTGGCGTAGCAGCGGATTGATCGTGGTAATAAAAAGTCGGACGAATCCGAATCGCATCTTTATTGCCAAACAGATTGCCGCTCGTTTTCAGATCGAATTTGAACGGATAGCCGGTTTTCACGGTGACATTTTTCGCGCCTGGCAGCGGATGACTGCCCCGTAGAATCGGCAGTACATACGGGCTGGCATTCCCACGTAACTGCCCATCGATTCCATTCGGTCCGACCCAGTACGAGTTTCCGGTCGGCTGACGACTGCCGGTTGCCGTGCGAAACACCTTTTCCCAGTTCAAATCGGCGATATCGGTCACATGAAAATCGTACATTCTGCCGATCACTTCCACTTCAACCGTATCTTTTGCCCCATGCTGGCGCAGATCGGTATTCGCATAGGACTGGACGGTAAAATGGGTCGGTGCATTGGCAGCGATCGTGCGAAAAGCGACCGTATAGTCCCCTTCATCAATCCAAATCGGCAGCTGAAATACAGTGTCCAGCTGCCGCACTGGAAGATCGATCCAAGTTTGTTGCGGGTACAACATGTGACGGTCTTCGCTGTACACATCAAACGGAAACCACACTTGTTTTGCTTGGATATAGTTGGCGAAATCCCGCTTGCCGTAGCCTGGATAGGCATCGCTATCGAGATGCTGTCCGGTCGTTGGGATGCGCACGGTGAACGGGCGATTTAAGATCAGTGCCTTACGCGTCGTGGACGGCACGGTCTTTTGGTTATGGGCGTGATCGTCTGACATCGCTGCCTCATTGACGACCGGGGTATGGATCGTGACCGAATTGATGGTAGAGATCGGATAGCTTCGATCGCCTTCTCCATGCACAGCGCCTGCAAGCATCGTATACAATATCGTGCCGGTGGACGGGAGGTTCGCTTGGTTAGCGAGCGTGTTGCTAATTCGTTGCGACCCTTGGAATAGAATCGATGTCCCGGTATCCTTAAAAGAACGGATTTTAGCCGGTGCAGGAATCGATTGCGGTAGAGGGGTCGATTTCACCCAGTCTCCATTCATGACTTCGGTTGTTTTGTCGTGATAGCGGAACTGTACGGCATCATTGCGTACGTCCGGATCATCGGTCTGGCTGTCTACTTGATGTTGAAGCTTGCTTTGGTCATTCGGCAGCGAAGGTCGACCCGATTTCCCTCCATCTAGCGTGCCCGGGCTATACGTCATCGAGCCAGGGTTAGCTGGACGCACATGATCCTTCACCTCCGTACTGGCTTCCTTCGTTAACGTCGGCGGCATGTAATGCGCGGCTGGCAGCGTCACGGTACCGCCGGGCAAGGCATGATTCGTTACTTTCGCTTGGGCGATGCCCAACACTTGCAGTTGCTGAATTTGCCAGTACGCATACGGACGTGTGAAGCTAAACGTATACGTTTTGGTCTCACTGGCGGTGCGTGTGCTCCATGTTTTGCGGCTGTTCTTTTCTTGCCACTTGAGGCTATACCGTACCCTCACTTCGCAGTCATACCGGATCGTGCCTTTCCTTTCGGCAAATGTATGCTGGAACAAATACGCATATCCCCACGCATTGGCGTACACATATTCACTCGTGGGTATGCCTTGGGTCGCATCAAAATGCCGTCCATTCGCCCGATCATCGCTCAAAATGTGGGCGGCAGCTTCGGGGTTTAGCTGTTGGTTACTCATCGTTTGGGCTGATATGGGCGGCAGGATCGTATACGCACATCCTCCTTTTCCGTCGGAAGCCGGCGCTTCATCTTCACACTGTTCATTGTCGGCACTCGTTTGACCCGGTTGACACGGTTGTCCGACTTCGTAGTATTGGTAGATGCGATACTGTTCAAATGATCCGGTATACGGCTGTAAAGCTGGCGGATGTCCTTTGGTGATCGCTTGTGCTGTCGACGGATCGCTGCCATCGGTTGTTTTTTTGTAGCCGGCATAGGTGTAACCTTCATGGGTTGGGGGTTGGAATTCATATGTAGTGCCTGGCTTCATGTGTTCGATGCGCGGCGGGAAGATGTCGTTAAGCGATTTGCCGTCGATCGTTTTGTAATGGACGCTTAGGTCGGCTGTGAGTTCGATTTGGAACAGGAC
>NZ_JAXSQZ010000024.1:0-1459 GCF_034659835.1 Paenibacillus campi
TAGCGGAAGGTGCGGGGGTATTGCTGAGTGTACTTCCGGAAGGGAAGCTATGGGGGACGCTCGCGGCGAAGGAAGCGATTGATGGTGGGGCGTGGGTTTGGAAGCAGGTTGGGAAAGAGGCGGTTGAAGGTAGCAGATATGCTAGACCAAGTGAAATGTTTATAAATGATTTTGCATTAAATGGTCAGCGGATTGCTCCTAAAAATTTGTATCGTGAAATTAGAAAGTCGGAGATTGGGAGAGAAACACTTGACTTAATTGGAGAAAATGGAATTAGAGTACTACTAGATTACAGTAAAAAACAAGGAGTTTATGGAGAGGCGTTTGGAGCTGATAAATCTATTGTTTATGTAGCAAATACACAATCTTTACAAAAGACCGCACAAACTATTATACATGAAGTTACGCACAATATCATCAACTCCAAAGTTTATACTCGTCGTGAAGAAGTGATCGCACATATGCGAGAAGCGAAACACCTGAATCCAAATTTATCATTTGGGGAGATTCGAAATATTATCAATCAGGTGAAAAAACTTTATCCGGAGTTACCTTAAAGGTGAGGAGAAAAGATATGAATGAAAATGAATTTATAAAAGAAATTAGAACTTTGCAAAATATTGTTGATAGAGCAATGGTTGGAGAAAAAGTTTACTGTCCCAATTGTGGTGAACTGCTTATGATAAACAAATTAGGTAGTGGAAAACATCCCTCTGTTTTTTGTCCAAATGGAGACTTCAGAGCAATGATTGACTATAAAGAGAACAATGTTGTTGAGAATTTAGGGTTGGATAGAAAAAAAATTAAGAAATAAAGAATTTAAGGTACACATTTTCGTAATCAACCTTGAGTGAATCTATGTCACTCAAGGTTGATTTTTTAAATTTGTCTTCTCTACAATGACAAGCGGTACAGTATGACGCAGAAGGCAATATGCTGCAAGGCAGCCTGCAAGATTACCACTATGATGCCAGGAATCGATTGATCGCGGCTGGTGGTGTAAGCTATGGCTACGATAACGAAAACAATCGGACATCGATTACCGTTAACGGTGTAACGACGAAACAGATCATCAACCCGCAAGCGGTGTTGTCACAGGTGTGGATGGAAACGGAGGGTAATGGTAATCCCACCGCATGGTATGTGTATGGACTGGGCTTAATTAGCCGTTACGATGCTAGTGGCAACATGCAGACGTACCATTACGATTTACGTGGCAGTACGATTGCGCTAACGGATGCGAAAGGCAATGTGACGGACACATATACCTACGATACGTACGGCGAGGAACTCCATCACGACGGCACCACAAATCAGCCGTTTCAATACGACGGACGTGATGGGGTGCAGACCGATCCGAACGGCTTATACCAAATGCGTTCGCGGTACTACAACCCGGAAATTCGCCGTTTTGTAAACCGGGATGTGGTGACAGGCACGATTGCAGATGGCTTGACGA
>NZ_JAXSQZ010000025.1:0-581 GCF_034659835.1 Paenibacillus campi
CAGCTCCCCGAGGCGTTATCGTTGTTCGCCACGTCCTTCGTCGGCTCCTAGCGCCTAGGCATCCACCGTGTGCTCTTAGTAGCTTAACCTAGTTGCTTTCCTAAGAAAGCGACGACTTCTTCTACTTCCATCCAAAAGTGATGGTTGCAAAGCAACGATCATTCCTTTCGTCGGGTTCGAATCCATCGTTTATTTCATTCTTGCTCCGATCCTGTTTACACAGAACAGATAAGAATCGTTTTCTAAAACGCGATGTTTCGTTTCGGTATCCAGTTTTCAAGGATCAACTTCATATTGATGGTTTGTATATGGTGGAGCCAAGCGGGATCGAACCGCTGACCTCCTGCTTGCAAGGCAGGCGCTCTCCCAGCTGAGCTATGGCCCCATACAAATTCCATCAAAACTGAACAAATAGGAGTTTGAATCGACATCTTTATAGATGTTTTGAAGCTTACGCTTCGATGAATGTTTCCGTTGCAGGAAACGATTCTCCATAGAAAGGAGGTGATCCAGCCGCACCTTCCGATACGGCTACCTTGTTACGACTTCACCCCAATCATCTACCCCACCTTCGGCGGCTG